>JBLHNU010000047.1:0-42417 GCA_047622095.1 Desulforhopalus sp.
GGGAGGAACCTCAAAGTAATGCAAAACCCTTAGAATGGGTGGACATGAAGAGCCGTATGACATGAGAGTGTCACGTACGATTCTGTGAGAGCCTGGGGGTGAGATTCCCCCGGGCGACTCGACTCTTGGATTTCTGAATGTCTTTTTCCTATCAGGAATACCTTTTTTCTCAAAAGGTGAAAATGGCCTTCGTGTGTTGCTAGGCTTTCAAACCAAGTCCATGTTTCCAGATACAGTAGCACCTTCAATTTTGGAATTGGTGGAAAGATAGTACCTTCGATGTGGCAACATTAAATTCACAACTTGAAGCGGAGTCAGTTATCCATCAAAAGTGATCTTCAGTAAAAAAAATAAAACGAGGTTTGGCACCCTCTCATCACGACCTATCTCAGTCTTGGTAGTAGGATAAAACGTATAAACTCATTCGTGCTGATTTGTTGACATGTGTCACATCGTGACATATTTTTTACATCTAGCTCTAATCGCCGCCAATGATTTGCCGCTTTTTATAACTTTAGAAAAGCAACAGATGTTGTTGATGAGCTGGATAGAAATATCTATTGACTCATCCCGACAGAGAAAAGTTATGAAACCTCAACAACAGACGTTCCACAATGGACCAAAGCGGATCGAATCGACGCAATTGATTAGCTTGGCCTCTGCTGATCTTGGAAAACATCTCGCCTTACTTGAACAACATAATCAAGAACTCCTGAACCAGGTCGCTATACTGGAGAAGCAAATACACTCTGAAAAAAAAGAAAAAGCGAAGACGAGTGAACTGAAGTTAGCCGAACTGATAATCGATCACAACCCCGCTATTCTGTTTCGTCGTCTAGCACATGAAAATCCCAAAAAACGCAAAATGGTCTATGTGTCGCCGAACATCTCACGCTTTGGCTATCAGGCGGATGCCTTCATCAGTGGCCGCATCATGTTTCGCGATATACTCTATAAGGGGGATTTTGAAAGGACACTCCAAGAAATCAAACACTATGTTGACAACAATATCGACAATTACACCCAAGTCTACCGTATTGTGACACGAGAGGGAGAGGTCCGCTGGGTGGAGGACTGCACCTCAGTTATTAATGATGTCAGCACAGGTACGCTCTATCACCAGGGAATCTTGATTGATATTCACCGGAGAAAGGAGGCGGAGGACATGGTGCGCAAGAGTGAGGAGAAGTGCCGTCGCATTGTTGAGACCGCGGGTGAAGGCTTCCTGCTCACGGACCGGGACCATAAAATTATCGATCTTAATACAGCTTTCACAAGAATGATTCACAGATCGCGATTAGAACTCATGGGCCAAAAAATCGACGATTTATTTACTGACGATTCTCAGGAGTCTTGGTCCTTTCAAAATCAGCAGGAAGTAAAATCAGAATGCCGGGCATTCGAGTGCGAAATAGTCAGAAAAAATCATCGCACGGTCCCTGTGCTCGTTCATGCGAACACTTTGCGCTCGGACAGTGATACCATCATCGGCTACATGGCTTTCGTAACCGATTTAACTGAACAGAAGAAAGCACTTAGACTGGCCGGCGAAGTGCAGCGAAGTTTTCTTCCCGAGCAGGCTCCTAAAATTACGGGCCTGGATATTGTGGGAAGAAACATACCCTGTGATGAGGTGGGTGGTGATTACTTCGACTACCTGACTGACAGAAATATCATTGATGCCAACTTAACCATCGTCGTTGGAGATATTACTGGGCATGGCGTGGACTCAGCCCTACTTATGTCCAGTGCACGTGCTTTTTTGCGGATGTGCGCGTTTCAATCTGGCACACTTACCGATATCCTGACGGAAATGAATCATCACCTGACTAAAGATGTTTACGCAACAGGACGGTTCATGACGCTGTTTTGTCTATCGTTCACTCAAGAACCTGGGCGAAGTATCCGATGGATTCGTGCCGGACACGATCCTGCCATACTCTACGATCCACTCTCAGGTCAGTTTGAAGAACTTAAGGGTCCGGGATTGGCGCTGGGGGTGGACCTGGACTACTGTTTTGAGCAGCAGCAGAAAGACCATTTAAGTCAAGGTACCATAATCGCTATCGGCACAGACGGTATTTGGGAAAGTCGTAATAAAGGTGGCGAAATGTTTGGCAAGGATCGTTTCAAGCGGGTCATTCGTCAGTATGCAGCCTGCAGGGCCGAAATTATCCTCAATCAGATTTTGCATGAGCAAGCACTGTTTTCCCAGGGCATTCGAAGCGAGGATGATATCACACTCGTCATCGTTAAGATGGATAACTAATTGATTTGCACAGAGCAAGGCAACAGTTTTTTGTTGGAGGGACTTTATATCTACATTACATCTGAACTCATCGAATAATAGATCCCTCCTGAAAATTTCGAACTATTTATTTCTTGTCAGCAGTGCCGTGAGATGTACCCATCGCCCCTCTTCGCACCGGGAGAAACAATACTCCTCACAGAGCAATTAATACCTAACCATACGCGAAGACTGAGGACGTTCGTTGTCAAATAAAGGAGTTAATTATGAGTCAGTTACAAAATAAACATATAGACGAATTAAGAACCCACTTCCGTGGAGAAATAATTCTTCCCACCGACGAGGTCTACAACGAAGTGCGACAGATCTGGAACGCCATGATCGACCGGAAGCCCTCACTTATTGCTCGCTGTTCGTCGCCTGAAGATATCGTTCAGGCCGTCACCTTCGCTCGCGGGCACGATCAACTCGTCTCGGTCCGCGGGGGTGGGCACAACATCGCGGGCAGCGCTGTCTGCGATGGCGGCATGATGATCGACCTCTCACTGATGAAGCGCGTGGAAGTTGATCCGAAAACCCGCCGGGCAACGGTCGAACCGGGCTGTATCCTTTCCGACTTCGACGCGGCAGCGCAGGCGCATGGCCTTGCCACACCGCTGGGTATAAACTCGACCACGGGCGTGGCCGGCCTGACACTCGGTGGAGGCTTCGGCTGGCTGAGTAGGAAATACGGCATGACCGTCGACAACCTGATTGCAGCAGACGTGGTGATGGCGGATGGCCGTCAGGTGCGCGCCAGCGAAAAGGAAAACTTCGATCTCTTCTGGGGGCTGCGAGGTGGCGGTGGAAATTTCGGTATTGTTTCCCGTTTCGAGTTCCAGCTCCACCCTGTCGGGCCGGACGTGCTGAGCGGACTGATCGTTTTTCCTTTTGACCAGGCGAAATCGGTGATTACGCAGCTCGCCGCCTTCACTGAGGAGATGCCGGACGAACTCAGCGTCTGGATGGTCGCCCGAAAAGCGCCTCCGCTGCCGTTTCTGCCCGAGGACGTCCACGGTAAAGAGGTCATCGTGCTGCCGCTGTGTTACGTGGGAGACCCTGCTGCTGGCGAAAAGCAGATCGCGCCACTAAGAAAATTCGGCACGGCTCATGGTGAACACATAGGAGTGCAGCCTTACACCGCATGGCAGCAAGCCTTCGATCCGCTCCTTACACCGGGTGCGCGCAATTACTGGAAGTCACATAACTTCTCACAGCTCAGTGAGGGCGTGATCGATACCATCATCGAATATGCCAGCACGATGCCATCGCCGCACTGCGAAATCTTTATTGGCGCCATTGGCGGTCAGACTGGTCGTGTTGCACCGGAGGCGATGGCCTATTCGAGCCGAGATGCCAACTACGTACTCAACGTCCATGGCCGCTGGGAATCGGCCGACGACGACAAGCGCTGCATTGCTTGGGCACGTGAATTTTTTGCCAAGTCGAAGCCATTCGCCAGCAGCGGCGCCTATGTCAATTTTCTCACCGAGGACGAAACCGACCGCATCGCATCCGCCTACGGGACAACCTATAACCGCCTGAGGGAGATTAAAAAGAAATACGATCCGGCGAACCTTTTCCGGATGAATCAAAACATCAAACCGATCTAAGAAGTCAAACTTCTAATTTTGCCAGTGCCCCGCATGGCGGCAATGCAACACCGATTGGCAGTTCAAGGGGCAAGGAGGGTTCGCAATTGGTGAACTGACCATTGATCAGGGTGCGCTAACGTTGCCCGAGCCATTAAAAAATTAGTTCCAGAATCTCTTTTATTGATCGTCTAAAATTATCTTTATAAACGTATCCTGATGTTGAGTCACATTATGTGACATAACGTAAAGCAACTACATTGAGATAATCAAATTCTGATCAGCTTGCTTGTCACAAAGTACAAATATTTTTCGATAAGCTTATTTGCTTTTAATAATCTAATCTGAATAGATATCTATACTGAGGTAAAATATGCGTATAACAAAAGAAGATGTTCCAGTTAGAATTGATGTCCCGGGCGCAACAGCCCGGCAGATTAAGAATTTTGGTGATGCAACAGGTTACGGTAAAATTGGTGGGGAATACTTTTCGTTAGGAGCAGGAACTGATATGTCAGGATTATTGCAAGGACTTGATGGGGATCTCTGCCAGTGCCCTCACTGGGGTTATATTATTGAAGGCAAACTTACGGCAACTTTCTCCGATGGTCATAATGAATTTCCCGAAACCAATGACCTATTTTACTGGCCTCCTGGCCACACAGTGAAAGCCGAAAAGGATACCGAAGTGATTTTATTCAGCCCTCAACATGAGCATAGTAAAGTAATTGAGCATATGCTTTCAAAAATGCAGGAATAAATAGTGAGAGAGGCTTTCGTAGACGGTTTCAATACTTTTTATTTTCAATCAATTTCTCTAACACTTTTTTGAGATCCTGTTTGAAAAATTGCGTCTTTGGACAAGATAGAGGTCCTGAGGCAATCTTCTGATTTGAACCATCCCATGTCGGTTAACGTTCTTCCTGACCAGATTAAATTCGTTCTTTACCCAATAATCTGTCAGAAATGGAGCATCTTTGCACGTTGTAAAATCAAAAAATACGTTAGAAGACGTGGTGGAAAATCGAGCATCGTGAAACACTTGATTTTCCAGAAAATCAATTGAGATAATTACTCCATTTTGAATGGCGGTGCTGGCTGATACTACTACTGAATCTCTGATTTTCAATAGTCCAGATCTCTCCTATGGATTTTGACTTGTGGTTGCGAAAGAAATTGTCAAAAAAGATTTCATGTCTGTCACCACTTCTTTCGGTTATGATATAGTGGAAATATGTGGACTTTAGGTCAAGAGAATTTGTTACGTATATTATTGTGGTCTCTTACGATTAGCCTAACACTTCCACTAGAGTGATCTGCAAACATAATCTGGAAACATCTAGGGTTTTAAAATTCTTTTTATTTGTTAGGGTAAAATTGATTTCCCAAAGGTCATAATCACTTTTTTATGTTGATAGGTTTTTGAGACACCTTTAATTTGAGAATTGGCAAGAAAACAGCACCTTCGATGTGGCAACATTAACAGCACAACTTGAACTGGATCCAGTTTCTATCAAAAGCATTTTTCAGATAAAAAATGGGAGCGAGGTTTGGTCTTATCTATTCAATTCTCTGCACCAATTCACGGATCTGACCCGTCTCCACAACTTCCAGAAACTGCTCACCTAGCCTGCTGCTCATTTTCACCGTCTTCTCCCAGGCAGCAACACGCTCATCATCATGCCCAGCAAGACTGACAAAGTGGCGACGATTCGGAATCTCTCCCATTGGCAGCTCTGCCACAAACGAAGGGGACGGAGCCAGAAGAAGCACATCCGAAAGCATCCGACCATCGGCCATTCGACTCGGTGTGTTTTTATCAAACCAGCCAAGTGTCACCTGGGAGTAGAAGTGGGGATAGAGTACAATGCCGTTTTCTCCGCCAAGAAAGTCAAAAGCAGGATGATAGTGAAAGAGACCGCCATCCTTGTAAGCACCTCTTTCCACACCAGAAATTGTGCGAACACTTTTCATTACACAGGGGATTGAGCCGCTGGCCAGCAAGGCCTGTCGAAAATTTTCATGCGAAAGCGCCACTTCTCCGGCAGGAAATTCTCCATTCATACGAAATGGCGGAGAGTCCCTCTTGTCGTAAAAGAGTAATGGCTCGCAGAACCTACGAAAGAGGTTGCGGGAAATGCGGTTAGCTAGCCAGGCGGTTGCCAGACCAAACATTTCAATCTTTGGATTATCGGATGCAAGCGGTCCACGGCAACGAACAGCAGAAAGATGCAGGCGGCAGTACGGATGTTTCAACACTTCTTCAGGGACACCCGGCCCGACAAACTTATGCAAAATCCGTTCAGCTTCAACCGCAACCTGATCAGGAGTTATCCTGCCCTGATAATGCTGATGAATATAGGCTTGGGCGAGGCTGTCAAATGCGGCTTTAGGGTTCTGTCGAGCCGCCGCCGCAGATTTCCAGGATCCGATCGAGGTACCGTAAAGATGCAATGGCTTCTTACGACCGGTAAACCACTGCCCGAAAAGTGCAGATTCCAGGCCATGCAGCACCAGCCACTTGGCCGCACCTGAAGCACCGACTACCATTTTCACATCATCGGCACTGAGCCCACACGTCTCAACCTGATATCGCAGACGCCATTGCCTCAATATCCTCTTCCGGCATGATCGCCATACGCAGAAAGTGCTTCTTGGAGAAAAGGGCAAAATCCCCTTCCGAGGCAGCACAGATGTCACCAGCTTCATCATGAATCTCAGCCACAACCAGAGCTTTTCGTTCACTGCTCTGTTCCTTGATGTATCCGGTTATAGTAAGTGACGCACCCACACGAACCGGTTTTTTAAATGTAACTGTCATTGACCGTGTAAGCATGAATTTCCCAGTGAAATTAATTACCGCCCAGCTCATGGTCTCATCAAGCATCGTCGAAATAATCCCGCCATGAATGAGGTTACTCCAGCCACGAAAATCCTGTTTTATTACCAGTTTTGAGCGAATTTTTTCTCCGTTGGATTCAAAGCACATTCTCAGCCCATGCGGATTTTCAGGACCACATGCGAAACACTCTTTGTCTACTGATGCAAGTGGTTTCCATATGGCTTCTGGCTTTATATCACTGCTTTCAAACATGCTCAATTCTCCTTGTTTACCTGTTCTTTAACATGAGCCAGGATCAATAGTTTTATGGATAAACACCGGTTTTTTTGACTCCAAGAATCCGTCTTGCTGACTGGTTCATGATTTGTGTGCGCAGTACAATCACTATCCTATGAAAAAATGTTTGGGTATATTTTGAGTCTGTCCCACGACGCCTTTCTCTGGGAATTACAACATACGGGATCAAAAAAACTGTTTTACTCCTCTTTTTTTCTGTCTAAGATACACATATTTTTATCTTTTCCCCAGCATTGGTTGCAGGATACGCACCGGGGACGATCGCGGAAGCCTTGTTTCCATTTGTTCGGTAGATCGGGCTCTGAAAGCAGGGTTCTTGCGAATGAGAAATACTGGATCGGAGTTGATCCGAGGATTTCTTCCAGAACAGCAACGCTCCGGTTCCCACCCACCAGAATGACAGGAACCTCGACAGTCGCCGCTATCATAGCTGCCGGTTCGCGAAAATAGGACTGTTTTCTTTCATTGATAATTTTGGGTTTGATGGGCAAGGTCGACGGGTCTTTGGAAAGATGGCCACCTGAAAGTTCGATGGCAGTAATGCCGCGGGCTTCCAATCCCTTAGCAACAAGGACACTTTCCTCCGGAGTCAGCCCCTGATCGCCCCATTCATCTGTGGAGTGCATCTTGATGAGTACGGGATATTCAGGCCCCACTTCTTTTCTGACGGCTTCGAGTACTTCGTAGATAATCCGTGCCCGGTTTTCAAGGGAGCCGCCGTATTCGTCAGTGCGCCGGTTGAAATACGGGGTCAGAAATTGGCTGAGCAGATACCCATGAGCGCCGTGGAATTGAAATCCGTCAAATCCGGCGGCCTTAGCCCTGCGTGCTGCCTTGGCATAGGAATCTATCAATGCTGCAATATCCTCTTGGCTCATGGGCGTGGGAGTGACCTTGAAAATCGGATGTTCCACGGCTGACGGCCCCCATATGAGCCTGGTTTCAGGTTTGAAGTCGGTCTGGGAACCGCCGTAGCAGCCTTGCATAATGATATTGGCGCCAAGTTCATGCATCCTGTCTGTAAAGGTTTTGTACTCGGAAATGAAGGAATCATCGTAGATCCCCATCATGCCCGCATTGGGCTGCTCCTCCTTGCGGATGAATGCATAGCCAGTAATGATGGTTCCCACGCCTCCTATAGCGAGATTTTCATAGACCGCTAGAAGTTCAGAGGTCATATGTCCCGTATCATCGGCCATGTTTTCCCAGGTGGCTGAGCGCCACAAACGATTTTTGAGAGTCATGGGGCCGAGGATGGTTGTTTCAAAAAGAGATGATGCTGTCATAGTGTACTCCGTGTTGGATATGCTGCGTATATGCCCCAACCATGGGACGGTGAGCCTAAAAAATATTTTTCTGGATTTTTACCATGTATCTTGATGTACCCGGTCAGCTTTGTAGCGGCTTACAGCTTTGGGCCGCTGGTCCGGCTGTCCGATGACAATATATCCGAGAGGGATGATCTGCTCCGGAAGATTGAAAAGTTTTTTACATCCCTCTTCCCGGTCTTTCAGAGGATGGATGCCGGTCCAGACCGCACCCAGTCCAAGATCATGTACGGTCAGCAAAATGTTCTGAACCGCGGCTGAGCAGTCCTGAACCCAGAATCCGACGTGTTTTTCAAGGCTCAGGTCGCCGCAGACAAGAATACCCACGGGGGCCTTGTTTGCCATAGCTGCATAGGGATTAATATCTTTTATTTTACTCTGGATTTCCTTGTCCTTTACAACGATAAATTGCCAGGGCTGCTGATTGCCAGCGCTGGGAGCCATCATGGCTGCCTCCAGAATGGTATTGATCTGTTCGTCGGTCACAGGCGTGTTGGTGTATTTGCGGATACTTCGTCTCGTGATAATGGCTTCATATACGCTCATTTCATTTTCCTTGTTAGTCGTAGTGGGGATGATTGGCGTTCAGGCACTCAATAAAAATTACTTTGGAGTGTGAAGTGTTACACTAGAATGTTCATTCCAGACCAGGTTTTCACTTCGCCTGAGAGAAGCATGTCCGCGATTTGCTCCTCCATGGTGGTCAGGGCGGGGGCTTTGGCATGGATATCAAGAGCCTCCTTGCTTTCCCATATTTCATAAAACAAAAAGGTGGACGTGTCGTCAGTGCTCATATGCAGGTCGTAGCGGAGGCAGCCTTTTTCACTGCGCACCTTAGGGACAACCGCAGTCAGTTCACGTGCCAAGGATTTTTCCATGCCAGGTTTGGCTTTCAATATTGCGGTAACATAAACGGTGTTCATCTTGGGTCTCCTTTTGAAGAAAATTGATGGAGATTACATTGCAGAATCGTCAATCACAATCTCTGTTGGTGGCATGATTGAGTATCAACCAAAGTACCTCAGTGTAGAATTCAATAGCTTTTTTGGAAGTCGGTCAAAGTTATGTCAATGTTTGAAAATGGTTTAGGATATGTCATTTTACTGTTCTTTTGTATTATCTTGTTGTTCAGGTGTTACCCCGGGTACAATGCCACTATAGCCACAGGCAATAGAGTAACAAGGAGGCACAATTTTGTTCGACACGAACCAATTGGTTCGTATTGCCTGGATTAGCAAGATCTAAGGTTAACTTTTTTTTGAAGGTGAAACGATATTATGATCAAGTGGAACGAAAAGCAGTACCACTGCCCCGTTGAAGTCTCCATGGATCTACTGAATGGAAAATGGAAGTGCCTCATGCTTTGGCATTTGAATGAAGGGACAAAACGTTACAAAGAGCTGGAGAGAATAGTACCTGGAGTTAGTCAAAAGATGCTGACACAGCAATTAAAGGAAATGGAAAAAGATGGGCTGATATCACGAATTGTATATCCGGAAGTACCACCGCGGGTTGAATATAGCTTGACTGAACTTGGTCAAAGTGCATTTCCCATTTTAGAGATGATGCACTCATGGGCTGTCGAACAGTTGGGGCTTAGCGATCCAGAAGCATAGGTTCGTAGGGGAAACATTAAAGGGTAGCAAATCACCTCACATTGAGGTGTTTCCTGATAAGGTTGCTGGCAGTATACGTGACCATCAAAGAAATGGTTTTCTCATGATACCAAAAAAAAAATTATTGATCCCCAGTAAAAACATCATTACCAATATACTTGGTAAAAGACCATATACGGGGCAAAAAGCCAGGATAAGAAAATGAAAAAAGCTGCCATACGCATTTACAGCTCAAGGGACTGCAGACAAAACCGCGGCATCATCAGTGAAGCGGTTACACGCCTCACTGAAGAAGGTTTGGGGTCTAGAGTCCACTTTAACGATGTCAGTTCGGGAATAGGAAACGGATCACTCCTTGTCATTGACGGGAATCATGAAAAAAATAATTGGGAAAAGCTGAGATCACTGAACATAGTGCCCGATTTTCATCTCGTCGTCACTGACTTGGGTTTAGAAACAGTTGATGATGAATTCAGTGATGACGATCTTCAGCTTCTATTGGACGGTATTAAGGCTGAATGTACAATAACGCAGGGACCGACACCAAAATTCAACTGTCCCTGCTGCGGATGACAGATTAGTGCCTCACAGACGATCAAAGGGTAGCATCGGCAATCCATACGCTGGACAAGGTAATCCACCATTTTCGGTATATCTTCTAAACGCTCTACTGGTAGTTTTACCGACAAGGGCAGGGAATACTTCTCGCTTTTTAGAGCAACAGGAAACACCCTAAGAGTATGACTTCATAATAAATTCAGATCTTCTTCATGGCAATCTTAATCACCTTGACGCAGAAGGTATTTTACCTTGTTCCTGATAGTTTGAACCTGATCATGCCCCAAAAAATAGCTCTAAATGGAGCAACTGAGATTATTGATACTTCCAGAAAATTAATTGAGATAATTACTCCATTTTGAATGGCGGTGCTGACTGCAACTACTACTGAATCTCTGATTTTCAATAGTCCTGACATTGACCGAAAGGTCCCTGGAAAATAATTCACAGGTGATCTCTACTGGACAGTCCACACGGTTAGGTCCCCAGAGAGCCCCCACAACAGCATTATGCAACCTTCGCCACATCGGAGATACGAGTTGTGATGAATTGCAAGCCACAAGAGTATCCCCTCGGTTCATGGGTTAGCTCAAGGCGTACAAGGGAAATAGTCTAACGCTGCAAAGATGATTGCATTCAGGGAGTCTCTATTGCGCATGCGGAGCTTCACTCAAAGACCGGAGAATGACAGGAAACGCAAAAAGGACCTACAGCAAAAAAGCCATAAGTCCTAAATTATATCGACACACCAGAAAGAACAGCCACAAACGTGCCACTGATTAGAAGTCCGTTGCTCTATCCAGCTGAGCTACGGGAGCAATCAGCGACGACATAATACTCTCTTCAGGCAAACTGATCTGCTTCCTGCCGGTGGGTTAGTAGTACTGTTCTGAATCCTGTATGTTTCATCTCCCAAACTCTACCGGTTGAGGTCTGTAAGAGACGGCTGACCTTTCCCCAAACGACCGGAGTACGACCAGAGACAAAAGAAAGATGTAAGTACTCCCCCACCAGCTTGATTAAGGAAAGGTAAAGGAAGTGGTTGCCTGCATTTTTAAAAAGTCTCTATCACAGTAAGCGTACACAAGATACACCCATAATTCCTGAGATTGTCTGAAAATCCATTATTCAGATCAGTTGACAGGACTCACCTATTGACTGGCAATGGCAAAATCAATCCTGATAAACGAGATTGGCAAAGTTGTGGAATCACCTCGGTACAGCTTGGATTATGTTCAATCTTTAAATGCAACTCAACGCGAATAAAATGTATTCAGATTTGGAAAAGTTGATGATTTCCAACTACTTTCAATGTGACATTTACATGTGTCACGAATCCTAGCAAGTTACAACCTTGACATAATGCAAAAAGTATCATAAAAAATTACATTGTAGTACATCAATGAAATTGATACCAAAGCCAAACTTGTCGTGAGGCAGGGACGGAAAGCCACGGGTCTTAAATGATAGCCGGGCTGCCTTAGAGAAAGGTAGTTCGGTTTTTTTTATTTTCTCTGCCAAGCTTTCAGTGGGTGGAAATTGGAACATATTGACATCATTTACTTCTTCCTCTCGCTTTTCTCGAAATCAACTACAAGTAAGTTTCTGATAGTAGTCATCAATGATAGTCAGGCTAGAAAAGGAGATCCCCCTAAAATTGTACTTTTCTAACACCTGAAAAGATTTTTATCCCCTGTTGGGAGTTTAGACTAGTCCCTTAACCAGAATTCCACCCCAAAAGAGAAAGGAGGAAAAATGAAAAGGAACATCCTTATATTAGTTGCATTGGTTTCCTTTCCTGTATTGGCGTTTGCAGCGTTATCAAAGGCTGTAATAGCGCAGGAACTTACTGCCATTGAGGAATTAGGTGAATTTATTTTTTTTGACGAGAATCTCTCGATCTTCGGAAATCAATCATGTGCTGCATGTCATGATCCCAATGTCGGCTGGACCGGTCCCATAAATGACATTAATGAGAACGGCGCGGTTTATGAAGGGTCAATTGAAGGCCGTTTTGGCAATCGAAAGCCACCCAGTTCAGCCTACGCCACACCCAGTCCCATACTGCATTTTGTGATAGAAAAGAAAGAGGCGCTTTTCATTGGCGGTAATTTTTGGGATGGCCGGGCTACGGGTGAAAAATTGGGCAATCCGGCTGCTGACCAGGCCCAAGGTCCTTTCTTGAACCCGTTGGAGCAGGCCCTTGCTACGCCGGCGGATGTGGTCAATCTAGTTTGTACTGGGGACTACAGCACTCTCTTCGAGCAAGTTTGGGGAACAGAGGCTTGTGATGAAATTAATGTGTCCACGGCTTACGACGACATCGCTCTCTCCATTGCTGCCTACGAGGATTCGCCCGAGGTGAATGCTTTCTCCTCTAAGTATGACCACACATTTAGGGGCCATGCAAAGCTGACCAAGCAAGAACGGCGTGGTTTCGCTCTTTTCCGAGGTAAAGGAAAGTGCCACAGGTGCCATATCAGCAACGGCCAGCAGGCGCTCTTCACCGACTTCACCTACGACAACCTTGGCGTGCCGAGGAATCCGAAGAATCCCTTCTATACTGAGCCTGAGTTTAATCCTGATGGCTTCGATTGGGTCGATGAGGGCTTGGGCGGATTTCTGGCCACAAGATTATCTGACTACGCTCCCTATGCGGATGCGAATATGGGTAAGCAGAAGGTGCCCACCTTGCGAAACGTTGGAAAGGGTTCCTGTGAAGCCGAGCCCGAAGAAGGTTGTATCACCAAAGCATTCGCCCATAACGGTTACTTTAAGAGTTTAAAGGGCATCGTGCACTTTTACAACACTAGGGATGTCAAACCCGAGTGCGATGATCCCTTTACCACCGAGGCTGATGCGCTAGCCGATGATTGTTGGCCCATACCGGAAGTAGAGGCCAACGTAAACATGGACGAATTGGGAGATCTTGGACTATCCCCTGAAGAGGAGGATGCAATCGTAGCCTTCTTGATGACTCTTTCAGACGGTTTTGAGCCATGATGGAGCTACGGGGCCGCCATTCTTTCATATGAAACATTTAAGTAGAATTTTTATGGTAGATATATAATCAGGCAGGGTCATTCGTGGCCCTGCTTTCTTTTATTAATCTGCGGCGACTACTAAGGGCGATAAGTGTGGGACTTTGGCCAGTAATTGGGAGAGGTAAATCGGGAAAAAATTGATTATCTTAGAAATCTCCCCTCTTATCTCAGCCTGTTGTTGCGAAGTTAGACACACTACAATTACGAAGATGAGCGGGACAATAAAAAACGACCTATCGAATGGCAAGTCGACAGGTCGTTGAGGAGGTTTCAAAATGAGCAAGGGAAGAAGCCTTGCTTGATTTATATACTATCAGATTAATTATTCTTTGCAAGGGAATAGTTAGGTGGACCTTATTTTATTTACACTGCCTTACTCAAAGGGTGGTTTACGTATACAAACGACTGACGTGCCCAGGAAAAGTCTTAAAGTAAAAACGCATAACCCGACCACATTAAAACGACCTCAAAACCATCAAGTTATCCTCACTTACCCATACATTCCAATCAATTTCTCGCCTTCAGAATCCAGGGCCAGCGGAGCCAGGTTACATCCCAGAAGGCCCCAAAAACTTCTAGAGTCGGACGTCGGGGAGTCGCTGAGTAGGGTGGCCATGGCAGGGGTGAATTTGGCACTCGGGGGCATTTCTACAAAAAGGCTCCAAAAATGGTCTCGACAAAGGGGGAGAAGGCGGTGAAGAGGGTCTGCTCAATTTTCCCCGAGTTGTCTCCCCTTTTACCACCTTTACCTGCTTTTCTGCCTCCAGTTGGCCATCGTTCGGGAGTGTCGATGGCGTGGGGTTGGGAGGGAGGAGATGTTTTCAAAAATGCCGAGTTTGCTGTGCGTCGCCGTCATCACAACTTTTTTCTGATCACCCAGTGCCATGAGATGGAGAAAGGCAGATCTGGAATACTCTTCTAGCGATACTATGGTTTTCTGTTATGATATAGTGGAAAGATGTTGACTCTGGCTGGGGAAGAATTTGTTAAGTGTTCCGTGCAGAAACCTTATCAGAAATAACGCCATGCTGGCCAATACCATGTGTTGACTGGAGTGTCTTGTTGACCGATACAGGTCGCGAATTGGTTGACGAGTTCATCAGGAATTTGCAACATGAATGTTATCTTGTTTTTTAGAAAAGCCGGTGGGAATTTGAAGATACAGTATAAAGCTGCTTCCATAATGATTTTGTTTGGGGTTATCATCGCAATCCTGCTTGCACTTGGCTATGACAAGATAAACCATCGTATGATCATAGATGAAGAGAAGAAAAACATTGAAAGTATCTCTGAAGAAGTTGCTTCGCATGTGGAATCTCATCTTAAAGAAAAAGCTACAATTGCCGTTACTCTTGCTTCTGCTCCACTTGTCAGGGATGCTCTGTTAAAAAGTAACTCTGCCTTTTCCTCCTTAGCTGATGGAACACGTAAAAAGGAGATTGAAAACCGTAACGAGCAATGGAAAAAAACATCAGACATTAACGCTCCTTTTATCAAAGCTCACATGACCAACCCTGTTGCTGAGTATCTAAAACATCAGCAAGTTCTTATACCTGAAGAGTACGGTGAAATATTTCTCACCAACCGTTATGGGGTCATGATTGCAACTACCGGGAAACTGAGTACTCTTGCTCATGGCCATAAATATTGGTGGGTGGCGTGCTACGATGATGGCAAAGGCAGAATTTTACTGGATGATCGTGGTTTCGATAAAAGCGTACAAGGATATGTGCTTGGGGTGATTATTCCAATTATTGATAAAAACGAGGTAATTGGAATATTGAAATGCAACGTAAATATCATGGGGCCTTTGACAGATGTGGTGCAGAATTTTGATCTACGTAATTCTGGTGAAATGAAAATCGTGCGTACAGGTGGACTTGTAGTCTCCGCTCGTGGCATTGCACCTCTAACAATCCAGATAAACGAGGCAATCGCTGAATTATTACGGACAAAAGAGAGTGGCACCACAATCACTAATGTAAACGATGAAAACCAGTTTGTGGCTTTTTCTCCTATACGAATCACAATGGGATCAGAACATATTGGATTTGGTGGCAGTCAAGAATCTATAGACCACATTAAAGGCAATAAAGGTGAGGCTTGGCATGTTATCATCTCTCGCAATGAAAAAGAAGTCATTGAGACTGCTCATGAAACAACTTCCGTAATTATTATTGTTGGAATTGTTTTCACCCTCTTTACGACTGCAATAGCTCTGTTTTTAGGAAAGTTGGCAGCTAAACCCATAGTTGAACTCGCAACTGTTGCCGAGAATATTGGTGAAGGGCATCTTGACACAAGAACTTCTGTTTCCTCAAATGACGAATTTGGTCTTCTGGCAAAGTCGCTGAACAGAATGGCGAAAAATCTTCAAGAAACCATGACATCCAGGGATGAATTGGTATATGAGGTTGAGCAGCGCAAAAAAGAGGAAAAAGAGAAAGAACAATTAATTGTAGAACTCCAAGGCACATTGCATGAAGTCAAAACTTTAAGAGGTATTATCCCCATATGCTCATTTTGTAAGAAAATTAGGGATGATAAAGGATATTGGAACCAGGTTGAAGTTTACGTAAAAGAACATACTGAAGCAAATTTTAGTCACTCTTTTTGCCCTGAATGCGTTAACAAACATTATCCTGAATTTGTCGATAAGTTGGCAGATAAGTAGAAAATATTTCCGTCTTATAGATCAGCTAAATTGCCAGAGATTCCAGAACCAGGCTGTTCAATTGAGGCCGAGAAGGGTGGCAGCGCTTACACCTCAAGTTCATTGGCGATCCCAGTGACCTTGATTGTTATTTGTAGATTGCCACCTCTAATATATGATTAATATCAAACCATTCTCTGTTTACCTTATTCCTGTATCTCTTGACTCATTCCTCCGGACAAAGTTGCTCCAATTTCAACCACTCCGTCAGCATAGCCAATTTGTTGATAGCATGGCCAACTGTGAAGACCAATAACATCTCCGGCATACTTTAAGGGGAAAACCTCCTAACCCGATCCCATTAAAGAGACACCTAAAACCATCCTGTTAAGCCAATTTTCTCTTGCATTCCAATCGCTTTCCGACCAACCACCAGAGGTACCCAAAATGCCCGCCTGCCGACCGTCTGGGCGTCTCCCATGGCGTCTCCGTGACACCCGGAAGGGAGAAAAGGCTTTATCCGATCCTTTAGAATGTACTTTGTACTAGTCTGGTATATGCTTTTCGTTTAGAGCCTTGTAGAAAGCCCATTAGAATTTCACCCAGACTGTTCCAAACGGACTTTCCCCACGAGAGATTGCACGAGATCGGTTCCGAGCCGCGCGATATTTTTTATAACCGTTGAGAAGTTCCCGCTGGTCAAGGTGGAAAATATGTTCGATACGGCTACCAGAAATTTCCATGAGCAACTGGGAGGAAGAAGCACGCCCCTCGATAGAAGCCATCAAAGCCGCAATTACACGGTCCAACCAGGGACGAGCGTCATGTTTTTCTTGCTTGGAGAAATCAATCTCAATGGTCAAGAAACCACGACCTATAGTTTTCCTATCAGATCCTGATGTAGCATAAACCTGATAATGGTAATCACCAGGCTGCCATGAGTCGGTAGTAGTGGATGGAATGGAAAAGAGATGACCGTCTGTTTCAGCATCAGCCACAGACACAACTTCTATTTTCGTAAGCGGGCAGATCAAGACATACCTAAGCGACCACTCTGGAGACAAGTACCCCCCAAAATAGTCAACCCACTCTACGCTATCCCCTACAACAATGTTTCTTGGAATTTCCATTTCGCCCCTATCAGATGCTATGAAAAACAACCCCTGCTTGATAGGGTGAAGCCTACACGACGATTTTAGGCAAAAGTGTATCGGGTGTGTAAAAGGGGCTTGACAGGGTCTTAAATAAGGATAAAAAACAACCGTGTAATATTGACAACATGTCGCCCACAGGCTACAGTAAAGGGTATGGAATTCAAAGTTAAGAAAACTAAAAAATTTGACACTTGGCTTAAGCACCTCAGGGATCGCAAGGCGGTTTTAAATATACTCCAAAGAATTGACCGGGCCAGCCTTGGAAATTTTGGAGATCATGAGCCAGTGGGAAGCGGTGTTTACGAAATGCGTGTGCACATAGGCCCTGGATACAGGGTGTATTACACAATCCGCAACAACAAAATTATCTTCCTGCTCCACGGCGGCAACAAGTCCACCCAAAAGAAAGATATAAATAAAGCCAAGACTCTGGCAAAAAATATATAGGAGGAGATTATGACAAAAACAAGCAAACATAATCCTTTTGATTACCTTGAAACGAACGAAGAAATCAGCCAATACCTTAACGACGCGTACATGGACGATGATCCTAAAATGTTCATCATCGCTCTTGGCTATCTCGCAAAGAAAAGAGGCATGACGGAACTCGCTGCGAAAACAGGGATGAACAGGGCAAGCTTATACAAAGCCCTTTCAGGCAAAGGCAACCCACACTTTAAAACAATCAGCAAAGTTTCAAAAGCCCTAGGCTGTCGCCTTACTGTAGCGTAACACCACAACACAAACAAAGCTGAGACAGGTAACGCTGCCTCAGCTTTTCTCTTTGGTATTGTTGTGGTGTCGAGCACGAATCCTAACAGTTTATTTCAGAGGGGATGTCTAAGAGAGTCTGGGAACATCCATAAATGGGAATACTCCATTTCAGGCAAGTTTTTTAAGCATGATCACAAGTACATTTATCAGGAAGTCTTAATTTTAATCTCCAGACTTACTAAAATTATTAAGGTTGCCAGTGGCGTTATGTAGTGGTAGTTATTTGGTTTATGTTTTTTCCCTATACTGCTGTATAATGAGAGGTAATTTCCAAACTAAATTGAAAGCATAGGCAGTGCCTTTTTAATTATTCTTTAGTTTTAGGTGATTTTCAAACGCAACAATATGTTAATATACTTCTATGACAGATTATACTCCTGATCCTACATATCAATATTTAAATCAACTCATTGAAACGAAGACACCTATTGTTCCAATGCTGTCATACGTGGGAATCAAAAAGAAAGACACTATCTTAAAAGAGCTAAATATCATTTACTACGACCCCAATGAACATGCTCTTAGCAGAATTTTCAACAATGATTTTGCTGCATTCATGCTTGAAAGATTATTGTCATTTGAACTGGGAATGTCTTCTCAGGTACTCGCAGGTATCGTGAGATCTAGTAAGCCAAGTATGGTGGAGCAGTGGAGTGGAGACACAATTGAAAAAGTTAATTTTGAATCGTTTAGCCTGTATAAAGGACTCCTTTCGATTGTTGGAAAAAATGATGGACTCCCCCTGGTAGTACCTCAAAATATTGAGATCGTAGGGGATATTGTTCCAGGCATTAAACAGTTTTTGAATGGTAAAAACCCAACTATAATTCGTCAGAAGATTAAACAACTTGAAACTCTGCAATACAGAATAGCGGACATTATAGGTGATAACCCTTTAAAGACTGATCCAGTTATCACTGATACAATCAAATGCACCTTGAATAACGATTTTCACGATTTGAGCGATAAACAAATTGCTAGATTAGAAAAGCTTAGGAAACTGTGATGTAGATTGGACACCCTCTCCCCATTACTGACAAACCAATGGAAAATAAAGGCGGCTTTTTCCAACCAGTTTCAGGCTTTCTCTACCAACTCATCACATTGAGACTACTGTATGTCTCTGCTTTTCTGGGGACTGAATACCTATCACGTTTTAACTTGCCGACTGTCCGAGACTTGCATCACTTCACATAGTAGGAATACTCGATACACCTTCTTCTCAGCATCAATGAACTGATACCTTATTCCTGTTCTCTCGCGAAGAAGGCTGCCGCCTTTTTTAGTATTTCTCTCTCTAATTTGAGTTGTTTATTTTCTTTGCGTAAACGCTTTAGTTCAGCTTGTACAATGGCCGGGCCTCCAGCTGACATCTCAGAATCCTCTGCATACTCAACCTCCTTTCTCCAGCGGCCAAGCATTGCAGGGTTAACTCCAAGGTTACGGGACGCTTAAGCCACCGAGTAACCCTGCACAGTTATAAGTTTTACTGCCTCATCTTTGAATTCTTTTGTGTAGTTTTTTCTTTTACGCTTTGTCATTGAACACCTCCTTAAGATTTTCTAATTCAATCTTAAAAAACTGTCCACTTTTTCCCTACCACTTCACACATATACGATGATAACAGCAGCTTCGAAATCAGAAGCAGAAATCAAGGCATTCAAGCAATTTAAGAAATCTGGAGGACCAGTGGATTACGTGAAATGCAAATAAAAATTGCTCTCAATAGAACAAATTCGATTTCAAAGGCCAAAGCGTAAGATCAGTTGAAAAAGATGGTGAACATTTATTTATAGCCAAAGACCTTTGCGATGGTCTTGGAATGAGAAATAGTAGACAAGCTCTAACTGGCTTAGATGATGATGAAAAATATGGGGTAACTATTACGGACTCCATGGGAAGAGATCAAGCTGCCTCTGCGGTTAATGAGTCCGGAGTATATTCTTTAATAATGCGATAACGCAAACCAGAAGCAAAGAAGTTTCGCAAGTGGGTAACCACAGAAGTCCTGCCAACTATTCGCAAAACTTCCTTTACCAAAAACATGTTACTTGAACAATTCCACCTTCCTCTTTTTGAACTCTTCCTTTGAAATTGCTTTTGTGTCTCGGAGATCTTTCAATTTTTTCAACTTTTCTTGCCTTTCTTGCTTTGTGATCCCGTCATTTTTCATGTCATGCAAAAAATCCCTATCGCCCATTTTCATACCCTCTGATTTGTCCTACAAGTAAATATTTAGAAACTGCCTGCTTTGCACTCTGCAATGTTATACAGAAAGGTTGTAGCTTAGGCAAGATGCAAAAACCAAAGACAATATAGACACTACAAGAAATCCACCAATTGTGATGGCTTAAAGATAGCATCAAGCCTCTCTGTCGTGGGGGGCGTTTCACCCTCTACTGTATCTAGTAGGGTCCAAAATGGTCCGTACTTAGTCTACCCTTGCCAATTAACTGGAATCATTAAAAGGCGATGATTCTGTATCTTTGGAATTTCTAATTCTCAAAATATGAGTATTAGCAATTTCAGGTGTAAATCGTGGTGAATTACTACCTGCATATAAAGCATGATGCAATGTGGATATGCTCCAGGCACTGGCAGTCTTGAGATTGATTGAAAGATCATCCCCGGCTGTTTCCCCATCGTGAAACCATTGAAACCAAAACCAAAACCATTCACCGGCGACTGAACGCGCCGTATTTCCGTCTTTGGTATATTAAAGAGTGTATCGACCCCAACGTGCACAAGCTTCCCATGGAGATTAAGCTCAAAGGTTTGTGCCACTTACTGTGTAGCTGGCCAGACTTAATTAAATCGATTAAACCACTGATGTCTGAGAATAATCGTTTGAACTCACCTGGGGTAAAACCATATCCTGTGGTCGAATCATAACCCCAATAGAGCATAGCGACGCCAATCAACAAACCGACCCACGCAACGATATAACCGATACGACTGTAGGCGCGAATTTCCTTTTGGAACGCTTCATGGGTTGTGATGAGGGTTGCATCTCTACGGGGATTTTGATCGTCTTCGCCTGCATGCATAGGGACTTTAAATCTATTCAATAGAGGGGTGAGAAGGTACCCCCCGGTGGTCAAGCCTATCAGGGTCGTTGCGACGACAATAATGTCGCCATGTACGACAAAGAAGTATACCGCAACCGCGATGAGCCCGATAAGAGCAAAGGCCGTCCCCATGAGGATATACATCGAATCATCGATACGAGCTTGAATTTTGCCTTCGTTATTTTTTATCACCATTACTGGTAACACTTGCCCCAACTTATGCCGAATTTCATTGGTGCTGATGCTTTTGACAATGTGGGTATCTCCCCGGAAAGGATATTCAACAAGAGCGCAAAACATGGTAGTTCTGCTACGGCTGTTATTTGCGCCTTTCGTTACGGAGATATATTTTTCGATAGCTTTCACTCGGCCTTTAACCTTAATGCCGTTCATTTTGAAGCGATAAAAACCGATGATGATATTGATGCCCAAAGCAAAGAAAATGGCACCGACGATTAAAGGTATATTGTCCAAATCGAGTCCTTGTAGTGAGGTTGGGTTACACAGTATTGTGGAGTGATGCGATCAACTCATTATCACTCGACAATTTCTTCCGATATCTATAACACGTTTCACTCACTAAAAATAATGCGCATGCCTGGCGAATACTAATATTTCTTTCGCTCTTCGGCATACATCGTTTTTAACCGACGATTCTCCTCTTCAAGCTCTTTCAATATCTACAACGTTATGAACGTAAAACTACCCTTTGAGATAGTAAAAAAGTAAGCCTGTCTGATTAATTTAAGGAGTCCCTAATATTTTGCTTGCAAAGAATAATTAATCTGATAATATCAAAGTTGCAGCAAGGCTTCTCCCCTTGCTCATATTAAACCAATAAAACCTCCTTAACGACCTATCGGGCTTACCATTCGATAGGTCGTTTTTTATTGTCCCTTTCATCCTTACGTTCTCTTACCGTGGCTTTCTTCATAATTATTGGGTGCCTACTGTTTGTAGTGTGTCTAACGTCGCAACAATAGACTGAGAAAAGAGTAGATTATCAGAGATAATCTGGAAACAGTGTGCCACGAGAGCAAAAACTATTTCCTGGTAATTACACGAAAGAAGAGGGTAGGTCCCTCGGAGTCGGCTTGTAGGAGCAGGCATCAAACCAGCTTCAACTGCTGTGGTAACGAGCCATGGTGGTAAGCGTTAAGGAAAAGGGCCAGCATAAAGGTGGCGTGAACTTGATCTTGGCTTTTGTCCGGAGCTGTGAGAGCCTGGGGGTGAAATTCCCTCGGGCGACTTGACTCCGGGATTTCAAAATGCTGCTTTCCTGTTTGTTTTTTGGAAGAACTTGCTAGACATTTTAAGTGTAACAATTGATGATTTTTCAGATCTCCTTGATATGGTAATATAAAAGATCAGTACCCCCTTTCAAAATCAATACAGAACTGCAGATCTTGTCTCGCGATGAAGCGTTTGTAGTTATTAATAAATATTGGTGTAATATCCTCTGGATATGTTAACGCTGACTTGTGTGACGTTATTATTACACCCGTTGTATTCCATAACGGGTGCGGTTCTGGCAGCGGTTCCTGTTGGAAAACATCTAACACCGCTCCGGCAATTTCCCGTGAATTCAAAGCTTCTATTAAAGCTCTTTCGTCAAGAACATTCCCTCGACCTACATTGATCAACAATGCATCCGTTTTCATGGCTTTTAGTACGGTACTATTAATAAGGTGATTTGTGTTGAGGGTTTGTGGCAATACAGTTACCAGGTAGTCAAGGTCGCCCACAAAATCGAGAATCTTGTCAGGTTTGAACATCCTATCAATTTCTGGTTTTGAGGTTGCACTTCTGGAATAACCATACGTAATCATATTAAAATGCTTTGCAGTCTGCGCTATGGCTATTCCTATAGATCCAACTCCCATTATTCCTATTTTCTTGCCTCGAAGCAGACCGGGCATAGGCATCTCCCACTTTCTGTCTTTCTGGAGTTCATGGCACTGAAGCGCCTTTCGTGCATGCATAAGTATATAGCAGAATACATATTCTGACATAATCGGTCCAAACACACCCTTAACCCCTGTCAGCAGATAGTCGTTTCTGCAGCCCTCTTCTAAAAGTTTGTTGACTCCAGCCCAGGTGGATTGCATCCACTGGAGGTTTGTCATCGCTGGAAGAATTTCATAGGCCAAGTCAGGAGGGGCTAGCAATATGTTCTGTTGGTTTGCGAAAACACGAGCTTTCTCAACCGTAACAGTTGGAGTAATCTTCAAATCGGGTACGCCTGCATCTGCGATGAGCTTCGCATACTTATGAGCGTTGTGTGATAGGATAAGTAGTCTATTGTTTTTCTGTTCTGCCATAATGTTCTCCCTGGAATCAGTTTAAGACCGAGAAACTTATATACTGATCAGTACGAGTCCTATATGAATCTTATATTGATTATCTAACCTAATCAGTACATTTGAGAATCTGTAACTTAAGAGTTCCTGAGCAATTTGCTTGTGATTATACATAAAAAACATGCCTGAAATGGAGTATTCTAAGTTGTCTCTGTTTATAGAGAATATCTTCCAGCTATGAGTCTGTTGATTTACTAGGATTTCGAAGTCTACGCTATCTGGTTCGAGATCAGGTAAGCGAAGACTCCGAGGCATACGAAAAAAACAACCACAGGCATATAGTTAAGCGTACAGAGGATTTAGGGGGGGCTGTTCTATAGAAAATGTATAAAATACTAAGTTGCTCTCGCAGTGGGGCAGAAGGGTAATTTCACAGTAGGCATCTTTAATTTTTGGATTCGCCGAAAAACAGTACCTCCAAGGCACTTATAGATCCTTGTGGGGTGTTAGTGAAATAGCATTGTTCTTGCAAAATTCAACACATAAACCACAGCCACTGCAATCCAACATTTCAAAGTTGAGACATTTCTCCTTACCGGAACGTTCAATTTTTATGGCCCCTGTCGGGCAGATCCCCTTGCACAGGGGACAGCAGGTGCATTCTTTGGTGAGCGAAACCGTGTGACTGAATAAGCGAACAATCTTTGTTTGTGCATCGCCTTCTAGACTCATTACTGTTTTTCTTATCAATTCTGTTTTAAATGGTATCCTGCGGCTCTTTTTGAGTCCATCATCAAGGTGATCAGAAGTGAACGAGAAGGTGTTTTTCGATACACCAACAACAAGTTGCCGTAATTTTGTTAAGTAAGGCCTGCGGCCCATTTCGTGAAGTGTTAATTGCTCTCCTTTTTCACTTAAAATCACTTTTGAAGGATGCAGGTCATCAAGCTCTTCAAGAAGTTGTTTGCAAATAAGCCTAAAGGTTTTTGAAACATCTTCATTGCAACATTCGCTACAACCACTGATTTGAAAGGTTATTGATTTACAACCCCTGAGAACAAAAGCTGCCAGTAGCTGCTTTGATACAATGCCAACACAGGGAAGGGTGATTTCGTCGAAACAACTCTGCTTTTGACGGATGCAGGAAATGACAATGTCTTTACCGGCTGGGAGTGAACCAAGCAACTTTTCGATGTCATGATCACTCACCAGGGCATCCTGCGGACAAACAGCAACACAGGACATACAGCCCGTACATGCAGATGTATCAAGATAAATTTTATGGTCAATGACGTTCAATGCACCAGCGGGGCAACTCTGCACACACCTTTGACATTGATTGGTGTTAAGCCTTGATCTGAGGCATCTTTTAATGAGAAGCGTCGGCTGAACGGATGGTTCTGCGAGAGAGTGGTTAAGGAATGCGAGTGGCCCCATACAACACTCTCCTACGCAGCGTTCTCTTCAAATGCCTTCGTATATATCTGCTCGCAAGATCTAAGGAATTGCTCAAGACACGTTGATAAATGTAAATAGAATCCGTTATCAGTTCCCTGGCGGATTGCCTCACAAAAATCTACTACCCATGGCATCAAGGCACCAAAGAAAAAAGCACTCTGCTTCTCTCGCAACAGGGAGGACTCTACGCTTAGACCATCTTTTGCGAATGCCGCTTCTCTGGAACACAGGTAGTACATAAATTCCAGTTCAATAGCGATATGATCCGGCGGCTCTTTTATGTCAACTGAGACACCAGCGTCTTGATAAAACCGAGCCACATTTACGGTCGATTCGCCCATAACCGTACGCTTCTTCTCAATATAGACAGAGCCATACGGCGCCGCAGTTAACTCAAAGGGCCCCACAAAAAGAACAGCATGGTCAACGCTCAACGTCTCCTGCTCCAAAGCCTTTAGAGAACTCTGCATCTTTCTGGCCGCTGCAACACCTTCTGGCGACAGTTGTTGCAATAGATGCTCTAGATTTTCCGTTAGTTTTTCTTCAAGAAATAGTTGTTTATCCGGCTCATAAAAACAAGCCGCCAAGAGTTTAAAGCAATCACCCCGTTGTATAGTTTCTTCAATTTTTATCATGATCGATTGTTTTCCCATGAGCGACAATGCGCTTCCTCTTATGTGCGAGAGAGATAAAAGAAAGCGCATTGTCAGTGAAAATTGTGGTTAACGAGCCCCGTATTCTCGAATATAGTACACATTCGGGGAGGTGCCTTCGTCTTCTTTTAGAACAAAGGGCTTGTGTTTCCTGAGCAACTTATACACTTCACTTTCAGGATTATCGATATCACCAACCACCCGTGCGCCTGAGGGGCATGAAACAACACAGTACGGTTGCTTGTCAACCGCAAGTCGATGGGCACAGAGAATACATTTTTCAACAATGTTATCTCTTCTTACACTTCCATAATCCGGATGTGAGTAGAGTGTCCTATGTGGCGGTGTAACACCTGCAAGTTGTACCTGCTCTGCTGCTGATGTTGTACATCCTTTTATCAATGCTACTTTATTTGAATAGAAGGGGTGGGTCGCCTCCCCCTCTTCATTATAGCTTATAACACTGTATTCTCCACTGGAGCCGTCCTTGCTAACCTCCTCCATACTGTATGGACAAGCATCCTGACATGCGCGACAACCAATGCATCTCTCGTCATTATGCATAGTGATGCCTTCTGGTGTTTTGAACATGGCCTTTGGCTCAACGGGGCAGGCCTCAATGCACGGAGCATCGCTGCAATGATTACATAGCACTGGCAGCGTTCTGTAGGTCGTATTGGGGAATTTTCCTGATGTTTCATGAATAAAATCTGCCCAGTTGTGGGTCTGGCCATTGTTCCTAAGAGCGGTATTGTTCTCCGTTTTACAGGCAAGGGCGCATGCCCCGCAACCAACACATTTTCGTAAATCTATTACCATGGCATATTGCGTCATTATTATATCCTCCTGTTAGCTATATCTTCTCGACACGCACTGCTGCATGCCCGCCATTACGTGCGTTAGATCCGGATAGCCGTTCCAGTTCCCATGGAATTATGGAGTTATTGTTAACGCCTCGGGGTTTTGCATTGGCAAAATCAACCGTCGCAGTTTTGCCGTAAGCCCAATGCCCCTGGCCGTAGGCTTTACTTACTGTTCCGGGACGTACACCTTCCCATACATGGGCGACACACTCGCCACTGGCAGCAACGGAGGTGAGAAGAACCCTGTCGCCATCTTTGATTCCATATTTTGCTGCATCGAGAGGATTGATCCTAAGAGTATCCTGATCACCAACATCACCAGGGTCAACATGCTTGAACTCGTAGTACCATGGACAGTTGGCACTTCGACCTTCCCTGTTCAATCTGGATTTATAGTCTATAAAGACAAGTGGGTACTCTTTGATACTTCCGTGACGGAGCGGTGGTTCATAGTGAGGGACAAAGGCCAGTTCTCCCTTAGCCGTGTAGTTTGCCTTTTCAAGCACCGTATCAACATCAACGTTGTGTTTTTTCGCATGGGACTCGAGGGCTTTTTTCAAGGTTTCACTATAGAACTCAAACTTTTTGCTCACTGTTTTAAACTTTCCGCCCCAATGGGACTTGTACTTATACGCTTCAGAATTCCACATGCCTCTCTTTAGCATCTCGTCCCAGCCATTGATTTTGTCTCCATGGCTATCTTTTTTACCGTCCCACAGTGGGCTGGTATAGTATTTCAAAGCAAAAACCGTGAACTCTTTGCTATTAGAAGGCTTTTTCCCAGTTTCAGGGTCGGAATACATTTCAACCAAACAATCGTACAGGTTTGAAAAACCACGATCTTTTAGCTTCTCAGCGATAAGGAAGGGGAATTCCGTTTCATCAACGATGACATCCCAAATCGGCTCGATTACCGGTTGCAACAGGGTACAGGTGGCGTACCGATTTGCCTTCGTTTTAACAAAACCATATCTCTCATATTTGTTCACAGTACAGGGTAGCAGGATGTCTGCGAACATGGAAAACTCTGAGGCATTCGTGGTCAAATGCACGGTAAACGGTATACTTGCAAGAGCCTTCTCCCAACGGTCAGTTCCGTTACAGGAGAACACGAAGTTATTCATGTAGCCGACCAACACTTTTATATCATAGGGGTCTTTGTTGAGGATACCTGTAGCAGCATTGTTGGTTGAAACGCCTCCACCTGATTTACCTTTTGCAATTACAGGAAGTTCAAGACGCCCACGCTGGTCAATCTTCTCAAGCTTTGAATGCTTTTTGGCCAGATCATCCTGATGTTTTTTCAGGATATCTTTGTTTAACTTATTGACGGGTATTTTGGCGGTTTGCAATGAGCCGCCTTTGTTATCAATGCCACCTACCAGACCACCGAGCGCGTGAACAGCCATTGCGGAATATCCACCCCGGGCATGCATCGCAGCGCCAGGCCCCATCCAGACACAGACATTCGGGGCGGCTCCCGCCATTCCACGGGCAACCCGAATTATCTGCTCCTTGTCAACTCCACTTAACTCAGCGGCTTTTGCCGGATTCATGTCTTTAACGGCAATATTCCACCATTGTACGACTCCGTGGGTCTCTTTTTCCAAAAAGTCGGCTTCATCAACCTGCGTGCCAGGTTTAAAGCGGTTAACACCGTCCTTAAAATCCCCGACAAAGCCCTTATACCAGAGCCCTTCAGAAAGAATGACATGTGCAACACCAAGGGCAAGAGCGCCATCACTACCAGGCTTTAAAGGTAACCACTCATTTGCTTTTGCAGCACTAGTGGTAAGACGGGGATCAACAACTGCAACCGTTCCACGATCAATGGCATCACCGAGACGTTGTATTGCTGCCGGAACCATCCTATTACTGGCTACAGGGTCACACCCCCAGATGAGGATATATTTTGCATTATCAAGATCATAGTCTCTGTAGCCCCAGAGACCCTCTGTATAATAGGAACCAAATTTTTCCGCTTCAGCGCAGGTCGAGCTATGGGAAATGTTATTTGGGGAACCGAAAACCTTGGGCATAACATCATAAATAACATCTCTTAAATAGGTATAGCGGCCGCGCATAAGGCAATATTTTTCAGGCTCACCAGCGGTACGAATTTCCATCATCTTGTCGGCAATCGTATTCAATGCTTCATCCCAGCTGATCGGCACAAATTTGGGATCAACTCCTCTTCCCTTTTGAGGGTTTGTCCGTTTCATTGGAACCTTGATCCGATCTGGATCATAGAGCTGTTGCAACGAAAGATGTCCACGGGGACAGATACTGCCTTCATTTTGTTTTGAATAACGGTTTCCACGTACCTTCACCGCTCTTCCATCCTGCACAAAGACTTCAACAGGGCACCACGTTGTACACCCCTGGCAGGTTGAAGGCTTCCATTCTCCTGGGAGTTCACCAATTTTGCTTTGTTTGGTTCCAGGGGCGAGACCGTTCATGCTTGGATCGTTTGCGCTAACGCAACCGTTCATCGCAACCGATACCCCTGTAATTGCAGATATTTTCAGGAAATCCCTTCTTTTGATCTTCATACACCCTCCATAAGTTTAAGGTATAAATGACGACAAAAAACTTAGATACCACATAGTAGTATAACGCAAAACAATAACGAATGCTAATTAAGTATATCAGCAAAAATGATATAGTCGAGTAGCAATCTTAAAATTTGAGTAAATCAGCAGATTAAGATTGTTCCTGAGTATACGTAACAATCTCATCAATCATATGATCTACAGATGCCCTCATTATCATGTGTAAAAATTGTGATTCGTAGGGTGTGTCACTTCAGTTGCCAAACAGAAGGCGTATATTCTTTGGAATTTAAGAGGGGTGAGGGGTGGGGCGGCAGATTATTTCATGCGAAATTCTTGCCAAAACAAGTCGTAAACGATGGGAAATCGAAGCAAGTTGTGATTGCTAGCAGCAGGAGGTCGCTGGTTGTTAAAGTATTGATTTTCCCCCTCAAAAAAAAACTTCCCTGCTCGACTTCAATACTTTTCATTGTACATTTACACCAGAATTACACTGAGAGAGAAGACGTTACAGTTTGTTGAATGTTGATTTTTTGGAATTATTCTGTGCAGATCGGTCAGTTAAGATCTATAGGAGATATCTTTACTTGTAAATTGGGTATATGAAAGCTTTACTCTTGAAAGTATGTCTATCTAAAATAGGCGGCTTCGAGTTTGAAACAGACGTTGAAAAGAAAGTAGTATCAACGCTTAGACTGCTTGGAAATGGAGCAACATTTTAAAGCATTTTACGCTTTAAAGTTTTGCTTCTTTGCTCGGAGGGTTCACAGGAAACACCTTTCGTTGAAGTGTAATGCAGGATTTAATAGCTTCGTTGTGGCAATGTTAAGCCTGATGATCAGTCGCTGGGATTATCTGATCAGGAATAGTCTCAAATAGCGGTTTTGCTTAAAGGGATGAGATTGGCAGAGGAAGACTTCGCTATAAAATTTGGGTGCGTTCGTCTTAGGGCATTTCATTACATCACATGTTGACTATCGGGACATAGTGGTTAGAAAAATATTTAGTAATAATTATTCATTAATAACTTCTCTTAGAGGAACTATGGTAACTAGTTTCAACAATATTACCCCAGAGAAAAGATTGGAGCAGATGGTTAAGCGGCTTAAAGATAGTGATTGCCGTATTACCCCACAGCGACATGCTGTTTTGAGTATTCTGGCTCACAGCCATGATCATCCTTCAGCAGAAAGCATTTATGATGAACTTCTTACTCATTATCCTACAATGAGTCTTGCGACAGTGTATAAAACCCTCAATCTTCTCAAAAAAGAAGGGGAAGTGCTGGAGTTGGAGTTCAGCGAACATGGTAATAGATATGATGGTAAAAAACCATTCCCTCATCCCCACGTTATCTGCACTGAATGTGGAAAGATAACAGATCCATCACAGTTAAATTTGAGTGAAATTACAAGCAATATGATGGAAGAAACTGGATTCAAGATAATGAGGCATCGTCTTGATTTTTATGGAATTTGTCCGGATTGCCAGTAATTGGTGATTTGTTCGATCAATCGCGGATAATGTTTATTTATAGAAACGTATAGCCAACAGGTCCTTATCGTACTTAAGCATACGTAAACATAACGTATTTCAGGATTTCGATAACAGAAATACACAATCAAAGATACAATATATAACGACTTGGCCCTGAACGTGAATGCATACCAAAGGTTTTAGTGTTTGTGGAATGATTACTGTCGCACATGACATTAGTCAATATACCAAAGCGTCAAAATCGTAGTTTTACAATTGCTAATTTCCTAAAACAAGGGGAGGCAACATTATGAGTAGTAACGGTAAATGCCCAGTAACAGGTAAAGGTAACAGCCAAGTAGCAAGTGCCACTTCAAACAAGGACTGGTGGCCGAATCAGTTGAACCTCAAGGTTCTTCATCAACACTCTTCCATGAGCAACCCGATGGGCACAGAGTTCAACTACGCCGAAGAGTTCAAGAAACTCGATCTGGCGGCCCTGAAAAAAGACCTCTATGCGCTGATGACCGACTCGCAGGACTGGTGGCCGGCCGATTGGGGCCACTACGGGGGGTTCTTTATCCGGATGGCGTGGCACAGCGCAGGTACATACCGAATGGGTGACGGTCGCGGAGGTGCTGGGGCCGGCAACCAGCGCTTTGCACCCCTCAACAGTTGGCCTGACAACGTGAACCTCGATAAGGCGCGTCGTTTGCTTTGGCCTATCAAACAGAAATATGGCCGCAAGATCTCCTGGGGAGATCTCATGATCCTCACCGGCAACTGCGCACTTGAGTCGATGGGATTCAAGACCTTCGGCTTCGCTGGTGGACGTGAGGATATTTGGGAACCGGAAGAAGATATCTACTGGGGTGGCGAAGAGGAGTGGCTGGCTACGAGCGACAAACCCAAGAGCCGTTACTCCGGTGACAGGGAACTCGAAAATCCGCTCGCTGCCGTGCAGATGGGCCTGATCTACGTGAACCCTGAAGGCCCGGACGGCGAACCAAATGCGGTTGCCTCCGCCAAGGACGTTCGAGAAACCTTTGCACGCATGGCCATGAATGACGAGGAGACGGTTGCACTCGTCGCCGGCGGCCATACATTCGGCAAGTGCCATGGTGCGGGCGATGCTGCCCTGGTCGGTCCCGAGCCCGAAGGCGCTTCCATCGAGGAACAGGGACTTGGCTGGAAGAGCAGCTTCGGCAGCGGCAAGGGAGGTGACACCATTAGCAGCGGCATTGAGGGCGCGTGGACGTCGAAACCTACCCAGTGGGATATGGGCTATTTCGATGTGCTGTTCGGCTATGATTGGAATCTGGTGAAAAGCCCTGCCGGAGCCTGGCAGTGGGTCCCGGTCAATCCGGCCGAAAAGGATCTCGCGCCGGCCGCTCACGATCCATCGAAGCTGGTCACGACAATCATGACCACCGCGGATCTCTCGCTGCGAATGGACCCGATCTACGAGCCGATCGCTCGGCGCTTCCACAAGAACCCTGAGGAGTTCGCAGATGCTTTTGCCCGCGCGTGGTTTAAGCTGACGCACCGCGACATGGGCCCACGTGCGCGCTATCTCGGCCCAGAGGTCCCGGCGGAGGACCTGATCTGGCAAGACCCGATGCCCGAAGTCGATCATGAGCTGATTGACGAGCAGGACATCGCCAACCTCAAGGACAAGATCCTTGGCACGGACCTGTCTGTCTCCAAACTGGTCTCTACAGCCTGGGCATCGGCATCCACATTTCGCGGCTCCGATAAGCGCGGCGGTGCGAACGGGGCGCGTATCCGTCTTGCGCCGCAGAAGGATTGGGAGGTCAACCAGCCAGTCCAATTGTCGACAGTGTTGCAGACCCTCGAGGGAATCCAAAAGGAGTTCAACAGCGCGCAGTCTGGTGGAAAGAGGGTTTCGCTCGCCGATCTGATTGTCCTGGGTGGATGCGCAGGTATCGAACAAGCTGCAAAGAATGGTGGTCACGATGCGACGGTTCCCTTCACGCCGGGACGCACAGATGCGTCGGAGGAGCAAACCGATGTGGTATCATTTTATGTACTCGAACCAGCTGCAGACGGGTTCCGTAACTACCAAAAAACCAAATACGCAGTATCGCCAGAGGAACTGTTGGTTGATCGGGCGCAACTGCTGACGTTAACAGCTCCCGAGATGACGGTTCTCGTTGGCGGTATGCGCGTCTTGAGTGCTAACTTCGGACAAGCCCAGCATGGTGTCTTCACCAAACGGCCAGAGGCGCTCACCAATGACTTCTTCGTCAATCTGCTCGACATGGGCACCATTTGGAAACCAACCTCAGAATACGTGTTCGAAGGGCGAGATCGCGAGAGCGGCGAAGTCAAGTGGACCGGCACCCGTGTCGATCTGGTCTTTGGTTCAAATTCCCAGCTTCGTGCCTTGGCAGAAGTCTACGGATGTGAGGACTCCCAGAAGAAATTTCTGGGCGACTTTGTAGCGGCGTGGAATAAAGTAATGAATCTTGATCGGTTCGATCTTGCCTGATCCAATCATCTACGTCTTCGAGGGCTTTTGATAGGTTGGCAAAATGAAACGGCCAGCTGAAAACCGGTTTCAGCGGACGGTGCACCGCACTGCTGAAACCGGAACATTACGATAGTCACATCGAAGATTTTACCCCTCTGCCAATTCCTCAACTAGAGGTGTCTACTGTATCTGCAGGGACGCATGCCATTGCAACGGTAAAGACTATTATTGGCAATGTTAACTATTTAAGCAAACCTGCAAGTTTAGACTATTTCTGTTTCTTTTCGGTCTTAGTAGGATCGAAACCTAACAACTTTAACTATGCGATTAGAAAGAGATGTTTCCATCAATCAAGAGAATTGCTCCATTTTACCGCAACCTGATGTACGATAATACTTTCCCTATCTTTCATCTAATATACGCTTCAGTTCATCGTTGGTTATTCGGGAATACTGTAGGTGAGTAATAAAGTACCATACTCAATTACCACTAAATGCCTGATTTTACGTTCAGCAAAAAGGTCGCAAAAAAATAAAGTTTCATACTGACTTAGCGCTCACAAAGATTTCCACCCAACTATTGAGTAATAAAGATTCATACTGAACGTACGTTCTGATTGTGTTTTGCCTTTTGCTGATAGTGTCGTGCTATAAATAAGGGTCAAGTCTTTGCTTGACTCACGTTTAACCTCTGGCACTGCGTCATTGACGCAGTTTGCGTACTTGTTTGTTTTAAACACACTGCTTTTCTTTTTTAGTAACAATACACTTTTCAATCAGAAGCGGAGTTACTTTAATTGGCTATCTTTACTGCCTCTCCTGTTGATGCCGGATGTAAAAGTCTGCTGTTTCTCTATCTCAGACTGACATAGTATGCAGAGACGTACACCGGGGATGGCTTTCCTTCTGGCCACTGGAATCGGTTCGTCGCATTCTTCACAGTGACTCAGGCTTTTGCCTTTGGGCAAACGGCTTCTTGCTAGTTTTACCGCATCTTCTATGGTTGCATCTATTTGATCCTGTACGGCTCCGTCGCTGGTCCATCCACCTGCCATTTTCTACTCCTGATCTTTCTATTACTTACAAATGTATTGATTTCCCGTTAGGTTGGGACTTTTTCTGTCTATTCTGAGAGTTGTCCTATTTTAAGCATGCTTGAGTTTTGCTGCCAGTTGAGTTTCTAGAAAAAGTAGCAGAGCAGGATAAAGTTAATATTTGGGGAGCGTGCAAAATAGAACAGCACGCTATAATCATCTGGTAACCGCACCGTTTCGAAAGTACTATCAGTCATTCTGGCTACGGTAAGATGGAGTCACTTTGTTTTATAGGAATTTCCTCAATATAGTAAGAATGTCCTGGGTTTACACTCTTGGTTTATGTGTCTTGGCGGCCAATTGAGGTTATGTAACACCACTATCAGCTTGCTCAACACCATATAATTCTAGATGTGAGCAGCTAAGAAAATAATCGGGTTATAAGTCAATTTTGCGTAGTTATGATTCCTTGACAACATACCTACTACTAGGTAGGGTGATGTTATGAACGATACAAAAGATAAAATTCTCGATGTGGCAGATGATTTGATCCAGCGGGTTGGATTGAATGCTATGAGTTACAAGCATATCAGTGATGCCATTGGTATTCGTAAAGCAAGTATTCACCATCATTTCCCCAAGAAGGAAGATCTGGTCGAAGAACTACTCAAGCGCTGCGAAGTCTCCTATGGTGAGAGGTATCGTCAGATTGCTGAAGGTGAAGGTGCTGCACCTGAAAAGTTACGACAACTAACTGCTGTATTTGCAGAAGGACTGAGTAATAAAAAACTCTGTCTCGTAGGATCTATATGTACAAACAGCAACACTTTACATGATACGTCCTGTCATATTCTGCAAGAGACCATAAAAAATACCATATCTATTTTCGCTGGAGTTTTTGAGCAGGGAAGAGTTGAGGAATCCCTCAATTTTGAAGGAAGTGACGAAGAAGCAGCTTTTGCCTTCTTTTCATTTTTAGTAGGGACACAGACAATATCTCGTTCCTTTGGTGGAACTAAAAAGTTTCTGGAGGCAACAGAGGTCGTTATCGCAAGTTTCAAGAAATAGATTTTTTGATCAGCGCGCCTGCCTATCGATAGGTAGGAAGTGGTTGTATTGCGTATGCAAGGTTTAGGCGTCAAGTAACTAGGAGATATAAATGAGCCCGTTGATTTACTGTCTTTTGCTCCGATATCTTCGTTATGTGAAAAAAATAATCCTCGGAATATTAACTATATGCCTGTGGTTATTTTTTTCGTATGCCTTGATCTCGAACCAAAACCCTAGTAAATCAACAGACTCATAAATAACATGAAAACTATCGAACCATATAAAGGCTTTGAGCAAGGACCTATCCGCCCTCCAAGTGAGGCAGAAAGTCTGCTCATCAGAATCAGCCGCAACTGTCCCTGGAACCAGTGTACATTTTGTGGGCTGTATAAAGGAACGAAATTCGAGTTGCGGCCTGTAGACCAGGTTTTGCGGGATATTGATACTGTCCGTTTCTATGTAGACAAAATTCAAGCCGCTGAAAGATCAGGTGGGGCAATGTCTCCAGGAGATTTCAACAATCTTGCATCTCAGGATGGTGAAAGTGACACCCAGGCTTTTTACGCAGCAAGGAACTTTGTTACCAGTGGTATGGAGTCGATCTTCATTCAGGATGGTAACAGCCTTGTTATAAAACCGGAAGATATCATCCGTATCCTGCGACATTTAAAAGACTCATTTCCCCAGGTAAAGCGTGTTACCTCATACGCACGTTCCCATACGATCGCTAGAATAAGCGATGGGAACCTCAGCGCCATGGCAGACGCTGGACTTAATAGAATCCATATCGGTATGGAATCTGGTTCAGATAAGGTGCTGAAGAAGGTGAAAAAAGGTGTCGACAAGGCCACTCAGATACGTGCGGGACAAAAAGTTAAGAAAGCAGGTATTGAGTTGTCTGAGTATGTTATGCCAGGACTCGGTGGTAAAACACTGTCAGCTGAAAATGGTCGTGAAACGGCTGATGCTATAAATCAGATTAATCCCGATTTTATTCGCCTGCGAACATTGGCACTTCCATCCGGTGCTCCACTTACAGCACAATTCGAAGCTGGCGATTTCGATAAAATGGGCGAAGTTGATACAGCACGAGAACTCCTACACTTTCTTGAAAGTCTTGATGGAATCACCAGTACAATACGTAGCGACCATGTACTGAACCTTTTTGTCGAAGTGGACGGTGTCTTGCCAGATGATAAGGAGAAAATGATACAGCCAATCCGGGAGTTTTTGGAACTTGATCCCAGTGAACAGATGCTCTTTTGTGTAGGGCGAAGGACTCACAGGATGGCACGCTTTAGTGATCTGCAAAACCCAGCCCTAAGAGATAACGCTCATCAGGTATGTCGGCAACTGGGCGCGATTGCGGAGAATTTCGATACCATTATCGATTCTATAATGCAGCGGTTTATATAACGTAACCATTGAAAATCGTCCAATTTGAATTTAAACAGATGGCGCAATGCACAGTAAACAAGAGGAAACGCCCATGAGTCAGAAAATTGTTTCATATAATCCCAGCAACGGTGAGGTGCTTGGAGAGCTTCAAGCAGCAGATAAAGTACAGATCAGCGAAATTGTTCAGAAGGCAAAAACTGCATCAGCTCAATGGAAACAAGTAGGGCTTGAGGAACGTTTAGAAACAATCCAGAGAGCATATTCAGCTGCTGAATCGTCTTTAACCAGCCTGGCAGAACTTCTCAGTAAAGAAATGGGAAAAGATATTCGCAGATCTACTGGAGAAGTGCAGGGAACGATCTGGGGTGGACCGTATATTGCCAATTCATGCCTATCCGCTTTACGTAGCAAAAATACAGGTGGAACTGCTATTGAATATGGTTCTCTTGGGGTCGCTGTCATTATTTCTCCTTGGAATTACCCTCTGGCCATGGCAAATAATTTGATGGTACCGGCCTTAATGGCAGGGAACAGTGTTATCTGGAAACCTTCAGAAGAAACACCACTTATCGCTCAAAGATTTTTCGATATCATCCATAAAGGGCTCCCTCAAGATCTGTTGCAAATTGTTCACGGAAATGGTGAACAAGGACGCATGCTTGTGGAAGACGAGGTTAACGTAATTGGATTTACTGGATCCCAGGCAACAGGTAGGGATATTATGGCAAAGGCGGCCCCATCTCTTAAAAGATTAGTCATGGAACTTGGCGGCAATGATCCGATGATTGTAATGAAGGATGCTGACCTGCAGGCCGCTGCTCAATTTGCCGTAGGAAGTAGCTTTGAAAATGCAGGCCAGATGTGCATCTCAACAGAACGTATATATGTGGCCGAAGAAGTTGCAGAGCAATTCGAACAGTATGTCACAGCATTTGCCTCTCAATACAGAGTAGGCCCTTGGGATATGAACGGGGTTAATATTGGCCCGATTATTAATGGTCAACAACGTTCTAAAATCATACAACATATAGAAGATGCCGTTGAGAAGAAAGCAAGGGTACTGCATGGTGGCCTTGAGCATCCTGACCACTATATAAATCCCACGGTCCTTACGGGTATGACCACTGAGATGCGGATAGAGCAGGAAGAAACCTTTGGGCCGATAGTATGTATAAGTCGATTTTCTGACATCGAAGAGGCTATCAACCGTGCAAATAGCAGTACTTACGGCTTAGGCGCCGTTGTCTTTGGGGATGTTGGTGCAGAAGAAGTGGCAAATCGTCTGGAAGCCGGTATGATTGGTATCAATCAGGGCATTGGCGGCGGAGGTGAAGCCCCATGGGTTGGCGCGAAACAGAGCGGTTTCGGTTTTCATGGTTCAGCCGAAGGTCATCGCCAATTTGCACAGGTGAGGGTTGTCAGCCGCTAAGTGGAAACGTGGTCTACTCATTTTAAATAACAAAATTACAGACGTAATGAAAAAACATTATAGAGTTTACGGCAATGGTGAGACGATCGTTCTTTTACATGGATCAATGGCCTCAAAAGAGCAGTGGGGCTCACTCGCCAGAGTACTCAGGGGAAATTACCGTGTTATAACTATAGATCTCTTAGGATACGGTAAAAGCCCGATGCCAGATAATCCTGAGGAATATGATATGAAAGAAGAATCACAACATATCCTCGACACATTGGCTGAAATTGAAGATCTGGATTGTTATCATATTGTAGGTCATTCATATGGCGGTGCTGTAGGTCTGTATCACGCATTTTCGAACCAAAAACAGGTTACAAGTCTCATCCTTTATGAGCCGATGTCTTTTCATCTCTTACCGGATGACCATCCTCTTTTGCTTGAATCCTACGAAATGGCAAATGATATAAAAGAAGATATCAGAACAGGAAACAGTGTTGTCGGCGCAAAAAAGTTTATCGATTTGTGGCTGCCCGCGGGAACCTTTGAACACACAACAGAATTAGAGAAAAAGATGCTTGCTGTTGGTGTCCAAAAGATGGTCCATGATTTCAGATCAGCGGCGACAGTCCCAGCAGGTGTAGAAGATTATCAGTTCCTTGATATTCCAACGTGCTTACTTGCTGGGAAATCGAGCCCTACATATTCTCTTTGCATTGCTGATATAGTTGCTTCCTGTCTCCCCAATGTTGAGGTACATACAGTTGAAGGAGGCCATGTAGGTCTTTTTACTCATCCCCATAAAACTACCCCTGTTATTGTCGATTTTCTTACAAAACAGCATCAATGAGCCATAGCAAACATGGCAAGACTTTGAGCCAGAGTTTACCTGTGGATATGGAAAATTTAAATGATATCATTGGTGTAATCTTTAAATTCTTCCAATTACTTGGAACGGACTTAAATCAGAGCAGCATTCAACTCTGAGAGATTTCTGCAACAGCAACTCTATTTCTTCCATTGGTTTTGGCGCGATAGAGTTGCGTGTCAGCCATACGGATAAATTCTTCCATATCTTGAGTTGGAATATCATATATCTTACTGTTAAGAATACTAATACCTGCACTGATAGTAATAAAACAAGGTGTGTCATTAATCAGTATAGGAGTTGCCTCAATTTTCGCTCTGATCTTTTCCGCTACAATAGTTGCTCCCGATCTATCTGTAGTGCTCAGTACAACCGCAAACTCTTCACCTCCATAACGAAAGGCCATATCCCTTGGTCGAGTAGCCAATGATCGCAGGATTTGTGCAACATTTTTGAGAACTTCGTCGCCAATTTGATGCCCGTATGTGTCATTGAAGTTTTTGAAATGATCGATGTCTATCATGATAAGTGCAAGGGGTTTACCGTTCTTTTTAGCAACACTGAATTCTTGTTCTATACATGTGTCAAATGCTCTGCGATTGGAGATCTGAGTGAGGGCATCAGTGAGCGTCATTTTATCAAGTGTTGTGTTGGCGGTTTCCAGTTGTTTTAGAGCTTGTTTTAATTCGAGGGTACGTTCTTTTACCATTCTTTCAAGGGAACTCGACAGGGTTTGCTCAGCGAGTATCCGTTGGCGTTTCTCTTCGTTGATCCGCTCTCCGAGGGCAATTGACAACAGAATCACCTCAATGACTCCACCGATCTGCATGATATTATCGGTCCAGATTCCACGTGGGAGAAGATCAAACTTACTCAGCGATGCTAAAACAAAGGCTCCTAACAGTGTAAACCAGGCCAGAGTGAAAATCCGTGCTGGTAAGTGACCGGACCACCAAAGGCGCAGACTTGCACACATAATCAGGAGGGCACAGGGAATAGCCAGAAGGAGCATCAATTTAATCATTGGTCCATAGGGCAGAAAGGAGGCAAATGCGCCAAATATTACCGCAATAAAACCCATGGACTGGAGGATTCGTTTGAGAATAGGGCCGTTATCAGTAAGATTTAAAAAAGAGATGGCAAACAGATTGGAAAAAAGAATGGTTAGGTAGCCAAAAATCAGCAATGAATGGTCTTGCCACCACATGGAAGCAAAAACATATTGCTGAAAAAATCCCTGTAAAACTCCCTGGAAGCTGAAATAGCTGAGAGTAAAGAGAACATATAAGAGGTAAGACCATTCTCTTAACGAGAAGAAGAGAAAGGTGTTGTATAGGATCATCGCCAGGATTATGCCAAAATAGCAACCCTGAAGAATCAGACTTGTTTGATTCTGTTGAAAAAAACCCTCGACTGAATAGAGTTTGATCGGAATTTGGACTGAACTTTTGGTGAGGACACGAATATAGATGTTCAGGTCCTGCTCCTGTAACCTCAGATTGAAGAGGAAATTACGATGCTGCTCGGGGCGTTGACTAAAAGCAATCTGATCACCTGATTTAGAGGCAAGAATGATTTTTTCGTTTTCGACTACATACAGGTCGACAAAATCCAATAATGGGTAACCTACCTCAAGGACGATATTTTTATCAGGATTTTGCGAGCCGCAGATCGTCAAATTTAACCAAAACGCAGAATTGCTAAATCCAAAACTTGGGGCAGATGCATATTCGAGGGTCCATGTCTCTGGGGGAATATTGCGGATATTCTGGATCGATTTGTTGGTACTTTTGTCCTCAAATGATTTTATAGCACCATCAATAAGGTAGGTCGTTTCGGCCGCATTAAGGTTCACACATGGTTCGGTTGCCAAGGCAAGAGGCACGTTGCCATAGAAAATAAAAAACATAAATAGGATATAGAAAAATACAGATGATGGGTATTTTCCTGTGTGAGGTATGGCTTGAATGATAGTATCCTCGCTGGGTATGAGTGATGCGGTTGAAGATACTGTGAAAAATACATTTGGTTAATTATTAACTAGTGTCTGAACGCAAACCTGTAAATTTTTTCAAGTTCAAGGAGGGCGATAATTTTAACCGCAGGAATACATAAAGTATCTCTGAGTCTCGTACCTCGCTTACCGGAGGATTAAAATTTGAGCCCAACGAAGAAATTGGGAAAATTGGCGGTTTTCGGTCGGGCACTAACTATGCTAACCAATCTTAATCAAACAGTGTCTCTGCTTTCTCAGAATATGTAATACTTTATCACAATGGGAATACATCTTTCAAAGCTGGTTGTAAAAAACTTTGGAAAGGGGTTACCCATTTTCATTGACTTCATCTTCACAATTCCTTAATCTTTTAATAATTAATATCAAAAAATATTTCAAGAGGCATTTGCTATGCAGATACCAGGAACGAGTAACTCCGCATTATCAGCCGCTCTACCCATCCTCAAATCAGCCAACCAACAACCCAGGTTAGCCGGGGATCTGATTGCTAAAACTGTTGCGGGCATGTCACAAATGCAAACTGCACAAACGCCAGCTCAATCTATTGATATGTCTAGAAGTACTGGGACTGGAAAGATTATAAACATAACAGCGTGACGGTAGCTCATTGAAAAGGGGCTAAATCTCTTCAAGCGCACACTCGATCTGACACCAACCGCCAACCCGAATTGCCTTTATTTCCAAGTTGACTTTTATCCGTAAACCTTATTAGATGTTTCCTCAAATTCATGCCACAGGTGCTGTCTTTGTTCTGAGAGAGAAAGACAGATAAAAGGAAATCAGGTGAAAAGCCTGAACGGTCCCGCCACTGTAAGGTTGAGAACACTGCATTAAGCCACTGTTTTTTACGGGAAGGCGCAATTGTTCAATGAAAGCTAGGAGGCTGTCTGAGAATGGCCTCTTGGAGTCTGCGCTTACCAGCCCAAACTCTTCGGAATTCTCAAAAAACAATGCTCGCAGGTAAGCTTGACTCCGATATCAACTATATGGCTGTGCTTATTTTATGAGAATTTCTCGATTTTAACCCAAATTCCTATTCTCGGACAAGCTCCTAGTGTTTCTGGTTCTACATCCTCTGGCAAATCTGTTGATTTAGAAACGGGAGTGATCAAGTGCACTCCTGTGTCTGCCAAGATAGATCTATATTTATCGTTCTAAGCCTCGTCGGCTGTTATAAGTTTCATCTCAATGTCCCTCAGTTGAATCGACACCATGAATGACAATGTCTTGTAGTAAGCCGGATCGATGGAAATAGTGGAGAATGTAAATCAATACATTGACTTGCTGGGTAAAAGACAGCGAGTTTCGAAAATGACATAGGTTCTTATGATCTATCATATTTTTGGTATTCAGAGGTAATCCTAGAAAACGATGATTTTCCTTCCTTTCCTGGCCCATGTATTCTTCTTTCCAACACCCTTTTGTAGAATGTCTTCTCCGCAGAACCTCGGTAAACGCAGGTCTCATATCAAAAGTACGCTTGAGTCGGAAGAACCAATAGGGTTCTTCCGACTCAAGCGTACTTTTGGCTCTAGAGCCCTAAAATGTTGAAGTTCGATAGAGACAGTTCTCTTATCTTTCCAGTTTTTTGAGACAAATCATTTTTCAAATAACGTTTTTTCCTCCCT
>JBLHNU010000048.1:0-42159 GCA_047622095.1 Desulforhopalus sp.
ACGAATCTGAGAATGTTCAGGACGAATCTGAGAATGTTCAGGACGAATCTGAGAATGTTCAGGACGAATCTGAGAATGTTCAGGACGAATCTGAGAATGTTCAGGACGAATCTGAGAATGTTCAGGACGAATCTGAGAATGTTCAGGATGAATCTGAGAATGTTCAGGATGAATCTGAGAATGTTCAGGTAGCATCTGAGGATGATCAGGAAGAGGTTGAGAACGAACAGGAAGCCGAATCGGAAGTGAAAACTGTAGAAGAAGCAGTTGATGAAGGCGGAGATGAAAAAGTTGCAGTAGAAGTAGAAGAACAACATACAGATGACAGCGAAAAGTCCTGATGAAAAGGTCTCTTTGCGCACTTGCTGCTCATGTAGGCTGAAAAGCCCCAAGTACGAACTGAAACGTTATGTATGGCGAGACGAAAAAGTTCAGGAAGATCCTGGCCAGAAGTTACCAGGCAGAGGGGCTTACTGCTGTGACAATGAGCGTTGTGTGGGACTTCTTCTTGGCAAGTCAAAAAAATGGAAAAGATTGTTTCGTCTTTAAATAAATAGATTTAAAACGGTTCATTTCGGTGCAGAGCAATTACCGATGAGATAATGGATCAAATGATTGTTGCGATGCAATACGGGAGTAGAGGATGAGCAGAGTTAGGGTATATGAGTTGGCTAAAGAGGCCGGCATGAGCAGTAAAGCATTGACTGAAAAATTAATTGAACAAGGCTACGATATTAAAGGGCACAGTTCATCGGTTGATGACGAAACAGCAGCAAAAATACGGAAAACTGTTCTAACGTCGGCTAATACCGAGCTTGTTGAAAAGCGTATTGACAGCGACAATGAAGGATCAACTGTTATCCGTAGACGTGCCACAGTGATCAGACGGCCAGCGAAGGTAAAGGAAGAAGTAGAAGAGGCTCCTGAAGAAGCAGCGGGTGCTGAAGCTTTAGATACTCAGGTATCAGAAGGTGTTACATCTGAACCTGTTGCTGAAGCTACTCCTGTAGAAACCGTAGGAGTTGATGAGGCTGAGAAGCCAGCGGTTCAAGCAGAAGCGGTCACTACAGAATCTGCGAGCGAACCAGAAGCAGGTGTATCTGTTGAAGCTACTGCTAAACCAGTAGTTGAGGCCGTAGCTGTAGAAGGTGCTGAGGCAAAGGTTGAAGCGAAGAAAGATGAAGTGAAAACTCCAGCTCAGCCTGCAAAAGTTACAAAACCAAATGGGCAATATCAGAGAAAACCAATGGCGAGGGTTATTCGTACCATTGAGTTACCTAAAACTGAGGAACCCAGCAGACCCGTTCGACCAAAGAGAAAACCTGGTAAACCTCCAGTGCCAAGAAGACCAGGGGCAGCTGCTCCAGGTGGACCTACCGCACCAGCAACTCCACAAACTCCTGATACCCGTGCTAAAAAGAAAGGTAAAAAAGCAGTAACTCCTGCGACAGATGATCGGAGTAAAGATGCTCGTAAAGGTGCCAAGAAAGGTCAGAAGAATGTGAAGTTTACTCATTTTGGTAATGACTATCAAAATCGAGATGGTGGGCGTCGTAAAAAGGGTAGAAGGGCAACGAAAGTTGTAATGCCACCTTCGGAGATGAAGGCCAGCAAAAAACGATTTTTAGTGTACGACACAATCAGCGTAGGTGATCTTGCCCTTAAGATGAAAATCAAAGCCAGTGACGTGATTGCAAAACTTATGGGACTTGGTGTCATGGCGACTATCAATCAGCCCGTTGACACTGACACAGCAATGATCATTGCCTCTGATTTCGGATACGAGGTAGAGCAAGGTGTTACTGAAGAGCTCGGTATGCAGCTTCTTAGTGAGGCTGAAGAAGGTGGCGAAACTGCACCTCGTTCTCCGGTTGTCACAGTTATGGGACATGTCGATCATGGTAAAACCTCTATTCTTGATGCTATTAGAAAGACAGATGTGGCAGACGGTGAAGCGGGTGGAATTACCCAGCATATTGGTGCATACCATGTACGTTCAGCATCAGGCGATGTAACATTTGTTGATACTCCTGGTCACGCGGCTTTTACTGAAATGCGTTCAAGGGGTGCTCAGGTAACTGATATTGTCGTACTTGTTGTCGCAGCCGATGATGGTGTCATGGATCAAACCCGTGAGGCAATTCATCACGCACAGGCCGCTGAAGTACCTATCATTGTTGCTGTCAATAAGATTGATAAAGACAATGCTGATGTTGACAGGGTAAAACGTGAGCTTTCTGAGCTCAACCTTATGCCGGAAGACTGGGGTGGACAGACCATGTTCTGTGAGACTTCAGCAAAAGGTAATATTGGTATTGATAATCTTCTTGAAAATATTCAGCTCTTAGCTGAGGTTCAGGAACTTCAAGCAGACAAATCGAGAAAGGCAAGAGGACGTGTTGTTGAGGCCCAATTGCATAAAGGTCGTGGTCCTGTTGCGACCGTGCTTATTCAGGATGGTACGCTGCGTCCTGGAGAACACTTTGTTGTAGGGCAATTTGCTGGTAAAGTTCGTGCAATGCTCGATGATAAAGGTCGACCACTTGAAGAAGCAGGGCCTGCAATTCCTGTTGAAGTACAAGGTCTTACCGGTGTTCCAAGTGCTGGTGACGAGTTTATTGTTGTAACCGATGATAAAATGGCTAAAAGCGTAGCCCATGTACGTTCGCTCAAAGCACGTGAAACGGAGCTTGGTTCGACCACTAAGATCTCTCTAGATAAACTTTTTGAACAGATGAGTGAAGGGGATGTTCAGGAACTGAAAGTTGTTCTACGTTCCGATGTTCAGGGAACCCTGGAAGCTTTTGCAAAAGCTGCTGAAGAGCTCTCTACAAAAGAGGTTAAGGTTAAGGTTCTGCATGAAGGAACTGGAACTGTTACTGAATCAGATATCCTGCTTGCCTCAGCCTCCGATGCAATTATCATTGGCTTTAATGTACGGCCAAGTTTGAAAGTTAAAGAGCTTGCTGAAAAAGAAAATGTTGATATCAGATCCTATGATGTAATTTATCACGCTCTCGATGATATCCGCAAAGCGATGGTTGGTATGTTGGCTCCTACCTTTGTAGAAGAAGTTATAGGTCTTGCTGAAGTTCGTGAGACATTTAGCGTACCAAAGCTTGGTGTTATTGCAGGTTGTTCTGTTATTGATGGAAAAATTCTCAGATCTGCTCAGGTACGTGTACTTCGTGAAGGTGTGGTTATTTACACAGGTAAGGTTGAATCTCTCAGACGCTTCAAAGATGATGTCAAAGAAGTCATGTCTGGATATGAATGTGGTATAGGTGTTGAGAAATTTAACGACATTAAAATCGGTGATAATTTCGAAGCATTTGTTATGAACGAAGTAGCGGCCACACTGTAATAAAAGGGTGTTTCATTGTCAGCAATAGATCCAAAAAAGATCCTCGACTCTATTGGAGTCGGGGCAAAAAATGAACAAAAGAGATCTTCAAGGGTAGCGGAGGCAATTCGTACTGAATTGTCTGTGCTGCTCGTGAGTAAGGTAGGAGATCCCAGGTTGCATGGAGCCTCGATTTCACGGATCGATGTGACAGACGATTTAAGTCTGGCTAAGATTTATTTCACTGTATTCGGAGATAAGAAAGAGAGACGGGAGGCTGTAAAGGGTTTTGAACATGCTTCCGGGTTCATGCGTAGTCACATTGCCAAAACACTCAATCTACGCTTTACTCCAGCACTTCAGTTCCATTATGATAATGTTGCTGAAAAAGTTGCGGAGCTTGATGAAATTTTCAAGGAAATAGCAGATGAGCGCAACACCTCACAGGGCGATTCCTGAGGAAATACTTAGCGATATTCATAACACCTCTAATGTTGCGCTTTTTACGCATTCACATCCGGATGGTGATGCGCTAGGTTCTGTACTCGGCTTGGCATCGCTTCTTGAGTCGCTCGGGAAGGAAGTGTTCTGCCTCTTAGAAGAACCAGTTTCGCATTTATACGCTTTTTTACCGGATCAGGAAAAACTGAGCGTTAATATTGAAAAATACCAAGGATTTATTGCTGCAGCAGGGGGCGATGTGGTTAGTATCGCCCTCGATTGTGGAGACTCAGAGCGACTTGGTCTTTTAAAATACGAAGTTCTCTCTCGAAGCCCTTTCTGGGTAATTGATCATCATCAATCTCATGTCGATTTTGGTACAGGCCGTTGGGTCGATCCTAAAGCCTCTTCCACCGGGGAGATGGTTTATGAACTCGGTCTCGTGCTTGAAGCTAATGTAAATTATAACGCCGCGTTTAATCTTTATGTGGCAATTTCTACTGACACTGGCTTTTTCCGGTACGAATGTACCGGACAGAGAACTATGGAGATTGCTGGTCAGCTCATTGGTAAAGGTGTGAGGCCTGAAGAGATAGGTGGCCATATTTACGATAATTTCAGTAAAGAAAGACTGAAACTGATGGAACTCGTTCTTAGCTCTCTTATTTTATTAGAAGACGATCAAATTGCCTTTATGTCCGTTACAAGAAAGATGCTCTCCCAAAGTGGTGCCAAATTACAGGATGTAGAAGGTTTTATTGATCTACCGAGATCGCTGACGACAGTTAAGGTTGCAGTCCTGTTAAAAGAGTCACAAAATGGAACGATTTCCGTGAGTATGAGGGCCAAGGGAGAATGTGACGTTGCTGATGTAGCCCAGCATTTTGGTGGTGGTGGTCACAGAAATGCGGCTGGATTTAGCTATGAAGGAAAGTCTCTTGCTAAAGTTAAAGATGAATTGCACTGCATTTTACAAAATGTTTTGTCTGTTCCATAGCCATCTCTAAAGAGAATTGGACTAAGCTTATATGGATTCTATGATTGAAAGGGGGATAGACGCAGGTGTGTTTTTGATAGATAAACCTGTTGATATCACTTCCTTTGGTGTCGTTGCGAAAATGAGAAAAGTGTTGGGTCTGAAGAAGGTTGGTCATGCTGGCACTTTGGATCCCTTTGCTACTGGTTTACTTATAGTTTGTGCCGGGCGACCTGCGACAAAACTTATCTCCCAGTTTATGGATGGGACAAAAGAATATCTTGCCACACTACGACTTGGAGTAGAGACCGAAACTCTAGACACTGAAGGTGAAATCACCAACCGTACTCATGTCGGTGAACTTTCAGGCCTTCAAATTGAATCCTGTCTGAATAATTTTAGAGGACAACAGAGCCAGGTTCCACCTGCGTATTCAGCTCTTAAGCACAAGGGCAAACCTCTTTATTATTATGCACGCAAAGGCATAAAGATAGAAAAAGAGGCTCGTGAAATAACAATTTCTACCCTGGAAAGAACCGATGGCGATGGTGATATTACCGGCCAAGAAGGTACGTTAGAGATTCGTGTCGTATGTTCTAAGGGCACGTATATCAGAACACTGGGGGCAGATATAGGTGCAGCACTAGGGTGTGGTGCACACCTTACAGACCTTAGAAGAACACAAAGCGGAACATTTTCTGTGGAAGAATCCTTGAGTTGGGACGATCTTTCAGGAGATAATGCTCTTGATTGTTGTCTCAAGAAAATGATAACTGTAGAAGACGTCGCTAAATTGTTGCAATAATCACTTGAGTTGACTAGTGTGTCGGAACTATTTTTATAAAAAGTATCTAGGTCCGTTAAGCGAGAGCTTATCGGCTGAGTACCTCAACGAAATTCATTCCTTATAATAAGAAATAATTTTTAGGTACTTACTGTTCTGCGGTAGACGCCACCTATCTGCGGATAATCTATTGTCATGAAGAAATACCGGCTATATAATAAAGCTGGGAAATGTTTTTGTTGTATTAAAAAAAAATAACTATATTTAAATATACAGTTTCAGGAGGATTGTCGTGGTACAGTCAGCAGTTAATAAAAATGAAATCATCGAGAAATTTAAGATCCATCCAACAGACACCGGATCTTCTGAAGTTCAAATAGCACTCCTTACTGATCGTATTCAGTACCTTACTGAGCACTTCAAGGTACACAAGAAGGATCATCATTCAAGACAAGGTCTGCTCAAACTCGTTGGTCAACGTCGTAGCCTTCTTGACTATTTGAAAAAGAAAGATGTCGCCAAGTACAGAACAATCCTTGCTGAGCTAGGTCTGCGTAAGTAATTCTTTGCGCTGTTCTATCACTTGTCAATTCTGATTTAGTGCCGTATTACGCCTCAAACAATTCTCTTATAGAACTGTTTGAGGTTTTTGTTGTTAAGGAAAACCGAAAAAAAAGCATACGGGGCTGGTGGATAATCCAGCCGGATAAATGGGCGCAACGCCTTTCCCTGGTGCTACACATCTGGAGAAAACATGTTTACTAAAGTTGAAACCGAAATCGGTGGAAAAGTTATTTCTATCGAAACTGGCAAAATTGCCAAACAAGCATCAGGGTCCATTGTAATTCGTTCCGGAGAAACCGTGGTACTCGTCACAGCAATTGGGGCAACCAAATCTCGGCCTGATATTGATTTTCTACCTCTCACAATTGAGTATCAGGAAAAGTTGGCTTCAGTTGGTCGTATTCCTGGTAACTATTTTCGTCGTGAGATTGGAAGACCAAGTGATAATGAAGTTCTCACATGTAGAATTATTGATCGTCCTCTGCGACCTCTCTTTCCTAAAGGGTACCAATCAGAAACTCAGGTTATTGCAACTGTACTCTCTGCGGACCAACAGACCTTACCTGACGTGCTCGCACTAACAGGAGCATCCTGTGCACTGTCTCTGTCCAATATTCCATTTGCAGGTCCTGTAGCTGGTGGCCGTATCGGTTTTATTGATGGTGCATATGTTATTAATCCTACAGTTGATGAACTTGCAACGTCATCTATGGATATTGTGGTTGCTTGTACACGTAAGGCAATCGTTATGGTTGAAGGTAAGGCCGACGAGCTGAGTGAAGATGAAGTGCTTTCCGGAATTTTTTATGCTTTCGATCAACTTCAGCCTCTTTTGGACCTTCAGGAAGAACTGCAAAAATCATCTGGAAAGACAAAGAGAGAAGTTGTAACTCCAGAGATTAACGAAGAACTGCTTGCAAAGGTAAAAGAAGTCGCTGCAGCAGGGATGGAAAAAGTATTCAATACCGCCGACAAGCTCGAGCGTGGTGATGTTTACGACGTCCTGAAAAATGAGGTTATTGCAGCGCTTGACCCTGAAGAAGAAAACAGAAGTGAAATCAAGGATCTTTTATCTTCCTTTAAAAAATCGTATATGCGTGGTAAAATCGTCAACGACGAGATCAGAATTGGCGGTAGAAAATTTGCCGAAGTTCGTGATATTGACTGTGAGACGGAATATCTTCCTAAGACCCATGGTTCAGCACTGTTCACCCGAGGAGAAACCCAGGCCTTAGTGAGCACGACTCTTGGTAGTGAAAGAGACAAGCAGCGTGTTGAGACTTTAAATGGTGAAGAGAATAGACGTTTCATGCTCCATTATAACTTCCCCCCATACTGCGTAGGTGAAGCAAGAAGGTTAGGAGGCCCATCCAGAAGAGATGTTGGTCATGGTACTCTTGCAACCCGTGGACTAGAAGCTGTTTTACCAAGCGCAGAGGATTTCCCTTATACAATCCGTGTGGTCTCTGAGATCCTTGAGTCAAATGGTTCTTCTTCCATGGCCAGTGTCTGTGGTGGAAGTATGGCTATGATGGATGCAGGTGTGCCTATTAAGCGACCTGTTTCTGGTATTGCTATGGGCCTTATTAAAGAAGGTGACAAAGTTGCAATCCTCTCTGATATTCTTGGAGACGAAGATCACTTAGGGGATATGGATTTTAAAGTAGTTGGTACCTGTGATGGTATCACCTCTTTGCAGATGGATATAAAAATAGACGGTGTTAATCGTGACATTATGGGCACTGCCCTTAATCAAGCTAAAGACGGTCGTCTGCATATCTTAACTGAGATGGAAAAAGGTATAGCTACTGCAAGAGATGGTGTTGCTGATCATGCACCGAAGTATTTGGTTCATAAAATTAGCCCGGATAAGATCCGTGATATTATCGGACCTGGTGGAAAAATCATTAAAGAGCTCTCTGCTGAATTTGATGCCAAGATTGAAGTTGATGACAGTGGTCTTGTGAAGATGTTTGCACTCAGTGGCGAACTGGCTGATGCTCTTGTTGAAAAGGTTAAAGCTATTACTGCAGAAGCTGAAGTTGGAGCTGTGTATAAAGGTACTGTTAAGACCATAAAAGATTTTGGTGCCTTTGTTGAGATCCTTCCTGGTACCGATGGTCTTGTTCATATCTCAGAGCTGGCCCATGAGCGTGTTGCTAAGGTTACCGATGTGCTCAATGAAGGAGACGAGATCGAGGTTAAGGTTCTGGACGTGGATAATCGCGGCCGGATTCGCTTAAGTCGTAAGGCTCTTTTAGAAAAAGAATAAGCACTTTCTTTTTGTAGTTTTTTGGCCGACTTCTTTTTTCTGAGAAGTCGGCCTTTTTGCATTTAGGACCCGTTACGAAATAACCTGGCCATTTCCATTCGTTTCGTTACGGAGCCTTATGCCGTTCCGAGAGAGACCTCGGCCATGTTATTTTATGACAATGGCTTAGATCGAATAGTTCTCAATAAATGGATGTATTATGGAAAATCAAAAGCTACAATTTGCCTGGCTCATCCCAATAGAAGAACGTGATTTGCAGCTACCCGCCTATGAGACCGATGGTTCTGCAGGTATGGATGTAAGAGCAGCGGTTACAGAAGATACTGTCATTGGGCCAGGCGAAATAGTATTGATTTCCACAGGCTTTGCTGTCGCGATTCCACACGGTTTTGAAATCCAGATCCGCCCTAGGAGTGGTCTTGCAGTACGACATGGAATTACCCTTATTAATAGTCCCGGTACGATAGATTCTGACTATAGAGGTGAAGTGAAAGTACCACTTATTAATCATGGAAAAGTTCCTTACACGGTAACAAGGGGAGCACGAATTGCGCAGATGATATTGGCTCCTGTTACAAGGGCACAGTTTATAGAAGTAGATGAATTAAACAGTACAGTTCGTGGTACTGGTGGTTTTGGTCATACAGGGGTCTAACTATGCGTTTTTCAGTTCTTGGTAGTGGAAGTCGTGGCAATGCTGTCTATATTGAGGCTGGAAATAGCTCGGTACTTATTGATGCCGGTTTTTCAGGCAAAGAGCTGCAAAAGCGTATGGAAGCTATTGGCCGTGATCTCGCTGATGTAAATGCAATTTGTATAACCCATGAGCATGGCGATCATATTAGTGGGGCCGGGGTTATTTCCCGGCGGTATGAGATTCCCATTGTTATTAATGGTGATACTCTTGAAGCGGCATCTTCAAAAATGGGGAAGTTATTTGGGACTACAATATTTTCAGCCGGTGAGGTCATTGAGATAGGAGATCTTAAAATTCGATCATTTTGTATTTCCCACGATACTGCAGACCCTGTTGGTTATGTGGTGTCGAATGGTAATAAGCGTTTAGGTTATCTCACCGATACTGGCAAGGTCTCTCACTTGATGGCCAGACGTCTCTTGTCGTGCCAAGGTATTATTCTAGAGTTCAATCATGATCTGGAAATGCTGAAATATGGGCCATACCCATTACCTCTACAGCAAAGGGTAAGATCAAGTAGAGGTCATCTTTCAAATGATGATGCAGCCGATTTTTTAACTGATCTGATGGAAGGTGAAATACGGGAAGTGGTTCTTGCTCACCTCAGTGAAAAGAATAATACGGTAGAGCTTGCAAGAGAAGCGGCAAAAAAACGTCTCTTGCAGTGGCCTACAGTAAATCTGCATGTTGCAAGACAAGATAGTGCATTGCCGCTCTTAGAGCTGTAACCCGCGTCACCTGAACAGATGAGTAATGCGGGTTGAAGACTTTTCTTATTTTTTAGGTATGAGAATTCTTTTATCTTTGGCTATTTTAGGATTAGGCTTATAGAGAACAAAAGTTTTACCAATAAGTTGTACCAACGTACTTTCTGTTTTTTCGGCGATCTCCACCGAGGCCACATGTTTATCAAGACCACTATTAGAACCAAGTTTTACCTTGATCAGTTCGTGATGTAACAGTTCCTGGTTGGTCGTGGCGATAAGACCGCTACTCAGGCCTTCTTTACCTACCTGAACAAGAGGGTTGAGAGGGTGAGCGAGACCTTTGAGATATTGTTTTTGTTTTGTGGTGAGGCTAAGAGGCTCGTTTTTCTTCGTTTCTGACATGGGGCTATTCTTCCTTGTTGTATCTGTAAGATATGTTTTTAATATGTGTGTTGCTATGGTTTCAAACTACTCTAAAAGTTGAATCTAGTCAGTGTCTGAACGAAAACCTCATAATTGGTGGTTTTCTGTCGAGCACTAGTTAATTAAGTTAGTGAATATTTCGTATCCTCCGACCCAGGTACCAATAGAGGAACCCAGTCCAGTCAGTAGAAATACCAGAAATACACGGAGAAGTCTATTTTTCCACCAACCTTTGAAGCTGCCGACATCATTTCCTGCGGTTTGAAATTCTTTTACTACCGGCGGACAGGTCACTACCTGAACAAAAGCCGCCACATATCCAGCACCGATGACTGGAGTTAGGCTGGTAATAGGAGCAGCAAGAAATGAACTTAAGATGGTAGCTGGATGGGCAAGGGCGAGCAGTGCACCTATGGAGCAGGGAATACCGTTTGCTAAAACCCAGTAAAGCAGATTCTCACCTGCTACACCAACACCTTTTTGCCCTCCAATAACAACAAGAGATCCAATAATAAGTGTTGGAATGAGCCAGCCTATAATTTTATATACTTTAGAGACAGGCGGGATACTGGTTATTTCTTCGAGTTGACTTTTGTTGTCAATCTCAAACGATTTTTTCATACCAGCAACATGCCCGGCTCCTACAACTGCTACGATTCGTTTTCCTGGAGAAGACTTTATCTTTTCATTGAGATAGATATCACGCTCATCAATAAGGACCCTTTTGAGATCGGGGAGCGTACTGCCCATTTCGTCCATAAGTTCAGTTAAGACATCTTTTTGTTTCAGTTCCTGCAGCTTTTCTTCAGAGACTTCGGTCTTGTCAAATACACTTGCAAGCAACGATGTGAGGAGATATCCTTTTTTCCAAAACGATGTGGATTTCCAGGCTCGTCGTAGCGTTATTCGTACGTCGCGATCACAAAGAGAAATCGGGATCTGTAATCTTTTTGCAGTGTTTGCGGCCATCAACAGTTCAGCACCCGGATTCACGCCAAGCTTTCCACCAAGTCTTTTCTGATAAGAGGCCATTAAAAGCTGCACAAGAAGAGTGGAAAGTTGTTTGTTTTTTACGATGGTTTTAAGGTCGAGTTCTTCCCATTTTTTTTTCTGGGTCAGGGCTTGATACCTTTTGTCATCGAGCTCTATGCAGACACAGTCCGGATTTTCCTGCTCAACAACCTGTTGGACGAGATTAACGGATTCTTGAGAAATATGAGCTGTACCAACGATGATAAAGGTTCTATCTCCCTGGGTTACAGTATGAACATCTTCTGAATACTCATGAGCTGGAAAAGGTGCGTCACTGGTTTGCATTATTTTATCTGGGTTAAAAAATTTAAAAGCATCATATGATTCTACAACAGTTGACGAAAACTACCATGCTGCAAGGTAGGCATCGTCTCTGGTTTTGTCATGAAGAAAGCGTATTGGTAGATGATTTAAAATAGGGATCGCTTAAAAGTAGAATTAGCCTTTTTTCAGTTTGAGCTTTGAGCCAGGATGGATCATGTTTGATTTCAGGTTGTTCCATCTTTTGATGTCTCTGGTAGAAGCACTGAATCTGCGAGATATAGACCAGAGGGAATCTCCATTTTTAACACTATAATATTGATATATACTATCACTGACTGTGTGGCGTTTTTTCTTGTAAGGGCGTAAAACAATGAGATTCGGATCGCTTATCGAAGCAATATTTAACGTTTTCTTGCGATCATTCTTGGGTCCTGTGCCTCTATCAATATATAACGCGAGTTGTTGACCTTCTCTTATGGTGTGAGAATTCTTTAATCCGTTCCAGGCGACAATCATCTCAGCTGGGACTTTGTACTTGTAAGATATCTTAGAAATAGTCTCTCCCTTTTTGATGCGATGCAGGATGAGACTATCTTTATATGCGGTCATTGCATCACTAGAGCCTTCGGGAAGGAGTCGGTACGCTATAGTACTATATGGAATACGTAAATTGTGCCCCGGTTTGAGCTTACTGCTACGCAAGTTGTTAACTTTTAAGAGTGTGGTTTTATTTACATCATACCTTTTACAGATCTTACTGAGGGTGTCACCTTTACGGATTTTATGTGTTTTGTACCCTGTCGTGGCGATACTGTGTAGTCGTGACATATTCTTTTGTGCAATAGCAAGGGTTGCAGCAGGAATCTTTACTCTGTAGCTTGCACGGTTTGAGGGAGTCTTACCTCGTTTTAATTCATGGTTGAGTGTTTTAATCTCTTTCTCAGTACTGTCACTGATAAGTGCTATTGCACTCAGGGTCATATTGGGGCCGACCTTTATTGTGTCGAATTGTAGTGGCTGTTGATATTGTATGTTGGAAAAACCATATTTCTGGGGATCCCTTGCAATCACGAGGGCAGCAATGAGTTTTGGAACATAACGTTTGGTTTCAAGCCTGAGATGTTTCTTAGAGGCAAGGTCCCAGAAGTTGTCAACCTTATGTCTGCGTAGTCCACTACGAACCTTACCAGGGCCGCCATTATAGGCAGCAACAGCCAAATGCCAGTTACCAAATTCTTTATAAAGATCGGAAAGGTAGGCAACAGCGGCTTTTGTTGATTTCACAGGATCTCTGCGTTCATCAACGTATTTATCTACTCTGAGATGATACTGTCTGCCGGTAGGCTTCATAAACTGCCACAGGCCAACGGCTTTGGAGCGAGAGTATGCTAGTTCATAGTAGCCACTTTCAATCATGGACAGGTACATTAAATCAGTTGGTAAACCGGCTAGTTTAAGCTCAGTTTCCATTATGTTTCGGTATTTCCCTGATCTAGCCAACCAGCGTGCGAACTGTTTTCTTTGTTTGCCCTGGAAGAGATTAAGGTACATATCGACTTGTTTATTAAATACGACAGGGAAGTTGTATTGAACATTCTTCTCCTGGATGGGGTTCTTGGATATCTCCGGATGGCTCCATATACCAGTGAGGTCTAGTGCCTGTAATTCCTCGTTGAGACACATGAGTGGTTCAAGTTCGACGAGATCAGTCTCTTTTTCACTTGTGTCAGTATTTTTAGTATTGGATGAGGCTGATAAATCGTTGTCATTAAAAAGATTTAAGCGTTCAACGCTGGCACAACCAGAAATGAATGAAAAGAGGGTGAAACAGAGGACTATTGAAGGGTAGTGAACTGATTTTAATGTCATTGTGTTGTCTATTGTGTGGATTATTCTCCACATGCTCAGTAAAAGACTGGTAAGGTCAAAACTCATGTATTGAGTTATATAATTTTACTTAGTACTTTAGAAAATCTTTTATAGCTGAAGCATGTCTTTTTTGCATTGAAAGAATTTTCTGAAATTTCCTGTTCCAGTATGTTTTTTAGTCTACAGGGGCTTGTGTCTCTATGAGAGTTTAACCACAGAAAATAATTGACAGTATTTAAACCCTAAGTCGGCTTCAATTGCAAGTTTTATGCGCATTTGAGGGGCTGTAGCCTCTCTTTGGGCCCATATTTAATAATCCATTGTTAAAAACAATTCAATTTTATGCTTAAAAAGTTATTTCTTACAACTATTCTATTTGCCTTTCTGGCAGTTTGTGGCTTTGTCGGCTGGGTGTATACGCTGGTTGTGGTTGAACCCGGAGATGAAATTAGCGAGACGAACATCGCCCAGATTCTTGGTCGTGAAAGTCATGTCTATTATAGCGATGGCACGACTAAGCTCGGGGTGTTTTTTGATACTGCTCATAGGCAGTATGTTAAATATAGCGAAATTCCTTCGGATTTTGTAAATGCCCTGGTTTCCGCAGAAGATGGACGATTTTTTGACCACTTTGGTTTTGACCTTGGAGGAATAAGTCGTGCCATGGTGAAGAACTTCCAAGCAGGTCGAGTCGTTCAGGGGGGAAGTACTCTCACCCAGCAGACTGCAAAAAACTTATTCAAAAGAGAAGATAGATCCTATAAGGCAAAACTTAAAGAGTTGCTCTTTGCCCTACGACTTGAATACTATTATCCCAAAGAAAAAATATTTGAGTTTTATGCAAACCAATTCTATGTGAGTGGTAACGGTCATGGCCTTGGTGTTGCTGCAAGATATTATTTCGATAAAAAACCTTCTGAGCTTAACCTCGTTGAATGTGCTTTTATTGCTGGAAGTGTTAAGCGCCCCAATTACTACAACCCTTTTATTAAAAAGACAGAAGAGGGAGCTGAAAAAGCAAGAAGACGAGCCCAGACACGTCTCCGTTATGTTCTCGATAAAATGAGAGAAAGTGGTCGCATCAACAATTACGACTATAACGAGGCTTTAGCTTCAGAAATTGATTTCAAACATGGACGTGTAGGATATTCTCTTGACTACTCTATGGAACTTGTTCGTGAAGCAGTTTCGTTAACGGCAGTTCAGGAGGCTTTAGAAGCTGAAGGGGTGAGTAACATAGCAACATCAGGAGTCAAAGTTATAACCAGTGTGGATAAGGAGTTACAAAACGAAACTCTGGCCGCCCTTCGTGGAGAATTGTCTCGGCTTGATGTGCGTCTCAGGGGATATAAATGTGATGAGGTCCAAAGTGAACTCAGTACGCTCAAATATAGCGGAGACAATGGTGTTGAAAAGGGAGCCTTTCTTTTTGGGACGATTAGAACCATTACTGGAAAAGGTAAAGAAACCTCAATTGATGTGTTTCTTGATAAAAAGTTAGGCAATGGAATAATTGACGCTGACGGGCTTCAAAAACTGGTTCTTGCAGACACCCGGTACAGAAAAAATCGTTGGAGTACCGCTGAAAAAAAGGACCGTACCACTTTTGTAAAACAGTTGCAGGAAGGGGATAGGGTTTGGGTGAGTGTGAGATCTGTTGGGGAGGGATGGGAGCCATCAATTCTCACTCTTGAAAAATACCCGAAAGTTCAGGGTGGGGCGATCGTTCTTCAGAATGGCAAGATAAAGAGTATTGCCGGCGGAAGTGAAAATAGATTTTTTAATCGTGCTATCCACGCTAAACGCACAATGGGCTCAGCTTTTAAACCCCTGGTCTATGCAGCCGCCCTACAACTAGGCTGGAACAGTGCTGATCCTTTGAGAAATAAAAGAGACCTTTTTACCTACCACGGAAAGGCATACTTTCCTCGGCCGGACCATGTCAGTCCACATGAATGGGTATCTATGAGTTGGGCTGGTGTACGTTCGGAGAATGTTGCATCTGTTTGGCTGCTTTCAAAACTCTGTGACAAATTATCTCCTGCTGAATTTCGTGAAGTAGCTGGCCAGGTTGGACTTACACCAAAGGTTGTTGATGGCGAACATGAGCCATACCGAAGTTATAGGACACGTATCCGTGATCGGTATGGAATTCATGTCAATAAGGCAGCGCTGAGGAAGGCGGCATATTATCAGGCGGTGGATAATCTTGAAACTGACTTTATCTTCGATAATATGGTAGCTGAATATAAGTTGTTAACAAAACTCCATTACGGGCGAGGGTACAACACATTTAGGGACAATATCAAAGCTGCTTTAGCAAATGAGAAAAAAAAGAAGAAGGTGAGTAATAGAACTGTGGAGGAGCTTAATTTTCGTCGGACTCTTTTGAAGAACAGTTATCTTGTATTGGAGGATTTAAACCGGGAACTTAACAATTATCGGATGCAAATCGACACTATAGTTGACCATCCTTTTCCGGATACTGCTCAGATAGAACCCCTTGAATCCGGTGCCGGCCTCTATGTTGACCAGCTGAGTAATAAATTCTTTTTTATGCCTGTAAAAGCCGATACCGATGGATTAATTCGTGTAAATGTCCCTGGTCTTCTCAATTATTTGGGGCCGCAGGGGATGTCTCAACGTAATCTTTTTTGGGAACAGATCACATTAAATAAATTCTTGACGTCTGTTGCTGTTGATAAAACAAAGGATCAAGTGGAGCATGAGTATCAAAAAATGATCAACAGTCTTCCTTATGATTTTAATGTGCTTGCCAAGGTTGATGATTTTCGCATAACTGTTGGTTTGTTCTACCTCAAAAAATTATCAAGAGAACTAGGAATAAACAGTAAACTTGACGCAGTACTCTCTTTTCCTCTGGGATCAAATGTGATTACTTTACTTGAGGCGACCCGTATGTATGAAGGGCTTGTTTCTGGGGCAGTTACAACTTTTTCCGAAGGGGTGGAACAAGACGAAGACAATGATGCTCTTGCTATCATTGACAGAATTGAAGCTCAAGATGGACGAATATTGTATCAACCACATGGTAGAAAAAAGATTATAATGGATAAGAAAACCAGCCTGGCATTAGGTGGAATTCTAGAAAATATTGTGAAGTTTGGTACAGGACGGGCTGCAAATAAGATAGTGAAATTTAATACATCTGCTTCAGACACAACAAAGGAAGATAAAAAAGATTCGATCGAAGATCTGGATCTTTCTGTTCCCCTGTTAGGGAAGACGGGAACAGCGAACAGGTACACGAATGCATCTTTTCTTGGTTATCTGCCCGAAGTAGCACATGATGGTGTTGCTATGACTTTAAGTGGAGGTTACGCAATTGGTGTTTACGTTGGTTTTGACGATAATACTCCGATGCGCCGGAAAACAAGTCGAATCAGTGGGTCGGCTGGGGCGCTGCCTACATGGAGTTCCATTGCCAATGCTTTGATGGTGGAGCAGGATTATTCAAGTAAATTGGATCCAGTGGACCTCTCTTTTTATGGCCTGGCTATCAAAAGGTCTGCTCTTGGACAGGTCAACGTTGGAGTTGATCCAGAAGCAGGTGGACTTGTTATAGACCCGTATGTGCCTGTAAGTGAATTGTCACGTTATACCCCTGCTATTCTAACTTTCGGGAAAAAGAGTAGTGCTGGTCGTTTTGTGCTTGAAAGGAACTTTGAACCCTATTGGGAAATGACTGGAGAGACCATACAATAAAAGAAGAAACATTGAAATTTTAAAGTATAACCGTATAATTACCGAAATACATTTAGAGGTCTGTTGTAATTATTGAGTTGCACCGTAAGTGTATAAAACGTTGGAAGTGCGTGCTGTTACATATATCTGAAGACAATGCCAAAGGCTTTTCAAGAGTTGCGGCCAACCACTGACGTAAAGATAATGTCATTCCCTTTCTTAATTAGAGAAAAAAAATGAAAAAAATTGTCCGGAATATTGCCCTTTCTCTCTGTGTCGCCAGTATGGGTGGTTGCGCTATTCCCGAGGTTCAACAACCTCGGGCCACTGTACCTGTAGCAACTGGCACCTATCAAGTACCGACGGTGGCTTCTCCTCAAAACACCAGCGTTATTAAAACCGCAACACAACCCAGGTATCTCGATGTAGGTATTGAACAGGATGATACTATCACAGAAGAGGATATTGAAGTAACGTTGCCCTCAATGGTGTATGTGAATGATCGTATTTTTGAATACGGGAGAAAACTTGACAACTGGAAGGAGCTTGATAGTAAATCCGTTGGCATGGAGCTTAATGAAGATGACGCTGCAAAGATGGTGCGCTGTTTCAGAAGATTACAGAATGTACTAAATGGGTATAGCGACCTTCGTAGTAAAATGTTGCAAGCACAACAATTATCCACAGCTGAGCAGATCAGTGGAGCCGATTTATTTCAGTTACAGACGGCCGATATAGAATTTTTAGAAGATGGTTGTGGAAAACTTGTTTCAGGTGTTGAAGACCAAAGTGCTGGTTGGAATAAGCGTGAAGAAGGGGCGGATCTTTCTAAACTCGAAACTCTTATAGATAGATATGACGAAAGTCGTGAATATGAAGAGGTTATTCAGGTTTGGTTACAGATACCACCTTTTCAAATATCTCGTGTCCACGTCAGGTCAAAAGTCAAATATGGTAATGCTCTGATGTATCTCCATCAAGAGGAGAAAGCGACAGAAGTGTACCGCGAGGTTGTTGATCAGATGTCAGATTCTGATGAGCAGGCCACTGATTTAGTTTCTTTGCGTAAGATTCTTGCTGATCTATATACGGCTGCAGGGGATTATAAATCAGCTAAAGTGCAGTATAAGAAAATATCAGAAGATTATCAAAATCTGGGCAGGCTCGAGGAGTGGTCAAAACTACAATTGTCTATTCTTGATAGATCTTTAGATGATAGTCCTGAGCTGACACAATATTCATCAATGATTAGAAATTATTTAGGCTTTATTCCAGAACAAGATGGTTATAAAATTGTTTGGCAGGCTGATAAATTTCTCTCAAATTATCCCTATTCACCTGTTGCTTCAAATGTAGATTTCATTCGAGAGTCGGCGATGCTTAGAGCTGACTTGTGGTTTAACTCTTTTATCGGAACAGTGGATGCTCTCAGTAGTGAAAAAAAGTTTGATGAGGCTTTAGAACTCCTTGAAACAATACCTACAGATATCATTGATGCGGATAAGCAATTACAGGTAAGAGGGAAAAACGAAGAGTTGTTGTTGGCCGCTGCTGTTGAAAAAGAAACGGATAAAATGGCACTGATTCAAGAACTACAACACCAGTGGAATAACGGTATGTTGCTCGTAAAAGCTGGCAGATATGATGAGGCCATTGACGTGTTCACCAATCTCCTTGATAGTGAATATGGGGTCAAGGCCGAAAACAAAATCAATGAGATTTCTTTGCAGGCAGCAAAGGCGGACAGAAAGAAGGCGGCAGGCTTGTTTATTCGTTTTACAAAGACGACTGACCCTGAAAGTCGCAAGACATTACTTATTGAATCCAGACAGTTACTGCGAGATATACTTGTAAAGTATCCTGATGCTGAAATAACCTCTAAGGTTAAGGGTAATATTGCAAGGGTGGAGCAGGAGATGAATCTGATTGATCCCAACCTTATTAACTTTGCGGATCAGGATACCCAGGAAATAGTGGTGGATGGGGTTGGAAACGCCTTTAAAAGTACATTCATTGCTCCCGAACCTGTTGGGCCTCCTGTGATTGAAACATCCACTGACGAATCCCGTTAGAGCTTGTTCCCCACGTATCTGCAGGATAAGTGTAAAGTGTAAAGTGTTTTAGTATGAATAAGGCCACCAAGGAAAATTTGGTGGCCTCATTCATTTAAGGTTTTAGTTCAACCCGTAGTGATCCTTCTTCAACACCAATCGATTCAACTCCATCAGAAAAAGCCTTCCAAAAACCCTCATCGGCACCATATTCTTTTACAAGATCAATGTTTTTCAATCCACCTAGCCAGCTGTTGGGCATCGGAACTCCCATAAGACTAACACCTTTGAGTTTTATAACGGGCCTACCTTCTTTATAAGCAAGCTCTGCTCCGGCTTTTACCTTAAACGTTTTTCCACCAAGCACTGGAAAGTCTGGGTCTAATGGGATGAGTAGTTTTATGCTGATCATGTCTTGGGCGAGATCAATGGCAAGTTTATCTGCGAGATCTGTATTTTTAGCGACCATCGCGTTTATTTCACGTTCGGTGAAAGCGACATTTCTTGAAGCATCATCTTCGCTGTATTTTTCAGGGGCGAGGGTGGTAGTGGTGGGTGGTGTACTGCTGTTTTGGCTATTTTCCCCAAAGCCTTCAAAAATTGATAGCTTTGTTGATAAATGTTGTTCTTCTGTAGAAGATAGAGTTACCGGGTCAAAAGGTGGCGAGAAAAGTAAAGATTTTATGGCAAATATTGTGCCCACAGCAGTGATGAGCATTGCCAGAGCAACAACGCCCAGGGTTTGCATTACTGAAAACCCTTTTGATTGAATTGGAGCTTGTTGCATCGGTATTTGTTCTTCCATTGAGAGATCCTGTAGAGTTTTTTTCGGTATAGGTGAAACATTGCCTTAATACAATTGATACATATAACATAATAATCAAACCTCGGTAAACAGTAAGTCAGCATGGATACGTACCTTGCGAGTGGTTTTGAAATAGTATCTATTGTTTTAAGGCGGTCTTGTGTTTTATGTAATCGCTTTAGGATGAGACACTGAATAACGCTGTTTAAGCGTTTAATTGACGTTCCCAACAGTTCTTAGAAAAAGGAGAAGTTATGGAAAGAAAAATTCTTGTTCCATTAGCTGAAGGTTTTGAGATGCTAGAGGCTCTCAGTGTGGTAGATGTGTTTCGACGTGCTGGGGCACATGTTGACCTTGTGACTATAACTGGTAATCGACAGGTGATTTCCTCTCATGGAGTTCCTGTAATCACCGATAAATATATCTCCGATTGTGTTAGCGAGGAGTATGATCTCATTGTCTTACCTGGCGGTATTCCAGGATCTGAAAACCTGGCAAACTCTGTTGCCCTGCAAACGCTTCTTAAAAAGCAAAATGACGCTGGCAGGCTATACGGTGCGATATGCGCTGCTCCTGCTTTGGTGCTTGGTCGTCAGGGGTTACTCAAAGACAAGGATGCGACCTGCCATCCTCTTTTTGTGGAACACCTTCCTTCCCAGGAACATACGGATAAAAGTGTCGTTGTTGACAAAAATTGTGTCACTGCAAGAGGAGCAGGGGCGTCGATTGAGTTCTCGTTAAAACTTCTTGAAGTGCTCATGGGAGCAGATAAAAAAGAAGAAGTAGCTCAACAGATGGCTCTTGTCTGATATGGATTATCTAACTATGGCCAGTAGGCACTAGCTATGACCGTTATCCAATGAGTGTGTGAGAAGATCTTCTAAAGATACAAACAGAAGAGTCGATTCGTGGGTTGCAAGGAGGTTGACATGGGGAGCAGCATTATTTTCAAGAGCTTCCTTCCAGCGGGCAGCACACAGACACCACCTATCACCTGGTTGCAGGCCATTAAACCCTGCAAATGGTACTGGCGTCGATAGATCGTTACCCTGTTCTTTTGAGAATTTTAAAAACTCTTTTGTGGCTTGGATACAGACCCCGTGGACCCCAAAATCATCATCGGTGACCTTACAGCTGCCTTCCCTTGTAAATCCGGTCATGGGATTAATGCTGCAGATTTCAAGCGGAGTTCCTAATACATTTTTGTGTACCGTCATCTACGTACCTCACATGGTCTGTTGAGTTTACGGGTTTTGTTTTTAGATCTGAGTACAAAACAGTAAGAAAACAAGAGTAAAAGGCAAATTATATTTGATTCTTCCTACTGCTCAATTATTTTTAAAAGTAGCTTGTATGTGAACCCCCATAAATAATAATCATGAAGGGGGTAGGTTGGAAAAATTTTTCCTGGAATCATTTCTGTTTTACTGTGGCAGGAGGGTGTTGCGAACTTTTCGGCTGAAATCCAGGAGCTGTTTGCAATTTCTGTATCATCAAGGATGATCTGTGGTCTCTCTGAGAGAGAAAATAAAAATGGTTGTACCCAGATCAGGTGATTAAAGCTGTGCCCAGCTGGTTCTGGTTTTAGCGTTTGTATGAGTTGCTCAGCTTTAAGTTGAATCCCCGTCTCTTCTCTTGTTTCGCGGAGGCATGTCTCAAGCAGAGTGGAGTCGATTGGATCTTTTCTGCCGCCCGGAAAGGAAAAGTGACCAGACCACGGGTCTTCTGGGTGTGCTGCTCTTCGTAAGAGCAGATAGCTTGTCATTGGCTGTTCACAACGAATAATAGCAACAGCGGCAGTAGCTTTTATATTCGGGTTTTTCATAATGCATAGTACCATATTATTGTAGACGACTTGTAGGGAAGTGTACCTTGTTTGCCGACAAAAGCAAAGTTCAGTTGCCTTTTACTGGTGCTAAATACCTGTAATACAACAATAGGGATGAGGAAAAATTATGAAACATGACGTACTCGTTTTGAAACAATACCCATTTACCGTTGGCGATAAAATCCGTATAGAAGATGGAAGGCGTAATGGCGATTGGGAAGTTGCCGCAATAGAGGAACATAAAGTGGTGTTACGTTGCCCAAAATCGAAAAAAGAGTTTTCCTGGAATAAGTTCTGTTATTTGGTTGAAAAAGAAGAGGGTGTTGATTGGCCTCAAGTCGATTAGGGCGATATCATGTGTCTTATTTTTATATCGTATAATAAGAGTTTACATCATCGTTATGTTATCGCAGCAAATCGTGATGAATTCAGGAGTCGCACAACTGCACCTCTTGGCTATCTGGGAACAGCAAAAAATATCCTGGGAGGCAAAGATCTACAGGCAGGAGGTATGTGGCTTGGGGTATGTAAAGGTGGTAAATTTGGTGCTATTACAAATTTCAGAGAAGGCAGGGGACCTGCGACTGATCTGCCTTCAAGGGGAGAGATTGTTTCCCAATACCTTCGTTGTAATGAGAGCGCCATACATGCTATAGAAAGGCTGGCCGAAGACTCGAGTAAGTACGCTGGGTTTAATGTACTTTTTGGAGATGATAATCAACTTGTCTATTTTTCTAATAAGCAAGATAAAATACAGATTTTAAAACCGGGGTTTTATGGATTGAGTAATCATTTACTTGATACTTCCTGGCCCAAGGTTACAAAAGGAAAAGAACTGTTGCGCTATCATATGTGCGACTGTGATAATATTGATGCAGGGAAAATAACTACGCTATTACATGATACGACTGTTCCTGACGATACACTTTTACCCGATACCGGTATTGGTCTAGAGTGGGAGCGGTTTCTGAGTCCTGTATTCATAGACGGGGAAGAGTATGGTACAAGGTCTACAGCCGTTGTTGAAATAGGGTTTCAAGGGGATGTTATTTTTACTGAAACAAGTTACATACACGGTTTAGGAGCGAAGGAAATCCCATCACAGAAGCGAATGAGCTTTGATGTGGATATATAAGTTTTTATTATTGGTTGTCGTCCATCGACAACGTGTAAAGGAGTCGAAGTTATAATGAATCACGAAAATAAAGCGAGTATTACTGTATTGTTGCCTGCTGGTCGTTTATCCCTCGAAGTTATGGGCAAAGCCCATAGTTTAGCAGAAAAGTATAGTTTGAAGGTTTACCTCTCAAATGCGCAAAACTTGAAGATGGTTGAAATTCCGGAGACCGCACTTGAAGATGTGAAGACATCCCTGACTGCAATTGGATGTAGTTTTAAAGCAAAAGGCAAGTTTCCCCTGCCAAAGGTTTGTGAAGGTAAAGATTATTGTAACCTTGGTACCGTTGATACAGAAGCTTTTAGTGCAATGATCCTTGAAAAATTTTCCGGTAGAGAGCACACTAAAGCGAAATTTAAAATAGCAATTTCTGGATGCACCTTATGTTGTTCAGGGGCAAAAGCCACAGATATTGGAATTATCGGCACACAAGATGGATATGAAATGTATGTTGGTGGTAAAGGTGGTTCATCTCCAAAGGTAGGTATACGGATTGGTCGAAAGCTCAGTGAGGAAAAAGTTATGGAGATGCTAGAGACTCTCGTTGAATTCCATGACAAGAAGACGGAAACGAAACAAAGAATTTTTAAATTGTTGAGTGATCCCGAATTTCCATATAAAGAAGTGTAGTAGCTTCTCTGTTTAGACTATTTTATACACAGTTGTTGTTTGTAGTTATTACCCATAGGCGGGAAAGAGAATCAATCTCTTTCCCGTCTATTTCGTTGAACCTGTAAGCTCGGATATTTCATGAAAAACACTCTTCGCTTACAGATTTTCATGAAATATTTGGGTTAGCTGCGGTGGTGGTTCTTCAAGATGTTGGAGTGCATATATAAGTGGTTTTGGATCAAAATACTTCTTTAGAAGAAGTTCATTATCTTGTAGCACCGGCCATGATTTTCCGGCAATTTTTGCAGCCGGGCCAGTGTAACCATATTCCTTTTTCACGTAGACACCGGCAGCTCTGATGAGAGCCTGTAAGGTGAGCTTCTCATTACCTTGTGCGTGGTACCATACATGTTCGAGTACCTCGTGTACTTCAAAATATAGTCCTTCATTCCAGAGAATCACAGCCTGTTCAATGGGGGTAAGTTCTGGCTCCATTAATTCAAGGGCCTTTTTGTAGTGTAGACAACGTTTCTCAAAATAGTTTCGATACTGTGGAGCAAGATCTTTGCTATCAAAATCCTCAATGACGCTTCTGAGTGTATTGTGTTCGCCTGTCTCAATTGCGGTTGCTAGAGCAGAGGACAAAGCGTTTCTCATATCCCTGCTAAAACGATCTTCAAATGGATTGAAATCTGGAGTTTCCATAAGCTTACTCACTTTTGCTCACAAGAGGTTGTACACCACTATGTTCTCTTTTTTTTACGACGTAGTAGAGAACCGGGACTGCCATACGGCTGATAAGTAGAGAAGCTATTTCTCCAAACATGAGTGATATCGCAAGCCCCTGGAAAATAGGATCAGCAAGAATAACTGAGGCACCAATAATTACTGCTAGCGCCGTTAACAGCATTGGCCTAAAGCGAATTGCGCCAGCATCAACTACGGCTTTTGCAAGCGGTTCACCTTGTCGCAATCGTAATTCTATAAAATCCACCAGGATAATAGAGTTTCGCACAACAATTCCAGCACCTGCCATAAAGCCGATCATGGAAGTTGCGGTAAAAAATGCACCGAATGCCCAGTGAGCTGGCAGGATTCCAATAAGTGAAAATGGAATCGCCGCCATCACAACGAGGGGGGTGATGTAGTTTTTAAACCACCCAACCATGAGCATGTATATGAGTACCATAACCACACAAAAGGCAAGGCCAAGGTCCCGGAATACCTCAAGTGTAATATGCCACTCTCCATCCCATTTCATGGACGGTTCGTTTTCGCTAAAAGGCTGATTGAGATTGTAGATTTTGATCTGTTCCTGGGTACCTCCAAACTCTTTGCCATTGAGCTTTGCAAGTTTTTTGTTCATCTCAAGTATAGCATAAACAGGGCTCTCTACTGTGTCGGCAACGTCAGCTGTTACATAGATGACGGGTTTGAGGTTTTTGCGATAAATAGGTTGTTCAACGGGTTGTTCTGAGACAATGACGAGTTCTCGAAGAGGAATAAGAGGTGAGTTGGGACGCAATGTACCACGCAGAGAAATGTTTAGTATTGATTCCACCCTGGCCCTTTGCTCTATAGGGAGTTCAAGCACAATATTTACAGCTTCTTTTTCCTGTGGTTGATGATAGAGGTCAAATGAGTATCCACTCACTGCTGTTTCTATTGCCTGGGTAATCTCGCGCTCTGAGATACCATTAAGAGCGGCTTTTTCTTTATCCACAGTGATTACTTTTCTAAGCCTGTCGGTTTCTCTGAACCAGTCGACGTCAACAACGCCTTCAGTTGTTGAGATGATATCTTTTACTGTAGTTGCAAGTGCCACACGGTCCTTGTCAGTTGGACCATATATTTCAGCCACAAGTGTCTGGAGCACAGGAGGTCCGGGAGGTACTTCGGCAACTGCTACTGCAGCACCGTATTGCTTGGCAATTGCGGCAAGAGCTGGACGCACACGTGTTGCTATGTCATGACTCTGAAGAGTTCTGTCTTGTTTAGGAAGAAGGTTGACCTGAATGTCAGCAACTGTTGGGCCACGGCGGAGGAAATAATGGCGAACAAGACCGTTAAAATTATATGGGGAGGATATGCCAACGTAGATCTGGTAATCGGTGACAGTTGGCTCATCTTTAATAACTTCACCCATTTCAAGTGCTACCTGCGCAGTTTGCTCAAGAGTTGAACCTTCAGGCATATCTAAAATAACCTGAAACTCACTTTTGTTATCAAATGGGAGCATTTTCACCTTAACCTGGCCGAAGTACATCATAGAACAGGTACCAAGGAGCATGACAGTTATAACAGTAAAAAAGAGCACTCTCCAGCCTGCATGGGCAAGAAGCGGATCCATTATTTTATGATAAATTCTTGTGAACCAATCGTCAGGCATACCGTCATGGTCAGGATCAGTAGATTCATTTTTCTTTAATATGTGGGTTGCAGCCCAAGGCGTTACGGTAAAGGCAATGATCAGGGAAAAAAGCATCGCAGCGGATGATCCAATGGGGATTGGTCGCATATATGGCCCCATAAGCCCGCCAACAAAGGCCATTGGCAGGATGGCCGCAATAACCGCCCACGTTGCAAGAATTGTTGGGTTCCCGACTTCAGAAACCGCCTCTATTGCAACTTCCATTCGTGATTTTCCTGCATTACCTGGCAGTTTAAGGTGACGCACAATATTTTCAACCACAACTATTGCGTCATCAACGAGTATCCCTATGGAGAAAATAAGGGCAAAAAGAGTAATACGATTAAGCGTATAACCGTAGAGATAAAATACAAGCAGGGTAAGGGCCAGAGTTGAAGGAATGGCAAGCATTACAACGACTGATTCTCGCCATCCGAGGAAAAAGAGAATGAGTACAGCAACACCAAAGACCGCAATTCCCATATGGAGAAGAAGTTCATTGGATTTTTCAGCTGCGGTTTCTCCATAGTTACGTGTGACGGAAACCTGCATGTCGCTTGGAATAACGTTTCTCTTAAGAATTTCTATTTTCTTTTCAACATCCTCTACCACTGAAACAGCATTGGCTCCGGGACGTTTGGCAATGGAGATGGTTACAGCCGCTTCTGGCGAGTTGTCTTTGGTGCCATGGAGTACGTAAGTAGAAGGTGCCTCAGGACCATCAGTCACTGTCGCCACTTCGTCGAGGTAAACCGGTTTTCCACCATAAACCCCAACAACAATGCGTCCTACTTCCCTGGCTGTTTGTAGAAAAGTTCCGGTCTGGAGCTGAATGTTTTGATTCAGTGATGTGAGACTGCCAGAATAGGTTTGACTGTTGACAGCCTGGATTTTAGGAGCCAGCTCATTGACATTCAGATTTCTGGCGGCAAGTGCCAGTGGGTCAAAGCTGATGTTAAGTTCTCGTTTTGTACCACCAATTATCTTAGTCTCCGCCACCTCATTGATGTTTTTAATAGAATCATCAATTTGTGCGGCCATTCTTCTCAGAGTAAAATGGTCATAGCCTGCACCATGGAGGGTGAGAGCCATAATCGGCACATCGTCAATAGTATGGGGCTTTATAAGTGGGGGCTGTACTGTGTGCGGGATGCGGTCAAAATTTGTGGCAAGTTTCTGGTTGAGGCGTACTATGGAGTCTTCAAGATTTTCGCCTACATAAAAGCGTACTATCAGAAGTGTCTGGCCTGACATGGATGTAGAATAGATATATTCAACTCCCGGCAACTCATAAAGGAGCTTTTCCATTGGAATGGTAAGGCTTTGTTCAACTTCTTTTGGTGTGGCGCCCGGCATACTGACCATAACATCGATCATGGGCACCTTTATCTGTGGCTCTTCTTCTCTTGGGAGAAAGGTGATAGCCAGAAAACCGAGTAGAAGGGATGCAATAATACCTAAGGGGGTGAGCTTTGAAGAGATAAAAGCTCTGGCTAATTTTCCGGCAAAACCGTTTGTATTGATAGGTGAAGAGTTCATAATAGTGTCGTTTAATTAAATGGGTAAGATACCTACTAGGAGACTGTCCGAAAATGCCAGTTCGCCCAAACTCTTCGGAATTCCCAAAAAATAATGCTCGCAATATTATACATATGGCTGTGTTTATTTTTTCGAAATATCTCGATTTTGAACAGGTAAGCGTAGATTCCGAAATGCCTATTCTCGGACAAGCTCCTAGGTGAAAACTCAGTTATTGTATCTTCAGTGGCTGTCCAGATTGCAAATTGTTGTTGCCAGAAGTTATCACATTATCTCCTTCAGAAAGGCCGCTGAGTATTTCTATACGCTTACGGCCATCGGTGCCCGGGAAGACAACACCGGTTCGTACCAGACGGAGCTGCGCCTGGTTTTCCTGAGCAACAAAGACACGTTCCAATTGACCATAAGGAAGGATTGCACTTTGAGGTATTGTGTATGTCTCTGTTTCCTCAAGGGCCAGGGTTACACGTGCGAACTGGCCGGAACGAAGTTGAGGTGTAGAGTTGATTTTTATCTTTATGGCTGTTGTCCTCGAAGACGGATCAGCAATTGGAGAGACTTCAGTGACCACCCCTGAGACATCACTGTTGCTTGCAGGAATTGTTGCCTGTAAGACGTCACCCTTTTTAATTGAATTTATCATTACCTCAGGAATATCAGTGAGTATCTGGAGGTTGTTTTCACCTTCAATGCGAAGAAGTGGTTTCCCCGGTGTTGCAAGGTCTCCTGCATTTGCTGGTTTTTTGGTGACGATTCCATCAAACGGCGCTGAAATAATAGTATAATCAAGCATTGTTTGTGATTCCAAAAGAGCGGCCTGGGCTATACGTACCGTGTCTTTTAATGACTTGACTGTTTCAGGTGTTGCTGCATTTTTTTTCAGCAATTTTTCTTCACGGGCGAGGTTACGTTTAGCCTGTTCAAGCTGGGCTTTTACCTGTTGAAGCTGAGCTGATATTTCGCCTGCACTAAGTTTTATAAGGAGATCCCCCTTTTTTATACGGGAGCCGAGCTCTACAGCGATTTCGAGTATGTTGCCGGTGATTTTTGAAGAAATCTCTGCCTGCTCTACAGCTTCAACTGTACCTACTAGCTCAATCTGGTTGGTTGCAAGTTCTTTGGTAACTGGGGCAACACTTACCGTTGCAGTGGGAAGGTTTTTTTGCTTTTGCTTATGGGATACAGCATTGTCCTCACAACCGCTTATAACTATGAGCGTGAAACAAAGGACAGAAAGAGGAATTATTTTTTTAAGAGTCATTACCTTATCTCCAGGAATTATTGGTGTTACATGGAAAACTGATCAAGTCCACATGCTCTGCGCAGGTTTGCTATGGCTACCTGGTAGCTGGCATCGGCATTAAGATATCTTGCTTGGGCGTCCGAAAGCCTTGTTTCATAATCGATAAGATCAGAGGAGAGAATAACACCTTCTTTAAAGCGGACTCGTGCAATTCTTGTAGCCTCTTCAGCGACTCCTACCATCTTTTCAGTAACACTCAACCGCTCCCTGGCCTGCTGGTAGTTCAGCTCGGCTGTCTGGATGTCTAGGCTGAGTGCTAGCTCTGTTTTTCTCATCCTGGACTCAAGTTCCTGAAGTTGTGTTCTGGCAATTGCAACCTTTGAGCTGCTCTGGTTTCCATCGTATAGATTATAGTTTACTCGAACTCCTGCCATCCACGAGTCGCCGTTACCATCAAGTTCCCAGCCATTGTCAAATTGGTAACTGGCAAAGGTATCTACTTTAGGACGTTTGTATCCGTGCGCCTTGTCAAGGTTGGCAATAGCAGCGTCTTTCATTCGTTTTAGGGTCGTTAGTTCGCTTCGGTTTTCGTAATGGAGGTTTTCAGGAGCTACTTGAGTTGTACTGTCAGACTCACTGAGTACGAGATTTCCTTGTTTTTTGCCAAGGAGGTTAAGTAGACTTCTTTTGGTGAGTTCCAGAGTATGTTTAGATAGGATTAAGTCTTCACTGGCTGTAGCTTGCTGGAGTTCGAGATTTAACAAATCCTGCTTGAGGAGATCCCCAGCTCCATATCGTGCACTACCAACAGAAAGTGCAGCAGAAAATGAATCAAGAGCCTGTTTTCGAACGGTGACCATTTTACCAGCCTGTACGGCGGCGTGGAATGTCCTTACAACTTCAAAACTGAGTTGCTGGTGGACTCCAACGAGGTTACTCTTCATAGCATCAATATTTGCCTGTGCTGATGTTTTAGCTGCGCTATCTTGGCCGCCGTTGTAGATCCTGTAGTTAATTGCTGCCTTAAGCTGTAAGTTATCTGTACGGCCAGGGTCATTGAAATCTATAGTGTCATCAAACTGTCCCTGATTTAAAATATTTCCAAAAGAGTACATCGGGTTATTCGTTTGCCCATATTCTGCACTTAGATTTATAAGTGGGTAGTCGGTAGCATTTACCATGGTAGCAGATGCTTTAGCTTGGGCTATTCGGTGCATGGCAATGGCGTTGTCTGGGTTACCTTGTAATGCAAAGGCGACTGCACTCTGCACTGTGATTGATTTGGGGAGAGGTGCTGTATCATCCGCAAAAATACTACTTGAAGTGACCAGAAAACCGAGCATGACAACAGTTTGAATAGTTTTCATTTTTCCTTTTTATGAGCCAGTATAAGATTGTATTATAGTAAATAATTAAATAGATACTGTATCAATACTACTTTATCAATTTTTGTCAAAGAAAAGCACGAACTTGTGAGAATAAGGTCTTGTACTGGTGAGGCTCTCAATAAACTGAGATGTTGTGTGTATATGCAATTGTTTGAAATTTATCGTTTGATACTCTTTAGGTCAAGGTATTTCCTCTATCTTATTGTAGGAGTGGCGTGTGGAGTGCATCAAATTTATAGGTTGCTTCTTAAATTTTTCAACTGGCAAGTTCGGAGTCTGCGCTACCTACTGGATATGCGAGACACCGGAGCTACAGACGTATACTTATACTTCAAGGCTTCGGTAACAAGGCAGATTCGGTGGAATATATTTTTTTAAATAAGTACCATGAACGTAATGTCCTGTTTTGCAGAGTTAAATTATTTTTCTTGTTTTGCTTATGCAAAATTTAGGCGGTTTAAAAACTAAATTGGTGAATAACAAAGGATAGGCGGGGCCCTTGATCAAAGAGTCTCACTTCTCAGTTGAGTTTTGCCAAACGAGGTAACTTAAACACATAAAAGTCGTGATGCTTGTCATTGAAGATTTTATAATTAACATTGCATTGATTGATTAAACTTTTTCCTTTTCCAAGGAGGATACTGATGTCGTCTAAAACGTTGTACGATAAGTTGTGGGATAGTCATATTGTTGAAAACAGGGCCGATGGAACAGCCCTTATTTATATAGATCGCCACCTGTTGCATGAAGTTACTTCCCCCCAGGCTTTTGAGGGGATGAAAATTGCTGGTCGCTTGCCGTGGAGAAAAGCAGCCAACCTTGCCACGCCTGACCACAATGTACCTACCATTAAATCTGAAAGGGTAGCTGGAATAGAAGGTATTGTTGATCCGTTGTCAAAACTGCAGGTGGAAATTCTTGATGTGAACTGTAAGGATCTGGGGATTATTCAGTTTGGTATGGAAGACATTCGCCAGGGTATTGTTCATGTCGTTGGACCTGAACAGGGATTGACCCAACCAGGGATGACAATGGTGTGTGGGGATTCTCATACCTCTACCCATGGCGCACTTGGGGCATTTGCACAAGGGATTGGAACATCTGAAGTTGAGCATGTTCTTTCCACCCAATGTTTAGTCCAGAAAAAATCAAAGAATATGTTGATCCAGGTCGACGGGCAGCTGAGTGATGGGGTAACAGCGAAAGATATTATTCTTCATGTTATTGGAAAGATTGGTACAGCTGGTGGCACAGGGTATACCATCGAGTTTAAAGGAGAGGCCATTTCTGCACTGTCAGTAGAAGGTCGAATGACCATATGCAATATGGCCATTGAAGCAGGTGCACGGGCAGGTATGGTTGCTGTTGATGCAAAAACAATTGAGTTTGTAAAAAATCGGCCATTAGCACCCAAGGGTGAAATGTGGGAAAAGGCTAAAGCATATTGGCAAACACTTGTGTCTGATGATGGGGCAGTTTTTGATAAGGTCGTCAAATTTGATTCAGCAAAGATTGAGCCACAGGTCACTTGGGGAACCTCACCAGAAATGGTTCTAGGAGTGAATGCGAGTGTACCGACAATGGCTATGATGACAAACAGTTCCGAGAAAGATTCATTGAAGCGTGCTCTCGAGTATATGGGGCTTTCTGAGGGACAGGCGATTAAAGATATTAAGCTTGATCGTGTTTTTATTGGATCCTGTACGAATTCAAGAATTGAGGATTTACGCGCAGCAGCCAATACGATTAAAGGTAAAAAAGTTGCATCATCAATAAAACAGGCTCTGGTTGTGCCTGGATCAGGACTTGTTCAGGAACAGGCAGAAAAAGAGGGTTTGGATAAGATTTTCCTAGAGGCGGGTTTTGAATGGCGTGAACCCGGGTGTTCTATGTGTCTTGCAATGAACGCTGATAAATTGGGTAAGGGAGAGCACTGTGCTTCAACATCAAATAGGAATTTTGAGGGGCGTCAAGGATTTGGCGGTAGAACCCATCTCGTAAGTCCTATTATGGCAGCTGCTGCCGCTGTTGAGGGTAAATTTGTCGATATTCGTAGCTGGAAATAGGAGATAACTATGCAACCTTTCACATCACACCATGGTATTGTAGTCCCCTTTGATCGGGCAAATGTTGACACTGACCTCATCATCCCAAAGCAATTTTTAAAGGCCATTAAAAAAACAGGCTTTGGCCCCAATCTTTTTGATCAATTGCGGTATAAAGATGAAGGGCAGCCAGGAATGGATAATAGTACAAGGCCTATTAATCCGGATTTTATCCTTAACCAAAAGAATTATAGAGAAGGTACAATTTTACTCACAAGGGAAAACTTTGGCTGTGGGTCAAGCAGGGAACATGCACCCTGGGCTTTACTTGATTATGGTTTCAAGGCTATCTTAGCACCTAGTTTTGCAGACATTTTTTATAATAACTGTTTTAAAAATGGAATTTTACCACTGGTCTTATCAGAAAACGAAATTGATGAACTGTTTAAAGTTGTCGATTCTGGTTCGGTTACTGAGCTTACAGTTGATCTACAGTCTCAGAAGGTGGTTGTTTCTAAGGAAAAAAGCCTGCATTTTGAAATTGATCCATTTCGTAAAAACTGTTTGCTGCAAGGCCTGGATGATATAGGCCTCACTCTTGAAAAAGAGCAGCTCATTAAGGACTATGAGGCAAAACAGAAAAATATCTGCCCCTGGCTTTTTGAGGATGTTGCAGTTTGAAAGAGTGTTGAACCTTCAATTAATCGGATGTTAATGATTTAAGCTTTGCTTCTAAGGCTTTAATATCCACAGGTTTTGAGAGATAACTGTCCATACCCGCAGCCAGGCATCGTTCCTCATCTCCTGCCATAGCGTAGGCGGTAAGAGCAATTATGGGAATGTTTTTTGCTGCTGCAAATGTAGGTGATTCTTTTATTCTCTTGGTTGTTTCAATGCCATCCAAAATTGGCATTTGAACATCCATGAGAATAACATCATAAAGATTTTTCTCAAGCAGTTGTAGAGCCTGTTCTCCATTACTTGCAAGAGTCGATTGATGGCCTAGTTTTGTGAGGATCGCAAGCAGTATTTGTTGGTTGATTGGCTCGTCTTCTACAATGAGTGTAGACAACCTTCGATTCGGGCTTGTGAGTATGGGCGCTGGAGCTGTATTTTTTGAATGGACAGATTTTTGCTCCGGAGTTTCAACTTCTATAGTGAATGTTACAGTTATACCTTTTATTGTGTTGCGCTTTAAATTGACTTCCCCACCCATTTGATGAACAAGTTGCTTTACGATACTAAGGCCTAAACCGGTACCTTTGAACATTTTCTGTCCACTTGTCTGGACCTGAGTAAAAAGCTCAAATAATTTCTCTTCACTCTCCTCAGGGATGCCTATCCCTGTGTCCGTAACGGTACCCTCTAAAATGATTTTATTTTCCTGAACACTTTTTAGCTTACGAATTGCTAGTATAATTTCACCATGTTCTGTGAACTTAATAGCATTGCCGATGAGATTAAAAAGAATCTGGCGAATTCTCGTCTGGTCTGCTTTTAGGGCAATGGGGACACTGCTGTCTATTTCATAGCGTAGAGTTACATCAGTTGGATCGACAGAGGTTTCAAATGAATTTATTAAGGTGCGAACCATTTCTCTTAGGTCGAATACTTCCGGGTTTATATGTAATTTTCCCGCCTCTATTTTAGAATAATCGAGGATATCATTAATAATTGTCAGTAGGCTTTTTCCTGCGGTTGTTGCAGCTTCAACATACTTAAATTGTTCAGAATCAAGAGTAGTGAGTGTTAAGAGTTGGAGCATGCCAAGGACGCCGTTCATCGGAGTTCGCACCTCATGACTCATATTAGCCAGAAAAGAAGACTTTGCCTGGCTTGCTGCAAAGGCATCCTCTTTTGCTGCTTCGAGTTCTAGTACAATCTTTTTACGGCTCGTTATATCTCTGGTCACTACAATAATGCCTGCAAAATTGTTTGTGTTGTGTTTCTGCGGTAGTGGTGAGGCAATTGATTCAACCCAGAGGATGCCGTTTGTAGCAGTTTTAATACAAGATTCCCAATGGACGGATTTACCTATAAATGGAAAAGGATTTGAACCATAATCAATGGGAAAAGGAGAGGTAGATAAAATTTTCTGTTCTATCAGTTTGATTGCTTTATCTTGAGATACTCCAGTAAGATTATAAAAAGACGGGCTTACGTATTGGGGAGTTAGATTGCTGTTCGTCGTCCAGATAACGTCATGTACGTTGTCGGCGAGGAGCCGATATAAGCTCTCGTTTTGTCGTGTTACTTTCTCACTAAGACGTCGTTTGGTGATATCGCGAACAATGCCCATGAAAAGGTCCTTGCCGTTAACGGTAAGGCGATGGGCATTTATCTCAACAGGGGAAATAATACCATTTTTATGGAGACAGTCGGTTTCAAATGTTGCGTGACCTTTTCTCATGAGACGCAATGCTAATGCTTTATTGTTGGAAATATCCTTTCGGGGACTTAAATCAAAAGGAGACAATTCCAAAAGTTCTTCTCTCGTGTATCCTAACCTTTTACATGCAACATTGTTCACATCAGAAAAGCAGCCATAGTGTGGGCCATTACGATCTAACGAAACAACAAAGATAGCATCATTTGCAGAGTTGAATAGTTTGCGATATTTATTTCTTTGATACTCAAATTTTTCTATGAGACGGTTCTGTTGTGCAACTGTATTTTCAGCCAGTTGTCGTTCTTTTTGCTGCAGCTTGAGGGATTCTTTGAGAGTAGCAATTTGTGAAAATGCTTGGTCAAGCTCTTGTTGTACTGTTTTATCTTCCTGTTTTAACATTGCTTGTGGCTACACTCTAGATTTGGTGTCAGATTGATAGGAAATTTTGAGGCACAATAATATTTATACCTCCCACAATGATGTTACTGATTTTACATGACCGAGTCAAATCGATTTAAGAATATAAAGAGAAACAGGAATAGAAGGTTGTGCTGCTTCAATTCTCATTGAAGTTTTCTGGGGATTGACGATACAAATTATATCCTGTGATACAAGACAATATCAATAGGAGAGAACCGGCAGTCATAAGAGCGGTAGAGAGGGATGATTTCCCTGCAATCCAACCAATAAGAGGACCTAAAGTCGCAAAACCTACCCTATAAATAAGACTTCTTATTGACAGCACAGTTGCTCGATTTGCAGAGTCACAATTTTGATTTATCAGGTCTTTGAGGACCGGGGTAGCATAACCACGGATTGCAAAAAAGGCCCAAAGGCATATTAAGGCAGGGATTACGGGTAAGATTCCCATCAGTATATATGTGGCAGGGATATAGATAATAATGGTAATAAGCGTGAGTCTTTTGCCAAAAATACTTTGTGTTTTAGATGCAAAAGCGGAAAAAAAGGCTACCGTTAGATTGAGCAAAACCCAAAGGGGAGTGATTGTAAGTTCCTTAAAACCTTCTTCTACAAAATAGACCTGAGCAGTCCATGCCATGCAGAGCGTTGCAATACCTGTAACTGAAGAAAAGAGTAGGGCAGAGCTGAGTTTTGGATTATCGAACAATGAGTTTCTACAAACAGAGAGAATGTGACAGACACTCTCCTTTATACTACTTGTATGGTGGGTGGCTTGACGCAGAGGTTCGTGGAGCAGAAATGCGGCAGGGATAGCAATAGATGCGACAATTGCTTGTGCAATGTACACATGCCTGTAGCTGAGAGCACCGGCAATGATTCCTCCAAGAATGGCTGCCAATGTTTCAGCGATATTACCAAGAGAGGTAATACGTCCTTCAAAACTTAAATATTTTTCTTTTAAATCGGCCGCAGCAAGTGTGTCAAATAACATTGCGGAATCGGCCCCCGAAATGAAACTACCGCCGATACCGAGGATGATTTCAGCTAAAAGAAAACCAGAAAATGAATCAGATATTGAGTAAAGGACAAATCCGAGTGTGCCTAATATGGAACCTAAAATAATGGTCGTTCTTCTACCGACAACATCTGCCATATACCCAGATGGTATTTCAAGAACCGCTACACTGATGGAGTAAATTGCCTGTAATAGAAAAATATCAAATTCATCAAGACCGTTTTCGTTATAAAAAAGCGCTACCACAGGCATGATGAGCATCAGCCATTTAGATAGTTTTATTATACAGAGACAATATATATTTTTGAGGTATGACTTTGGCATTATAAGGATCAGTAAAAGCAAAGGAAAGAGGACAATTTTAGTGTTCTTCGCAGGAGTGCCAGGTCAAACTTTTATTCGTAACAATAATAATAATTTTTTGATTTGAGTAGAAGTTGTAGGTGTGTACCTAAATGATATCATTTAGGGTTCATATTTCACTCGGTGTGAGATGAGGACATTACTGAGGACGAGATATCCTCATCTCATATTGCGTATGCTATAGATGTTCCAGACCAGGAGCTGGAAAAGTACTACAGAGTTTGGTAACCTTCTTTGCTGTTTCCATCAAAAATTGCTCATCTTCATAATTATTTATGACCTGATCAATAAACTCACTCACTAAAATAATTTCTTTTTCTTTAAAGCCTCTTGAGGTAATAGCAGGGGTACCCATACGGACCCCACTTGGGTCAAAAGGTTTTCTTTTGTCATAAGGGACGGCATTATAATTCATTACAATTCCGGCTTTATCTAGAGCCTTGGCCGCCTGCTTGCCAGATAATCCTTTATTCGTCAGATCAACAAGCAGAAGATGGTTCTCCGTTCCTTCGGTAATGAGATTAAAGCCTTTTTCAATTAAAGATGTTGCTAAAACGTCCGCGTTTTTGAGAACCTGCTTTGCATATTCTTTAAATGAATCAGAAGCTGCCTCTTTTAGGGCAACAGCGATTGCAGCGGTTGTGTTATCGTGGGGGCCACCTTGCACACCTGGAAACACAGCCTTATCAATGGCCGCGGCATGTTCAGCTTTACACATAATCATTGCGCCTCGTGGACCTCTGAGCGATTTGTGAGTTGTGGTCGTGACCACATCGGCAAAGGGAACAGGTGAAGGATGAACGCCCCCTGCAACAAGACCTGCGAAGTGCGCCATATCCACCATAAGAAGTGCACCCACTTCATCCGCAATTTCTCTGAACTTTTTAAAGTCAGGAATTCTAGGATAGGCAGAATGTCCGGCGATTATCAGCTTTGGTTTTATATCTTTTGCTTTTTGAAGGATGCTATCGTAATTGAGTCTTCCGGTCGTTGGGTCAAGCTCATAGGATTGTGCATCAAAATATCTACCTGAAATACTAACTTTAGCTCCGTGGGTAAGATGGCCACCATGGGGAAGGGCCATGCCAAGAATGGTGTCGCCAGGTTGTAGGAAGGCAAGATAGACGGCAATGTTGGCTGGAGATCCTGAGTAGGGCTGTACATTAACATGCTCAGCTCCAAAAAGATCTTTTGCACGTTGTATGGCTAGCTCTTCAATTTGGTCAATAATTTGCTGGCCTTCATAGTACCTTTTACCTGCATAACCTTCAGAATATTTATTGGTGAGCACTGAACCCGTCGTTTCAAGGATTGCCTTTGAAACGTAATTTTCAGATGCGATCATGCGAATCTTATCAGCCTGACGTTGTTCTTCCTGCTTTATCAGTGAATAAATTTCTGAATCATATTTTTTAACGTTTTGCATGTTTTCTCCCTGCGGCAAAACCACAGCCTTAATGTGTTCTCGTTCAACATATATGTTTATTGTCACAGTGCGTTTATTTGCTCGTTTGATCAACCAAACGTAGCAGTGCAAATAAAAATCTTGAACAGCATGTGACATGTTTTAATTGAGTTGATTTCAATGAGGCAAGAAATATAATGGAAAAGATCTGTTTTTAACAGAAGAAAGTTGGAAATTGATTGGTAAAAAGATAAGATATAGATGATTGACAAACATTGATGTTACTTTATGTTACACTGTTGTGTTTCAAAAGCATGATCTTACGTTCATTTTTAAAATATGTGATTTGAAAATTGAAATAAACGCATTATTTTCAATACCAACGTCACACTTGCTATTGTATATCAACCTGAGTATGAATTAATATTTAGATTCATGTACTTATTTAACTATTTAATATAGATATCTCTACTTTGAGGTCGTTCAGACTCGCCTATGAAGTTGTCACTACGGTACCCCGTTCCGATTTTCCTTTTACTCCCTGTATTTGTCTTTGTATTGGTCAATGTGCTGCAGCCGACGAATACTTGGGCTAAAAAAAAGGAAGTATACGATATTATATATCTTTTAACCAACGATTTGGAGAGGGTTCTTGATTACAAAGAAGAACTTGCTTCAGTCTTTGATGAAAAAATCCAGAAAAAATTGAAAGTAGTTGGTCGAGGAGAGGAATATGCACTTATATACGATGGCAATGATTCAGCCAGAACTGTAAGTCGTACTCTTATCGAACATGGAAGTTTACTTGACCTGGCCGGATTTGATGAACCCTATGCAACGAAAGAGCAAGATTTTCATTTACTCTACAATGTTAGCTACGGTATGGGGCCTAACATCGATCCTCTTAAAAAGAGGTATGATCGTTTATATCGGGCGCTTGGGGAAAAAGTAAAACAGGATTTGTTTATTGAAAAAACAGATTACGGTAATTACAAGCTCATCTATCGTTTGCGTGGTGAAAAAAGGGCCACCACCCTCTTAGCTCGGAAGCATAGTAAGTTATTACGATCTAAGAGAATAGTCGCGTCTGTTGCAAAGGAAAATAATAATCCAATTGTGTATGGAGAGTCCAGCCTGATAAATGACCGAACTGTCGAGAAGGCAGTTGTGAAAAAAACATCAAGTAAGCCTCGAAAGATTTCCCCGAAAACTAATGTTGCCGCTACCAAAAAGAAGCAGCGCAAAACGACAACTAAACCTCTTCGGAAATCGACTGACTACGCAAGCTTTGAACAATCAATCGAAGATTATATTAATAAATTGAGACGTAAAGGTAAAATACGTAAAGATGAATCAACTGGTTGGATGGTGTATGACCTTGAAAAAGATAAAGCTATTCTAGATATCAATGCGGATCAAAAGTTTCAGGCTGCGAGTATGATCAAACCTTTCGTCGCACTTGCCTTTTTCCACCAGGTAAAGCAAGGGAAGTATAAATACGGGCCCAAAAGTAGAAGGAAATTAGTCGCTTCGATTCAGCGTAGTAATAACGCTGCCACTAACTGGGTGATGCGACAGGTCGGAGGACCAGCCAACTGTCAAGCTATCCTGAAAAAATACTATCCTCATATCTTCAAGAAAACTGAGATAAAAGAATACATTCCTGCAGGGGGCCGAACGTATCTCAACAGTGCCGCCCCTTCTGATTATGTACGATTCCTTCGGTCGTTGTGGAATAAGGAGCTTCCATATGGAAAAGAATTAAGACGTCTGATGGCTTTACCTGGGCGCGATCGTTTATACCATGGTACACCAATCCCAAAAGGCACTCTCGTGTACAACAAAACGGGCTCTACTGCGCATCTTGTTGGTGACATGGGAATTCTTGTTCCGAAAACGAAAGGAGGGGGCAGGTTTCCCTACGTTCTGGTCGGAATTATTGAAAGACGTTCTCGTCCTTCAGATTATGGTAGCTGGATGAAGTCCCGTAGTAATGTTATCCGAGAAGTATCTACTTTGGTCTATAAGCAGTTAAAGCGGGACCACCAGCTTAGGTAATGCGCAATTGGAGAGGCTTGTATATTGCACATTTAGCAAGCGATGCAATAAACCCTGAATTCATTTTATGGAGAAGTAAATGAAAGTAATAATGGATCTATGTGTTATACCAATGGGTGTTGGCGTTTCAGTTTCTGAGTATGTTGCTGCCTGCCACACTATATTAAAGGAAGCTGGGTTAAAAACACAATTACATGCATACGGTACTAACATTGAAGGGGATTGGGATGAAGTCATGGCGGCGGTTAAAACTTGTCATGAAAAAATTCATGGTATGGGCGCACCTCGCATTACAACAACAATTAAAATGGGTACGAGGGTTGACCGCGCTCAGACAATGGAGGATAAAATAACCTCCGTTCTTGAAAAAGAAGTATAAGCATCTTGTATCTTGCTTGTTGGGGTAAAGATGTATTCTAGACGAATGCCATTGAAGGCTTGAGAACTTTTTTCAACGTTTTTAACGCTTTACTCTCAAGTTGGTAAATACTACTTCGGGTCACTCCATACACCTTGCTGATTTCAACGATTGACTGTGGTGTCTTCGTGTATGGAGGAAGGCCAAAGCGTCTTTTAATAATATCGCTTTCTTTATGTGATAAGCTGACGTTAACTGCTTGTTCTATATTCTGCTTTATCTCTTTTTCTTCAATAAATACTTCTTGTTCTGATGCTATCTTATGACTGTAAGGGGAGCATGCATCTAAATCTGAAGTCGCGTCCTGTATACAGCTACATTTCTTGATGATTTGAGAGTATTGTTCAATGCTTTTTGTATCATTATTTTTTTGTGCTAGTGAAAATTGTTCGATTGTATTTGTAGAAATCTTTATCAGTCGGCCTTGAAGTGACTGACGTTGTACTTCTTTACGAATCCAGTTCGCAGCATACGTAGAAAAACGGACTCCGCATGAATGGTGGTATCTGTACGCTGCTCGTGCTACTCCAAAGCTGCCAATCTGGCAAGCGTCCTCATTTGAAATGCCCTCACTGTATATGTCCCCGAGTTGAGAAACTATTTTCTTAACGAGTCCAGTCGTCAGCAATACGTAGATATTTCGTATAGTATTAAGTTGTTCAACAACCAGTTGTAGTTCTTTTAATTCAATTGAATTGTAATCTTCACGGCTACTTTGACTCATTATTCGATTCCAAACCCTGGCAATGATGAGGTGTTGAAAACTGTTCCTTAATGGCAGAGATTGTCTTTTAGTATGACTACTAAAGAGAAGTAATGCTTCCTGTCTTTCTTGTTCATATAATGGGCCACTGGGATCAAAGAATATCTTACGATTCCGAAAAAGATATATGTTTTGAATTATGGTGAGTGCAGCCTGGTTAAATCGCTTAGTTTGCCATACCAGTTCAGTGAATTTATGTCGCAGAAGGAGTACCTCAGTGGCGAGTTCTTTTTCTTCTGATAATGTTAATCGATGATTTTTAAATCGCTTATCGCTTAGGGACGCGCATACTATATGGACTTTTTTTTCAAGATCCACTGATAGCTGTAAACCTCGAACTCGGTCATCAAATGAGTGATCTGATGGCTGTGTAACCAGTAGATCGATGACTTCGACTGATTTTACATCTTTTGCTGAGACACTTAACAATCCAGACTTGGGCATATCGCAGTTTTTCCTTTCTAAAATTATTTATGATTGAAAAATGATATCACAAATTAGTTTTGAGATGAAAGGGTACGTGCTGTTTTTTATAAAATATTTCCATCAGAGTATTTATGAACCTGATTGATTCAATCAGGAAACAACAAGACATCAGGTAATTGTAAGAAAAATGAGGGTAATAATTCAGTAAACATTAATGTCAGTGTATTGATAAATGTCTGCCTATTGTTTAGATGTTTCGTAATCGGAGCGGAAATGAAATTGAGTTCGCAGCTCTAGAAATGTCTCTTTTCAATCTGCGTTGTGTGTGTCAGTAAATGGTGCAATGTATTCAGCGTCTTCAGGTTGTTTTTTTAGAGTAGTACGTTTGAAACTGATCACTCAGTGGTAGGTGAGAGTTAACATTCATAAGCAAGAAACAGAAAATTAAACCACTTATGGTTAGGAAGCAATTTGTCTATTTAATCCTCTCTATCTGAGGCTCAATGAACATGAAGGAGCTACTTAATAGCAGAATAAAGCAGGCTGTGATTTCTATCTAATGTTTCCTGTAAATGTTTACAGCCAAAATCCTGCGATATTCATGCTACCATGCGAAGCAAGGTTTTGACGAAAGATTTTTGGGGCCTTTGCCGTGGCACTGGGCAAATCGATTGAAAATCCTCATCCAATGCTGCTTCTGCAATAATTCTTCGTACATCAGAAA
>JBLHNU010000049.1:0-41807 GCA_047622095.1 Desulforhopalus sp.
GGGACGAAAGAAGAATTTTGTTGGTCAGCATTTCTGGGCAAGAGGATATTATGTGTCGACGGTTGGTAAGGATGAGGATTCCGTTCGAGAGTATATTCAAAGGCAAGAGAAAGAGGACAAACGTATTAAGCAATTGAAATTGTTTTAACAGTCACCTTTAGGTGACCCCAGGTTTTCAACCGCTTTGAGCGGTTCAGAAGCTTTCAAGCCCCCGGCTTTGCCGGTGGTACATGACTAAATAAGGAAAGAAACCTAATCGTTATGTCGCTCATATCACTCGCAATAATTTAACCTGATTGGTGGCTCGCACCGTTACACTATAAACAGTTACAAAATTTTTTTAGTTTGTAAATAGAAAAAAAAGTAAACGAATAAAATACAAAGAATAAGGAGGAAGAATAAGCAATATTTGCAATATTTTTTAAAATAAAAAAAAAGAAGACCACTGAAACACGCAACATAACTAAACTCGCAACATAATTCCTGTTTTTCTTCGGTCTTAGTAGGCAAGGATGTTTAAACATAAGCTATCCAGATCTCGTAATAGCTTTCTCTACCACCTGAAAAGTCTTATCGTAAATCTCAGGGTCTTTACTTCCCCTGCTCCCAGCAACGTCTGCCCCGGTTTGTCCACCTGATATGATTTTCTTCAACATTAGGTTATCTCTCTAAGTATTTACAACAGGCATCTCCTTCCGGATCTCCTCTATTTTCGCCATGAGTTCTTGCTGGGTCAGGATACCTTTTGCCACCAGGATATCGATCAGTGCCTGGTTTACAATAATCTCCATGTTTAGTGCCTCTCGAAGTGGCACTATATCGCCTGTGCTCGCTCTGTTGGCCATTTGCTGGTCCTATTGGTACTTTGAGGTGGATACCCAATATTGCATAAAAAATACTTTAAATAAGTGTATTAACAGGTGAGATGGACATAATCTTAGGACTTGTATGATTATTAATTTTACTGTTATCTACTCAATATTGAATGAGACTTGTCTGAAAGGATTTAGTATCTCCGCATTCAACTTATCGAAATTTTTAATATTATTTACATAAAATAAAAGGGCAACCATGATGAATAAAAGTGAAACAATTACCCAACAAGATCGCTTTAATATCAAAGGGGCCACTGCAACAATGAAAGCGATTGTTACAACCGGCAACGGTGGATACGATAAACTCGAATATCGGGATGTCCCAGTCCCAACCCTTGGTCCAAGAGAGGTCCTTCTGCAAGTTCTTGCCGCCGGGGTAAATAATACTGAAATCAACACCCGTCTTGGATGGTACTCTTCCTCAATCAAGACCGGTACGGAAGCTCTTTCTTCCGACGAAAAAGAAGAAGCGAAAGCAAAAGCAGATGGTGGTTGGAACGAGGCAACCCCTTTTCCTTTTATTCAGGGCACTGATTGTTGCGGACGCATTGTCGCTGTTGCGAAAGGCGAAGACGAAGGGATCATTGGTAAGCGCGTATTGGTTAGATCATGTATTCGCAGCTCTGGTTGGGAATCATTGGAGAATATCTGGATCGCATCAGACTTTGATGGAGCATTCGCACAATTCGTGAAAATCGCAACTAATGAGGTTTTTCCCGTACACTGTGATTGGAGCGATGCCGAGCTTGGCACTATTCCATGTGCCTACGGTACAGCTGAGAACATGGTGCACAGGGCAAAAGTCAAAAAAGGCGACCATGTGTTAGTTGCCGGAGCCTCAGGAGGGGTCGGGTCTGCTGTAGTTCAATTGGCCAAGCGCCGGGGAGCAGTTGTAACGGCAATTGCTGGTAGAGAAAAAGTTAAACAAATACGATTAATTGGTGCAGATCGTGTCATCGTTCGTGGGGACGATATTGTTCCTATACTTGGCGAAAAATCGGTAGACGTTGTTATTGATAACGTGGCAGGGGATGCCTTTGGTCAGATGTTGAAGGTAATGAAGAGAGGCGGGCGATATGCTTCTTCTGGTGCAATTGGCGGCCCATTAGTTACATTTGATATGCGTGATTTTTATCTGAAAGATCTGACACTGATAGGTTGTACTGCATGGGATGAGCCAGTTTTTCCTAATCTTATTTCTTATATAGAGAAAGGGGAAATACGTCCGCTCCTTGCCAGGACGTTTCCACTCGACCAAATTATAGAAGCCCAGCGTGCTTTTGGTGAGAAGAAACATGTGGGAAAATTTGTTTTGATACCACCGCCTTTGGATAATGCATAACAGAAACATGGGGCAATGCCTGTTGTGGCTGTCATGAAAAAAATATTATCCGTCTTCGGTCGTCTAAAATCAATCCCATATACCAACCCGGATCTGACTCCTGCCAACTGGTGTAGAGTCCAGCCGTGTAAGAAGGTCAGAATCAGATCAAGAGATCTGATTCTGACGCAACCTACATCGACCTTCCTCGTTTACGCTTTGGGAGTTCTGACTATTGGTGCAGGCTTTTATTTTTTATTCATTCAGGCCGGTGAGATATCGCGTTTATGGTGGGGTATCTCTCTTTTATTGTGGGGCGTTGGTGCACTTTTGGCCGGGACCAGTTATCAGGCTTTTGGCTACGAGATCAAGTGTGCAGGACGGCAGTCATGTGCCTGGACTAGTTGGTGGGAAGTTGTATACCTCATGTTCCAACAAGTGAGTATGAACGCAATGCTGGTTGCCGTATTGTATTCTTGCACTGAGGGAACAACTCGGCTGGTGCTGCTGATTTTTGCCTTGTTAAGTTCTGCCGCATACGTCGTTTTCGTCTTCATAGGTGGAATTGTGCCGATCAAATCGTTTATCACCTTCAATGTGATGGTCTGGCTCTCGACTCCAGCTCTACTGATTTGCTTATTCTTAAACGGTTGGCGTTACTATTATTACAGTGACCCAATGGACCTTTCCTTTCTAGTCACATGGGCTTTGTTGCTCCTGACCAGCGCGGTATATTGGCTCTATGATGCGCTGGATATCACAAAAAAACTCTGGGCGAGAGGGAAAGGAATCTGGTTCTCACAAAACGACGTGCTGCACGTATGCCTGATCCTTTGGATTATCTACATCGTTACAATAGTCGCTGATCGAGTCAAAGACTATACTCTTCCTGTTCTTCCAGGATAAGCGTAATCATAGAAGCTACTGTTGTTAATGAATACGTTATACGTTGCTGCGATTGTGCATGGTAGTATCGGAAGTATTGCAAAGCATCTTTCTGTAGGGATTGGTCGAAACTTGAAACCCAGGCCAGAAGCTCAAGGGTTAGCTTAACGTTAGGCATTTAGAGCGGAGTACACTTTGCCCAAAAATTACAAATCCAAAATGAAGAACGAAGTAGCACTAAAAAAGCTCCAGGCGTTAATCGATAGAATGTTGTTTTGGAATTCTAATTACGCCAAATTTTATCGAATAGAGGCTGCAACACTAGTTGGAAGTATGGCTAAAAATGATCAATTTATTGGCGACATTGATATCTGTATGGATGTTCAGAGGGTGAGAGAATTCTGTACTAATGAACAAAAAAGTGACTACAGCGAATGGAGAAAAGAAATTCTTGGATACGCTCCTCCTAGAGATTTCTCATCTGGATTGCATATGTATTCGCTTGATGTCAGTCGCTTTGCGAAAAATAGGGATGGGCGAATAGATATTTTATGGTGGAATCAATTAAAACCAATTTCTCTAACAATGACCCCTGTGGTAACTCTTGCCCAGAATGGTGTCCTTCTCTTTGATTCTGCGTCTAAAGCTATTTCAAATGCTAAACCTATAACTTTAGAGCAAGGGCAAGAAATAATTAAAAGTGGTTTTCCTGAGAATCCTCGTGAGTTGAAAGGGGAATACTGGGATTCCTATTGTGATACATTAAAAAAGTATCCTGAAGAAATAAGGCGCTGTATTCTTGAACGGGATAATAATACAAACAATTATCTTAAATATGTAAATGCCTAGCAATTTGCTGCACTCGGACTCGATACCGTTGTCGCGGTTTTTGGTCAAAACCAAAAGCGGCAAAACAGCACCAACTTACTCGCCGGTGAGCAAGGCGTTAATATTGCCATCTCGAAGGTCTTAATATTCTACCAACGCTTCAAGTTTAGACTATTCCTGTTATGTTGCGTGTTGACCTATCTAGCTTGAATTAAAGGAATTTTGTGGTTTTTCTAAGAAGTTCTGTATTTGCTGTAATATCGGTGGCTTGTGGTGTTTTTGGGAATTGCTACTAAAACGCTCGCAACATAATAATCTTACTCTAATTAAACTACTACGTTAAAATTCCTATAGGCACTGAAGGGCTACCTAAGTGAGAAATAATTAAATAAGGAAAGAAACCTAATCGTTATGTCGCTCATATCACTCGCAATAATTTAACCTTATTGGTGGCTCGCACCGTTACACTATAAACAGTTACAAAAATTTTTTAGTTTGTAAATAGAAAAAAAAGTAACCGAATAAAATACAAAGAATAAGGAGGAAGAATAAGCAATATTTGCAATATTTTTTAAAATAAAAAAAAAGAAGACCACTGAAACACGCAACATAACTAAACTCGCAACATAATTCCTGTATCTCTTCAAATTCCGTTTTGCAAATCACACCTCGACTCAGAACAATAACCTCACAGGAAGCACCTTTCGTTGGAGTAAGTGACAAGACTGATTACCTTCGTACTGGCAATGTTAAATTCAATAACCAGTTTCAGGAATTACCTGATCAGGAACGAACGTCAACTTGATCTATTGGGCTGGGATGAAGGCAGTTGATAAACCATACTGCATAATGTCGGTATCAGGTAGAATGATATTTCGGGAAGGGTTTCGTGAGAGCCGATTATAAGAAACCCTCCCGGAAGCAGTGATCGCAGGATCTTATCAAGGGTGGTAGACTGTATAGGAGGGGAGTAATAAGTGAGCAGATTATTTCGCAGGAAAATAGCATGAAATTCACTGTCAGGCGGTGCAGTGAAAAAGTCGTGATGTTTCCAGACGATGTTTTTCCTGTACGATGGCCGGACAACATGCTCGTTTCGGCGGACTGACGGGAGAAAGCAGGTCGCAATCATGTGCGAGTCCAGTTCCCGTAGGCTGCTCTTCTGATATATTCCGTTTTGTGCTCGTTCAAGACATGCATCGTTTGCATCTGTTGCGAGAATCTCTATTGAGGAACAATCGGACCAGTTCATATGGTGCTGGATACGTAGACTGTAGACTTCTTCTCCGCAGCTGCAGCCGGCAGACCAGAGTTTCAATTTGTCTGTCCGTTGAAGAAGTGCTGGAAATACCGTATCGGCAAGGTTGACCCAGAGCTTTCTGTCCCTGAAAAACCTTGAGATGGTTATCCGCAGAAAGGACAGCAGCAGCTTTTCTTCTAACCGATCCTCGGCAAGTACATCCAGATATTCTTCAATCGAACCGCAGCCCAGCGACTTCATGTGCTTGCTGACTCTTTTCATCGGGGTTCTGCGGACTTTTCTGTAGCCCTTCCAGGACCTGTGATAACGATCCAGCAAAATCCTAAATTCGGAGTCGGTAAGCATAGTCCTGTCAGGAGGGAGGGTGGTGGGTATCTTGTTACTCTGTGGCCGTAAGGACTATCTCACAATCAGCACCGGGCATTTGGCTATATGGAGAACCTTGTGGGCAACGCTTCCGATCAGCAGTCCCTCGATATCAGATAAGCCGCGCGAGCCCATGATAATCAGCTCACACTGTTCATGCTCTGCTACCTGCGGAATCATCGATCCAGCGGGTTCTTCCATAAAACGTTCGATGAATTCTACCCCGCTTTCAGAGAGCTTCTTGATAAATGGCGCGACTGTTTCGTCGGTTTCATCCATAATTGCAGATATGATGTGATCTCTGTGGGGTTGACCAAGGATTTTAGGAAATCTCCTGTGGCAGTAAATCAGGACTACCGCAGCGTCCAGCAATCGTGCAAATTCTATCGCTTTATCCAGAACCTTATCCGAGTATTTGGAGCCGTCTATAGCGGCTGCTATTGTTCGCTGGCTCATACTGTCCCCCTTTCAGGCTTTCCTGCTTCCAAGGCTACTCAAAGGCAGTACTGAATAAGGTGAAGTGACTTATCAGGTACACTGCCATGTTGTATTTTACCATAGCCAGTTTCGTAAGTGAACCTAATTGCATCTAATCTGGATTTTCTCCAGTCGAGGTTGCTATGTATTTGAAGAGCGAAGCAAGGAACTATAGTTATCTATGTTCTTTGCTTCAGCGACGAGGGAGGCAAAAACCATCTATCAAGAGGGGCTTAGGTTCAGGGATAATCAGATACCTGAGCGGGGGGTATCATACGTTGCTACCTGGTCAATGGTGAAGAAGGCAGGAAAATTGGTCAATATAGAGCTTCGGCCACACGACCTCCGCCGTCATGCAGCCACGCATGCCTCAAGGTCGGGTACCCGTATAGTCATAATGTCAGACATGCCATGGTCACCGACCCCGGGAAGCAGTTACCACCTTGCCTGTAGCGCTGATAACTGTGTTGACTTCCTGTGTACCTACCAATCTGTAGGTGCACAGGAAACATCTTCGGTTGAAGTTTTATTGCTATTCTGGATGGTTTGACCTGGCAATATTAATCAGCAAATATGAGAACACGAAAGTACTATCAACGCCAACAATGGTCACAAATGGAGCATTTGAAATTTTTGATGGTCTGGAAAAATCTTGAGCTTCAGTATGTATTTTTTCTGTTAGGAAAATCTTGATCTCAAAAGCTCAATATTGCATTTTTGTATTGTTAGGTTTTAAAAACAACACGATGTTTCCAGATACAGTGGCAAGGTTAACCGTTTTGAGAAAAGTTCCGCTTAACCTTCTTCTTGTAAATGGAATCAAGAGATGGCAGGTTTGGATCTATAGGAGATATGCTGAGGAGGTAAAACCCGCAATGGAGGTTCTTCAGAGTCATACAAGAGTGTTTTCGCAACCAGAACTTGTCATGAATTTGTTTTCTGTTTCTGTTTTCGCATCAGCATGACATGTTTAAAGGTTTTTTCCTGATATTTTCGTGAAGCATACTTTCCTGGAAAATCTGACAGATAGTCGATCAGAGGATCATAGGGGCCGCTATAGTTACCGGTCACTTTGAAATAGGGAGAGACAACGGATTCCTTCAGCTCTTGATGATTGAGGTGGTGTTTGTTCATCAGGTTGGTCAACTCGGCAAATGCTCCTTCATAGGTGAACCACAACCAACCGACACCCGTCTGACGTTCGTAAGAGAGAAATTCATGGTAGCAGCGAACCTCCTCTCTCTCGAGATTCAAGGGGATGATACGGGTGATGTTAGCCTTTATGCCAGGAAGATTGAGATACCGAGAAACGCTGACCCGTTTATTACCCTCTTTCACATAATAGTTGTGGAGGAACTCATAGCAGTTAATCGGGTAGTCGAGCCATTTGCTGGTATCCGAGAGTACCCTTGTCCATTTGTAGGCGAAATCACCTGAATCAAAATGCGGCAGGGGATAGTAACTTTTGGAAAAACAATAGTGACGGTCTAGATTGATGGTACCAATTATACGGTGAGGCCGAACAAAACCTTCCCAGTATGGCTTTTTCTCGAACTCGTGAGCATACAGGCCAAGTGCCTTTTCCAGTGTAGGAATTCGTCCATCTTGTCCTAGGAGTGTATTGAAGAATACTTCGAGCCTGCCCTTTCCCCTCGCCCTGCTGTACTCATCTCGAGGAACTTTGCTATACAAAACACCTTTCATTACATTGACCCTGCTGAGAAAATGGTTGTTCAATCACTCTTTTTTCTAATTGTACTTATCAGATGAACAATTAAAAAGGAAATAAAGTTATTCACCACTATCTAATAATATAACTCTACCTGTTTTTTGATCATATGAGATGTATTTATATGGGCAGGCGTTGACCAGGTTTAGCGGCGCCCCGTCCTCAACCAGAAAGTCAAGATCGGCGCTGGTATACCGGCGATGAATATGGCCATACAGCCAAAGCTTTGGATCGAGGATATTCTTCAGTGATGCGAGCTCTTCAGATGGTTTATGGTCGCTACTGAAGTTGGTTATCAAACCAAAGTCGGGTGGAGCGTGGGTCAACATAATATCCACTCCGGAAAAAGATGATAAGTACTTCTGCATCAGAAGGCTTGCCTTAAACCGCAGCAAAGAAGAAGCACTGAAATAAAAAGGTGGGTTACCGTACGCCGAGATCCCGCTGAAGCCAGCAATAACAAGATCCTGTTCAAGAAAAGGGTACTCGTTGTGCTGGAGCGTATGAATACCTTGGACAATGGAAAACATGCCGCTGAAAATTTCGGAATACTGCAGATTCACAGGATTCTGGTCGGCCACAAAGAAAATTTCGTCATGATTGCCGTGTACCATGATTCGAATTGCCGGCATGTATTTATCTATGAGAAATCCAAGATAATGGGGGGACAGATCGCCACAGGAGAGAAGCATGTCAATCCGGGGAAAATCGACCAGATTGTCGTAGAGTTCGTTTTCGTCGGATACGGCGAGAATATAGACCATAAATAAGAAGAGTTATCTTTTAAAGAATCGGGTTCGATGCTGTCCGGTACTTTTTATCTGTATCATTTTTACCCATCTCTTCTGGTTAGTCTCAGAGGTTGGCAAACCGACAGGATGATATCTTTCCTGCTTCAAGATAGCTGTTCCGGACCTGTCTGGCAACCTCTGCTTCAGGATTTCCATAGCTGTGGGCCACTATCCTGAATATTCCATGATCAAGCTAGCGAAAACTGAAATTCTTTGTGAGGGATTCTGCCCGAGCACCAATTATATTGATTTGGCTCTATTGCAAAAAATCTAAATATCCTTTGAAATCATTATATGTCATCAAGCAATAGGAGGGCTCTGTTGCAAAAAATCTCACCTTGGAAATGCTTCCATTTGAAATCACTCATATCGACTCCCTTTATTTGAAGGTATACTATGAGTTCATCTCATTTTGATATTTTTTGCAACAGAGCCCCTAAAAGGGGTGATTCAACCTTCGGCCTGTTTGCATTAAATAGTGGGATTTAAGACTTGAACCACCAACGTTCAGCGTTCTTGTGCCCATCCAATTCCATGTGGGCTGAAATAGGACCATGGTCAAGTTTATCGGAATGAGCCTCAACAAGCTGACTAAACATAGGTATCACTGCTCCGCCATCGTCCTTGCAGATTTCCTGCATATCAGCATAAAGCTGTTGTCTCTTGTTTTCATCCATCTCTGCCCGGGCTTCTTTAAGAAGCACGTTGAATTTTTCATTGCTCCAATGAGTATCATTCCAGGGAGCACCGGCTGCATAGGCAACAGAAAACATCATATCCTCGACAGGACGCCCGGACCAATAGGCCATACACCATTCTTTTTTCGTCCATACATTACTCCAGTATCCATCGCTGGGTTCCCGGACGACATTGATCTTAATGCCGGCTGCCTTAGCGCTTTCCTGGTAAAGTACGGCTGCATCCACAGCACCTGAGAAAGCGGCTTCCGAGGCATGGAGATTAAAGGTGTGGTCCAGCATACCTGCTTTTTTCATATAAAATTTTGCCTTGTCAGGATCATAGGAGCGCTGTTCAAGTTTGGCAGCCTGATAACGGTTCACCGAAGAAATAGGATGGTCATTGCCCACTTCCCCATACCCCTTGAGAATCGTCTTAACCATTCCTTCACGGTTAACGGCCAATTTTAATGCCATGCGAACATTGTTGTCCGTATATGGTTTTTGGTCCACCAACATGGGAGCCGTGTATTGCATGGTCCCGGTGACAGCAGTCACATTGATGCCGGGCATTCTTTTCAACAGGTGCACGGTTTTGACATCGGCCCGCTCCATGACATCAATCCGCCCGGTTTTCAAGGCATTTGTCCTGGCGTTGACATCAGCGATGGCAAGAGATTCAACTTCAGCAAAATGGGCTCGATCTGCTCTCCAGTAATTGGGATTTCGTTTTGTCAAGGCACGGACACCGGGCTCCCAGTCTTCCAGTATATACCCGCCGGTACCGATTCCTTTTTCCCAATCTTTACCCATGGTTCCGTCTGGAAAAATTCTTAAATGATAATCGCCCATGATAAACGGAAAATCAGCACTGCCTTCGTCGAGCTCAAACACGACAATGTGTTTTCCGTCTGCTTTTATATTTTTAACGATTTTTAAGAACGGTTTGGCCGCGGATTTTGATTCTTCCCCCCTGTGATGGTTGATGGAATAAATCACATCTTCAGCTGTCATGGATTTGCCGTTGTGGAATTCAACTCCTTTACGGAGTTTAAAAGTCCATTTTTTCGCATCCGCAGACGCACCCCAGCTTTCCGCCAGTTCAGGGACGGGTTTAAAATTATGATCAATTTCCACAAGACAATTGCTTAACTGGCTGCTGACATTAATGGGATGGCTGGCAAAAAGGGTTCCCGGATCAAGGGAATCAGAGGTGGCCCCCCCGGTTATTGCCTGCCTGAAGGTTCCACCTTTTTGGGGTGTTGCCGCCATGGCATTATCAGATAAAAAAGAGGGCGACAGGGCGGCCGTCAGCCCCAGGGCAGAGACACCAGCAATAAACTGTCTTCGGGAGATTCTTTTTTTCTCATACATCTCTGTTAATAATGGTAGGTCACTCATATTCTTTTCTCCTTATAAAGTTAATGGGGCAAGTGATTGAATCAGACAAATGCTGAGAGACGGTTTTCCAGAAGGTTGTCCAGCCAGTTTGGATCCATTTCGGGAATGGATGCTAAAAGCTTGTCCGTATATTCATGATGGGGCGGAGACAAAATCTCCTTCTTTGCGCCTTGTTCGACAATCTTCCCATTCAGCATGATAACAATCTTATCTGCAATGGCCTTGACCGTGGCAAGATCATGGGTGATAAACAGGTAAGACATGTTTGTTTTATTTTGCAGATCCTGTAGAAGATTAAGTATTCCTTCTGCCACCAGTTGATCCAAGGCTGATGTGATTTCATCACATATGATCAGGTCCGGTTCCGCTGCCAGAGCCCGAGCAATACAGATCCGCTGTTTTTCCCCACCTGAAAGCTCTGTGGTTAAGCGATCAATATAGATATCCGGATCAAGTTCGATATCCCTTAACAGATCCTTGATTCGATCTTCCGCTTTTTCACCCTTGATACCAAAATAAAACTGAAGAGGCCGCCCGATGACCTTCCTGACAGTATGTTTGGGGTTCAATGCAGTATCTGGCATCTGATAGATCATCTGCATTCTTCGCAGATCCTCTTTCTCCCTCTTTTTCAATGACCTGGGTAGTTTTTTTCCAAAAAAGGCTATGCTACCGTTATTGGCGGGAAGAAGACCTGTAATGACTTTTGCCAAAGAGCTTTTCCCACTACCTGATTCACCAACTAAGGCAACCGTTCTGCCTTTTCTGACGCTGAGATCAATATCTTCAAGTACATTTTCCTGCCCCGTATAGGTTGCAGCCACATCCTTGATCTTAAGGATCACATCCATTTTATTCGTAATACTTTTTTCTTCCCTTAATGATCTGACATTTAACAACTCACGGGTATATTTTTTTTTGGGATTTTTTATCAATTCGCGGGTTTCACCCTCTTCAACCAAGCGGCCATTTCGTAATACCATAATCCGGTGGGCAACCTGGGCCACAACCGCCAGATCGTGGGTAATATACAAGGCTGCTTTGTTCATCTTTTCCGTGATCTCCTTGACCGCGGCCAGAACTTCAATCTGGGTGGTAACATCAAGAGCAGTAGTCGGTTCATCAAAGACTATGATATCAGGTTCACAGGACATGGCCATGGCCACCATGGATCTCTGGAGTTGACCACCCGAAAGTTCGTGAGGATATCGGTAACCAATTTTTTCAGGCGTAGGTAAAAACAGACGTCGATAAATCTCGATCGCTTCTTTTTCAGCTTTCTCACAGGTCATTATGCCGTGGTGCACGGGAGCTTCTGCATACTGATTTATCACACTATGGGAGGGGTTAAAGGAAGCCGCTGCACTCTGGGCTACGTAGGCAATTTTTGTTCCCCTGACTCGTCTTAAATCCTCTTCTGGCGCACCAAGAAGCTCTGTTCCCTCAAGGTTTATAGAGCCTGACGCAAGTCTGCATCCCTGACGTGTGTACCCCATGGCAGCCAGACCGATGGTGGATTTACCAGCACCGGATTCACCGATAAGTCCAAGGACTTCTCCTTTTTTCAAATGAAGGCTGATGTCCCGGACAATTGGCTGCCAACGATCTTCATAAAAAGCTTCAATATTCAGGTTTTTTATTTCAAGCAGATTGTTCATCTTATTTTTCTCAACTGGTTTTCCTTTTTTATTATTCACAGCTGTTTTACCGAAATATTGTAAAACAACAGGCTTTGCCCGCGGATCAAGCTGTTCATTGAAACAGACCGCGTGCTCCGCACTTTTATCCCCCGACTCTGCCGGCACATAAAGCCACGCATTTTACACGTGGTCGTTTATTCATGTAGTCCACTGGATAAATGTAAAAACCAGTCAACAATTAAATTGACTCCCACCGTTAGGAAAGCAATGGCGCCAGCAGGGATTAAAGGGATATATATGCCAAAGGTAATTGCACCGGCATTTTCTCTGACCATACCTCCCCAGTCAGCTAGCGGAGGTTGCAGGCCGAGCCCCAGGAAACTTAAGGAGGCAATAAAGAGAAAGACAAAACAGAACCGCAAACCAAATTCCGCAATGAGCGGTGGCATGGCATTTGGCAAAATTTCTTCTCGGATGATCCACCAAAGTCCCTCTCCTCTAAGCCTGGCTGCTTCGACAAACTCCATCACTTCGATATCCATGGCAACTGCCCTGGATAATCTGTAGACCCGTGTAGAATCCAGAATGGCTATGGTAAATATCAAGGTGGTGACAGATGATCCCAGCACGGATAAAATCATCAAAGCAAAAATAAGCGTTGGAAATGCCATGAAGATATCAATTATCCGGCTAAGTATCTGGTCAGTCCAGCCACCCTTAACCGCGGCAATAAAGCCCAATAAGGATCCAAAGGAAAATGATAAGATGGTAGTGATAAATGCCAGACCGATTGTATTCCTGGCACCAAAGACCATTCGTGTAAAAAGATCTCTTCCGATATGGTCAGTTCCAAAATAAAATTGGGAAGAATAACTTTCCCACACATCCCCAACCACGCTAGTTTCGCTATAGGGTGCGATCAAGGGTGCTAAAATAGCCACCAGAATATTCAGCAGAACAATACCCATGCCAATTCGGGCAGAAAGAGGAGATTGTCGTAATAATTTCAGCATAATATATACCCCCCTTATATTTTGGATTGTCGTAGTTTTGGGTTGGAAAGCATCGATAGGACATCAGCAGCAAGGTTTAGAAATATATACGCAATTGAAAAAATTAATCCAGACGCTTGGACAACTGGGAGATCCCGCTTGGCCACTGAATCAACCAGTAGTTGCCCCAATCCCGGATAAACAAACACCACTTCAACAATGACAACACCAACAACAAGATATGCCAGGTTCACGGCAACCACATTGATTACCGGAGATAAGGAATTGGGAAAGGCATGGTGATAAATGATTCTCAGTCGCTTGATCCCTTTTATCTCGGCCATTTCAATATAGGCACTGGCCAGCACATTGATGATGGCAGCTCTTGTCTGTCGCATCATATGTGCTGTTACCACACAGGTGAGTGTCAGGGAGGGTAATAAGATTGCATACATTTTGCTGCCGAACCCCATGTTTTTTTCCATAATAGATAGACTTGGAAAAAGGTTTAGCTCAACCGACAAAATGGTGATCAAAATATAGGCAATAAAAAATTCCGGGAAAGAGATAAAGGAGAGGGTGGTGATTGAGATTAATTTATCAACAAAGGTATTTCGATAAAATGCCGCAAGCATACCCAGTAAAATGGCCAGGGGTACCGCTATCACGGCTGTGGTTGCGGCCAGAAACAGGGTATTTGAAAGCCGCCAACCGATTAACTCGGCAACGGGCCTGCCATTGGCCAGGGAGGTGCCAAAATCGCCATGGACGAAATCCTTTAGCCATGCACCATACCGGATATGGGGTGGCAAATCCAGTTTGAGTTCTTTCCTAAATGCCTCCACCGTCTCGGGAGTGGCTGATTGACCCAGAACGGTCTCGGCCACGTCTCCGGGCAGAAGCTCTACGCCAACAAAGATAATCACCGAGATAAAAAAGATGGTGATCAGGCTTGCACCCCCGCGTTTGAGGATTAAAAGTAAAACATTTTTCATGGATGAATTGACCTTATTTTCTGGCGAAATATATCGAGTTCTAACTAATTTGTCAATCTGGAATTTTCCAAATGATGGATATTCGTATTGACATAAAGCCTTTAAGATTATATTTACTCAAAATAAAACATAGTGTTCTATGGAATGACTGATTGGTTTTAAACGATTCCATAATCCCAGGTTTATGATATGAAGGGGCGATGATGACCAACACAAGTGACGATCGGTGCAGAAATCTTTTGATAGCGCTACGGAAAATGATTCAGGCCATAGACCAGCATTCAACCAATTTGCAAAAAAAATTTGGGTTGACAGGACCCCAGCTTATTCTTTTACAGTCAATATCTGCGCATGATAAAGTCTCTGTGACACAACTTTCAAAAAACGTCAGCTTAAGCCAAGCAACCGTGACTGATATTACAAAACGACTTGAAAACAATGGTCAAATTACACGGACAAGAGACACAGACGACAAACGGAAAACCAATATAGCGCTTACGGAAAATGGAAAAGCAATACTCAATACAGTCCCTCCACTTCTCCAGGAACAGTTCACCGAGCGATTCTCCAAATTAGATAATTGGGAGCAATTAATGATTGAAAGTGCATTTGAACGTGTTGTCTCCATGATGTCTGCAGAAGATATTGATGCCTCCTCAATACTGGTATCTGGATCACTGGACCCAAAATAGATTATTAACTTTGACCTCTAAAATTTAATCGTAATTGTGGTCCTTCCCTAGAAAAGTGGACATAAGGTTAAGCCATTTTTACGGTAAACTTTAGAGGTAGTCACACTTGAACAGATGATTCCTGTGCTTCCTTGATGGGTATCTGCCCCCCTCGCCAATGAGATGTTTCTTGGCAATCTTAACAATTTAAGACTAATTGCAAATTGAGATAATTCCTGATCAGCTTATAAGTGCTCATCCCTAAAAAACTTGCCCGAAAAAGAGCATTCTGGGACGTTGAAAAATATAAATTTATTCACAGAAAAGCAGCTAGAAATGCAGTAATCTAAATTGTTGATGTTTCCAGATTCTCTTTTGTATTCCCTCCAGGAAAGATGTTAGGACTCGTACTCGATACCACAACACATGTGTGCAGATATATTCTGAAGATTTGCACTGCCAATACAAGGCGATTCGTAGATTCGTTCGGTTGAGGTGTTTCCTGTACATGTAATTAAGGAGTCATCCCCTAAAACCTAGCAACATAAAAAAGATTTCTTGGCCCTCTGGAAAACAAGATTTTCCTGACAAGAAAAATCATATCCCAGTCCCAGATGTTTCCAGATTATCTTCGGATTAATGACCCATCTGTTGGCTTTCATATCAAACCTAAAGCAGTACTTACACTTGTCAGACCGATTCTAGTTTTCTACAAATCATACATACCATACTGAAAAGGTTTACTTAGGGTGTAACTTTCACCTGTAACTTTTCTCAAAACCTTCCTATATAAATTTTATCAGTATCAAGTTTTGACAAGTCCTTTACAACAACACTGTCGACTGTGAGACGTTGCTCTACCCCCTGCAACCTTTTTTCTTTTCTGGGTAATAAAAGCTTTTTAAAAATTGCGGAGAGAGAGAAGGTGGGTCACCTCCGGTCTATGGTTTAGGTCGGCTAGACTTTGGATGGCGCGCACCCATATAGATAAATATGATGGTTATATGCAGTAGGTCATAAAAACCTATCTCAGCTTTCAATGTCTCCTCATAAGACCTATATATCTGCTATTTGAGATCTGTTTGTTATCATAGGAAGTAGTAGTAGCCTTAGAAAATCTTTGTGATTAGAGAGAGGTTGCACGCGGAAAAGATCCTCATAGAAAACAGCCAGAAGGACCCACATTGATGCTCCTTCTAGGTGTAACTTTGGGTGCAACTTTTACCTGCAACTTGTGAATATCCGTCTTTCCCTTCCCTTATGGACGCAAGAAACTTAGGGGGTATGGATACGTGCTGAAGAGAGAGGTATAGAGAATGACGGTTAATACTCGACCATCTTATACCTACACAATCGTTAGGTAAATCAATAAAGAACTCATTGGTGATAATTTCCCGAGATGGTAAGATCACGAGATTGTGATTTTTTCCTGTGAAGGATGTTACCCACATATTTACATATCTATACTGTAAACCAAGGGAAGGTAAGGGATGAGAGAAAAACTGAAATGGCTGATGAGTATGTTTACAACTTCTACTGTACAAAAAAGAACACCGGAAACCTTCATAGAAGGAGTACCTAAGAACGACAAACAAGCTGTAAAGTGGTACACAAAAGAAGCGGAAAAGGGAGACAATGACGCTCAATACAACCTTGGGAACATGTATGAAAATGGATATGGAACACCTCAAGACTATAAACAAGCTGTAAAGTGGTACACCATAGCTGCTAAACAAGGACATAAGTGGTCTCAATACAACCTTGGGATAAGTTATCACAATGGTCAAGGAGTACCTCAAGACTACACAACACATTCAAGTATTATTTGAACTTGTGTATTGTGTTAGTGCGGCTTGCAACCGTGTGTGTTCGTGTGGTTCCTTGTCAATCTTGAATTTTATAAGTGATGAGCTATAAAATGGAACTGGCAGAAAAAAGAGTGACCATGTTATTTCCAATAATGAAGAAGTCTTAGAAAGATTTCGAAAGAGGAGCAGATATTGGCGACGGTTGACTTCGAGGCTCCTGCACATAAGAAAGTGCCAAGAGAGATGGAATAATGGAAAAGCCCTTAACTCAAAAATGAGTTAAGGGCTTTGTTTTGTCTTTTTTTGAGTATACGCCTCAGTAGAGGAAGGAGTCTATTGACTAGCGAGAACTTTGGTGTCTTCAAGCAAAATTTCCAGCTCGGCAATATCTATTTCTGTGAGGTTCAGTAGCGTTGCTTCTGGTGAAGATGCTGGTTGTTCGTCTTCTACCATTGTTGTTCCAATACCTAGTTTCCTGCACACTTGATTAGACAGTCGAACAAGTGCCAGTAGCATGTTGTTCGAGTCATGAAATTCGAGGTGGTGGTCTCTTGCGACAATACAGTATTGTTCAGGCATATTCCATTTTTGCATAAGGTTATAGCCCTGCTCGGTATGCAAACTTCTCATTGTGTCCTGAAGTAATGCCTCATTAATATTAAGTTTTTTTTGTTTTTTCTTTAGATCAGATAGGATGAGGAGGATAAAAAGTTTTCCAATGTCATGGAGAAGTCCGGCAAAGAATGCATGGCTTGTGAGGTCTGTTAGTTTACATCTCTTTGCAAGCCAGTTGGCTCCTAATGCACAGCCGACTGAGTGTTGCCACAGCTGTTTCATCACATTATTTAGGAGCGGGGATGAGCTTCTGAATTGGCTTTTTGCCGATGCGAGCAAAGTTATTCTGCTGATCTCTTGGGTTCCAAGGCGGACTATAGCAGCTCTAATAGTAAGAATCTCTGTGAGGCCCTGATAGAAAGTGCAGTTGGCGATTTTAAGTATTTGGCTGGAAAGGGATTGGTCACAGAGGATCATTTTCTCTATAATCCGGAGCTCCGGTTCTTTTTTGGATAGTTCTTGTTGGACTCGTAGTGCTGCACTGTTAAATACTGGCAGCACCATTTTCCCTGAGTCTATATGTGCTTTTATTATATCAATAAAGGATCGTTGAGCTGTCATAGTTAAATTCCAGATAATCTTTTAAGTTCTGAGAGCGGGCGTGGTTTTCTGAATTTTGGTAGACAGCGAAGTACCTCTTCGATAGAGGTGAATCCGGCTGCTGCTTTTATCAAACCATCTTCAAGAAGTGTGACTAACCCGGAGTGTTCTATTGCGAGTTTTCTAATCTCATGACTTGTTTTTTGCTCAAGTATCGCATTTCTTACAAACTCATTTAATACCAAAAGTTCAAAGACTCCAATACGTCCTCGATATCCTGTTTGCCTACATTTTGAGCATCCTTTACCTTTTTTAAAAGTTGCCCCCGAAAGATCCTGCAGATCAACCTCGAGGCGGCGCATTTGTAGTGTGGTTGGGGTGTCTTCTACTGCACAGTTTGGGCAAATATTTCTCAGGAGTCGCTGGGCGAGGACGCTGACAATTGTGGAAGAGATGAGAAAGGGGGCAATACGCATGTTAAGTAGTCGTATTAGTCCACCTATGGAATCTTCAGTGTGAAAGGTGCTGAGAACCTTGTGACCAGTCAACGCCGATTGCATTGCCATCTCAGCAGAGTCTGAATCACGGATTTCACCGATCATAATGACATCAGGATCTTGGCGAACTATGTGGCGCAGTGTCTCTTTAAATGTTCGATTGATCTCTGGTTCTATAGAACATTGGGCGACACCCTCCATTACATACTCTACTGGTTCTTCGGCTGTTATGATGCTAATCTGAGGGCTATTTATATGATTTATGCAGCTGTATACGGTGGAGGTCTTCCCCGAACCGGTGGGCCCGGTAACGAGTAACACGCCGCTTGGCTGATAGACGGCTTCAATTAAAAACTTTTCGAGCATCTTTGGGAGAATGCCAATGGAGTTTATGTCGAGTAAATGTGCCTTCTGTTTTAGTATTCTGAGGACGATCTTTTCTCCATGAATGGTGACATAAAAAGATACCCGCAAGTCTACTTGCCCCTCATCATAGTCAAAAAGAACTCGTCCACCCTGATGTCTTCGTTTTTCTGCAATATCAGCATCACACAGAATTTTAAAGCGGCTAATAATGGCTGGAATTAAGTCGTGGGAGAAATCTTTAAAATGACGTAGTACACCATCGTCTCTAAAGCGGACCTGTAAACGGTCAAGCATTGGCTCTATATGGATGTCACTTACTTCCGCTCTAATCCCCTGGAGGATGATACTGTTAACAATACCTATTATAGTTTTTTCATCGACGTCTATATTTTTTCCAGAAGCTTTATTGATAATAAGTCGAACTGTTTCTTTTAATATATTGGTGTCGGTAATTGCAGGTTGTATCGCAGAGCCGAGGAATTGTTTTGCTATGTCCTGAACCGTTTCATCAAGAGGGTCGACAAAGACAACTACAGGCTTTGCCGAACTGGACTTCACAGGCAAGAATTGGTGTTTTTCAATGATTTTTAACGGGATTTTACGGAGTAAATTAGTGTCCACCGATCCGAGATTAGAGTCTTGGATCGGGTAACCGAGCTGGATGGATAAAATTTTATTGAAGAGCTTACCGTTGATGAAATTATATTTAACGAGGATTTCACCGAGTTTAAGTCCTTTTTCTGTGTCTTTTTGGATTTTAAATGCTTCTTCAAGGTTATCTTCGGAAATATGCCCAAGCTCAAGGAGGAGTTGGCCAATCCTGATTGAGAGTCCTGTTTTTCGAATTACCTCATTGACGTTGTCGTCCGAGACAAGTCTTTGCTCTTTTAAGATGGTTAAAAGAGGTTTTGAACCAGAGAGCTTATTTTGAATGCGAATTGCATATTTAACTTGGTCCAGAGATAATATTTTTGTCTCAATGAGATTGTTTATGATCCGGCCGTGGGATAGTGTTGTTTTTTCGGTCATTTAAAGCGTCCGGTCAGGGTGAAAGTTTAAAAGATGCAGCGATTCATAAAATGAAGTATCAACTAATATTTAATCGTATTTACACGTAAACAGCAAGAAAATAGAACAACATTTGGACGTAGAATTGTTGATGATTTTTAAAAAGTATCCTATGGTCTCTTTCAACCTACCGCTGTGTAGTCAGCTGACAGGTCGATGCTGTATTTGATAGTGCTAGGCAGGTACATGGTAATGCCTGATCTGAAGAACCTGTTTAAGTGAATGACCACGTGGCTACGATCAATTATGGTGTGAAATGAATTGTTATCGGCCGAAATTTGACAAGTTAAGCCTCAATTAGAGGCTTAACTAACAAGTTGTCGTAATAGTTGTTTTTTTTCTATATCAATTGTGACATTTTACTGCGGGTCTCTCTTGAAAGAGTTTTGTTCTTTTAAGAAAATATTTTTACTGGATGATTAAATGGTGCCAAAACAGGGTAAGCGCTTAGGGGCGGTCAGGATTGTATTATCAGCTATGTTGGCAAGCCAAATAGGTCTTCCGGGAGTTGTTTTTGCTGTGGGTGATGAGCAAGAGACCCTGCAGTATCTCAAGAGTCTGTCCATTGAAGATCTTCTTCAGGCGGAAATAACTTCGGTGTCTAAGAAGTCCGAGTCACTCTTCACGGCCGCTGCCGCCGTCACAGTTATTACAAATGAAGATATTGAACGAACCGGAGCACGTAGCATTCCTGAGGCTCTACGGTTGGTTCCTGGGCTTGCTGTCTCCAGTATAGACGGTTCACGCTATGCAATTGGTGCTCGGGGCTTTAATGAATATTTTGAAACAAAGCTACTGGTTCTAGTGGATGGTCGTTCCATGTATACCCCCTTGTACTCAGGCGTTTACTGGAATTCACTGGATACGGTCATGCAGGATATTGAACGTATAGAAGTAATTCGGGGGCCTGGAGCTACTGTTTGGGGTGCTAATGCCGTAAATGGTGTCATTAATATTATCACCAAAAATAGCTCTGATACACAGGGGGCAATGGTTTCTACCAGTGTGGGGAGTTATGGTCAACCTGATATCTCGGCTCGTTATGGTGGAACGTTAGCAGGACAAACAACGTACCGGTTGTATGCAAAGGGATATGACAGAAACAATTTTGAGACATCAACAGATGAAGACGCTCATGATAGTTCTAGTTCTTTAAGAACTGGGTTTCGTTTAGATAATGATCTGTCATCCAGAGACACTTTTTCATTGCAGGGTGAAGTTTTTGATGGGGAGGCTGACGCTGAGATAATGCTCACCGGATACCTCTCGCCTTCATTTATACGCACAATAAAAGATACAGAAAAATATAGTGGCGGACATGTTTTGGCATCTTGGGACCATAAATTCTCTGCTCGTTCAAATACTACTCTGCAGATGTATTACGATCGAACTGATAGATACAATATTGTAGCAACAGAAGTTCGGGATACGGTTGATATCGATTTTAAGAACCAACTTAATCTCTGGGATAATCACGAGATTGTGTGGGGTGCTGGCTATCGGTGGACGCAAGATGATCTAGATGGATCGGTAACCACTAATTTTATTCCAGCGAGTGAAGCTGATGAGCTCTGGAGTACCTTTATACAAGACGATATAAATCTTGTGGATGATTTCGCCTGGGTTACCGTTGGTACAAAATTTGAGCACAATGACTATACAGGTTTTGAAGTGCAACCAAGTATTAGATTTCGTCTGCAACCCGATCCAAAACAGCTCATATGGGCAGCGGTTTCACGAGCAGTTCGAACTCCATCAAGAGCGGAGAGTGATGTTGCTATAAATTTAGGAGCAGGTGTCGATGCACAGGGTAATGTAGCCGTTCAACGTATCGAAGGCAGTGATGATTTTGATTCAGAAATACTTGTCGCGTACGAAGTAGGTTATAGATGGCAGGTAAAGCAATCCTTGTCGTTTGATTTGGCAACATATTATAACGACTATGATCAAATTCGGACATTAGAGTCTAAACGAAATCCATTTTATGAGTTTGGTGAAACCCCAGTTCTTGTAATACCGGCAGTATTTGATAATGAAGCGGAAGGTGAGTCGTATGGTCTTGAGATTCAGAGTACCTGGCAGCCTATAGATAGTTTGAAGTTTATAGGTTCCTATTCATTTATTGATCTGGACCTTGATTACAAGACAGGTTCAGTCCGTGCAGGTCAAACACTTGGTAGCGAGGATTACGCACCTACACACCAGTTTCAGCTTAGGAATTATTGGGACTTGCAATCAGATCTTTCTTTAAACTCAGAATTTTACTATGTGAGCGATCTGGGTGGCGGAACAATTGACTCTTATATTCGGATTGATATGCAACTGAGTTGGCAAGCTTCAGATAATTTACGCCTTACCGTTGGTGGAGAAAATCTTTTTGGCCCAAGTCATCAGGAGTTTTTTAATAGTCAGTCGAACATCATCGCTTCACAAGTGCCCCGAACGTACTGGCTGAAAGCAATATTCTGGTTTTAATCTTTTTAGATTGTAAGGTAGGTTCATGCATATAGTTTTTCCATGCAACACATTTTACCATAGGAGTCGTTTGCTCACTATCCTTGTGGTTTTAGTGTGTCTTGTAACCTGTTTTACAGGCAACGCTGAAGCTCAGGATGTTTACGAAGATCAAATTAAGTCTGTATTTCTCTTTAATCTTACCCATTTTGTTACCTGGCCCTTCCCCGACGATCAAAGACCGTCTACATTTAATATAGGTGTTTACGGTAACGCTTCCTTTCAAAAGGTACTTGCGCAGACAGTTGAGTCTGAAACCAAAGATGGTCATCAGTTAAAGGTTACTTCAGTTCGGGACCTTACTAAAATTACAACTGAGTGCAGGATTGTTTTTATTGCAAAAGAAGTTGGAAGTGACTGGGAACGCATTCATAAAAAGATCAAAGGGTTGCCTATTTTAACCGTTTCAGATCTAAAAGACTTCGCCTCTAGAGGTGGGATGGTTGCTCTTCTTAGGGAAAATAATAACATAAAGATAGAAGTTAACTATACGAGAGTACAGCAGGCAGGACTCAGTATGAGTGCTAAGCTTCTTCGCCTTGCCAGGATAGTGGAGTGAAAAAATGGCGGGAATAAAAAACTTTAACGACTGGCCTGTTAAAAAGAAACTCTCTTTTATTGTACTCATAACTTCAGGTGTGTTGATTGCTGTGATGGTTGTAGCTGTAACTGTTGAAAAGACAGTGAGTTATCGAGCAAAAGCTCTCAACAGCAGTAAGGTCTTGGCAGCAATCATTGGTGAAAATTCTACGGCAGCCCTCTCTTTTCGCGATGAAGTTACAGCCAAAGAAATATTGTCTGCTTTAAAGGCTGAAAAAGATATATTAGAAGCCGCCTTGTACAGCAATAACGGTACAATTTTTTCCCATTATGTCCATTCTGGTCATTGGAGTACAGATTCAAATCTTTGGTTTTCAAAAATATATGCAAAGACAAAGTTAAAGGCAGATATCACTTTTAATGCTCCGTGGTTTACAAATGTCCATGATATTCAACTTGGTAACAAGATTATTGGACATATTGTACTGCGGGTTGACTTGAGTTCACTCAACAAGCAGTTACAGTATTTTACTGTGTTTATGACGAGTTTTAGTCTGCTGCTTCTCGCACTGGCAAGCTTTGTGTGTATGAGGCTTAATCAAGCTGTTTTAGGCCCTGTTTCGCAGCTTGCCGAGACTATGAGTAAAGTGTCAGAAACGCAAAACTATGAGGCGAGCGTCTCAAAGCGATACGATGATGAAATTGGTATACTTGTTGACGGCTTTAACAATATGCTTGTTGGCATAAGAAAGCGTGATGATGAATTGGCTGACTACAGAAATGATCTTCAAAATCTTGTACGTGAAAGGACAACAGAGCTAGAAATTACCAATGAACAGCTGAAAAATGAGATCGAAGAGAGAAAAGAGGTCCAAAAGCGCTTGGTCCATGCTCAAAAAATGGAGGCCATAGGTACTCTCGCTGGTGGGGTCGCTCATGATCTGAATAATATTCTTTCTGGCGTAGTGACATACCCTGACCTTTTGCTTTTGCAAATCCCTCCAAATTCGAGTTTTGTCCAACCACTTGAAACAATTCGTGATTCAGGGAGGAGAGCCGCAGCAATTGTTCAGGATCTGCTCACACTGGCAAGAAGGGGTGTTAAGGTTGAGGACAAATTCGATTTTCAAGACCTCATTGTGCAGTATCTGGGGAGTCTGGAGTTTAAAGAACTACAAAAAGATCACCCCGATGTAACAGTTAACTTCACAGTCCAGGAAACAAGGTATTTTGTTAAAGGTTCTTCTGTCCATTTGTCCAAAACAATTATGAACCTTATTTCTAATGGTATGGAAGCTATTGAGGGTAAGGGAGATATCTATATTCAACTGGATAGGATCCATCTCGATTCCCAGCCTGTGAATTTTGATAAGTGGAGAGTCGGAAATTATGTCGAATTAAAAGTAAGAGATACAGGGATTGGTATTGCCAGTGAATATCAGGAGAGGATTTTTGAACCATTTTTCTCCCATAAAGTAATGGGTAAAAGTGGGACAGGGCTTGGTATGTCAGTTGTCTGGGGGACCGTTGAAGATCACAACGGGGTTATAAGTGTGGATAGTAGTGTTGGAGCCGGGACGACTTTCCAGTTGCTTTTTCCACTTATTGAAGAACCCCTTGAGACTCGAGAAAAGCAGTTGGAACAGCTACATAAGAAGGGCAATGGAGAGACGGTTCTTGTTGTGGATGATTCCGGAGAACAGCGTCTCATTGCGGCAGATATACTCAGACATCTAGGTTATAAGGTGATAACACTTTCAAGTGGTGAAGGGGCTATGGATTTTTTGCGTAACAATTCTGTGGATCTGCTAATACTTGATATGGTTATGGAGCCGGGAATAAATGGTTTAGAGACATTTAGAAGAATTTTGAAATTTAAGCCCGGCCAGAAAGCTGTTATTGCAAGTGGCTTTTCGCAACAAGAATCAATTGAAGAAGCGCGTGCCATTGGCGTGGCGGATTTTATCGTGAAACCGTACTCGGTTGAAAGAATAGGAGAGAGTTTACATAAGGTGCTTGAAGAGATGTAGATCGTTTTATCGATTCGAGTACACACCGATTATATGTTCACTCTTTTAAAGTTCCTTGCCTCATCGGTGGAAGAATCCGCATTTCTTGTCTGAGATTTAGAACTACCAATTTCCTGTTTGATTTCTTTGAACCCAGATTCAATTTTCCAGCGTGCGCCATAGTATTCAAGTATTGAGCAGACAGCTTGAGCGATTAGGATATCAGGTAACAACCGAAACACATTCGAGCAAAGCGCTGGAAATATTGATAGAGGGAGAGATTGAAATTGATATTCTCATTACAGATCAGACCATGCCTGGAGTAACAGGTGGGGATTTGGTTAAGCAACTCAAAAAAAAGAGGCCGGAACTACCTGTGATTATGATGATAGGTCATAGCGAAATGATTTCAGAGGAAGATGCGATCATCATAGGAATTGATAGATCCCTGAGAAAGCCAGTTTCAAAAGATGTAATAAGTAGAGTGATACGAGAGCTTTTGTAGATAAGGCGTCTAAGGTAAAAAAGGTGATTTCCCTGTAATGAAGGAAATCACCTTTTTGTTTACTTCTCTTTTTCTATGAGTCCTTTAACGAACCAGCGTTGCATGGATAGAACAACTAAAACAGGTGGCATCATAACAAGAAGAGCACCGCTTAGAGCAACGTTCCATTCAGGGAGATCATCTGCCTGAGGAATTAAATCCTGTAGACCAATTACAGCTGTAGTCATGTTCGGGTCGGTGGTAATGAGTAGTGGCCATAGATACTGGTTGTATCCATAGACAAATTCAATCACGACAAGTGCTGCGATGTTGGTGGTTGATAGTGGTAGTAAAATCTTTCTGAAAAATGTCATTGGAGTTGCGCCATCCATCTTTGCAGCTTCGCAGAGTTCTTCAGGTACTGTAAGAAAAAACTGTCTGAACAAAAAGGTACAGGTGGCCGATGCAATAAGTGGCATGATAAGGCCAGTGTAGCTGTCGAGCAGAGACCAGTTAAGGCGTAACTCAAAATCATTACCGGTGAACCAGGAGACAACACCGTTGAGATGGAGTACATCCCATAATGCCTGTATTGGACCTAAAACATTGGCCGCAACTTCATAGGTTGGCATGATTCTGACTTCGACCGGCAGCATCAGGGTACAAAAAACAGAGGCAAACGCCACGACTCTGAGACGGTAATCAAAATATACCATGGAGAAAGCTCCAATAATGGATATTGAGATTTTCCCGACGGTAATGCCTGTTGCCATCACAAAGGAGTTGAATATCTGATTGCCAAGATTACCTCTGGTCCAGGCCTCAGTCATATTGGTAAGAAACTGATCACCAGGTATGAGCGGCATGGGAACCTTTGAAACCTCTTCCAATGGAAGTGTTGCCGCAATCAGGCTGTAAATCATAGGAAATCCTACAATAAGGATACCTACCATCAAAAAGATGTATGTAAAAGAATCTAATAAGGGGGTCTTTTCAACCATATTGCCTAACCAGTGTATTGAACTTTTTTCTCAACGTATCTAAACTGTAGAACCGTAATAATGACAATCAGCGACATGAGTACAACGGATTGTGCTGAAGAGGAACCAAGGTTTAAACCAACAAATCCATCTTGATACACTTTGTATACGAGGATATTTGTTGACCCACCAGGTCCACCCTGTGTCACAGTATGGATTACACCAAACGTCTCAAAGAATGAATAAATGATATTCATAACCGACAAAAAGAAGAAGGTCGGTGATAGAAGCGGAAAGGTGATTGCCCAGAATCTTTTCAGAGGGCTTGCACCATCAATAGCAGCTGCTTCAATGAGCGATTTAGGTATCGCTTGAAGGCCTGCCATGAAAAACACAAAATTATAACTGATCTGTTTCCAGGCAGCAGCTACAGTTATCATGATCATTGCATCGCTTCCCTTGAGTACAGGGTTCCAATCCAGTCCCAGCCACGAATTAATGCCAAGGGCAACAATACCGTATGAAGGATGAAGGAGGAAGAGCCACAGGATTCCAGAGACTGCAGGAGCAACGGCATAGGGCCAGATTAAGAGGGTCCTGACAAGGGCCTTTGCTCTGAGTGCTCTGTTTGCCATGGTTGCAATAAAAAGCCCCAAACCAATGGAGACAGAGGCAACAGCAATACTGAAAGTAAATGTTATCAGGATCGACTTGAGATACAGCGGGTCTGTAAAAATCTCGATGTAGTTATAAAACCAGACAAACTTACTGCTTTGGCCAAAGGGATCGCTGAGTAGGAAGGATTGTATAAGTCCTTGTATTGCCGGCCAGTAAAAAAAGGTCAGCGTGATGATAATCTGAGGTAGTATCAGTAGATACGGCAGATATGAGGATTTAAAGGTAGATCGTTTTAGCATATCACAAAGCTCACTAAAAGCCCCTTAGAGTCAAGGGGCTCTTGTATTACCTAGAATTAGTTATAGGTCTTTTCGAAGGTACGGAGCTGGATGTTACTTCTCTTTACAGCGTTATCCAATGCTTCCTTTGGTGTTTTCTTACCGTTCCATACAAGCTCAAGCTCTTCGTTGATGATGTTTCTGATCTGCACGAAATAACCAAGACGTAAGCCGCGTGAAATCTCAGTTGGGATAGCGCGGTTAAGCTGCTCGATACCAACAGTCTGAAGAGGGTTTTCTTTGTAATAACCTTCGTCTTTTAACGCATTGTAGGCGTTAAGAGTGATAGGGAAGTAGCCGGTCTCTTTATGCCAGTAACTTTGCATTTCGTTACTTGAAAGAAACTTTAAAAATGCTGCAGTACCAGCATATTCTTCTTTACTGTGTCCGTTAAGAACCCAAAGAGAAGCACCACCGATGATGCTGTTTTGAGGGCTCTTCATTGATGCTTCAACAGGAAGAGGAGCAGCATCCCATTTAAAGTCGCTTACAGCTTTCTTAAGTTTTGCAATACCACTTACAGAGTCAATATAAACAGCAGCGTTTTGAGCGATAAATTCAGATTTTGGTCCTTGGTACTTCTGGCCACCATACATAAAACGCTTGTCGCCAGCCCATTCTTTGAGTCGTTCAATGTGTTTTACAACCATTGGGTTGTTGATCATGAGTTCAGTGTCAAGTCCTTGGTACCCGTTTGCTTTACTTGCAAAAGGAACGTTGTGAATTGCACTGTAGTTCTCAACTTGTGTCCATGATTGCCATGCGGTAACCATACCGTTTGGAGCAATACCACCATCTACCAGCTTCTTGGTGATTTCACCAAGCTCGTCCCAGGTAATGGCTTCTGTCTTTGATAAAGGAGCAATGCCCGCTTTTTCAAACATGGAGAGGTTGTAATACATAATTGGGGTGGATGAGTTAAACGGCATAGACATTAAATTGCCGTCGGCGTCCATATAATAGGAGATAACTGCCTGAAGGTAATTTGACCAATCTACAGCGTTTCCAGTATCCGCCATAAGCTTATGGACAGGATAAATCGCACCGGACTGCATCATGGTTTGGGTTCCAACTTCAAATACCTGGAGAATGTGAGGCTGTTTCTTTGCTCTGAATGCAGCAACACCAGCATTCATAACTTCGTCATAGTTACCTTTGTTGGTGCCGACAACAACGTAGTCTGATTGAGATTCGTTGAACTTTTGAATCATCGTATCAACAACTTTTCCTCTAGCACTTCTCATAGCATGCCACCAGTTAATGGTAACAGGCTCTGCAAATACTGCTGCGGGAAAGCTGAGGCAGATTCCTACAATAGCAACCACAGCCAATCGGTTCAATTTCATTGTGTTCCCTCCTAAGTAATTTTAACAAAGTAACCCTTGAAAAAGGGTGTCCAAGTACATTAAAAAACCACTGCAATCTAAGCACCAAGTAGTAAGTAATGGAATGAGAGTCAAGTTAAAATATTGTTTAAAAAAGTGTTGTACTCTTTTCTTAATTAATGTTTTTTGAGTGTGATAAAAAAATATGTGCGTATTTAATTGATCTCAGCTTAATGGTGGCTTCAAAAATGACAGAACTACGGTTTAGAAATGTAATTAAAAAATATGGCAAGGTTGAAGTCGTCCACGGGATTGATCTTGATGTTGCGGACAAGGAATTTTTGGTACTCGTTGGACCCTCCGGTTGTGGTAAATCTACATTGCTTCGCATGATTGCAGGTCTTGAGGAAATCTCAGATGGCACTATCGAAATGGATGGCAAGGTGATAAACGAGGTAGCACCCAAGGATCGTGGCCTTGCGATGGTTTTTCAAAACTATGCGCTCTACCCCCATATGAATGTATATGAGAATATGGCTTTTGGTTTGAGACAGAGAAAAACACCAAAAGATGAGATTCAGGAACGTGTTGAAAGTGTTGGTGAGGTCTTAGGCTTGGGGGAACTTTTGCAACGAAAACCCCATGAACTGTCCGGTGGCCAGAGACAACGTGTCGCAATGGGACGGGCGATGGTAAGAAAACCATCTGTCTTTCTCTTTGATGAGCCTCTCTCAAATCTTGATGCAAAACTGCGTATCCAGATGCGAGCAGAGATTAAGATGCTTCATCAACGAGTTAAGTCAACCATGGTCTACGTAACGCACGACCAGGTTGAAGCAATGACACTGGCAGACAGGATCGTCGTGTTAAAAGATGGTTATATCGAACAGGTGGGAACGCCGCTTGAACTCTTTTTAAACCCGGTTAATATTTTTGTTGCTGGTTTTATTGGTACACCTCCCATGAATCTTCTTGAGTGTAAGGTTGAGAAAGAAGGTGAGCGTAACTGGATATTATTTCCAGGTGGATTACGTCTTCCCGTTCCGCGTAATGGAGATGCTGAAATTTCTGACCAACAAGATGTTGTTATGGGAATTCGTACGGAGGAAATCACTTTTGCAGATGAAAAAAGTGACGCACCTTCTGAATGGATTTTCTCCGGTGTCGTTAAAGTTGTTGAGCCTTTAGGCAACGAAAACCATATACACGTAGACATAAGCGGCGAAACATTTGTCGCCCGCTGCGAGGGACGTAGAATTATAAAGGTCGGGGCTGAAGTTGAGATTGCCTTTAACCTTGAACAGCTGCATATCTTTGATGCTGCAACAACCAAGGTTGTTTATCAGGCCAACCATATCGATATCAAAGAATAGTAGTATCGTCAAGTTTGTATATGTTTTGGAATAAAGGTGTCATTAGTAAAATGAATGCCACCTTTATTTTTCAAAAGGTTTCTCTTTTACAGCTCCAAGCGGGTGTATGCTACATCCTTTGATCGTTTTGATTGGCTCAGTTCTCCGTATTTTTCTGTCATTGATATTGACCGCGAAAATCTTTATGATACAACATATTATGTTATTGTTCCTCTAACTTCATTTACATGCTTTCATAACGGGAGGCTGAGATGGGCCGAGAAAAGATACGCTTTGGTGTTGCAGGTCCTGGTAGTATAGCGCGTTCACACTGTGATGCAATTTTACATGCGAAAAATGCTGAACTGGTCTCTGCTTTTGGTAGGGATGAGATAAAAACGGCAACTTTTGCTGGGCAATATAGCATTACTCCTCATATCGATATTGAGCAGTTTCTCGTCCCAGAAGATATTGATGCCATAACCATTGCGACTCCATCCGGAGCCCATTTTGAGATTGCTCTTGCAGCTGCTAAAAAAGGAATCCATGTCCTTTGCGAAAAACCTATAGAGATTACAGGAAAAAGGGCTGCAGCTCTCATTGATGCATGTAGGGCTGCAAATGTCAGGCTTGGCGTAATTTATCAGGCACGTTTTGATCCGTGTACTATTTTCGCAAAAAAGGCAATTGATGCAGGACGACTAGGGAATATTTTGATGGCAAGTTGCCAGATGCGATGGTCTCGTAGTCAGGCGTACTACGATTCTGCTGCGTGGAGAGGAATCTGGGAGTTGGATGGAGGTGGATGTCTCATGAATCAGGGAATTCATACCATAGATCTTCTCATTCACCTTGTGGGGCAACCGGTTGCGGTGGCAGCTTTTCAGGGGCCTGTAACCCATGAAAGAATTGAAGTAGAAGATAATCTCTCAGCCACGGTACGGTTTGCAAGTGGTGCCGTTGGAACAATTGAGGCGTCCACATCTTGCTCTCCTGGCCTTCCTCGCAGAATAGAAATTTCTGGAGAAAAAGGAAGTATCTGTATTGAAGGTGATCGTATTATTCGTTGGGACTTTGTAGGTGTCCTGCCTGGAGATGAAGAAATCATAAAACAGTTTTCAGTGCATGATGACGGAATTGGAGGCGCCGCTACCCCAACAACTCTTACAGCAATAGGACATTTACGAATCGTAGAAGATTTTGTCTGCAGTATACTTGAGGAAAGAGAACCTTGTGTGTCTGGCGAGGAAGGTAAGAAATCAGTGGATTTCATCTGTGCAGTTTATGAGTCGATGAAGCAGGGGGGAGTGGTCATTCACCTCTGATAATAGATATGGCAGATTTTATTGATTTAGCACTTATGGAATCAGTAATGGTGTAACATTCACAAAGTTCTGTCTATAGTGGTTGCTCATCGTTTATTCCCTTAGAAAAGGGGCATAGAACCAATTCTGCGTCCTTCTTTTCGCCAAGAATCCATACCTTCTTCTCAAAAGAGATACTGGTCGTTGTCATCATGTAACTCCTTCAGTTAAATATCTGTTTTTGATAATTTCTATCAATTTGTTGATGTATCAACTTGTTTATTAAATTTTGTTGACGCATAATAAAATATAACAGTTTGTTGAGGATCAAAAAAATCTTAACCTTGGGGGGATTATGGGTTTATTTTGTCCCGATTTCGATCTACTGAAATGGAAGAGAATGAGTTGCTTTCTTTTGACTTTCATTGTGTTCTTTTACATGACGCAGATAGCTTTTAGTGCAGGCTATCAGATACCAAATCAATCTACTCGAGCAGTTGGAATTGCAGGGGCAACCGTCGCTTATACAACAGGACCCGATGCATCCTATTACAACCCGGCAAACATGAGTTCCTTAGATGATCTCTGGATGCTTGAAACAAGCCTGGCTCATGCGGTTTTTCAGCGTCAGCCATCCTTTCCAATAATAGTCTGTACTGGCCATAGTGAGAGTTTTACAGAGGATAAAGCTTACGCGATGGGAATTGAAAAATATGTGTTGAAACCTGTCTTAGGTGATGAATTAATGGATGCTGTAAGAGAAGTTCTGGGTTCTTGATGGGTGGAGAGAGTGCTGCTTGAAAAGAGATGGTAACAGGTCACCGTTTTTGATTAAAAAGATTACTGATATTTTGATATATGATGCATCTTATGTATAATAAAATCATCTGGAATGATGAGAGCTTATCTCAAAAGCTATGCTCTTGTTTCGTTATGATCTCGGAATGTTCTTGGAAGTTGCAGTTAACTTTGTGGAGGTTACATAGGAGTGGAGTGAAAAATAATATATGGTCTGTTGCTCTTGTCTTTTTATCGTTTTTCCTTGTTTTAATTAGTATTCCTGCCCACTCAGAAGAGCGCACCCTCACAATCGGTACATCCTATAAAACACTACTGTCTGAGCCTGATCAGAGTGGCATGTTGGATCGTATTGTCAAAGAAGCCTTCCTGCGAATTGGTATAACAGTCGATATACCTTTTTTACCAGCAGAACGATCAATTATGCTCGCGAATACGGGGATTCATGATGGTGAACTGAATCGGATTGAAGGTATTGAGCGCTTGTATCCAAATTTGGTTAGAGTTCCTGAAAGTAATATGGATTTTAATTTTGTTGCATTTAGCAAAAAACAAGATTTTGCAACAACGGACTGGTCGACCTTGAAGTCGATGCGAGTGGGATTTATTAAGGGCTGGAAAATTCTTGAGGAAAACCTAAAAGACCATCCCGATGTTGTTTATGCCAATAGTGCAGAACAGCTTTTTAAGCAGTTAGATAAAGGACACATAGATGTCGCCCTTTATGGTGAGCTCGTTGGCTGTGGACAACTAAAAAAAATGAGTCTGACAGATGTTAAGGTTCTGTCTCCTCCGCTGGCCACAAGAAAAATGTATATGTATCTGAACGAAAAGCACAAAGGTTTGACTGTAAAAGTAGCTGAATCTTTAAGAGAAATGAAACGTGATGGAAGTTATGACCGGATTGTAGAGGAAGCTAAAGCTCCATATCTGAATGGATCAAAAAACTAATGAAAGAGCGCACAAATACAGCTTTTGGGGTGAGGGGTTCCATCGGTAGTCGGTTTGCGGCAATCATTGCGCTTATCAGTCTTGTCTCAGGGATTGTAGTTGCGCTTGTACTCGCCTCTGTTAATACCAAACATGCACATGATGACTATAAACGTATGATTGAGCGTTTGCATGCTAGTTCAGAAGCAATTCTTGTTCAAGGACTGTGGCTTACCAATGAAGAGGTGGTTCAATCAGTTCTTGATGGATTTCTTAACCTTCCTGGTGTTGAGGAAATTGTCCTCTCAAGAGAAGATGGGACCGTACTTAAGAAAGGCACAGCTGCCTCTGAAGAGTTTTTCCATCACGAACATGATCTAACATATCGATACAATGATCAAGTTATTGTTCTTGGCCGCTTGTCGGTGAGGGTTGGGTTGGACTCGGTAAATAAAAAAATAGTTAATGAAACTATTCAGCTCTCTTTGGTGGTGTTGTTGCTTGCACTTTTTGGGGGAGCCGGAACAATATTTCTTTTTTATACTCTCGTAGGCCGCCATCTACAGAATATTGCAGATCACTGTGGTGCATTGGAGTGGACAAATCTTCATTTTCCTTTCATTTTAAACAGGAAGGGCAAAAAAAAATGGGGAGATGAACTTGATCAGATAGCTCATTCCTTGAATGAGACATGTGTTTCTTTAAGCAGGTCTATGTCTGAAGTGCAGGAAAAAGAATCTCTTTTCAAAACTATTGTAACGAGTAGCAGCGATACCATTCTACGGTTTGATGTTGATGGTCTTATTACCTATGAAAATCCCGCTGCACAAGAGCAATTCGATAGTAATTGGCAAGATTTTATTGATAAAAAGGTGAATCGAAAAACATTTCAGGAAATCTGTAAAACGAAACAATCCATCGAAGTAAAGTTACACGCAACAGATCAGCCCAAAAAGCATAACAGCCAGTCCTTTAACCTGATGTTAACACCTGGGATATCCAGTGATGGTAATGTTGAGAGCATTATTGGTATTGCACGGGACATAAGTATGCAGGAGCAGAAAGATGTATTACTGCGAGCCGTTTTTAATCACGCACCTATGCTTATGGCAATCGAAGAAATTGATTCGGGAAAATTTTATGATGTAAATGATAGATTTATTGAGGTGACTGGTTACACAAGAGACAGGCTCCTTGGTAAAAGTTCCGTTACTGTTGGATTTAACAGTGTGGAGAATTGGGACCTGATAAAAATACATCTCTCAAGTAACGGTTTTTTTGATGATCTCGAACTTGACTTCACTCATTGTGACGGCACAACTATGATGTGTCGTTGTAGCGGTCAGATTATTAATGTGTTCGGCAATAAAAAATTATTATTAATTGCTCAAGATGTAACCCTTGAAAATAAGATGCTCAGCGAACAGCGCGCCCTGGAGCATCAGGTGTTACAATCTTCAAAAATTGAAGCAATAGGAACTCTGGCAGGGGGAATAGCCCACGATTTTAATAATATTCTGATGGCAATTCTTGGATACGGGCAAATGGCTTTGGAAGATACCCCACCGGGCACTTCTGTTCACAGCGATCTCCAGCAGATCCTCGTGGCTGGTCGGAGGGCATCTGAGCTTACCAAACAGATATTACTGTTTAGTCGTCAAGGCAAGGACGAATTAGCTCCATATAAGCTGCAGGAAGTTGTTAAGGAGGTCATCAAATTACTGCGATCAACCATGCCGGCGACGATAGAAATTGCTACAAACATTGATATGAAGTGTAGTCCTTCTCTGCTGGATCCAACGCAAATTCATCAGGTTCTGATGAATATTCTGACCAACGCAAGGCAGGCGATTGGTGCTTCCCATGGAAAAATTAAGGTGATTTTAAAAGAAATTGACTGGAACACCTCTTTGTTATCCGTTGATGGAAAGCCATTGGAAAAAGGAAAATATCTTGAGTTGAGTATTGAGGATAGTGGTAACGGGATGTCTCCAGAAATTCTTTCAAGGATATTTGAGCCATTTTTTACAACCAAAGCAAAGGGTGAAGGCACGGGCATGGGAATGGCTGTTTGTCATGGTATTATTTCAAAGCACAATGGAAGCCTAACGGTTGAGTCCTCTCCTGGAAAAGGGACAACATTTAAAATCTACCTTCCGGTTACTGAGGAGTCTGACCAAGGTTTAAGGGCCACAATTGATGACAGTTCGGGCATACAGGGTAACGAACGAATAATGTTGGTGGATGATGAAAAAGAACTGCTCAAAATGCAGGACCGGTCACTCCAAAAACTTGGCTATCAAACGATTTGTTTCTCAAAAAGTCTCGATGCCCTGGAGTATTTTCAAGAGCATTCTGGCGAGATCGACATGGTTGTAACAGATATGACGATTCCTCAGTTAACAGGAGCTGAGTTGTCGCAAAAAATGCTTCTACTTCGTCCTGATTTACCGATTATAATCTGTACAGGATACAGCGAAGTGCTTGATGCAGAAACAGCGTATAAGATAGGCATTAAATCATATATTTTAAAACCTGTTATAATCTCCGAACTCGCAACCAAGATGCGAATTATCTTTGATGGCCTGGAAAATTGATGGGGAGATAACACCAAATTTACCACACTTCAACAGGTGTAGTTTAACCCCATCATTTTCGCAAATGAATGTTCTTTGTTTTTATTGAGGTGTTTCAGACGGAGTTCTTTTGTTTCTCACTGCCGGCTTAACAAGAATTTCCAGATAAAACGAGTCGAGTTTCTGCTCTGCTGCCTTATCAATATATTTTCCTACCTCTGCCAAGTGGATGACGGTTGTATCATCTTCTGTATGACCGAAGCTGCAATCAAAATCCCAAAAGTCGACATTGTCTGGCAATTTTTTGTTGCGTTCTCTTTTTACGTATTTGTTTACATCACGTTTTATAGATTCAATAAGTCTCTCGGGTGCGATTTTTGGATGTGTCAGTTTAAATGTTTTTTTCATGTTGTTGATTTAGCGGGCTTCCGCTCATAAAATTAATAATTGTATATCCTTGCAGGATTGTTTGAGGTTCTTTCTACTTTATTAAGTAGTATGCATGTTCGTTGGATCTGGCAAATGTAAAGAAGATCACCATATACTGAGTTGCTGGCCTGTAAAGGAAAAAATAAATATTAAGCCGGATAACTAGCGAAGATAGTACACGGTTGTTTTATAAAATCTTCGGGTTAGATACTGGGTCATTATTATTTTGAGTGATCAGGTTGTTTCCCCTTTTTGAGCCTGGGCCTGGATAGCAGTAATGGCTACAGTGTTGACTATATCAGTCACCTCACAGCCACGGCTAAGATCGTTGACGGGTTTATTTAAGCCCTGCATGATAGGTCCGATGGCAACAGCTTTTGCTGAACGTTGTACTGCCTTGTAGGTATTGTTTCCCGTGTTGAGATCAGGGAAAATGAACACAGTCGCCTTTCCGGCAACTTCACTTTCCGGCATTTTTTTGGCGGCCACGACAGGGTCAACAGCTGCATCGTATTGGATTGGTCCTTCAAGTAGAAGTTCAGGTGCCAGTTCATGGGTAATTTCAGTTGCTCTTTTCACCTTGTCGACCTCTTCTCCTATCCCTGATGTTCCGGAAGAGTACGAAAGCATTGCAACATAGGGCTTTATACCAAAGAGTTCAGCTGTTCGTGAAGACTCTATTGCAATTTCAGCGAGTTGTTCTGCTGTGGGCCTTGGATTTACAGCACAGTCTCCGTAGGCAAGGACCCGATCTTCGAGGCACATGAAAAAGACTGATGACATAATTGTCGAACCGGGTTTTGTTTTTACAAACTCAAGTGATGGGCGAACGGTATTGAGTGTTGAGTGAGCGGCACCAGAAACCATCCCATCCGCATGCCCTTTGTACACCATCATAGTACCGAAATAGTTCACCGCAGACATTACATCTCGAGCATTATCCGGTGTAATTCCTTTGTGTTTTCTCAGCTTAAAATACGTCGCTGCGTAGTCGTCTAAAAGATCTGACTCTGTAGGATCGAGAATCTGAACATCGCCCAGTACTAAACCAAGTGACAGGATTTTGTTTTGGATACTCTGGACATTACCAAGAAGAATAATCTCGACAGCATCCCGGTGAATAAGTATCTCAGCTGCTCGCAGTATCCGCTCGTCAATTCCTTCCGGGAGTACTATCGTTTGTTTGTGTGTTCTTGCTCTTTTTATGAGGCTGAACTCAAACATTTTCGGTGTGGTAAAAAGCATGCTGTAGCCAACGATCTTTTTCCTGAGCTCTGTGGAGTTTACATGGGATTCGAAAAGACCAAGGCCGGAGGCTATTTTTAGAGATGACTCCGGTGTTATACAGTTATGGATGGCCTTTATTTTCATGGCAGTGGTGAAGGTGTCCTCTTCTACCTTTATGATTGGTACGAGGTCCTCCATACCCTGGAGAAGGTTCCGCAGGAGCTGGTCCGGCTTGAGGTAGCCGGTGAGCACGATGCCGCCGATATTGGGCATGTTGGATGATCGGTAGGCTGCAAGTGTTCCGAGAATAATGTCTATTCTGTCAATGGGTGTGATGATGAGGTTGTCATTTTCAAGACGGGGCAGGTAGTTCCGAAGGTTCATTGCCGCAATAACAAAGCGGGAAACTGGCCGGCTGAGTTGGTCTTCACCGTATATGACTTTCGCATCCAGAGCCTTTACAATTTCTGACATTGTAGGGCGATCCAGAGTTTCTTCAAAGGGAATGGAGTAAATGAGTTCTGTTTTGTTGTGTAACTTTTCTTTGAGGGCCTGCAACATTTTTTCCTGCAGGGATACAGGAGTTCTGTTGACTATGATGGAAAGTATTGTGGACCCTTTTTCTTCAAAAGACTCTATGGCAAAACGGCAGGATCTGACCACACTTTCAATGGAGCTTTCGTGGGCATTAGCAATCATGAGAACAGGTGAACCCAGATTGTTTGCTATCTCTACATTGAGTTCAAACTCAAAGGCTGAAGAATCACTCTCATAGTCTGTACCTATGCAGAGTACAAAATCGTATTCTGCTTCGAGGCTTTTGTATTTCTCAAGAATACCTTCCAAGAGCTTGTCATTCTGTTTGTCTGCGACAAGTGTTCTGGCCTCTTCAAACGTGTAGGCATACATCTTTTCATAGGGGATATCAAGATTGTAGTGGCTTGATATAAGATGGATAATTTCATCCTCCCCATTTTTGTTACGCTTCATGTTAACAATTGGTCTAAAGATTGCGACTTTGACCAGGTTGCGAATAAGAAACTCCATAACCCCAAGGGCCACAAGCGATATACCACTTTGGGGTTCCAGCGCACTGATGTAAAGATTTTTGGACATAGGTATTACCTTTGGGAAGAAACAAAATTCAATAGCGGGTCAAAATGTGTACGTAATGTAGACCTTACGTGCTTAAATTGCATGTTTTTTTTGTGGCTGGAGCAAACGGAGAAGTGAAGTGAAACAGGGTGAGGGAAAGGAAGAATTGGTGCGACAGGTCAAGGGTATTGACGAGTCGCACCATGGTACTGATCAAGTTGATCTAGCTAAAACGAAAAACTAATAGTTTGCGTCGGCGTATCCCACCCAACCATCGGCTTCTACGAGTGCTTGATCAAACTCTGAGATAGAAAAATCGACGATTTCTTCGTCACTTCCGGCTGCAAAGCGTAGGGTTTTCTTTTCGAGATCCGTTGTGAGGGTCGTCTCTTTTCCTACAAATTTAGCAAAAAGACGATCAATAGCATCTTTTGGCAGCTCGACTGCCATCATGCCACAGTTGAACATGTTCTGTTTAAAGATACGTGCGTAACTTTCACCAATAACAATATTAATATCGTTGACCTCAAAAGCCCATGGAGCATGTTCTCTGGAGGATCCGCAACCAAAATTGGCACGGGTGAGGACCACAGAATTTTCTGCTATATCACTGGTTGGGTCAAAGCCTTTGAGAGAAAGATCTTCTAAAAGATATGGTTTGAGTGCTTCTTTCGTTATTTCGGTCAGGTATCTGGCCGGAATAATTTCATCGGTGTTTATATCGGAGCGATCAAGGAATAACACTTTGCCGTTAAAATCTTTCATTACTTGCCTCCTGCTGCAAAAAGATTGGAGTTACTGATGTGACCATTTATAGCTGTTGCTGCGGCAGATGCGGGGCTCATGAGATGTACTGTGCCGCCTTTACCCATTCGGCCATTAAAATTTCGGTTGGTGGTTGAGGCACACACTTCACCTTCAGCCAGGACACCATTACTCATTCCAAGGCAGGCGCCACATGTTGGGTTTGTCACACAAAAACCAGCATCCATAAAAATCTTAATAATCCCTTCTTCAAGGGCCTGGCTGTAGATCTTTGGAGAAGCAGGGGAGACGATACCGCGAATACCAGCTTTAATCTTTTGTCCCTTTAACACTTCTGCGGCCACTCGCAGGTCTTCGATCCGACCATTAGTGCAAGAACCGATATATACCTGATTAATACTTTCTCCACTCATTTCACTAATTGGCTTCACTTGATCAGGTTTGTTCCCAAAGGTTGAAACCGGTACAAGAGCAGATGCGTCAATGCTAATGACTTGAGCATAGATTGCATCCGCATCCGCTGTGTATTGTTGATAGCTTTTAAGTGCCTCTTCTTTAGATGAAAACTCGCCTTGGATGAACTCCCAGAGATAGTCAACAGTGGTCATGTCCGGGGCACAGATACCAGAGGTGCCTCCGGCTTCAATGGCCATGTTACAGAGTGTCATGCGGGCTTCCATGGACATTTCTTCCACCACATTTCCTGTGAACTCTATAACTTTATTGGTGGCACCATTGACACCAAGTGTACTGATAACTGCGAGAATAGCGTCTTTGGCGTAGACTCCTTGTGGGAGGTCTCCGGTAATTTCAACTTTAATGGACTCAGGATAATGAAATGCACAGACCCCTTTAAGTATACCAACTTCAAGGTCAGTTGTACCAACGCCTGCCGCAAATGCGCCAAAGGCGCCATGGGTACAGGTGTGAGAATCACCCATGATTACGGTGTAGCCTGGACGAATAAAGCCTTTTTCAGGAAAGAGTACGTGGCAGACACCGTTTTGTCCAATGTCGAAAAAATCCTGTATTTTATTACGTAGAGCCCAGTCCCGAAGGATTTTGCCCTGCATGGCTGTTTTAGAATCTTTTGCAGGGGTGACATGGTCGATCACAGCCTTTATCTTTGTTGGGTCAAAAACACGGTCCATGCCCCGTGCCACAAGGTCGTTAATGGCAACGGGAGTCGTGATTTCATGACATAGAACCGCATCAAGGCGAATCACATGGATGTCTCCAAATGGATTATCCACCTTGTGGGAATCGAATATTTTTTCTGCAATTGTTTTTCCCATTATTTCCTCCGGGATGTTTTAATTTAGTATCAGAATGAAAACCTGCGAATTCTGTCGAGCACGAGTTAATGTTCATACATTCAGTTATTTTGCTCAGGTCGAAAACATTCCTCGAGGAGGGGATACGACCCAGATTGCTTCAAGGAGATCTTGTCCATTATTTGTGAAAAGATGTGGGATATCTGATGGAAACGAGACACTGTCACCTTCACTCAGATCATACGTTTCATTACCGTATATAAGTCGGGCACATCCTTTAAGGATAACCCCAAACTCCCAGCCGGAATGGCCATATTCCCGGTCTCCTTTTTCTCCACCTGTTTCAATTTGGAGAAGAAAGGCCTCAATGGCGTGTTCAGTTGTATCGTCACCCACGATTGAGAGTTGCTGGATAGTCATTTTGTTTCGGCTGATACTGTCTCTGTCTTCGCGTCTTACAATGGCTACCTTTCTTTTTTGTCGGTAGTCGCTAAACAAATACTCGTAGTCAATCTCAAGTACATCAGCTATGAGCAGAAGCGTATCTATTGATGGGGACACCTTATTTCTTTCAATTTGAGAAATAAGACTTTCACTCACTCCAGCTTTTCCGGCCACATCTTTGAGGGTGAGTTTTTTCCGTTCCCTGACTGTTCTCAGTTTCTCGCCGAACTTATATTTCATTTTTGACTTTATCAATACTGCACCTCCTGCAGTATCTATAAAGTTAATTGGGTGCTAGTGTCAATTGAAATCTGTATATTGAAGGGTTAGGTATGAATTTTGAATCGTTACACTATTGAATTATTATGTAGATGAGCTACCATCATAAGAGAGATAAAAGTCGTTCTGCTGTTGAATCCTGGGGAGGGGCGGATATGCGGAAAAAGGGAATTGATGCAATCTTAGTGAGTGTTCTTCTGTTGTTTGCTCTGAGTGCAGCTGCAGCGGGAATTCCAGAGAAAAAGCCTGAGGCCTGGGGAGAGGAACAGGGCGATGAAATTCCACTCATTGATCAAGGAAAAGCGCAAATAATTGATAATGCCCAAGTGGATGCAACGGTACTCCTCTATGATGTGGCAGAGTATATTGATTCTTTTTTTGATGATGGTCGGTATACCTCTGAAGAAAATGAAAGCAGAGCAACAGTAAAGCTGAAGTTTCCTAGAAATCAGATCGTCTCAAACAGAAACCGATGCTAGGTGAGAATAGCTATCAAAAAAAATCATTCAATTTCTATGCCTACTTACAGTGAATAATTCAATTATAGTGTACAAAATCAGATAGATAGACAGTGAAAGGCAAGCGAAACCATGGTGTACTTTCATGACTTAACTCATTGAAATCATATCAAAAGGAGTCGCTTGCCAATGTTTATATTACGTGATTTACTCACACCACTGCAAGAAGAATTTTCCAATACTAAGCAAGGACAGAAGAGAAAAG
>JBLHNU010000050.1:0-41082 GCA_047622095.1 Desulforhopalus sp.
TATACCATGGGCGATGTCTACAAAGGAATACTGCCTTTCGTCGCTATACAAGTGTTTGGACTGGCAATGCTCGTTATTTTCCCACAGATCATTACCTTTTTGCCTGATCTATTCTTTGGGAGATAGCAGCTTCTTGCCTGATTTTTTCTTTGATTGATACAATAATAAAGAGCAGTACAGAGAAGTACTGCTCTTTGGATACAAATTTACACTTCTGATTATTTAATATAGAAATAAGGAAACACCCGATGGCTGCGAAGTATCAAAAAAAATTTATTGAAATGGCAAAACGAGTCGGTGCTGAGGTGACACTAGTAGATGACCTTCAGGCGGCTGCAAAATATATAAGTAATATATGCAAAGGCACCACCTTAGTACCCGAGACTCCACTTGCCAAAAAACACAACCTCAGATCCCTACTCACCACTGAAGACGTTGATGTCTTCAGCGGTGATTTCCGCAAAGCTGGGCAAATACCAGAGGGGGGAGTCACCTTCTGCAACTTCTGCATGGCTGACAGTGGCACCGTCGTTTTAGAATCAACAGACGAAAGTATTCGTCTTGCAACAACTCTCCCTGAAGTCCATTTTGTCATTGTAGATCCGGCTAAAATCCTTGAGGATAATCTTGCAGCTATCCCCACGATGACCCAGCTGCACGAAGGCAACGATCCACGGTTTGTAGCCTATATCACTGGCCCAAGCCGAACTGCCGATGTTGAAAGAGTACTTACTATTGGTGCCCATGGCCCCAGAGAGTTACACATTCTCCTAGTGAGTGATATTTCCAACGATCTCATGGAAAATTAGAGGAGAACACAATGACAACAAATACAAATTATAAGAAAAATGTAGAAGATGCTATCGCCAACCCAAAACTCAGCAAAGCCTTGCATCTTTTTGGGGACGCATATCTTACTGCCAGAGAAAACGCATATAAGGGTCTCGATTTTGAGGCAATGCGTACTGAACTTTCTGACATGAAAGATGAAGTTCGTATCAACCGCAAAGAACTGCTCGCTGAGTTCATTAAAAATGCTGAAGCCGCTGGTTCAAAGGTATTTCTTGCAAAAGATACAAAAGAAGCCAACGACTACGTGATCAAACTCGCCAAAAGTAAAGATGCGAAACTTATAGCAAAATCAAAATCCATGGTGTCCGAGGAAGCCCATTTCAATAAGGCCATGGAAGCCCAAGGTATCAGAGCGGCTGAGACTGATCTTGGAGAATTTATCGTACAGCTCGCAGGACAGCGCCCAAGCCATATGGTTATGCCGGCGATCCACATGTTTAAAGAAGAAGTGGCTGAACTTTTCAGTAAAGATGCTGGCAAAACCATCACCCCTGAAATCAAGACTCTTGTTGATCACGCGAGAACTCGCCTCAGAAAAGAGTACTTTGACGCCGACATCGGTCTTACCGGTGCAAACTTCCTTGTAGCCAACACCGGTGGCATTGGCCTTGTAACCAATGAAGGCAACGCAAGACTTTGTGCTACTCTCCCTAAAGTGCACGTCGTATTTGCCTCTATCCATAAACTTGTTCGTAACATGGAAGACGCCATCAAAGTCACCCGACTTCTGCCCCGTAATGCAACAGGCCAACTGCTTACCTCTTATGTGACCTGGATTAAGGGAACCGTACCGAGTGACGGAGAACAAAAAGAACAGCACATTATTTTAATCGACGGTGGCCGTGAGGCTCTCTATGAATCTAAGACCTGCCAGGATGCGCTCAAGTGTATCCAGTGTGGAGCTTGTGCTAATGTCTGTCCAGTTTTCCAGACTGTTGGTGGTCATGTTTTTGGCTCTATTTACATCTCAGCCATTGGTGTCATCCTTACCGCATTTTATGAGGGTCTTGATAAAGCAAAAGACATCACAAGAGCTTGTATTGGTTGTAGATCCTGTGTAGCTGTCTGTCCTTCCAAAATTGACCTTGAAGAGATTATCTTACATCTCAAAAGTGAGGTCACTAAGGAATACGGCATGGGTGTCATTAAGAATGTCGCCTTTAAGGGCATTATGAAAAATCGTGGTCTCTTCCATTCCATGATACGAGCCGCATCAAAATTACAACGACCGGTCACCCATAAAAACAGAATTCCGGGCCAGCAAAGGATCATCCGCCACCTACCACTTCATTTTATGGATAAGGACTTCACCGAATGGCGTGATCTGCCGTCCATTGCACCAAAATCATTTAGAGATCAATTCGACAGTATTCCACAAACACTGTTCAACCCTGAGTACCGCGTTGGTTTCTTTGTTGGCTGTGGTGGCGATTTCGTCTACCCCGAAGTAGGTGTCAGCCTTATCAAAGTACTCAATTCGCTCAACGTGGAAGTTGTCTTTCCTAAAGGACAGAGCTGTTGCGGTATCCCAGCACTCTACTCCGGAGATACAGCCACAGGAATTGACCTTGCAAAACAAAGTGTGGAGGCTTTTACAGGTGAGAACCTTGACTACATCCTCTCCATTTGTCCCACATGCACCATGGGCGTCAAAAGGGATTTCGTAAGCCGCCTTGCGGACCACCCCCAGTGGGCAGCAAAAGCCCGGGCACTTGCAGCAAAGACCATGGACGCTTCAGCATTTCTTGAAAATGTCCTTGGAGCCTCCAAAAAGCTTGTCGCTTCAGATTCTGGAGAATCCGTCACCTACCATGACTCCTGTCACCTTAAACGTGGATCAGATGTATTTAAAGAGCCTCGTGCCCTATTAGAGAGTACAGGTCATGCTGTTGTTGAGATGAAAAATGCTGATCGCTGTTGTGGTTTTGGAGGAACGTATTCCTTCCTTGGCCAACCACAGATATCAAAGCAGATAACAGCTGACAAGGTGACTACTATTGAAGGCACTGGAGTAAAAACCGTGGCAATGGATTGCCCCGGATGCATGATCATGCTCAAAGGTGCCGTTGGCAAAGTCGATGAATCTATCCGCTGCGTACACACCATCGAATTGCTAGCAGAAGCCATTGATAAGAATAAAATCAAGAACCAAACATAACATCACGAGAACCAAGGAAAAGGTATAGAACATGAACATTCGCCCAATCAAGCCAAGACGTATTTCCAGCCAGGTATTTGAGCAAATTAGAGAGCTCATTTACAAAGGGGCTTTTAAATCAGGTGAACAAATCCCACCAGAGCGTGAGCTTGCTGCCTCCATGCAGGTGAGCAGAACTTCGGTGAGAAATGCAATTGAAAAATTGGTGAATCTTGGTTTACTCAGACAACTTCAGGGTCAGGGGACCTTTGTGAGTTCACCAGAACAGCGGGAAGGCAATCCTCTTTCCGCTGCCATGAGCACTGACGAAGCCACTTTTTTTGATCTCCTTGAAGTCCGTATGGGCCTTGAGTGTAATGCCGCACAACTTGCAGCTCTCAGAGCTACAGATAGTGACATTCGTGCCATCCAAAAAAGCATTTCAGAGATGGAAGATGACCTCGCCGATAACGGCTCGATATCCACCGCAGCCGATACCGCATTTCACATGGCTATTACCTTTTCCACAAAGAATCCTGTTCTCATTCACCTGACCAGGAGTTTCTACGACTTCCTCTTCGTCGGAATAAAAAAGAATCTCTTCCATATGGACGGTGTAGATCTTGTCTTTGAAGAAGTTTTAGAGCATCACAGACAGGTCTTTGCACACATTAAAAACAGGGAACCCCAAAAAGCTTACGATGCGATGCACAATCATCTGGTCTTTGTTCAGGAGTTCTTTGAAAAACGTAACGTTGTACAGGACAGTATCCCGCTTAAGCACCTCGCAGCCTAGAGGTACAAAATAAGAGGGGTGTCACCATGCGGCGACACCCCTTTTGCACATTTTCGGCTAAAACCGATAGACTGAAAAGATTTACCCCGCATAACTCAAGAGTTGTTTTTTTAGTTTCTTATTCACAGGTTTTTCCCCAAGCCAGATCAGTAACAGAGCATCATTAAAATCTTTTCCTTCAATAACACCCTTCTCTTCGTTTGCTACTGTAACGATGGTACCTGTACCTGGGACAAAATCGAGAACGATTCTATCGCCTTTTTTTACATCCTCAAACATTGCATTAAAGCTATCTATCCTCGCCTGTAAGGTCGTAACATCTTCCGAGGCACTGTTGCCTGAAAATCCTTCAACCCACCCATCAACCAGCTTATCTTTTGAGACTTCCTTATACAAAAAGTACATCACCATGCGTCTACTACCTGTGGCTGCGATAATTTCATCCACACTCGTCGCAGGGAACTCCATGTACAGTTCGGCAATATAAATATCGAAAAAAAACTTTGACCGAATCCCAGCACCGTTGAGCACCAGCTCAGCTCCGGTGTCGGTCTTTACGACCTCCTGAACCATCACACCAGCAATTTCTTTGGCTTGAAGCGGACTAACAAAAAGCAGCAAAACAGCGATGACAAGAAACCTCATAACAGCCTCCTTTACTCTATTTATTGTTATTCAATTGACATAAAACCACGCCCCACCCTACACATTTAAGATAAACGCGTAAATATTAATATGAAAACACTTCATTTGGGTGTCCTACACTCAGTGACTTTTTACGACTCAATCACTTTTCAAATGATGCGATTCCTGTTAATCAAGAATTGTAGATCTGTTTTTTTATTTACTCATACCTAAATCTTGCAACTGGCAAGTTCGGAGTCTACGCTACCTACCGGATATGCGAGGCACCGGAGCTGCAGACGTATAACTATACTTCAAGGCTACGGTAACAAAGCAAATTCGGTGGAATTGCAAGTCCCGAAAGTTAGCAAATATAAGAAAATAATACTCTTGGAATGTAGCTTTTAAAACAAGTATCATGAGGGCAACATCCTATTTTACATTGATAAATTATTTTCTTATTTTGCGTACTCAAGATTTAGGTCATACACAATCTCTCATAAAAATATATTACCATGACCGATATCATAGAAAGAGTCATCTCCGAAGCAGGCGATTTTTTTGGCGTTGCCTGCAATACCACATCACTCGTCTCCGAAGCCTGTCGTCGCCACGATGTTGGTCCGCTGGCTGCAGCTGCTCTGGGCAGAGCACTGACGGGCAACGCACTTTTGGCAGCACTTTTAAAAGATGACCAGAGCATCCTCCTTAAATTTGAAGGAAACGGACCCTTAAATAAAATTATCACAGAGGCCGGTTACAACGGCTGGACGAGGGGTTATGTCAAGGTCCCCCATGCTGACTTGCCACTTAAAAATGGACAAATTGATGTTGCAGGAGGGGTGGGCCATGCGGGTCTACTTACCGTTACAAAAAAAATTAGCGCAAACCAGCAATACCCCGGCACCATACCTCTTTATACAAGTGAAATTGGTGATGATATTGCCTACTATCTTGCGCAATCGGAACAAACCCCATCAACAATCGGCCTCACTGTCCACCTTAAGCCAGATGGTACAGTTGCCGCTGCGGGTGGCTTCCTTATTCAATCGCTTCCACCTGCCAATGAAACAGCACTTACACACATAGAAAAAGAGATAACTCAGCTCCCTCCACTTTCAGAGCTCTTTGGCTCAGGTAAGTCTCCTGGAGATGTACTCTCGCTGCTCTTTAAAAACGTGCCACATAAAAAAATCCATTCTAAACCGCTCAGCTATTCGTGCAGTTGCTCCCACGCTAAAATGGAAGGTGCTCTCATGTCACTTGGCCGAAAAGACTTACAGCAACTAATGGAAGATGAGGGAAGTGCTGAAGTCCATTGTGAGTTTTGTCGTCAAAGCTACGAATTTACAAAAGACGACCTTATTGCGCTCCTTGCAAGAACTCCAAAGAGCACATCACACTAATTGAGAATTACGAGTTTTGTCGGAAAACATCTTGCTGACACTCTGATTTTAATTTACACTTTTGTCTGAAAAAAGAACGATAACTGATAACAATTAATACCTTTTTATAAGGGAGACCGGAATGAAAGAAATTCGAGATAATGCCAGAAAACTTATGGAACCTCAGTGTCGAGTGTGCCCCATTTGTAATGGCAAAGTTTGCGCTGGCCAGGTCCCTGGAATGGGTGGTCTCGGAAGCGGCTCTTCTTTTGGCAACAATATAGAGGCTCTCGCTAAATATAAGTTCAATATGCGTCTCATCCACGATGTCACCGACCCAGATACCAGCGTCAATATTCTAGGTAAACACCTTGCTCTTCCAGTTTTGGCTGCGCCAATTGGCGGAATCTCCTTTAACATGGGAGGTAAGGTGAGTGAAGAAGATTATGCCAGGGCAATTATCAATGGTTGCAAAGCAAAATCCATTATTGGCTGCACCGGCGACGGCGTGCCCGAATTCATTCATCAGGCCGGCTTTGATGCAATAAAAAATGCTGGTGGCCATGGCATCCCATTTATTAAACCGTGGGAAGACGATGAGCTTTACGACAAACTGGCAAAGGCCCGGGACACCGGAACGGATATCATGGGCATGGACATTGATGCAGCGGGCCTCATTACTCTTCGTAAAATGGGCCGACCAGTATCCCCAAAACCACTTGAAAAACTCACCGAAATTGTTAAAAAAAGTGGGATTAAATTTATCATCAAAGGCATTATGACACCGGACGATGCGCAACTGGCTGTGAACAGTGGCGCCGATGCCATCGTTGTCTCAAACCATGGAGGAAGAGTACTAGATCATGCTCCTGGAAGTGCCGACGTACTTGAAGATATTGCCGATACCGTAAAAGGAAAAATAACCATCTTAGCCGATGGGGGTGTTAGAAGTGGTGGCGATGTACTCAAGCTTCTCGCACTGGGAGCAGATGCAGTAATGATCGGTAGACCCTTTTCTATTGCAGCTATAGGTGGCCTCCAGGATGGCGTTGAGAAGTATATTGACACCATTATGACAGAACTACAGCAGACCATGGTTCTCACAGGATCTCCTTCTGCTGCTTCAGTTGACAAAGACATCCTTTTCACATCGTAATGTGGCAAAGCTCGGATAACAAAAACTTAACCGGGCTTGTTCTCTCGTAGTATGTATTGTTGTTATAATCTATTGTTTTAACCGACTCAGCTTCAAGAATTTGTTCGTTGCATTCGTCTAAATGATTACTATTATTACTTAGCTAGCCATTATCCGAAGTAACAATAACTATCAGCTATTTGTGCATTTTTCATTTCCACATTATAGCTCACAAAATCTGCTAGGAGTCCTTATGAGCGAAAAAGCAACGCTGAACGTTGGCGGAAAGAGTTTTGAATTTGATGTTATAACCGGATCAGAAAACGAAACCTGTATAGATATTCAAAAGTTACGAGCCGAAAGTGGTATTATTACTATGGATCCCGGTTTTGGTAACACCGGCTCCTGCTACTCTTCCATCACCTACGTAGATGGCGCCAAGGGTATCTTAAAATATAGAGGCTATCCCATTGAAGAAATTGCTCAAAAGTCCTCGTTTACCGAAACCTGCTATCTGATCCTTTATGGAGAACTCCCTACCCCAGAACAGCTACGAGGATTCTCCTCCAGATTAAAGGAGCACGCCCCACTACACACAAATCTTGAACACCATTTTTCAGGTTTCCCGAGAGAAGCTCCACCAATGGCGATTCTTTCCGCCATGCTTAACCTGGTTTCATGTTTTCACCCGGAAGTCCTTGAGGTACATACCACAGGGGAACAATTTGACAGAACAGCATCACTGCTCCTATCAAAGGTAAGAACCATTGCCGCCTTTGCTTTCCGAACGGCGGCGGGTAAGCCGATCAATCACCCGAACCCTCACCTCTCCTACTGCGGGAACTTCCTGCATATGATGTTTTCTGACCCTTATCAGGAGTATGAGGTGTCCCCGGTTGTTGACAGAGCACTTAACCTATTTTTGATTCTTCATGCCGATCACGAGCAAAACTGTTCAACCTCAACAGTGCGTGTTGTTGGTAGCTCTCGGGCTAACCTTTTCAGCTCAGTCGCTGCTGGTGTCTGTGCCCTTTGGGGGCCTTTACATGGCGGGGCCAATGCTGCTGTAATTGCAATGCTTGAAGACATTAAAAATTCAGGACGCCCTATTAAGTATTACCTTGATAAAGCAAAAGACAAGAACGATCCATTCAAACTTATGGGCTTTGGCCATAGAGTGTACAAAAACTTTGACCCACGTTCCATCATCCTTAAAGATCAGGTTCATGAGGTGTTAAAGGCTTTGAACATTCAAGATAACCTGCTTGACGTTGCCCTTGAACTTGAAGAGGTTACCCTCAAAGACGACTACTTCGTCTCAAGAAATCTGTATCCAAATGTAGACTTCTACTCAGGTTTGCTTCTACGAGCCATCGGCATCCCGCTTAATATGTATACTGTTATGTTTGCTATTGGTAGAATGCCCGGCTGGATTGCGAACTGGAAAGAACTCCACGATCATAATCAGAGAATCTCCAGACCTCGACAAATTTATACCGGTGAAACAACAAGGACCTTTGTTCCGCTCACTGAGCGATAACCATAAACTCACCGCCGCCTTTCGCGCTCCGCGTGAAAGGTGGCAACGGGAAGACAATGCAAGAACAGTCAGACAAATATAAAATGATGGCGAGCCGTACCGAACGATACGGCCAACTGGAACAACCGGACGGTTTTGGTACCAGAACCGGAGAGTGTGGCGATACCATCAATATCTACCTCTCCATCCGGGGCAGTCAGATTCAGATGGTTACCTTCACAGTTAATGGCTGTAGTAATACCGTTGCCTGTGGTAACACGATTTCCTATCTCATGGAGGGAAGACCTGTCCAGGATGGTTGGGAACTTTCCCCGGAAAATGTTGCAAACTACCTAGAAACCCTACCAGAAGACCACTTCCACTGTGCCGAACTTGCTGTTGGCGCCTTTTATAAGGCCCTTGCTAGTTGCACAAAACTCCAGTCTGAAAAGTGGAAACAAGCGTACCCTTCCAGATAGGGTGCCTTGGATGATGCTTTTGCTAAAGAACAACTAACCACGGGAACCATTCGAAATGGTCAACTCCACAACTTTCGCATGATCAACAGTACGCTACAGTGAGCTGTCAGAAACTTCCTGATAACACAAATAGGTTGGATGAAATCGTTGGTAGCGTTAAAATTTGACCAAACTATCATCGAGTCCGATAGCAATGTATCACACATTGCTATCGAACTCGATTTTGGACTTCAACAAATAGTTGCTTCAAGACTTGGACACTCCTCTGTATCAGAAAAGTTAGCGCCCAAAAATCATCGTCTAATCCTATGTTTTCCACCAACGGTTTAGGGCCATCTATCTCTGAAAAAACCTCCACCGCCTCGTATTGTTATAATCTCTTTGTATAGGCATGATGTCTGGGCAACTACGTTGATAGGCTATCAGAAAGGCACAATAGTTGTTATTGTCTTTCGGGCTTTGAATTGCAATTTACTTAGAGTCATGAAGAAAAATGCTGCAAATTCTGTTTTTGTCATCTCATAGCCAAAAGCCAGTCTTGTAGACTCGCTGGATATACTCGGAACGATATTTACAGGACTTATACATACTAAGCCGTTGTCATAAAATAACATGGCCGAGGTGTCTCTCGGAACGACATAAGGCTCCGTAACGAAACGAATGGAAATGACCAGGTTATTTCGTAACGGGTCCTAAATTTAGGAACTGGATCTAGTCAGTTTGTTTCTGCCTGGATTGTTAAACTCATTCACAAGAAGGAAAATGCGATGGAAGATAGCTCAATTGACGAAAAGTCCTTAGATAAACTGAGATATAAAGAGCTAAGTAAAAATCTTATGGCAGAACTGAATCTTAAAGATTCCCCTGTCGCCATAAAATTTTTCTATACAGAGGCTGAATTTGTTTATTTCAAAAAACGTAATGATTTCTGCTTGTCGACAGAAGCAATGACTTTTTGCCAGAGTGTAAAAGCTGCGCGTAATAAAGAACAAACCATCTATTCGGAATTGAAAGACCTCTCGTGTGGCAGTGCTGCCTATGGTTTTAATTGGAAAGAGGGCAGTGATATCAGATCTTCTACCAAACAGTATTTAAATAAAGGTGTATTTGGCATTGCACTCGCACCTTTAGGTGACGCTCGCTTTATAGCAGATACGGTTAATGTTTGTTGTGATAACCAACAGGCTGAAACGCTTATCGGTAGATGGACGGAGGCATCTGGCGTACCAGCATGGCGCCCAGAGGCAACGGAGGATTTGTCATCGTGTAGCTGCACAGTTTATGTTCATAATAAAAACTTAGCCTCTATAGGGCCAATTTGCCCGACTTCCTGTGATGAAAATGAGGCGAATGAAATGAATGTTATTTTGCCAGCTGATCACCTTAAACATACGGTTGATCAATTATTATCGGGAACGCTTAATCTGAAAAGCTCATCCTTTAATCGTCCCGGAGATGGCGTTTTTCGCTATATCTTACATTAGAATTTTTTATTAATAGTCATATATGCAACTGTTGATATACCGAGCAGAGCACTGACCAAAAGCAGACGGATAACCTTCTCATATCTTCTTCTTATCCATTCAAATTTACAGTTTTTTATTGTTACCTAAAACTTGCCAGTTGCAAGATTTAGGTGTTAAATGACATTCTTATTGACCTTTCTAGAAGATTATGTGAATTGATTCAGGTTAGCGCTATGGGCGAGCAATACGGAGTCGTGGTTACAATTGGTCTACAAAACACTCCCAGGCCTCCTTCGTTTAGTGTACACTCCATATTGCAAACCAGAAGACGACAGAAAGAACAAAATAGATAAAAAAAATATTCGTAATAATACAAGCAGTGAAACCAAGGAGAACCGATGGCAGGAGAAAAAGTTTCCCTTTTTATACAATGTTTAGTCGACTCAATATTCCCGGAAACAGCCGAGGCCATGATCACCGTTTTTCAAAGGCTCAATATTGATTTTGACTATCCAACAGAACAGACATGCTGTGGACAGCCAGCTTTTAACAGCGGCTACCGAAACGATGCTGCTGTTGCCGCAAAACGATTTGTAGAGATCTTCGAAAATGAAGAAATTATCGTCTGCCCATCCGGGTCCTGTGTTCATATGGTTCGTCACCATTACCCTGAGCTTTTTAAAGACGACCCTGAAATGCTTGCAAGAGCCACAGCCGTAGGAAAGAAAACCTTCGAATTCACCCAGTACCTGGTGGACGAGTTACACCTCTCTAACATCGGATCAGAATTTAAAGGGTCAGTCACATATCATGATTCCTGCCACCTGACACGCGGTCTCAACATCAACTCCCAACCGCGTACTCTACTACGCCATATTAAAGGGCTTGAATTTATCGAGATGAAAGACAGCGACACCTGTTGCGGTTTTGGTGGAACCTTTGCGATGAACTACCCTGAGATCTCCACCGCCATGGTGGATGAAAAAATCGAGAACATCCTTGCCTCCGGAGCAGAGGTTGTGACAGGATGTGACATAAGCTGTCTGATGAATATTCAAGGCCGACTCTCAAGAAGAGGCGAAGATGTCAAAGTGATGCATATCGCTGAGCTCCTGGCACATTCAGAAGGAGATCAGTCATGAGCCCCAAAAAAGTGTCCGCTTATACCGAAGGTGCCAAAAAAGCTATTGCCTCCCCTACTCTTCAGAAGAATCTCACCAACCTTCAGGAGCGCTTTGGAAAAGGCGCCATGAAACTGTGGGAAGAGATGGAAGATCCCGCAATGCGTGACAGAGTAAAAGAATCACGTATGCGCAATCTTGCCCATCTTGACATCGTCCTTGCAGAACTCTCTCAGAACATTCGCAAACGCGGAGGAAAGATATATTTTGCAAGTACCGCCCAGGACGCAATCGACTACACCCTGAAGGTTGCTAGGCAAAACGAAGTAAAAAAGGTCGTTAAGGGAAAATCCATGACCTCCATGGAAATTGACATTGATCCAGCCCTTCAAGCTGAGGGGATCGAAGTCATAGAAACTGACCTGGGCGAATATATTATCCAACTTGCAGATGACACCCCATCTCATATCATCGCTCCCTGCATCCACATGGACCGTAATGATATAGGGGAACTCTTCACAGAAAAACTTGGTATTGAACCCACAACGGACCCCCAGGAACTCACCAATGTTGCCCGCAAGGCCCTTCGCGACGAACTTCTTTCAGCGGATATGGGAATCACAGGTTGTAACCTTGCCTGCGCCGAAACGGGACAGATCAGTCTTGTTTCCAATGAAGGCAATATACGCATGGCGACCACCATGCCCAAGATTCATGTTGCACTCATGGGAATGGAACGAGTCACTGCAACCATGGATGAGCACCGGGAAACCATTCAACTCCTCACCCAGGGAGCCGCCCTGCAAAAACTGTCTACCTATGTAAGTTTTACCGGCGGCCCAAGGGGTGAAAATGATCCGGATGGACCTGAAGAGTTCCATCTTGTAGTCATCGATAACGGTCGCTCCAAAATCTTAGGTGATGATGATTTTCGTGAATCCCTGGCCTGCATTCGCTGTGGTGCCTGCCTTAACATCTGCCCAGTTTACGGGAAGATTGGTGGTCACGCATATAACTCACCCTACCCTGGTCCTATTGGAGCGGTAATCACTCCTCTGCTTTACGGGGTCAATAAACACGCAGACCTTTGTAAGGGTGAGACACTCTGTGGTGCCTGCCTTGATGTCTGCCCTGTGAAAAATGATATCCCCAGGATGCTCAGTGTACTCCGCTATAAGCTTGCCTACGGAGACAATGACTGGAATGTTCGGCAACATAATGTTGCTGAATCCTACGTTTATCTAGCCTGGCAAAAGGCCATTTCCCATAGCTCAGCATATAAGCGTATGATCAAAACAGTCCGTCTGCTCCAAAAACCGTTTGTTGGCAAAAACAATATGATCCGCAGAATGACAGGTCTTGCGGCTGGCTGGACAGATGAGCGAGATCTTCCACCAATTGCTAAGAAAACATTTTCTGAAATTTGGGATGAAAAATATGCAAATCGCCCACAACAAGCTTCACAACTAAAGGAGGAAAAAAGTGATGACTAATGAATTTCCTTTTTTAGAAAATGTCCGTAACGCCCTCGATCTTCCAAAAGGAGCAGAACGAACGAAAAATATGTTCCCTGCACTTTTTGCCAAAAATGACAAAACAGAGATCCTCGAAAACATTGAAAAGAGAAGTTATGGTGAAAAAGAACACCTCATCAAAGAACTAAGCGAAAACTGCACACCTCTTGGCATTACGCTCCATATTGCTGAAACAGAGGTTGAAGTTGAAGACATCACAGTAGATATCATACGTACCAAAGATCCAGAGTTTTCCTACAATAGACACATCATCCAGCATAATCATCCAGATATTAGTGGGATGAAGTTGTGGAAAAGATTCAACAGAGAGTCGGTAACAGTTCACACAACCTTTGCAGGCGACAGTGAGGTTATTGAAAAAACGATAGCTTCCTACATTGGTATAACCGCACCATCAATCACCATCGCAGAATCCGCCACTCTGGTCCAGCTCACGTCACCTGGTTGCCCACGATCAACGTCACTGGTTCCTTCAATCCACATCGCTCTTATCAAAAGCGAAAATCTGGTGGCAAGTCTTGAAGAAGCGTATGCTCTTATAGAAGATATTGGCCCAAAAGAAAGCTTTGTGTTCATTTCTGGCCCGTCTAAAACTGCAGACATTGAGGCCCACTTGGTCCACGGTGCCCATGGCCCGAAAGAACTCCATATCATTCTCCTTAAAGAAGATGAAAAGGAACCTGAGCCAGTCCCCGAGATCGAAGTGAGCAGTGGTGACACTGAAGAAACGGAGAAGGAAGAAGAGATAACAACAGTCACTGCTGAAATAGATAAAGCAGATGAACCCGAAGAAGAACAGAACAAAGAAAGCAAGTAATACGCCAAGCGATCTTTAGCTGAGAATTCACACAGAAAGCAATGGAAGACATCTCACGAGGCCCGACAAACGGGACATAAGTCGAGATTAATGTGACACCCATGAAAAAAGAAAACTTGAGCAGAATAACGCTGCTCGCTCTTATTGTGATTATTTCCGGTGTATTCCTGACCATGATCCATCAATTTCTGATGGCAATCTTTATGGCCGCGCTATTTTCTGCAATCGTGAAACCTCTGCATATAAAACTGACAGACAGACTGAACGGTAGAGAGAATATCGCATCCATTCTTACTGTTTTTGCAATCATCGCCCTGGTGCTTTCACCACTCTCTGTTCTCATTACTGTTGTCATTACCCAGGCGATTACCATTGGCCAGTCTGTTACCCCCTGGGTGCAGTCTTTTATCCAGGAACCAACTGTCGCCAGTGCCTATCTGGAAAAAATGCCCTACTACCAGGAGATTCTCCCCTACCGGGATATCATCATTCAAAAAGCAGGGGAGTTGGTTGGCATCCTTTCTTCATTTTTAATTGAATCTCTCTCTGGTTTTACAAAACTAACAATTGATGCAATTTTTTCATCAATAATAATGCTTTATGTGATGTTCTATTTTCTCACCATGGGAGATGTTCTTCTTAAAAAGATTCTCTATTTCCTCCCTCTTGATGATCACAACGAAGTGCGATTACTCAACAGGTTTACCTCAGTCACCCGGGCTACCCTCAAAGGCACTCTCATCATTGGGCTCCTTCAGGGATCGATCTGTGGAACTGCGTTCGCCATTGCAGGAATTGAGGGACCTGTCTTCTGGGGATCTCTTATGGCTGTAATGTCAATTGTCCCCGCCTTTGGCACAGCTATAATCTGGGGGCCAGCGCTTTGCATCCTGGCACTTCTGGGTAATTTTTCAGGCGTCATTATTCTCGCTGTCCTCTGCGGTGCTGTTGCTGGTAATCTTGATAATATCGTTCGCCCACGACTCGTTGGTAAAGACACCGAGATGCACGATCTTTTTGTACTCTTTGGTACACTTGGCGGACTTTCCATGTTTGGACTTCTAGGGATTATTATTGGCCCCATTGTAGCCGCTCTTTTCATCACAATCTGGGAAATTTACGGCGATACTTTTAGTGAGTACCTACCAAAAGTACGCTCTATCCGCCCGACAAGTGAGATGAATTCAACTGAGAATGATGAGCTATAGCCCGTCTCCCTACTGCCATACTAGAAACGACTACTGAGGCCCTATATCCTTCTCATACGCACGACTCTTTCTTAGATAGGGATTGTTACCCTCGGCTCGACATCCACGCTACAATCCTACCAGCGCCACTTTCTTTCTCACTCTCTATTGCTATGGACTCCGCAACCATAGCTTGCCAAGCAACATATAAAACGATCCAGACAAGGCCACCCGCACATCGTAGGCAAACGGCTACAGTGTCTACTTTTCCCTACACCCAAGCAAAAGCGTAATTATTAAGCCACTTACAACATTCGCCCCCCTCCCTCAACAAGGGCTGTAGCCAACCCCCTACACTCCTTCTTTGGTGACTCTAACATCGAAACATAAATAGTGCATGAATACAGCAAGATACGTTATTTATTAATAAAGGCATCCATCTTGCTATTGTTAACATAGGAAACAGGCAGTCACAGATTCCCTGGATCTTGGAAGTGTTAAGAATTAAATAAAGATCATTTTTCAGGCAACAGTAACTTATATACTTATTTACGCTACGACAAGGAGATAACAATGGATTTCGGATTCACTGATGAACAAAAAATGATGCAGGATATGGCCAAAGATTTCGCTCAAAAAGAAATTCTTCCGACCCTCAAAGAAGATGAGGCCAATCATACCTTTCGCCCTGAACTCGTAAAAAAGATGGCTGAGCTTGGTTTCTTTGGCTGCGCTCTGCCAGAGGAATATGGTGGTAACGGTTTTGGTTTTCTTGAGTCGGTGATCATTGCAGAGCAGATCGCCAAGGTCAGTGCATCGTGGCGCCTGCCTTTTAATATGCAGAATATTGGTCCTTCCGTGACTGTAAACAAGTTTGGCTCCGAAGAACAAAAACAACGCTTTATCCCTGATTGGGTTAACGCCAATTCTTTTGGTTTTTTTGCCATTACAGAGCCAAACTCAGGTTCCGACGTCGCCAGCATGGGAACTACCGCTGTCGATTGTGGTGACCATTGGGAAATCACTGGCCAGAAAATGTGGATCTCTAACGCTCAAATCGGCGATTGGGGCTTGGTTTATGCCTTCACCGACAGGGAAAAGAAATATAAAGGGATGACCTGTTTTATCGTTAACCTCAAAGATAACGAGGGCATCATCACTGCCCCTATCGAAACCAAGCTTGGACTGCACTGTGCTCCAACAGGTGAAATTTCTTTTAATAAAGCGAAGATCCCCAAAGACTCCGTTCTTGGTGAAGTAGGTCAGGGTTTCCAGGTGTGCATGTGGCAGCTCAACAATACACGGATTAGTTGTTCCGCAGGAGCTCTTGGTATCGCAGGCGGTGCTATTGAAGCTGCTATTGGCTATGCCAACGAGCGGACTCAGTTTGGCAAGAAAATTGGTTCCTATCAGCTCGTCCAGGGGCAGATCGCTGACATGGTCGCTGAGCATGAAGCAGCACAGTTGTTAGTCTATCGGGCCGCTTGGCTCAAAGACCAGGGGCTGCCAAATCAACATCAGACCTCCATGGGTAAACTTTTTGCATCAGAGGCAGCTGTCCATGCTGCCGGTGAGACGATGAAAATATTCGGTAGTTACGGTTACTCCACCGAGTATCCAGCAGAGCGTTTTTTGCGTGATGCTCATTCCCTTCGTGTCGTTGAGGGAACCAGCAATATTCAGAAGACCATCATCGCCGGGATAGCTCTAGGGGATACTCAAAACCGTTAATTCAGCCGAACCGGTACGCTCGACTGTCAGGGATATATTTAAAATTAGAAAGAACAAAGGAGATCGTTATGTCACGCAAACAAACACCATTGCGTCCATATTTCGAAAAAATGGCCGATATTGGTTCTGCTCTCAGTGATGTTGATATCCAACGCTCACTAGAGAATATCAATTTAATCAAAGAGCAGGAACAAATTATCGACAAAGAGGTGGAGCGTGTCAAAAACGCCGGTATCCCTGCAAGTAAAATCCATGGCCGGGGGGGGATGACCATCTATGACCGACTAGATTACTTGGTTGACGAGGGGACCTGGTCTCCTCTCCATAGTCTTTACAATCCTCGGGATAATGAAGAAGGATGCACAGGTGTTGTTAACGGAATCGGTAAAATAGCCGGTAAATGGGCAGTCATCATCGGCTTTGACAACAAGGTCATGGCTGGTGCATGGATAGCTGGGCAGTCTGAGAATATCCTTATGGTCACGGATATGGCCAAACGGCTCAACGTGCCCCTTGTCTGGCTGACAAACTGCAGCGGTGTGAAGCTGATGGAGCAGGAGACGGTTTACGCTGGTCGCCGTTCGAGCGGCACCCCTTTCTTCCGTCATGCAGATCTCAATCATTTGGGAATTCCGATTCTCAACGCTATTTACGGAACCAACCCGGCGGGTGGTGGATACCAGGGAATCAGTCCGACCATCTTGCTGGCCCATGAAAATGCGAATATCGCAGTTGGTGGGGCCGGTATCGTCGGTGGCATGAACCCCAAAGGACATTTTGACATCGAAGCGGCCCATTCGCTTATCGAAGCCACGAAAAACTTTAAGTCCAAGAGTCCTGGTCGGGTCGAGACCCATTTTGATCAAACCGCATATTTCCGTGAGGTGCATGAGACCGAACAGGGAGTATTGGACGGCATCAAGGATTACATGAAAATGATGCCCGCCTACGACCCCCAAATGTTTCAGGTCGCCGCCCCTGCAGCACCGAAGTTTCCCGCTGATGACCTAAACAAGATCCTACCGATCAACCAGAAGCGCCAATACGATGCCAAACAGATTCTGGCCCGCCTCACCGACAACAGCGAGTTTATGGAATATCGACCCGACTATGGTCCCGAGGTTTTTACCGGACTTGCCAAGGTCGACGGTTTTCCGGTTGCCTTCATCGGTAACAACCAGGGATTTTTTCCAGATTATCCCAAATACGCTGAAGGTGCCTATTTCGCAGTTGGTGGTAAGCATTACCGAGAGGGATTGATCAAACAGGCCGAGTTCGTCACTCTCTGTGGACGTGACAATCTGCCGATCATCTGGTTGCAGGACACTACTGGAATCGATGTTGGCGATCTGTCCGAAGAGGCTGAATTGCTCTCACTTGGCCAGTCTCTTGTCTATTCAATCGAGCAGACCGAGCTGTCAATGATGTGCGTTGTTCTGCGCAAAGGCTCCGCCGCCGCCCATTACATCATGTGCGGCCCCCAGGCCAACAACAACAACGCCTTCACCCTTGGTACACCGATGACAGAAATCTATGTCATGCATGGCGAAACTGCAGCGGCGGCTTCCTATGCGCGGCGACTCGTCAAGGAAGAAAATGCTGGAAACGACCTTCAACCTGTTCTTGATAAGATGAACCAAATGATCCAAGATTATCAAGACAAGTCACGTCCAGCATTCTGTGCAATGAATGGATTGGTCGATGAAATAGTGGAGTTGGCCAACCTTCGTAAATATGTCCAGGCCTTTGTCGGGGCAAACTATCAAAATCCAAAATCAATTACCCCAGTTCATCAAATGCTTCTTCCCCGAATCATAAAGGGATAGTTTAGGAGTTCGTTCGAAAATAGGCAGATAACTGTCCTTTGATACGCCAGCTTTTCCTGAAAGCTGGCGTACTGGGCACATGGTTGTCTTTTTGCAACCTTCAATAGATTCAAGAGAACGATTTGACTTATTCCACTCTTCAATTCGACAATAACGAAGGTATCGCATTAGTCACAAAAATGAGTAAAAATTATACGTCAGCTCAGCGTTCCAAAGAACAGCAGGTTGTAGAAACGTAAAGATAAGGAAGAAACCACAGGGCAATTCAATTGGTCCATGTTCCTCTCGTTATGCTTTTTGCCTATCACGTTTAAGGCGTTGCCCTGTCATATAAGAACATTCTGAATTTTATTGAGAAAAAAGGAGCTGTAAAATGAATAAAGCTGTGATTGTCAGTGGATCCAGAACTGCGGTGGGAGCCTTCGGCGGGGCATTGAAAAATGTATCCGCAGTGCATCTTGGTGCAACTGTACTGCGTGAGTCTTTGCAGAAAGTTGGCTTGCGACCGGCTGCAGACTCCGCGATGAGTGCATTTCGTCCTGAAAGACTACAAGACCAAGGTCTTATTCCCCTAGAAAGAGAACATGATTGCTGGGATATGACGACAGTTCCTGTGAACATTGATGAAGTCATCATGGGCAATGTCCTGCAGGCTGGACAAGGTCAAAACCCTGCCCGGCAAGCAATGATCAGTGCCGGAATCCCCAAAGAAACCCCGGCCGTCACAATTAATAAGATCTGTGGTTCCGGCCTTAAGTCTATTGCAATGGGTGCCCAATCCATTATGGCTGGTCATGCCGAGGTCGTATTGGCCGGTGGTCAGGAAAGCATGAGCATGGCCCCTATGGCCTTACCCAAGGCTCGCTGGGGCCATCGTATGGAATTATCAGGTACTGGTGAAGTCACCGACTTGATGGTCTTCGATGCACTCTACGAAATTTTTTATGGTTACCATATGGGTGTAACTGCCGAAAACATTGCTAAACTATATGCAATCAGCCGCGAAGACCAGGATAAGCTCAGTGTGATGAGCCATGCCCGTGCTTGTCGTGGTATTGCTGATGGACTCTTTGCCTCTGAAATCGTCCCTATCAAAATAAAATCCCGCAGGGAAGAAATCCTCTTTAATACAGACGAGCGGCCGATGGCGACCACTCTTGAAAAGATGGCACGCTTGAAACCAGTTTTTGACCGCGAGGGATCCGTTACCGCCGGCAATGCATCAGGCATTAACGACGGTGCTGCTGCAGTGGTAATGATGAGCGAGGCTAAAGCCCATGAGCTAGGACTTACCCCCATCGTAACCATCGAAGGATTTGCAGCAGGAGGACTCGATCCTGCATATATGGGACTGGGACCGGTTCCTGCGATTCGAAAAGTACTCAAACAGACAAAGATGAACATCGCCGATCTTGACATGATCGAGCTCAACGAAGCCTTTGCCTCGCAGGCCATCGGCTGCATGCTGGAACTTGGCATCGATATAGAAAAGCCAAATGAACTGGGCAGTGGCATATCCATGGGGCATCCCGTCGGCTGCACTGGCGCAAGGCAAATGGTTACGGGCATGTATCAGATGCAGAGAAAAGGCTATGGTTCCGGCCTTGTCAGTATGTGTATAGGCGGTGGCATGGGAATGGCCATGATCGTCAGCAGCTGACCTCATCAATCTTATCACCTAAATTTTGCAACGTTAGACTATTTTCTTGTTTTGCGTATGCAAGATTTAGGTATCATCTTAATAAACAAGAATTCTTCTTATAGTCCAGCAGAGGTTATAGTGTGATAGAAATACAAACATTCGGTGTCATCGGGGCCGGGCAGATGGGCGGAGGCATTGCTCAGGTTGCTGCGGCCAGTGGCCTTCATGTCATCCTCAACGATATGAACTTGGAAATTGCGGGGAAGGGCAAGCAACTCATTGCTGATAATCTGCAGCGACTTGTCACCAAAGACAAGCTTACAGCTGATGAAAAAACACTGATTCTTGCGCGTATCACTGCCAGTGGACATCTAGAGGATATGGCTGCTGCCGATTTTGTCGTCGAGGCGGCCTCCGAGAACGAACAGATCAAGTTCAAGCTCTTTGAGACGCTGGATCAGGTCTGTGAAGACCATGTCATTTTAGCCTCCAATACCTCATCGATTCCAATTGGCAGGATTGCTTCCAGGACCAAACGCCCAAAACAGGTCATTGGTATGCATTTCATGAATCCGGTACCGGTGATGCAGCTGGTGGAGATCATCCAGGGACTAGCCACCTCGGACGAAACCTATGAGGCCACCCGTAAGCTCACCGAACAGCTTGGCAAAACACCCGTACCGGCAAATGATTTCCCGGGATTCATAGCCAACCGCATCCTCCTGCCTATGATAAATGAAGCGATTTTTTGCCTCTATCAGGGCGTTGGTGACTGTGAGTCTATCGATACCGTGATGAAACTAGGTATGAATCATCCTATGGGGCCGCTGGCCCTAGCTGACCTCATCGGTCTCGATACCTGCCTTGCAATCATGAATACACTGCAGCAAGGGTTGGGGGATCCGAAATATCGTCCATGTCCGCTTCTTCGTCAATATGTCGAGGCAGGATGGCTGGGCCGCAAGACCGGCCGGGGCTTTTATAACTATAACAAGTGAAGATGAATTAAATAAACACCGGAGGGCAGGCAGATGACAGAAAAAGCTTTTCAAGATCACTATCCTGATGAATTTTCCAACTGTTATGGTTGCGGAAGACTCAATGATCAGGGTCTGCAGATAAAGAGTCATTGGGATGGCGAAGAGACCGTTTGCTATTTCACTCCGGATTCCAAATATTCAGGCGGGTTTCCGGGCTTTCTCTATGGCGGAATGATAGCCTCCCTGATGGACTGCCATGGGGCAGCGACTGCCTCGGCAGCTAAGGCTCGGGAAGAGGGAAAACCGCTGGGTCGTTTTGTGACTGCATCGTTGAAGGTAGATTTCCGCGCTCCAACCCCCATCAACACCGAGCTTGAAGTTCGGGGCAAAGTCACCGAGATCAAAGGACGGAAGGTTTTGGTAGACTTGACACTTTCTGCCCTCGGCAAGCTGTGCGCTGAAGGATCTGCAGTGATGGTACAGATCCCTGACAAATAACACCTAAATATTGCATGTCAAACATGACAAAAAACACTTTTACCACATCAACTCAATACGTTAATGTTCATTTGAAAAAGGAATATCTTCATTTATTAATGAATTCAAAGAGTGTGTTTTTCCCATGTTTTCCACCCTTCGGGATCACCAACTTCACCGAAGCTGCTGCGTTAACAGCCACTTGAGGTACACATGTACATCTACGTGTCTGTTGCCTTTCATCTCCGGTAAATTTGGCGATTGCAAAATTTAGGTAACAATACAAAAGAAGAGGAGAAAAAGATGAATATACTGGTTTGTATCAAGCAGGTTCCTGACATGGAATCGAAATTCAAAGTTAATGGCGAAGGATGCTGGTATGACAATGCCGACTTGGCCTGGCGGATGAACGAGTATGACGAATATGCGGTCGAGCAGGCAGTCCAGCTCAAAGAGCAAACCGCCGGTGAGCTAACAGTTCTCTGTATCGGTCCCGACCGGGTGAAAGAGACGATGAAGAAGGCACTGGCTATGGGAGCTGACCGTGGCGTCCATATAGCCGACGAAGATTTTTTCAAAAGAGATCCCTTCTCTATTGCCTCTATCATTGCAGAATTTGCAAAAGACAAGTCCTTTGACATGATCTTCACCGGCATGCAGTCCCAGGACCGGGGGAGCGCTCAGGTTGGCGTGCTCGTCGCCGAAATCCTTGAAATTCCCAGTATCACCACCATCGTCAGCTTTGCCTTTGAAAATGGAACAATCACAGTTAAACGAGAGCTGGAAGGTGGCGTTAAGGCTGTGGTCAAGGTGCCGGTTCCTGCACTTGTAACCTGTCAGCTTGGGCTCAATACCCCCCGTTATCCTACCCTGCCAAATATCATGAAAGCTAAGAAGAAAGAATTACTCTCTCTTCCTGTTGCGGATCTCCTGAGCGTCGCAGCTCATCAAGAGACGACCTCTGTATACTTCCCAGAAAAAAAAGGTGGAGGTCTTGTACTCGAGGGTGATGCGGCTGATCTGGCCGACCAGTTAATTACTCTTTTAAAAGAAAAAACCGCCGTTCTGGCTTAAGGAGCATCCTATGAAAATACTACTTGTTGCGGAATACAGAGAAGGAAAGCTCCAGGGTAACGTAGCTGATTTAATAGCTTTTGGCGAGAAGGCAAGCGGTGAGAGTAGCATCTTCTTAATCGGCACAGAGACTGAGCTACCTAAGTTTGATGGCACCGTGTATCTTGGAGATATTGAAAGCTGCGGTGAATATAATCCAGATGTGCATAAACAGCTGCTACTTGAGACCATTGCCACGGTCAAGCCGGACATGGTCGTTTTCAGCCATTCTTCCTACGGTTGGGATCTGGCCCCGCGTCTAGCCTTTGCCTTGAAGGCAGCTCAGGTATCTGAGGTGGTCGATCTTGTCGATGGTGTGCCCGTTGTACCGGTCTGCAACTCAAAATTACGCAGGAAGGTCGCTTCGAAGACTGATATCACGGTCCTGACCCTGCAGGTAGGAGCCTTCAACCTGACAGAGGAACCCACAGCCAACCCAACTGTTGAAAAAATCAGCACCACTGCCACCGGCAAAATGGAATTCTGCGGTTATGAGCAGGCTGAGCAAGGTGGGATTGACCTGACGAAAGAGCAGGTGATTGTCAGCGCCGGCCGCGGCATCGGTAAACCTGAGAATATCTCAATTATTGCAGATCTAGCCAAGGCACTGAAAGGGGAATATGGTGCCAGTCGTCCGGTAGTCGACTCTGAATGGGCCGATCATAACCGCCAGGTTGGAACCACCGGCCAGACGGTCTCACCGAAGTTATATGTGGCCTGCGGTATCTCCGGTGCGATTCAACACCTGGCCGGGATGAAGAAGTCCGAGTTTGTGGTTGCAATCAATACAGACAAAGATGCACCCATAGGCGAGGTGGCGGATGTTTTGGTGGTCGCTGACTTGAAACAGTTCGTCCCCCTCCTAACTGAAAAAATCCAGGCTTTGTAAAAACAATTTTCATTATAGCGAGGGATACACCCTCGCTATTTGACAACTTTTTGTAAAAGCAACGAGTTGCTGCAGTCATTGACATGCACATGTCGGTCGAGGAGGTTATTGACTACTATGGTGCCAGGTGGAAAATCCAGGTATGCCAGGCTCAGTTTCTTTCCACCCTTTCAACCGCTTCTTTGCAGCCCCATCGCCTTCAATGGGCAAAAGATCATATACTTCTCGCAAACGTGGAAGTTACGTGTCCCCAATCCCATTCATCTTACCCTCCTGATGACCGTTTTGCACCGAACAGATATACCAAGCAGAATAGTATCCTATTCTGGGTAGAACTCTCCGCTTAAATCCACCTGATCATATTGACTGGAATGAGGCACCATCATTTTTGTGGTGGTCGTCCCCAGCATTTTATAGCCTCGCAGTTTTGCCTCGTGGACCAAGTCAAACAAGAGAGATGTTTACCCACCAGCACCCACAATACATACCACCTCTTTGGGTCCAATTTGCAAAGCATCTATGAAATACTTTGTGGCAAGTCTTTTTATCATTACCTTATCCTGTGCCATTTCCTCCAAATAACGTAACCCGAATAGATCGGAACTTTTTACGAACAAGCACGGCGTAACAAGTCGATATAGTCCTGAAGTATTCCCTCCGCATATGCCCCATCTATAAAACCTGCATGACCAAGACATATAAGCCCAGGCCGCTCTGGGTCATCAAGAACCTGAACCACCATGGGTAAAGGCCAGAAAGTTGGTGCCTGCAAAGGATCAGGTTCAACGCCAAGACCATTAAATTGAGGTACAGCACCATCAATTTGCGGAATATAGTGAAAAAACATCTGCGGATACCCGTGCCCCTGTGGATCAACGTCATGCCAGACTGGCCACAGTCCATGCTCTCGTGCTGCCGTTAAGCTAGGTCCAGTTTCTTTCAGAGCCTCAGAAAAGCTCCCATTCTGATCAATGGATGTTCTTATGTAGAGACGATTGGTCAAGCAACCTATAAGATTTTGAAGTTCAGGACGATCACGCAAGGCTGTCACAGTGGCAGAAAGGATATCCGATCGATCCGCTTTTTGTGCAAGAAGCTGATTGTAGACCGTAAAATATCCCTCAAAGAGGGTGCATTTCTCTTTTTTACACAGATCGTGAAAATCCGTTTGCACATCAAGAGGCAGGGGTAGGAAAACCTGGATGGCAGAAAAATGACCCTGAGAATTATCTGGTTGTGGCGGTTCTTCAAAAACAGGTTTTACACCTTCAAGGTTTGTTCTCCAGAATTGTTTTGATTCCTCCATGCTGGCATCAACCACCAAATTATTATACCAAGTCGCAAAATCGAAGAGCTGGTAGGGATTTCCCTCAATGTTTGGTTCTCGCGTTTCACAAATCGCATTATACCGTTCTGCAAGTTCTTCACATAACAACTTCATAGCCCAGGCATCCAATACCAGATGATCCGCTAGGAATGCAAGCACATGGTGCTCCTCAGATACCTGAAAAAGGCGAAAGGCACAAAGCGGTTCAAGATCATTTGAGTGGCTTTTTCGCCATGTATCAATATGGGAAGCAACGTCATCTTTCGCAACTGGTATCAATCGACATGGGTCAGGATCATCGAGAAGAGAAAACATAAGTTCATCGCTTTGTTTGGCAATGTGCACTCGCAACGCCTGGTGAGACAGAGTTATTTCATCAATAGCCTGCAGCAAGGCCTGGGTATTCATCTGCCCTGAAAGTTGCCAGGTGGAAACTGATGGCACCATATTGACACCAGCCTTCTGCATAGCACTGTTTTGTTGGTGAAGGAGTTGTGCGGTCAATGGCAGGGAAACTGGGGCTGTAGAGTTCAGTTTTTCCACCGACGGGATAGCGACTTGCTCACCCTGATCGTTCTCCCGAAGATATACATCCAGTTCTGCAATGGTTGTAAATTTACGCAGAATTGCTACCTGCAGAGAGATGCCATGTTCATTAGCCTGAGAGATCATAGACATACAAAGGAGAGAGTCCCCACCGAGATTAAAAAAGTCGTCTTTAATCCCCACCCTGTCAAGAGAGAGAACATCCGCCCAAATTCCACAGAGAATTCTCTCAACATCAGTACATGGCGGAACATAGGTAGCTGCAAATGGGTCATCAGCAGTAGGCTCTGGGAGTTTACGTCTGTCAATTTTACCATTTGGTGTCATAGGGAAGGTCTCAAGCTCAACGAAAGCTGAGGGAACCATATAGGCGGGCAGAACCTGGGCTGCCTCCTGGCGCAGAGTATCCGAGCTGATAGTTTCATTTTTATCCATGATAACGTAGGCAACCAGGCGTTGTGTTGCCCCACTTGCCAAGGGAATAACCAGACAACTCACAACACCTGGTATGGCCCCTATAATAGTACTCACCTCTCCGCATTCGATACGGAACCCCCTGATTTTCACCTGGGAATCAATCCTGCCAATGAATTCAAGATGACCATTATCAAGCCAACGAACAAGATCCCCCGATTTGTATAATCGCGAGTTCCACTCTTCACTCCCTTCCTCAGAGGCATAGGGATTACCAATAAAACATTTCGCATTTAACTCTGGTCTGTTGATATAGCCACTGGAGACCTGCACTCCACCAATATACAATTCCCCAGGGATACCAATGGGGGCCAATTGCAACTGTTGATCAAGGACATAGCAACTCACATTCTGACAGGGAGTACCAATATCATTTGAAAGTGAGTGTTCCTGAAAAAGCCCTGTTGTTGCTGCAACCGTATTTTCGGTGGGGCCATAGCCATTAACCATATGCCGATTTTTCGACCAAAAGTCGATTGCTGCCGGATCGGTACTTTCTCCCCCCACTACCAGGCAGTGGAGGTGAGGAAGTTCCTTTTTAGGCATGACCGCAAGTAATGCCGGAGGGATAAATGTTGTGGTAATTTTTTCTTTTCCAAGAAGAGAACAGAGGGCATCACCGTCGGTGCGGTGCTTATCGAGTGCAACCGATAAGGCTCCACCAGCAACAACAACAGGGAATAGATCGACAACTGACGCATCAAAATTCAGGGAGGGAAACTGTAACACACGGCTCTCTTTGCTGAGGTGCATGGTGCGACAGAATTCGTACGACAGGTTCACCACCTGATGATGCTGTATAGGCACTCCCTTTGGTGTACCCGTGGTACCTGAGGTATAAATAACATAGGCGAAGTCAGTAGGACGACAGCGACTTTCAAATGTGTCTAATTCAACCACACCATCTGGTAAAGATGCTGGAATATCGTCTATATGAACGGCAATTGTCTGCTGAAAAAGCGAGGAAAACTTTTCATGTATCAACACCAGGTTGATATTAGCATCCTCTATAATAAACTTCAGCCTGTCTTCTGGGTATGCTGGGTCAAGGGGAACATATGCACCACCAACTTTTAAAATTCCCCAGATAGCGGCTACCATCTCCATGCCGCGTTCCATGCTTAAACCGATGAAGCTACCGGGTTTAACCTCTTCCCCGGTTTTATCAAGATGACTCTGCTGTAAGGCTCTGGCAATACGATCCGACCAGTGGTCTAATTCTGTATAACTCAGCTCCACACCTTCACAGGAAAGGGCCACAGAATCCCCTCTATTTTTAACCTGTTCACGAAAGAGATCCGGTAAAGTAACATCATCCGGATACGGTATAAAGGCATTATTGAGCTCAAGAATAGTACGTTGTTTTGCTGCGGAAACGAGAGGCAGCGCTCCTATGGTATCCAGTGGTTTGGCAAGTCCATGCTCAAGAATGGCTGACAGCCCTTGGAAAATGATTTTCGTATCCTGGTCACAGAGATCGTTACCGGGGCTGAAAAGGAGTTCCAGAACACCATCTTTGTCCCTATTATTGGGGTTGATATGAATGGAGAGATCAGAATAGGGTTCCCCTGCTGCCATATTTTTCATATCTGGAAACCCCGTCATATCAGGATGACCAGCAAGGTTAATATTTAGCAAGTGCGAAACATCCTCACCGTGTTCACGACGCATATCATTGGACAATTGATCAAATGGATAACGGGCGTGCTTCTTTAAAATTGTATTAAGTTTTGTCCCTGTCTGAAGAGTGTACTCTTGAAATGTCTGCTGAGGGTCGATCTTATAGAGAAAGGGCAGAGAACTGACAAACATACCAGCCATAACCTGGAAACGTCTGTCCACCCTGTTGTGATTGGCTATACCGATACCAAAATTATCAACTCTGCAGACCCTGGATATGTAAATACCAAGAGCACTTAACAATATCTTATACACTGAGAGTTTATGTGTTTTGGCAAAGTCATGTATTTGAGCACGTAATCCTGAAGGAAAAGGTATGGTTATGTCCTTACTTTTTTGTGTAGTTGCATACGATCTCACCGGGGGAAATGATATTTTTTCTGGAAAGGATGCCAGCTCGTTCATCCAGAAATCTTTATCTGTGAGAAATGGTTCTGATTTTTTATATTTTTGCTCTTCTAAAACAAACTCCTTATACGAAACGAAGGAATTGTTCATCGGCTTTCTACTGCAGTATTGTTCCACTTGGTAGATCATGGAAAGACAAGTGGCTCCGTCAGTGACAAGGTGATGGAGTTTAAAATAGTAGCCAAAACCCGAATCACCTGTTGAAATAATACAGAAGGAATAGAGCGGTGCATTGAAAAGGGTAAACGGAACCGCAGAATCCTTCCTCATCCACAGCTCAGCCTCCTCCATGGTCTCAAACGATCGTTTTTCAACAGAAATTTGTGTATGAGGTTCAACGTGCTGCACTATACCAAATTCATCTTGTGTGGATTTGTGTAATTGGATTCGAAGTGCATCGTTATCTTGTAGACAACGATTAATTGCCTCCTCAACTCTACCGGGGTCGCTAACGTGGTCACAGGTGATATAAAAGGCAATATTATTTACCGCAGAATCTGGATGTTCGTTCTCCATATACCAGGTTCGTCGTTGCGGGTGACTGAGAGAAAATAAATCCATAACAACCTCATTTGAAATAATTCACACATTCCGTGCGATCGTTTTTTGTTTTCGTTGAATCAACAATGTATAGAAAATGGTGGCCACAAACAGCAACAATATACAGACAAGAATACTTTGCAGGGAGAGTATAAAACCTGAATAGGCTTCATTGCCAAGACTTCCCACGGATTCACCATGAGCATAAATACTTGCAAAGAGGGCTACACCCACTGAGCCTGCCACAGGTAAAACCAGAGAATTCAGGGCTGAAAAAATACCCTCCTGCCCAGCTGGAGCCTGCTTGAGAATGAGGACACTGGTTGCAACCATCAGCACAGCCATTGCACAGCCAAAGCCAGCCAAGACGATTCCCATAATGATTTTTGATGGAACGGCACCTATGAAAAAAGCGCCAATGATAACAAAAAGTAAAACAAATGCTGCAATCAAAACAAGGTGTATTTCCTGGAACCTATCAGTCATCTTTCCTGCAATGGGTGTTGTTACAGCCATGGCAGCTGCACTTATAAGAAGAAACATGCCAGCCTGGGCAATTGTCATATCAGAACTTCCCGTAATAAAGAAGGGGAAAACAAGCATCACGCCATTCATAACAACAAAGACCAATCCTTTGATAAAAAGAATAAGGACCAGGCCTGCATTTTTTAAAATAGACAATTGCATAAGGGGCTTTGCTACCCTGTTTTCGGTCCAGGAAAAAAGAGCACCACTCACCAAAAAAATGATAACTGCACCAAGAAAAAAGGGGGAATCCAACCCCTTATCAGAGCCAAGAGAAAAGATGGCAGGTAGGGCAATCAGCATGATAATGCTATAAATAGCTCCTTTCAGATCCAGGCTTTTCAACGATTCTCGTAAATCAGTTCCCAAATACCCTGCCTTATTGTTGATTAAATATTTACTAATTATTCCTATTGAAACTGCTGTTATGGGCAGGTTAATAAGAAAGGCCCAATGCCAGGAGACGTGCTCGGCCAGAAAACCACCCAAAGGCGGGCCAATAATAACACCCAGGCTCATTACCATCATTACTGCACCAATGACACTTCCTGTTTTCTCTCTGGGAACATAGGTGAGAATAATTGCCCCAAAGGATGCTGCAAGCATAGCCGCACCTACCCCCTGAATGCCGCGACCGCATATAATCTGTTCGATTGTCAGAGAAATAGCACACACCAGGCTTCCTGCAAAAAACAAGATCAGGCCAAAGAGAAACACAGCAAGTGAATTGAAGATATCAGCACAACGCCCGGCAAGAAGTTGAAAGGCGGCCATGAGTGCAAGATAAATAGTGGCTATAAACATAGTCTTAGGCAGGGGAGCCGCAAACACCTCATGCAACTTGGGAAGCATGATATTGACTACGCTTCCATCAAGCCCTGATACAAAAAGCCCAAGCATCAAAGCAAAAATCAATGACCGGTTCAATCCTTTTTGCTGGGCGGGAACTACTTCTTCTTTCATAAAACAATCCTGAGAAAAACCTTCATTGGGAGAGCGGAGAAGATGGTGAAGATGGTGAAGAATCATTGTCTTCACTTGCGATAAAGTCGTTAAAGAGATTACAAGCGACCTCTTTTCGGTACAGAACAGAGGAGCACTGGTCATCAATGAGTTGAATACACTCGTGAATTAAGTGTCCACATCTCCCCTCCCAAAACATTCATCAACATAGACGTTGTTCTCTTTATGCAGTGGAGGTTTGGAGGACGACAACGCTTCATCCAGGGTAAGAATTGCGGGAATTTCATTATATTCAATCTCAATTTCCCCGGCTAGTTGTGCAAGTTTTTCCCTGATCTGGTCCAACGAGTAACAAAACCGGTTCCCCAATATAATTGACCGCATTTTCGGCAAGATAGGGACAGTGATCTCTAAAAAAACTAACCTGATTCTCACCGGGAATATCGTTATGATCCACATTAAAATATCCCGCAGGAAGAACGGGAAGATGTATTGCAGTGATTTTTCCACGCCTACAGGTAGAGCGACGGTAAAGGCACACAGACAACCGTCAACCTGCATATCGTGGATATAACATGCTCGACCGCTGCATTTATCAAAGGTATCCGCTCTATCTGCATTCTTATGCATTTTGGACGTGATCATTTCCATTACTTATTAATCGCCTCAAAATCATCCCTAACCCTATCCATTATGTATTCTGCATCTGCTGAGAACATTTGTATTGCGTTAAAATCTGGAGTCTCCGGCAATCTTTGTACAAACATGCCATCTGTTCCAAACCAGAGGGGCAAAAGGCCACCGAGAAAAAAACGATCTTTTTTCAGTTGACTGCAGGCCCAATCCACATGGGGATCTGCAAGATTAAATTGGACGTGAACAATAGAGTTATCATTCTCCTTTTCTACAATTTGAGCGACTTGCTCACGGAGGTCGCCGCCGATACAGCGTATAACAACTTTTATAATTCCAGCCCCGGGAATGGAAGAAAAATCAAGATCTGTTTGTGCCGATGGTTGCGCCAAATTTTCTGCAAAATCTCGCGGTAAAGCGAGTTTTGCATAGACCTTCTCGAAAAAATCTCTATGGATCTGGGGAATAAAAACACTCTGGGGCTTGTCCGCAAATATTTGAAACATCATGAGCAGAGAAACCCTTCTGGATGTGCCACCTTCTGAGTCAAATGCTTCAGATGGCATAATTTCTATCTCCATTGCACAGGGTTCAAAACCATGATTGGCAACAATTTTCTGAGAGATAGTATGGTTGCACAATGCTTCACCAAAAAAGGTTGCTGCCCCAATTTTTCCAGGCATCTCATTTAGGATGTAACTCGTCAGTTTGTCACCTACCCCTTCTCCACGAAATGCTTTCAAGACCATTAGCTGGCCATGTTCATAAACCGTACTGTCCTGTCCTCCTCTAAACAGCCCTGCAAGCCCAACCACACCGCCATCTTCTGTCCTGGCAACAACGGTAAAGTGTTCATCCCCATCATTTACAGTAATAATTGCATCAGGGTCATACACATAATCCATAGGGAATTTTTCGCCGTAAGTAGCATAATAGCAATGGGCAACACCTAAGGCATCTTCCGGTTTGAAAAGATCGACGGTGATGTTCTGACCAGATTCAATATGATATGGCTGAATTTTTAATTTTTCCATGATATCGCTGCGTGGATTTGATTTCTTCATTCGCTCTGTTTCCTAGTCGTTGATGTTCCCACAGGACAAATTCATATTGATCATATCGACAGTTGCAAAATGCGGAGCAAAGAGGATTTCCCGTTGCACGAGCTCCGTATCCCGCAGAATCCAGGCAAGTACTTCCGAGGCTAGAAGAGCATTTGAGCATAGACCACCAATGCTTGTTGTGGCTACCGTTCCTTGGCCATATCCCTGCTGAACCTTGTCTATAACGCTTTTTGCAAAGAAGTTCGCGATATATGACGGCATGAGGCCGGATTGTCCATCTGATTTTTCCTGAATTTTTTGCCAAAATTCATCGGGCATCATACCTTGCGGATGATGATTGACCATCAAAGCCCCAAAACCGATAGCACCGCAGGTAAAGAGAGGAATATTATGTTTTTGCAGCAATGCTGGGGACATGACTTTGACATCCTCACCTTTTTCTACGTCAATAACACCGATGTAGGCATCACTTCCCTTTAGGAAAGTTTCAAGATTATCAGTGGTTACCCCTTCCGGATAGAGATCCAGTTCAACGTCAGGATTGATGGATTTTGCAAGTTCAACATACACATCCAATTTGGGTCTATCCATGGATGAACCAAAGGCGGCAGCCTGTCTGTTCATATCCGGAGGATCAAAAATTCCATTTTCTGCAAGACGAAAACGTTTAACACCAGCCCTGACCAGAGCCAAAAAGGTGCCTCCCCCCACTCCTCCTAAACCAGCAATTCCAATAATATGTTGTTCTAAAAGTCGAATACCGTCATCTCCCAGAATAGGACGGGTCCTACTGTGAAAAGTATTGTCTGCCATGTTCTTTCCTCTATTGATCTATTAGTAGTATTTTGAGCTCATCCTTTTTCAGAAACCCTTGGCACAACGACTTCAATCAACAATTTTCTGAAAAGCCGTACAAAATTCTTCCATCACCGGTAGCTGGACAAGGCTGACACGAATCCAGTTGGGAAAGCGAAAACCGGTCATAGTGCGAACCATGACACCTTCTTTCATCAGTTTTCGATAGATGAGTGTATCTGATGCAGGGACACGAACCATAAGATAGTTGCCTTCATTGCAAAGATATTCGAGTCCGTATTTGTCAAACATTGCAGAAAGCAATTCTTTAGCATCTCGCACCATTTTTCTGGTATCGCGAATAAACGAGCCGTCATTTGAAATAGCTGCAACAGCTGCTCGCTGAGCGAGGGTATTTACCGAATAGACGATATGCGTTCGCCGAACAATATCGACCGCTTCTGCCGTGCCGCAGAGATATCCTATGCGCAGGGATGCCAGAGCGTACATTTTAGAAAAAGTACGAAAAACAATGACGTTTGGATACTTCTTTGTAAGCTCCATTCCATCAGGGAAATCATCTTTTTCAACATACTCAAAATAGGCCTCATCAATGACCACCATCGCCCTACCGTCAACTTCATCCAAAAAATCGGTCATCGTTTGCTTATCCCAGTAGGTGCCCGTGGGATTATTGGGATTGCACACAAATAAAATCTTGGTGCGTTCGTTCATGGCATCAAGCATGCCCCTGGAATCAAAGGTACTGTTCACGAGAGGAATAAGCCGCGCTTCAAAGCCGGAGAACTCGGCCACCCATTCATAAACGGCGAAGGTTTTATCTGCGGTAATAATATTATCGCCTTCCTCACAGAACGCTTTTATAACAGAAGAGATAACCTCGCAAGAGCCGTTACCGACAAGAAACTGGTCGGCCTCTTTGTCATATTTTTCTGCCAGCTTCTGACAAAGATAATGACAGTCACCGTTGGGGTATACCGGCACTATTTGAGACGGGAACTCTTCCACAATATTATAGACTTCCGGAGGTGGCCCAAGGGCGTTTTCGTTATTATTCAAACGATGCAGATGATCCACACCGTAAAGGCGCATGAGTTCCTGATCCGGTTTGCTTGGATAATAAGCCTCAAAGGCCTGAATATGTGACGGAACCAGATGGGTAAGATCGAACTTATTCATATTGAAAGACAACCACGTCGGATTTGCCACCGTAAGGCAGTACCAGCTTGGGTACAAAACCATTTTCCATAAGTACACCTCCCAGAATGGCCTGCCAACCGTAAGCAAGATCAAGTCTGAAAAAGATATTTGTGTAATTCTCTTCAACTAAGGTCGCAACATGCTGTTGCACGCATTCATTAGCATCGGCACCTAAGACCATCGGCAGCAATACAGCTTTACTCAGGTCCGGTTGAAGGTGCGCTGAAAATACCGAACGATCATGCATAGTCTCGTCATGACCATCAGTGACTCGAATATCGCGCATCAGCACATGTTCATTATAAACCTCTTCAAGAAAGCTCACCATAGAAGGATGTGCCCATACCGATGCACCCATATCCTCTCTCAAGTGACGATACCAACAGTCCTGTCGAACCCGCGTGTCATCTTTTTGGTGTAGAAGCAAATGCCCCAGTGACTCAAAATCCCCGGTCGGTAAAGCCACTGTGACCATTTCGCTAAAAAGTCCGGTGGCTTTCGTACGGGCCACGCAATGAATCAGATGTTCGGTCAGCAGACCCGCTGCCCGGTCACCTTCTGTAAAGATGTAAGGACCGAAAAAGCTTACGCTATTTCCCAGTTGCCCATTCCAGCAGATCATGCCAGTCAATCCACCTACTTGGTCAAGTGCAATGGCAACTTCTTGGTCACCCTGGCCTACCATATCAACAAATTTCCCTGGGCTGTTAAAGGTTGGATGAACCTTGTGTGCAGGATAGAGATTCAACGCTTTCACACATGCGGCTTTAATCAGGGCTGGTTCAGGATTTACCGCAATGCTAAGCTCACCTTTTGCCTGAACATGCACTGCCTTTTCGGGTAGTACTATTGGGTAAACCCGATCTTGACGCAGGGCGAGGTGGACCGTTCCCTTACTAAGGTGCAGAGTGAAATCATCCACCATCCGCGAAGCCAATAATAACCCCAAATGATCGATGTCGCCGGAAACAGACACATCAGATGTAGTCGCAAGATTCATGGCCCAAAGATCTGAAGGGTCGGCTTTAAACGAAAACTTTGCAAGCACATGCCAGCCACCGGGTGCAAGAGTAAACGTAATTTTTGTTCCGGGTGCAGTTGTCACAAGATGACTCACAATTTCTTCTGTTGCCATAGTCAGACGGAGGGTTTTCCCCCTATCCAAACCAAGTACCGGCCCCCCAAGTTCAACCATAGACAGAACAAGAGGAATCCAGGCGACATCAGCACATAGCACCAGCGACACCGATTTATCAAACTCCTGCATACTTTTTCCTTTCGTTATCAAATTTTATTTCGTGATAAAAACTATGTCCTACGGTCGTGATCAAGTAAAAACACATATGGGTCAGGTATTTCTGATAACAACAATCCATTACAAATGAAAGCTGACCTGAAAGAGGTTGCTATCGCCTTCTCGTTTATAAGAACAACTGTCCGCCATCAGTTGGGTCAGATAGATCCCCAAGCCTCCTATCTGTCTTTCGTCCAAATTCGTGTCGAGAGATGGAAGTTGGTGCTCCAGCGGGTTAAAGGGCGCGCCAAAGTCTTTGAAGGTGAGCGAAAAGACCTCTTTCACATTGTCTGCCACGGTTTCTTTTCGGCATCTAATTTCAACTTCCGCTCTAGCGTTACTTCGGTCTTCGTAGCTGTGTTTTACGATATTGACGAACAGTTCTTCCACCACTAGGTCCAGTTTACCCCGTACTGCTTCTGGGACATCTGCCCGGTCGGCCTGATAACGCACGAATTCTAGAATTTTGGGAAAATTGTCTAGTACGGCAGTAACACTTATTGATGCATCAGAAGTCATCAGGAATTAAAGGCCTCATCTGATGTTGCTGTTACGGGGAAAATCGAGCCAAGCCCTGAAACCAGAAACACCTCTTCCACCATCCCTGCCAGCCCACAAAATTGGATTGTACCACCTGTTGCCTTTAACTTCTTAGCCGAAGAGAGTATACCCCGAAGACCAGCAGAACTTATGTATTCAAGTCCGCTCAGATCTATAACCAGCTTTGTCTCTCCATCATCAATGACCAGCTGGCACTCTTTTTCAAAGTCTGCACTTGTCATTACATCCAGGCGACCACTCACAGTAAACAGTGTTCCGCTCTCTTTCTTTTCGCTCACAATTTCCATTATACTCTTCTCCTGTTAAATATCTTTCTTGCCGAGGAACCGCATGGCAAGCATGGTTATATCGTCTGATTGCTCAGCCCCACCGGTAAATGCTTTTATGGAGTCATCGATGGCATGGATGAACAGTTCCGCATCAAGATCACTGCAACGTTCCGCTTCTGCAAGCAAACGGTCGTCTGAATACAGATTCTGCTTACTGTCCATGGCTTCAGTGACCCCGTCGGTATAGATAAACAAGGTGTCTCCGGGCTGCATGGTCATAGATTTAGTTGTATAGTTGAAATCCTCCATGACACCTGCCACGAGCTCATTTAATGGAGGTATCCACTCTGCTTTTCCACCTTTAGGTATAAACAGTGGTGGGTTATGGCCTGCACTGGCATAACGTACTTCTCCAGTATCGATATCAATCACTGCGAAAAATAACGTCACAAACATACAGGCATCATTATCTTCGGCCAGATCATTATTAACCTTCGCGAGCACTTCACCTGGATCAAGGCCCCTTTCAGCGACGACTTTCAGCAGGGTTTTGGTGACAGCCATGAAAAAGGCAGCCGGTACGCCCTTACCAGAAACATCACCTACTAAAAAACAGAATCGATTCTCATCAATGAAGAAAAAATCATAAAGATCGCCACCGACCTCTTTTGCAGGCTCAATGGTTGCGTAAATATCAAACTCGGATCTAAGGGGAAATGCAGGAAAAAGCTTTGGCAAAATGGACATCTGAATGTCATGGGCAATACGAAGCTCAGACTCGATGCGTTCTTTAACCGCGGTAGTTTCCGTCAGATGGGCGATATATTGTTTGAGGGACTCACGCATGGTTGTAATTGATGCTGTGAGTTCGCCAACCTCATCTTTTGATACAACAGTTGGCAGGTGAGCATCCAAATTACCCGATGCAATGTCATTTACAGAGCCGGTAAGACTTCTTAGTGGACGGGTGATTTTACAGGAAAGGTAGATAAGCAACAGTGCAAGAGCTACAAAACCAAGAGCACCCAATATAGTGACCTTCCGGTTTAAACGTGCTACCTCAGCAAACATCTCCTGCTTTGGGTAAACAACCCCAATGGACCACTTTTGTTCCGGTAAAGAGGTAAAGTAGAGAAAGCTGTCCCCGGTTAAGGGTAAATTTCCTAGCTCTTCAACCCCCGACTCTCCGGCAACCATCCGTCTTCCAATATCATGAAGAAGAGGTTGTGTCAGGTTCTCGGCGGAAGTGAAGATAGTGTCGTTCATCACAAGATTTGCATTTGGATGTGCTATGTATGTACCGTAGCGGGAGAGCAAAAAAACATAGCCGGTTTCATTTGTATTGATCTCAGATATAAGCTTCTGCATCCAGTCAAGAGAGATATCAGCCGTAACCACTCCTGCGAGTACTTTGTCTTTCCCTTCCTTGCGATAAAAGGGAACGGAGTAGGTGGTCATAAGCTGGTGTCCACCTCCTGTATCGTAGTAGGGTTCGGTCCAAATGGGCTTTTTCAGCTCTTTTGCCAACTGATACCAGTCCATATAAAAATACTGATAATCCGGTCCGCCGAGGTTGGCGAAGGATATTTTGTTCTGTGAGCGGAAATGATAGGGGGCATAATATAGCTTTTCCGGATCAAAGCTGTGGGGTTCAAATGCTATGGCAGTTCCAAAAATTTCCCGATTATTCATGAGGACCCGAGCCCCTAGCTCCTCGAGCCGCTGTTCTGTCAGGTTACCATCCTCTAGGGAAAAAGCGATAGAGTCGGCAACTTTTTCCACAGTGTTCAGCACTGCAGTTATTCGTTGACCTGTTGATGCGGCTAAAAGGGTACCCCTGTCTTCCGCAAGCTCTTCAATAATTCCCCGTGATACGTTGTAGTTATAGCCAATAATAACGGCCAAGATCAGCGTGGAGAAAGCCAGGGTGAGTGACGCCAGCCGAAAGGCGATTCCGTTTACTCTCATTGAAGGCGTCCTTTGTAAAAATCCTGATATGTCAATTCAGACTGCTTACTTCCTGTAAACTGTAGGACCTCTTGCGTGCGAATAAAATCGCTCTCCTTGAGTACAGTGTCTAGCTGCTTTTGCCCTTTAGGCAGGAGTAGGTCTTTCATACGAGCCAGCATCCATGTCTGATTGGCTCTATTGGCCCTGATGTTGCTCTTATTCATGATGCCAAGCATTGTGTCAATAGTCTCTTCAGGGTGAGCAAAGGCGTACAACCAACCTTCGGCAGTCGCCTCCACCAGTGCCTGGGCTGTCTCTGGCGATTCGTTAAAAGTGGATTCCAGGCTGTAAATTCCGTCTTCCGGCAGATTCATCCCCAGATCGCTAAAAAAGAAGAGGGTCATTTCATCCCGCTTCAATCCATAGGAAAGCAACCGGTGATACTCGTTGTACCACATGGCCAGAACCGCATCGAGGCCGCCGCGCATGAAAAGCTCAAAGGATGGAGATTGCCTGATAAGTGTCACATCTATACCTTCACGCTTAAAAAGGGCCTTAGGTTGCAGGCGAAAGTTATCACCCCAGGTACCAATTCTTGCTCCATCAAGGTCTTGAATGGTCTTTATCCCCGAATCCTTTCGGGTTACCAGCATAAGAGCGGATCGTTGAATAAACTGACCAACATTGACAAGAGGCACACCTTCTGAGTGCAGTTGTAAGCCATCAGATAAAAATGCCGTACAAAATTCTGATTGTCCTTGGCGAACCTTTGCACAGCCATTCATATTTGCACTGCCAGGAAGTATTTCCACATCCAGACCATGGGAGTCGTATATTCCTTTTTCCTGGGCCATGTAGTAGCCGGCGAACTGTGCCTGGGGGGACCATTGCAATGCGAGCCGGACATGTTTCTTGTCCGCAGCAAAAGATGAGAATGCCGATAGGCAGCTGAGCAAGGCAACGAAAAATAGTTGTGTTACCGATACGTTGATATGTGAAAATCTATAGTAGTTCTTCTTCATTACGAAAAATCCTTAATATTGGCCTGCATTTTTTCCTCTGGTTGCGCAACGCGGTTCGGCATCCACTATGGTCAAAGAGACATTTCCAATCCCATGGTTCGTCAATTGCTCCTCCACAGCCGCATGGGACGTGGTGCAGGATAACGCAATCATCCACACGATAGCGAAGGATAGGCTGTACTGCGTTCATCAGATTGGGGGCCAGCATGGCATCGGCCATGGTACCAGCCTCAACCGGATCGTTTTCATTCAGGAACTATCTGAAGAAGTAAGAAGAATGACTGTGTTTTTAAGGCTTTTGCACTATTTCTTTAAACGCGAACAGATAAAGTATATGGAATTAATTTCAAATATACAAGGACCTCAGCAAATATTATTGCTGTCTTTAATCTTTCATGGGAGACCAACTATTTTTCCTCTGCTTGTTTAATCATTTTTTACCACTGTAGTCTTCCAAAGTTGCCGATAATAGGTACCTTATTCCTGAATAGACACCCCTTTCTTGTATTGTCTATGGGCTATACGGTACGGACTTTAGTGCGGACCTAGTCGGTGCGGACTTTCGTCATTAGTTTCAGCACCACTGGTTTCAGGTGAGGTTTCAACGGAAGGAGACAATTTTGAATAGTTTGTTTCAGCAGTGCTCTAAGGGGACGAGCAAGTTGAGTACATGGTCACTCAAAGATATTTCAGAATTGGTGCTATACTGCTACCGAAAACCTGTCAAAACCTTACAGTCTTGGTCTTTTTGCGAACTGAATTGCGAGGACGCAACGCGAAAGAGAGAGGATCTCAAAAAAGTACGCACTCCAAACCAAGGCCGAAGTCCGCACTGAGTTGGTTCGCACTGCAAACCCAGGAACAATACAACGGCTTACAGTCGACAGGATTGTTGTTGCGAACTTGTCACCAATAAAACTTACATAATAAGGTTCTCACAAGAGTTGAAGAGCTTAGAAATGAAAGTTGCAACACAAGGCACACCCTAAACAAACCTTTTCGTACAGTCTGGGCATTATTGCGGATCCATTTAATCCATCACTACGCTAGGGTATTTCTCGCTTGCAAGCTGTCCCTAATTACAAAAACAAAAAAATACCATAGCCGGTTCCACTTCTGTAAACCTAATTCCTTTTATTCACACACCCGCGAATTAGGCATAGGGGGTCACAATAGATTTACCGCATACTGTTATGGCATCATTACCTGAAACCTAAGAAACTACTATTAGTCATCTGATGCCGGAAGAATGGAGCAGTTATCTCGATTCTCTGAAATTATCTCGGATGGGCGGTACGATAAAAGTTGATAGGCATTCGGTCCACTAAGAACCAGAACTTCACAGGAACAAGTTCAAGTAGCTCGCATTGCCCGTGAGTTATTGTTGGCTGCATGAATCATTATCGGAAAAAATTAAAATCCAATTTCAACAACTCTTAGAGACCACATTTAAGTGATCCAAGTACGAAGTTTAACTGGAGTAAAACTCGTCATTTTTTGACCTCTTGACGAATTAGAGTATTTACTCTATTTTATAGGGAGGGGAATTCATGTTAACTAACAATAATTCTATACAATCGGAGAATGTAATGCGAATTTTACTCATCCAGCCGCCGAGCAGCATCGGATTCATAGATGGTGTTTTTATGCATGAACCATTGGCTTTAGAATATCTTGGGGCAGGGCTGAAATTAGACGGTCACGAAATCCTGATGCTTGATGCTCGTATCGACTCAGATGTAGTGACATTGGCCAAAGACTTCCGACCCCAAATCATCGCACTCACCGGATATACTAGCCAGGTTAATATCATTAAAGAACTTGCAGTAAAACTTAAGACCCTTTATCCCATACCGTTTATTGTCGTCGGAGGGCACCATGCAACCGTACGTCCCATCGATTTCAACGTCTTAGATATTGACTTAATAGTCATTGGTGAGGGAGTTACAGCAATTAGAAAAATTGCCTCTGAGCTGGAGGCAGAACAGAATTTCAACTCCATTGATGGTTTAGCTATTCCTGGAGAAAAGTTGTGGTATACCGCATCTCGCCCCCACTGTCAGCTGGACGATTTACCTCTACCTGACCGCACCCTTTCG
>JBLHNU010000051.1:0-40206 GCA_047622095.1 Desulforhopalus sp.
GCAACTGCGACCCGATCGGGATAGAGCATATCTTTGAGCATATCTGTATCGAAAACAAGATCACTCTCAATCAACAGAAAAGGTTCATCAATTACATCTCTTGCAAGCCACAACGAATAAATATTATTTGTTGTTTTGTACAAAGGGCTTGTTATGTACGTAATATCCATTCCCCCTTTTCTTGTGCCGAGATAATCACGTATACAGTCGCCTTGATGTCCGATAACAACGACAAGTCGGTTGAAATTGTGCGCCTCAAGCGAGCGAATCAATCGCTCTAAAATCGATATGTCATTAACGGGAACAAGACATTTGGGGGTCATATCAGTTAAAGGTGCTAGTCGACTCCCGGTACCAGCGGCAAGCAGTAGAGCTGTCCTGACTGGTTCACTTGCGAGGTCGGTATAGATAGTGGTCTTCTTCATATTTTTTTGGTCCTCCTGAATTGAAACTGAACCAAGCATAGACAATGTAGACGTAACCATACAAAACTGTATGGCTCCATTTTGGAGGCTCAGTCTGAAAGAATATCGCTTTGATTTCTGCCGATTGGCTCAGGCGTAATAGCTGACGGGCATAAAAAACTGAAAGGTAGTCCAAGCACAAAAGGTGAGTGAGAAAAGGCTTTCAATTATCAGAGAATCAAAAGACCATTTCACGATCCGGAAGAGTTAGGATAACATAAAAATCCCATTAAATAAATGTAATTCCGTTATTTTTTACATACATGAATGCATATACAGATCTAACGTACTGGATACGTACCTAAATATCGACCTTATGGCCTCCCCCCTCCCCTTTAATGAGAGCACAGCAGTATACGAAACAACCTAACATTGCATTGGGTTGTTATAAAAAACGTTCTATTGCTTTGGTCATTCGTTTAACACCTTCTTCTATGGTGACAGGATCCACACAGGAGTAATTTAACCTAAAGGTGTTTCTACTCCCTTTTTCTGTGTAAAATGGATCTCCTGGTACAAATACCACCCTCTCCTTGAGTGCTTCTTCAAAAAGTGCCATAGAACATTTTCCTTCAGGAAGTTTACCCCAGAGAAACATCCCCCCCTCAGGTACAGTAATACTGATTTCTTTTGGAAAATATCTATTAATTGCATCTACCATTGCCCCACACTGGGTGCCGTATGCTTTAGTAATTTTAGCTATGTGCCCATCAAGGTCATTCGCTTTTAAAAACTCGACAAATATCTTCTGGGTAAAACTTGATGTGTGTAAATCCGCAGCCTGTTTGGCAACAATCAGCTTGTCATATATCCAATTTGGTGCCGCTATCCAACCAAGACGAAATCCTGGCGCAACAACCTTTGAAAAAGATCCTAACAATACTGTCTGTTCTGGTAAATATTTATGAAAAGAGTCTGCATGTTCACCTGAAAAACGTAACTCTCCATATGGATTATCTTCGACTAAAACGAACTTGTTTTTCAGGGCAACATCTGCCACCCGTTTACGATTTTCATTCGAATAGGTAATACCAGAAGGATTCTGAAATGTTGGGACCATATAAAGCATTTTGGCAGCTGAAGAAGCACTGATCCTATCCAGAGAAACAACATCCAAACCTTCACGGTCAACAGCTACGGGCCGAAAAACTGGCTGATACATTGAAAGTGATTGAATTGCCCCTAAATATCCGGGCTCCTCCATGAGAACAGAATCCCCACTATTAAGAAAAACTTTTGCCAAGAGATCGATCCCCTGCTGAGAACCGTTGGTTATAATTATATTATCTGCTGGAATATCTAGCCCGTTTTTTTGCCTGTAGCGTTCCGAGATAAACTCACGGAGTTCGAGTTCGCCTTCAGAGTTGCTGTATTGCAAAACTTTCGCTCCATAGCGTTTAAACACCGCAGTCGTTGCCGCTTCAATTTCCTTTACAGGGAAAAATTCAGGGTTGGGCAAACCACCTGCAAAAGAAATCACTTCTGGATTTAAAGAAGCTTTCAGAATTTCTCTGATAAAGGAGCGGGGAACACCTTGGATACGTTCTGCAAATAATTCTTCCATACTTAACCTCTTGCAATGAGCACTCAGTATAAACTGATTTTTAATGGGATTACTGCCAAAAAAGACAATCTACCACCATCTTTTAGACAGGTAAAGTTTACTTGTAGTTTATTGTTGAAAAGGAAAAACAGACAGAGCGGAGAGGAAGGAAAAAAGAACAAAAGAAAGGGGCTCAGACAACCTGAGCCCCTGTGCAACGCAACGAATCAACTCACTACCTACTAACTACTTTTTACAGTGCTGCTTTATAAATCTCTTTTACGTCATCATCGCTTACCATACGAGGATTAGTCATACCACAAGCATCTTTTTGTGCGTTTACGGTCATAACATCGATGTCTTTCGCATCAACTTTCTTACCATACTTCTCGCCAAGGGCGATGAGTCCTGCTGGGATACCGACATCTGTGGAGAGTTGCTTGATTGCAGAAAGAGCAAGTTCAGCGGCGTCTCGTGAAGAGAGCCCTACAGTATCTTCGCCCATAAGCTCTGCAATCTTAACAAAACGATCAATCTTAGCAATAAGGTTAAACTTGCTTACATGTGGCAGTAAAATAGCATTACATTCGCCATGTGGCAGGTCATAAAAACCACCAAGCTGATGAGCCATAGCATGAACATGACCAAGACTTGCGTTATTAAATGCCATACCAGCAAGGTACTGAGCATAACACATGCCTTCACGAGCAACGATGTCTTGTCCATTTGCTACTGCAGGACGTAGATGCTGTGCAATGAGTTCAATTGCTTTTTCAGCAGCTGAATCGGTCATTGGAGTTGCGATGGTCGAAACATATGCTTCTACAGCGTGGGTCAATGCATCCATACCGGTAGCTGCGGTAAGCGCAGGTGGCATTCCCATCATGAGGAGCGGATCATCAAGAGCGATACCAGGAGTACAACGCCAATCAACGATAGCCATCTTAACTTTTCTTGAGGTATCAGTGATGATACAGAAACGTGTCATTTCTGAGGCAGTACCAGCAGTTGTGTTTACTGCAACGTATGGAGGCATTGGCTTGGTAGACTGATCAACACCCTCATAGTCTTGAATTTTACCACCATTTGCAATAACAAGCCCAACACCTTTACCACAGTCATGAGAACTTCCACCACCAAGAGTAATAAGACTGTCACAGTCATTTTTCTTATATGCTTCAACACCATGAGCGACGTTAATATCTGTTGGGTTAGGAATGGTCTCATCATAGACAACATATTTCATTCCAGCTTCATCAAGAAGATCGGTTATCTCTTTGGTGATACCTGCACCGGTAATACCCTTGTCTGTTACGATGAGTGGCTTGGTGCCGCCCAAAGCTGCAATTTTTGCAGGAATTTGTTTAGCCGCACCAATACCAATCAAAGTAACACTAGGGATGAAGTAACCGTATACTTCTTCGCGAATTGCCATAATAAATACCTTCCTTCTTTGAATTAGGGTTGAGTAGTACATCTTCTTCACACGAACATCTAAAGTGTAAATATCAAATAGTCATACTCTGTATAGCAACAGTCGTGCCACACCACTAAATCACGCACTTACAGCAATATACATCAACAGCCTATTTCTATGTCGGTCAAAATGTCCCATGCGTTCCTGTGTATACCTGCAACTTTCCTGTCTCTCTACTTTCGACCACCAGCGTACAACCGTTGCTCAACAACGGTTTCAGGCCACATGGGTCAAAAGGAAACACGACATGCCTTGATAGGGTCAAAATGTCCCACAGGAAACCCTCTACGTAACAACAGGTAACCTATGAATTTTATATATTTTTATTGTGCCACCTAAATCTTGCAACTCCCGAAGGGTGGCACATATGAGAAAACAAACAAAAGGAAGTGACGTAGGAGCTTGTCTGAGAATAGGCATTTTGTTCAAAATCGAGAAATTCCTAAAAAATAAGCACAGCCATATATTTGATATTGCGAGCATTATTTTTTGGAAATTCCGAAGAATTTGGGCGAAAGGGCATTCTCGGACAGCCTCTTAGGTATTATATAAGGAGAGCTTTCTATAAAGGGTTTTTCTGCTAATACCAAGGATTTCAGCAGTCTTCTGACGGTTACCTTCAAAAAACTCCAACATCTTAAGGATATGTCTTTTCTCTACCAAATCCAAGGAAAGAGCAGCATGGGATTCTTCGGCTGCTGACACGAGTTCTCTTGGCAGACATCGTTCTGTAATAATGTTATTTTCGGCCAGGATTATTGATCGTTCAATCACATTACGCAACTCTCGTATATTCCCCGGCCATCCATAACGTAGAATACAGTTCATAGCCCGGTCAACAATATGATACGAACTGTTATCTGGACTGAGCCGCATGAGAAAAAAGTCAACAAGCAGAGGCAAATCTTCCTTGCGATCTTTAAGGGGAGGTATTTCAATATTAAAGGCATTAATCCTGTGAAAGAAAGCCTCATTAAAACGGCCTTCTTCAACTTCTACAGGCAGATTGCGATTAGTGGCAAAGAGTAATCTGACGTTGGCTTTACGTTCCAGTTTTTCTCCCACACGACGATAACTTTGGGATTCCAATACTCTCAGTAAAGAGGCCTGAACTCCCATAGACAGCTCGCCGATCTCATCTAAGAACAAGGTGCTCTCATGGGCATAGGACATTAATCCTTCCCGAGATTCATTAGCTCCTGTAAATGAACCTTTGGCATGACCAAACAGCTCACTACGTGCGAGTTCCTTTTGTAGTGAAGCGCAATTTTTTATAATAAGTTCATGTTTTGAACAAGCAGACCTCTCATGGATCATTCTCGCCACAACATCTTTCCCTGAACCCGATTCTCCTGTTATAAGTACAGGAATCCTAGCCGGAGCAACCTTATTGATAAGAAATTTAATATCCCGAATCGATTCAGATTTACCGATGAATTGAACCTGCTGCTTATTAAGGTCTCTGTTATGTCGTAAAATAGAGTTTTCACGGGCCATGAGAACCCGCTGATGCGCTTTACCTATAACCAGCTCCAACCTATCAAGATTAAACGGTTTTTGTATAAAGTCATAGGCCCCATATTTCATTGCTTCAACGGCACTATCAACATCACCATGACCGGTAATCATGATAATCTCAACATAGGCTACCAACTCTTTAACGTCGATGAGCAACCCCAAATCCTCAACATCCGGAAGACGTAGATCCATTATAATCACATCAACCCAGTGACTCTTTAAGATCTTCTTCGCTTCCTTGCCATCAGCTGCTGTCAGAACATCTCTTTTGTCTGTTACCAGCTCTTTTTCCAATAACCGCCTAATCGACTGCTCATCATCGATAACAAGGATCGTGCACTTTTCTCCATCCATTATAAATCTGCTCCTGGAAGGGTTACTTTAAATACCGCCCCCTGCCCTTCATGGCTCGACACATTAATTTCACCATTATGATTATTAACAATGGCATAGCAGGTCGACAAACCGACACCAACACCTTGTCCCACCTTTTTGGTAGTGAAAAACGGTTCAAAAAGTTTGTCCAAATGATCGACCGAAATTCCACTACCGTTATCCTCAACAATCAGCTCCACACCATTCTCGTCCGTTTTTCTTGTACTAACTGATATCTCGCCACCTTCTTTTGTTGCATCAAATGCATTGCTGAAAAGATTAATAATCACCTGTTTAAGCTGAGATTCGTCACCCATAATCAGTGGTAAACGTGCACCAAAATTAGTTTTAAGTGACACTCCCCTTTGTTCTTTAAAATGATGTTTCAAGATAAACAAAGTGTCGCTCACACACTTATTTATATCAACGGGGCCAAGAGGAGAAGCGATAGGACGACTAAATGTAAGCAATGTCTGAACGATATCCCGACACCGATAGCACTCCTTTATAATAGTATCGGTATACTCAGAAAAATCTTCTACTATATCCGGTTCAACAACATCTTTGATTTTCTTAATTCTTCGCTGTAAGCCTTCTGCAAAGCCACTTATTGCGGCAAGGGGGTTGTTGATTTCATGGGCCACTCCAGCTGCAAGTGCTCCCACAGTCGCCATTTTTTCAGCTTGATTAAATTGTGACTGCAGTTCTTTATCCCGAGTAACATCTCGTTTAAAAAGCAGTACGTTACGCTCTCCGGTACCACCTGTTTTAAGTGGAGATGCTATGATATCGAAATGACGATAAGAGCCATTCACTTTGTAAATACAATAATCTTTTACGATTTCATGCAGATCCAAAGAACGAAGAGCAGGGCAATCAGTACATTGGGAGGTTTTATCACGAAGCACCTCATAACAGTGTCTTCCAATGGGGTCAATACCGGGAAACCAGTCGGTAAAAACATGGTTTACCCGCTGGATCTTCAAATCCTCAGAGAGAACCAGCATCAGATCTGTAATTCCATCTAGAACCGCATGAATCTCCTGCCTTTTTTTCTCCAATTCATCGTTTGACGTTTTCAGCTGTTCAACTTTCTGTTGAAGTTCCTGATAAAAACCAACCTTGCAATGTTCAATACCTATCAGATCTTCAAGGGACGCTATCGATTTCATTACCAGACCTCTTCACATACTGCCATGAGCTCTCTCCACGATGCAGGGCGAGGATTGGTAAGATTACATGCATCATTTACCGCCATTCGACATATCGGTTCGAGAAAATGTTTATCTTCAGCACTTATCTCGTCACGCAGTCTGAGCGGAACATCAAAAGAAGCAAAGAATTCATCGAGCTTTTCTATACCTACAACGGCATTGTCCCTGGTAGAACCCAAATCTTTATTGAGAATGACTTTTCCAATATTTGAAAATTTTTCTTCAGCCCAATCAAGATTGTAGCGCATGATGGCTGTAAGCAGTATCGGGTGGATAACTCCATGTTCCATGTCAAAATGACCGCCCAGGGAATGTGCAAGAGCATGTTCTGCTCCAAGACTTGCATTACTAAAAGCCATTGAAGCGGATACCGACGCAATACTTAGTTGCTCAAGAGAGTCGAGCGACTTTGTCTCCACCGCGTGGGGAAGATTACGGATGATGAGATCGATGGCTTTAAGTGACTGCATCTCTGTAAATGGCGAGGCAATGCTTGAAGTATACGACTCAATAGCATGTGCCAATGCATCAACCGCGGACTGAATGATCTGAGTCTCACTTTTTGTTCTTAGAATGAGGGGGTCCACAATCGAAATATTAGGAACGAGCGTCCTCGTGATTATGGACATTTTCACTGAGCGTTCCACATCAGTGATAATACAAAACTGAGATATGTCAGAGCCAGACCCAGCAGTAGTAGTAATCAACACCATAGGTGGTAATGGACGATGCACCCTGTTCGCACCTTCATAGTCGCGTATTTTCCCGCCATTACTCGCTATAATTGCAATCCCTTTTGCCGTATCAAGAGCGCTGCCTCCGCCGATTGCGATGATAACGTCGGCATTATTTTTGGTGTAAAATTCAGCTCCCTGCTCTACCTGAAAGTCCCGAGGATTAGCTGTTACACCAGGATAGTAGATCCATTCAATTCCTTCCTTTTTCAAGATATCCATCAACCGCTGAACCCAACCAGCATTTTCAATACCTTCATCGCTCACCAGGAATACTTTTTTGGCACCCAGCCTGAGAGCGCACTGCCCAGCATGGTTCAAACTTCCTCTTCCAAAAATTATTTCAGGAATGGCAAATTTCGTTACATCCATATCATCTCTCGTAATTAAATGGTCTCTCACCCCAAATTCCCAGGTGATCTCCTTTTTAAACTCCGCTTCTCGCAAGCAATCACCTAAAAAACAATGCAATCCGCATTCCAAAAAAACATTGCTTGCAATATCTTACACTTAAAAATATTGCAAGGAATTCAGGCGGGTCATAATGACTCACGAGACTACTCCCCTCTGCCGCTGGAATCAACAAAAGAAATCCGTGTTTACATTGCCATAAAAAAAAACTTCTCCACACACTCTTAACCTGCCACAACGTGACAGTTTATGTTTACCTTCATAACAGTATTACTTATCAGGGGTTTATGGATCGAAGGAAGTTCTACAGGAGAATTAATTAACCCCGGTGCACAAAAGTAAGCCGGGACTCATTTCATCTAACCGGAGGCGTACTATGAAAAAGCTCGTTGTTCTCGGGGCAGGTTGTGCTGGAACTATGGTTGCCAATAAGTTGCGAAAATTACTTCGTAATGAAGAGTGGTCAATTACAATTATAGATCAAGACGATAAACATATCTATCAACCCGGGCTTCTATTCATTCCGTTTGGAATCTATAGCGCTGATGACGTTGTACGTAGCCGCAGCGAATTCATTCCCAAAGGAGTGAACTTTATCATAGACGAAATAATCTCAATTGATGCTGAAAAGCAAATTGTGGAGACCACAGCGGGCAGTTACGATTACGATAAAATTATTGTTTGCACTGGAGTTTCTCTTGCCCCAGAGGAGATCCCAGGCCTCATGGATGAATGGCAAAAATCCGCATTTGATTTTTACACACTTGATGGTGCTGTCAAACTAAGTAGTGCACTACGTGAGTTCAAATCAGGAAAGCTGGTTTTAAACATTGCCGAATTTCCGTTTAAATGTCCTGTCGCTCCCCTTGAATTTGTCTATTTAGCTGACGCCTTTTTCAGAGAACGTGGCCTTAGAGATGATATTGAAATCAGACTCGTCACCCCATTACCTGGTGCTTTTACCAAACCTAAAGCCAGTGCCTTTTTCTCCCAACTCATCGAACAAAAAAATATCAAGATAACCTCTAGTTTTGACCTTGCTGAAGTAGACAGCCAAAATAAAAAAATAATATCAGGAGGCGGAGAAGAAATTGAATATGACCTTCTGGTCTCAATCCCTCCAAATGTAGGAGCCAGGTATCTCGTCAAATCAGACGTTGCTATGGATGAAATCGGTTATGTGAAAACAAATAACCACACACTTAAAGCCGAAGATTTTGACAACATGTGGGTCTTAGGTGACGCAACGACCCTGCCAACTTCAAAAGCCGGTTCAGTCGCCCACTTCTCAGCAGAAGTTATGGTGGAAAACTTTATGCGTGAAATCAACGGCGAACCAATACGGCCAGATTTTGATGGTCATGCTAACTGCTTCATTGAGACAGGCTACGATAAAGCGGCACTCATTGACTTCAACTATGACTACGAACCATTGCCAGGCAAATTTCCCCTTCCAGGGCTTGGACCTTTTTCACTGCTCGGTGAATCCAAAGCAAACCATTGGGGGAAGATGATGTTTAAGTGGGTCTATTGGAATAAACTGGTCAGTGGAGAAGAGATGCCTCTAGAAGCCCAGATGTCTCTTGCAGGAAAGGTGCAGGATTAATGGAGGATACTATGACAAACGAAGAAAAAATCCTGGCGAGACTAGATGAACTCACACTGGAGATTCGTGAAGCCAAGCAAGCTATTCGTCCATATGTTGAGCTCAAACAAGAACTTGAACCTCTTGTCAATGACATGGTTATCAGCACCATTGGCAAGCTCAGTGGGCTGGACCGTAGGTTTGATCTTGAAGATATCGGGGATATGATCGGTCAGTTCCTCATCTCGAGTAAAAATATGACGGAGGCCTTAAAAGCTCTCAACCAATTCATGGAATTCAAAAAGGATTTCGAACCCTACTCCAAAGAAATGTTCAAAGAACTTACAGAACAACTGCAGTCCACCTTACATGGATTTGAGGGCGAAAACCTCCAGGAATTACTCCGACAGTTTATTGGTAATATGGGGAATTTGGCCGAAGGCCTGAAAATGCTCGGCTCAGTTATGGAGATGAAAAAAGATGCCAGCGGTCTTTCAAAACTCGCCTTTAACAATTCCATAGAAAAACTAGAACAGCTTAAGCAACGAGGCACCTTTGAGGCCGTTGAGCAGGTTCTTGGTATGACTGAACGTCTTGGAAGTAAAATGCAACAGGTCGACTTTGACAATGTTGAACCCATACGTGGCATTTGGGGAATGATGTCCGCTATGAAACGTCCTGAAGTTCAAGAAGGCTTAGGGATCTTAGTAGAGCTTTCTACTGTCATGACAGCATTAAAACAGGAATCAGTACCCAGGTAATTTTTCCTCATATCACTCAAATACCACCCGATATATATATTGGGTGGTATTTGTTTCTTATCAAATTTGCACACAAGATATCCATGAAATTTTAAAGAAGGAAAACTGAAAGAAGAAGTAAATACAGCCAGGCCATAACAACCACGAGCCCACCTTGTGAAATTAACCAACCAAGGATATTTCAACACTCTCCCCAGTATTTCCCAGAATTTGCAGGTTTTCGTTCAGTCACTAAATAGGAAGAATTTTGACCACTGACATCGCGCGCAAAACAACCAGAAGTAATATGCAAGAATTGCATATTCAAATATTCCATGGTATTATAGCGCTTCTTTTTTTAGTTAGTATATGATGTTAAACATTTTCTTCAAGGACAAACAATTCTGGAAGTATGTCGGGAGGCAGAAATATACATCCCGACGATGTGCCACGATGAACGGTTACAGCCGTTCAGAGCTTGTCTCCTTTGCATAGTTGAGGTGGAAGGTACGCCAAAAACTCTTACCTCCTGCACGACACCTGCGGCAAACAAAATGGTTGTTACCACTGAAACCCCTAAACTCACCCGCCTGCGCAAAACAATCATAGAGTTACTCCTTTCTAATCATCCTAACGACTGTATGTGCTGTGAGGCCTCCGGAAATTGTGATCTTCAGGAAATGGCATACATGTATGGCGCATCTCTTGAAAAGTTCCCCGGCGAGAAATGGGATCTGCCAATAAAAGAAGATAACCCATTCATCACTTTTGAACCCAATAAGTGTATCGTATGTGGCCGTTGTACAAGGATTTGTAACGAAGTGGTTATGGCCGGCACCATCGATATGACCAGTCGCTGTTTTACAGCGATGCCTGATACTGCATTTTCTAAGCCTCGCTCTCTGCTAAACTGTGAGCTTTGTGGTCAGTGTGTTTCAGCCTGCCCCACCGGCGCACTCAGTGACCGGAAAAGTAGAGGCATGGGAAGATCCTCCGAAGTGACCAGAGTCAAAACAACGTGCTCCTACTGCGGTACAGGTTGTAACTTTTTCCTTAAAGTCCATGATGGCAAAGTCATTGGTGTTGACTCGGACTACGACGCTCCTGTTAATCAAGGTAATCTTTGCATTAAAGGGCGCTACGGTCATGATTTCATCCACAGTAAAGATCGAATCACCACCCCGCTTATAAAAGAAGGTGACGGTTTCAGAGAGGCCTCCTGGGATGAAGCTCTAGAGCTTATAGCAAGTAAATTCAATCAAATTATTAAAGAACACGGCCCAGATACTGTTGGAGGTTTTTCATCTTCCAGATGTACCAACGAAGAAAACTACCTTCTGGCAAAATGGGTGCGAACAGCGATGGGGACGAACAACGTAGATAACTGCGCCCGAGTCTGACACGCTCCAACCGTGGCCGGTCTGGCCACAAGTCTTGGTGCTGGTGCAGCAACGAACTCTCTTGCACAGATGCCCGATATTGAAACCATTTTTCTCTTTGGCTCCAATCCAACAGAGGCCCATCCTATTGTGGCGCTCTATTTGAAAAAAGCGATGTAAAAAGGGGCTAAGCTCATTGTCACTGATCCACGAAAGACCTGGATGGCAGAGCGCGCTGATATCTGGATGAACCTTAAACCGGGGAGTAATATTGCTCTACTCAACGGACTGATCAACGTAATTCTTGAAAACGAGTGGGAAAACAAAGAATTTATCGCAACCCGCACGGAGAATATTGAAGAGCTCAGGGAAAAAGTCGCCGAGTACGATCTCGATCGGGTTGAAAAACTTACAGGGGGTGCCCGTGAGAAAATAATTGAATCAGCCAGGATCTATTCCCATTCAGATAAGGCCATGATCGTCTATGGCCTGGGAGTTACTGAGCACAGGACAGGTACAGAAAATGCCATGTCCATCGCCAACCTGGCCCTTGTCTGTGGACATATAGGTCGACCATCCACCGGCATCAGGCGCTTCGCGGGCAAAACAATGTCCAGGCCGCATCTGATCTCAGTCCGCTTCCCGCAACCCTCCCAGGATATCAATCTGTGATGGATGAAAAAGTTCGGGAAAAATTTGGCAAAGCCTGGAACGTGCCCATCAGAAAAGAACCAGGACTCAAATCTGTAGAGATGCTTGATGATTGTGTGAAAGGAACATTTAAAGCAATCTTTATCCTTGGTGAAGATCCCGCTCAAACTGATCCTGATCTCCACCATGTGAGAAGAGCTCTTGACGCCGTTGATTTTCTGGTGGTCCAAGAACTTTTCCACACTGAAACAACCAAATTTGCAGATGTCATCCTACCTGGCGCCAGTTTTGCTGAAAAAGACGGTACTTTCACCAACGGTGAGAGAAGGGTTCAACGAGTTCGTAAAGCCATTGAACCACTTGCCGGACTGGCCGAGTGGCAAGTCATCTCTAAGCTTTCAACGCTTATGGGATATCCAATGGACTATGATAGTCCTGCTGACATCATGTACGAAATTGCCTCTCTTGTGCCAATCTACGGCGGTATCAGCTACGATCGTCTTGAAGAACGAGGTATTCAGTGGCCCTGCCCGGATAAAGATCATCCAGGTACCACAACACTGTATTCAGACCTTTTCGCTCGGGCTAATGGCCTTGCATCATTCCTTGCATTAGATCATATCGGTTCAGGTGAAGTGGCTGACGAGGAGTACCCGCTCGTCCTGATTACAGGTAGAATCAGGGAGCATTACAACAACGGCTCCATGACCCGTAGGTCAAAAGGGATCGCTCAGGTCGTGCCTGTCGAAAGGGTTGAAATCAGCATTGAAGATGCCAAAGCTCTTGAGATAAAGGATCGTAACTGGGTTCTTGTTTCGTCCAGGCGCGGCAAAGTGAAAGTCCGAGCCAAGGTCACCAGCCGATCACAGACAGGTAATGTGTTTATGACCTTCCACCATCAAACCGCACTCACCAATGATTTAACCTCAGAGCACCGTTGCCCCATTGCCGGAACTCCTGAGTATAAATCCTGTGCTGTTAAGGTCGAAAAATACACAGAAACTGCCTAAACTGTAAAACGACACAACCTGTGTTGTGTCTATTACAAGTAGTCTCACAAATCCACTCAACGTCCTCTCATCTTTCCACAAATGTTTTCAGCCGAGTTAATCCTTTAGCTATCATAGCTTTATCAATCCCTGAGTAGGCCAAACGTAAATACTTGCGTGTTTCCCCTAAAAGAGGTGTGCCGAAATGAGTTCTCGCGCACACTGAAACACCTGTTTGTTTAAGCACCGCGTCCAAAAAAGGCTGATATTCTGTATAGCCAAGGTTTTTCATAGCTTGAGTCACATCAGGATACAGATAAAAAGTTGCATTAGGTTTGTAACAATGAATTCCTTCAATACTGTTGAGTAGCTCAACCGTAAGATCTCTTCTTTCCTGTAATAGAGTTAAGATTTCACGAGCACCAGTTTGATCTCCCTGAAGAGCTTCGCAGGCGGCATACTGGTTACTGTGACTGGTACAGGATTCGTCATTCACATTGAGCTTTGCGATAACATCAATAATAGACTTTGGTCCAAGTGCAGCACCTACCCGCCATCCGGTCATAGCGTATTTTTTAGAAAATGTGTGGAGAATTACGCTTCTCTCCATCATACCGGGTTCCCTGATAAGCGATACAGACTCACCACCATAGCGAACATCAAAATATGCTTCATCGAGTAAGACTGTCAGATCATATTTTACAGCGATTTCAGCAATTCGCTTGCGGTCTTCAGCACTGCACTCTGCACTCGTCGGATTATGCAAATCATTTACTATCAGCAACTTTGTTCGACTTGTAATGGCCTTTTCTAGCGCATCAAGATCAAAGGAAAAGTTCTTTTCACCTGGAATGATTGGATACGGAACAGCAATCCCTCCATGGAACCGGATCTGAGATTCATAGATAGGAAAACCTGGATTTGGATACAGCACCTCATCTCCTGGATTCATGAGGGCGAGAAGAAATTTTGAGATTACAGGTTTTCCACCCGGCTGTACGGCCACATTATCAATAGTGTAATTCGTTTTTCTGGTTGTATTGAATTCAGCAGCGAGTGCCTCTCGTAGCTGTGGAATACCAGCGTTTGGGGTGTATCCATTTTTACCATCCCGCATCGCCTTGTGAGCTGCTTCAATTATGTTGGGAGGTGTTGGCAAATTCATATCCCCTAAATGAAAAGGATAAACCTCATTTCCTGCGGCAGCATGAGCAGCAGCCTGACCAGCCACAAGAAAGGCGGTTTCAACACCCAAATAATTAACCCTATCCGCTAGTTGAATCGTTTCACTCATCAGTTTTCCCTGTCTATTGAAAAAATCGTTTATACCTATCTGTTTCTGCTATATCAATTTCACAAAAATCAATTGTATTATGTTCCACAGAGTTACACCGTTGTGCAAATTGAGGCAAGATCTAGCCTAGGTTTTCAATATTTTTTTAAACCAAGTAAGCCGGAGACTCAAAACAGGTTCTGGAGAAAAGACACAAAGTGAAGACAGAAAAATATACTAAACAAAAACAAACAGATAAAATCTATTGATCCAAAACGATACGAATTTTTCCAGCAAGGCTATCGATGGTGAAAAGTTTTTGGATAAAGGCAACATCAGCATCAAGGATCCCACCTTCCCCAATGATCTCATCGGCATAACCGGACATGTAGAGGACCTTGAGATCCGGATGCAAGGAGCTTGCATACAAGCAATAACTCTTTTCCGTTTAATCCCGGTAAAATAACATCAGTGAGCAGCAGAGAGAAGGCCCTCTCTTTTTAGGACCACTGGTCAAGATAGTTTCGAGCAATGTGAATTGCACTTGTACCTTTCATGTAACTGATCGCTTTAGACACAGCATATTTCGGTGGGATTGACACCAACATGTGTGCATGGTCAAAATTGCAAGAATAAAAGTTGTAAAACATTGTTTAATCAAGAAAAAAAGAATTTCTCACTCTGAAACTTGTGTTTCAATCTTTAAAAACGATATACTTTTTCAGTTGGTATTTGAAGCTTTGAAAGTCAATTAATTTGAAAGGAGTATTGAAATGTTAAAAAATGCACTTGTAGCGATCATGATGACACTTTTTCTTGTTGGACCAAGCACTGCTGCTGATTTCAATTGTGATTTGCCACCCTTTGGTGCGAGTCTGGATACCATGAGTAATGATGGCAAATTTATCAAATACAAAGAGAAAAAAGGTGTTTCTTACTATAACTACACAGGAACATGCGAACTACCAATTCATCAGAGAGTAAACCCGGCGGTTTCTTACGGTTTCGTCGAAGGGAAGCTCTTTGCAAAAATTGTTACATATAGTGTTGCGGGTGTTAATACCGGGCAGTCATCAACCTTTAGAGATTTCTTAAAAGCAAAATATCCACAGCTGGTTTCTAATACCTCTAAAAAGGTGGAGGGAGATTGGGATGTATACAAAGTTAAAATGGAAGATAGGGATGTTACTATAAAGTATAAATACAACAGGGTCTTAGAACTAGTGAAATCATCATGGTACTATACCCCCCTTCGTAAACGGTTGAATGAACTTAACGGAACAAAATAAAGTAACATCAGTTAAACACATACAAAATATTAACACGTAGGATAATGCATTATTATTCTGCGTGTTAACTTCTCTTGCATTCACACCACCCTCCACCCTAGCTATCTTTTTGTAAGCACCTGTCAACCGCAAACAGGAGAGAAGTATTAAAGAGCAAAATCGATAACACGCTAACCAAAATATATTTATACATCCTGTCTGTAATTCTTCGTCAATTATTTTAATTTACTCATCCCGTAAGCGGTAAATAAGGCATGATTCTGTACTATCTATGCTGCAGTGCCACCTGCAAAACAGATCCCGACAATAGCGCGACACTACCTGAGTCCCGACTGGATAAAATACAAGTTACGCGCTACGATAGTGCAGATTCAATATCCTTTCTGATATCCAATAAGTTGACCAGACCTGACATTTCAAAAATTTCATAAACATAATCCTTCAGACTGCACAACATCATCTTTTTACCAGCAGAGGTCTGCATATGATGGGTTTTGATAACTACGCGTAACCCAGCACTGGAGATATAATCCACGCCGGAAAAATCGATGACAATGTCTTTTGATGCCTCTTTGAGACGTGTTTCAATCGCTAGGGACATCTCTGAGGTGGTATTTGAATCCACGTTCCCAGAGACGTTGAGAATGTGCAGATTACTACTGTCGTTCCAATTGAGTTCCATTATTTTTTCCTGTTGTTATAAGTTAATTCTTATCCATTATCTGAGGCCAGTTTTTTACTCATTCGAATGATATTCTTGCTGTCTTTATAACGGTACGTTACTTCATCCATTATTTGCATCACCAGTGAAATACCAAAGCCGCCGAAACCTGCTTCTTCGGAACTTCCTTTTTCTAGGAGAACGGGCTGTGCCACGATATCAAAACGAGGAGCATCGTCTGTGTAGATAATCTTACAGAGCCCATCCGAGCTCAATGATATAGAGATTCTAATACCACTTCCAATTCCTGAGGCGAATCCATAAGAAACTGTGTTCGTTACCAGTTCATCAAGCACGAGGCGAAGTTGGTAGTGATCCCTCTTTGAGATTTGAGCCTTTTCCCCGAATACTTTTAAACCTGCCTCAAGTTCTCTAAGGCCAGAGAGATCTGTACCGAGCAAAATCTCTGTTGAAATTATCGTATCAGGCATTAGCTGTTCCCCATGACCAACTGATAGAGGCTACCTTTTTTTTCCATCAGCTCGTCGTACGGTCCAACTTCGACAATTTCTCCCGACTTCATCACCGCAACTTTGTCGAAATCTTTTATGATATCAAGTCGATGAACCACACTAATTAGTGTATTGGTGCCTTTCCAGCGACTTTCTATAAGCCTTTGGATTCTGGCCTGAGATTTGTTGTCGAGCGCACTGGTTGCTTCATCCATGATAATAACGGGTGTCGGCTTCAAAAATGATCTGGCGATAGCCAGTTTCTGTTTCTGTCCTCCTGAGAGTTTATCCCCCATAGAACCGACCTGAAAATTGAGGCCTATGTCCATGATTTCTTCGAGGATGTCCTCACTTATGAGATGCTGAATAAGGAGTTGAGAGAACGTTTCTTGGATCTCCTGATCACTGCTTGTGAGTTTTCCAAAAAGTATGTTTGCCATGATTGCCTGATCAGTCAGGTACTCGCTCCGTTTGTAAAAAATGAAGTGGGAATCTTTTTGGGCACTCATCATTCTGCGAAATGCTTTTCTTCCTTCAATGATCATAAACTGCGTTGCTTCTGGCAGGGAATGCAAGTGATGCTTTCCTGGAATAAATGAAAAAACCAATGAAAGAAGGAGCTTTTTATCCTCGTCTTGAAGATCATCCATTCCCGATCTGCTCAATTTTCGTTCAATGCTACGAACTGCCTTAAGTTCTTCAGGTTCGATAGGAGACATCTCATAAAAAGATGAATCTGCTTCCTGAGCACCTAACTTTTCGATGCACTCTCTGGCCATGTTTGCGCCCAAGGCGTAAAACCCTGCCAACATGCCTTCTTTGCCCATAAAGTCAAGATACTCATTGTTTCCCGACAACGATCTGGCTTTATAGTCTTCCCTGTCTGTACTGGCAAAAATTAGATTTTCAGCAACAGTCAAATATTTTAGAAATTTGGTCTCATCAAAAAATTCCACCTTGTCACCTAACTGATCAGCAAAATCTTCTCTGAAAGTATCCCGGATTCGTATAATCTTGGGGCCAAAATTTATAACATCCTCTTGATTGAGTAATGAGCCCAGTCCGAAACGCAGAACATCAGCAAAGATTCCACACTGTTGAAGTATAGCTATTTCCTCATCGAGACTCGGCTCAATCTTTTCGATGCCCTCAACAGAACTCTGGTTGATGGCATTAACAGAATAGTGCAGGTTTTCACGGATTGTTCCGTTGAAAATATAAGGTGACTGCGATACCACAGAGACATTGTAAGCTACATCAAACTTTGAGAGGGTTGTTACGTCGGCCCCACCTATCAGCGCCTTGCCACCGGTTGGTGTGTACATCTGACCGAGACATCTCGCCAGGGTAGATTTACCCGACCCGGAAAAACCGACGAGCGCCAGATGTTCCCCTTTCTTCAGAGACAAATCAACATTCTTGAGCAGTCTTATATTACCCTCTACTGTAAAATCGAGATTTTCCGCCGTGACTCCTCCTTCTAGTTTTACAACCGGCCGACCGGTGGGGAATGCATCAAATTCCGGCCGTTCATCCAGAAACTCCATGGTCTGCTTGTACCGTACGCTGGCATCCTGATAAACCTGGTAGAACTCCATTATTTCTTTCCAGGGATCAAATAGTTTTTCGTTTGCTGCCAGAAATGCCATCAACCCACCGAGATCAATTCGCCCGTGGATTGTCAGATATCCACCCATCAACAGGATCAGGAACGGACCAAAATTGTTACTAAAGTTAGAGACGATTTTGGCGCCTTGTTTATAAATATTCCAGGTGATGCGGATCTTGAAAAGCTTTTCAACGAAAGCGCCATACTTGTTGTTTTCGATGGCAAAAGATCCGTTTGCATGAACTTCATGAATACCGGTTATCGTTTCAGTAATAATTCCTGAAAGTTCTCTCGTTGTCCTCACTCTCTGTTTGTTGGCTTTGTTAGACCGTTGCTGAAGCTTTGGGATAATAAACATGGTGAAAGGGTAGACGCTCATAGCCACAAGAGTAAGAAGCCAGTTCAGCCAGAGCAGATAGCCGAGAAAAGCAACAAACGTCAGAATGTTAATCAAGGGAACCGCCAGAGCCATTCCAATGAGTTCTCCGGTTGGAGCAACCTCAGTTACAAGGGCTGAAACCAGAGTGCCGGGGGGAGTTTTCCTAAAATAGCTCAGGGGCAGAGTGAGGATATGGGCGTAGAGTTCTTTGCGCAAGCTCACCAGAACTTTTTGAGCAATGCGTGTCTGAATAATCGTGATAACAAATTTGAGTCCGCTGGCCACAATAACCGCACCAACAAAAATCAGACAATAGATGAGTAGAAGATCCGTATTTTTGAGGGTGATAGCTTCATTTATTATGCGTTTCTGCATCTCCAACGGTATTACCCTTGCACAGACGGTTATCACAATTACCATCACAAGCAAGAGCTGTAATGGCAAGCCTGCTGTTTTCATCCAGGAGAACAACGGGCGTTTGGTGATTGGGCAATCCGAATAGAACATTGCTTTAATTTTTTTTGGGATCATTTGCGTTTTTCTAAGAGATAAATTATTTGGTTGTTTATCGGCAACACAGAAAACTGATACAGCATATTGGACCTGACAAAACCGGTACCTGTAATCAGACTATTCAATAATTACGATAATTTGATGTTATAGACTCATAAAATTCTGCAAGTAATGACGAGCCGTTAGCTTTCCCTCAACGTATGTTATATGAAAAAGATAACCAAAAGCAAATTTTATTGATAGCAGGCTCGAATGTGGGTGAGGTGAGAAGTGGTCCCGTTTTCTCAACCACCATCATGACTTTCTAAGTTAACTCAGTAGTTCCAGTTGCCCCCCTCTTCCCCGCGGGGAAGAGGGGGCATTTTTTTAGGCAGCTTTTTTTGACTTTTCTCAGAGAATATCCGATCATTAAACTAGTTATCATTTCAGGATTAAATGTATGCCGCAACGATGAGATTCGGCAAAAGGGTTGTTCCTGGATGGATAATAGAAGGTCTGACTTTCCTAGCCATTCCTAAGCTTAGAGTTCTTCCTGTATCTCTGCTTTCTTATCAATTAACAGTTTAATCCTCCTGAATTTCATGATTCCACAGGAATAAAATCAACTCATTGGCTTGCCTACCTATAGTCACTGGTAGTGAAGAAACGATGTTGAGGAAAAGTACAGTAGATTTCAGATTATTTATTTGATAGGCTACGAAAGCAGGCTGTAAAAATATTTAAACCCCTAATTTGGTATCACAGGAAAACAAGGCTCTCTCAATGGACGCAATCGACGATTCAATAATCAGGCAACTCTTTGACGACTACGTCGAGATGTACTCATCCCGCGATGATCGACTCACCACTTACTTCAGTGAGAATTTTTCTGGCTTTACCGGAGGTGGAGATTTTCTCGTTAAAAACCAGAAAGAATGGATTGAGATTACCCGTCAGGACTTTGATCAGATTAAAGAGCCGATCCGAATCGAACTCAAAGACTTGGCCATCCAGTCACTGGCTGATACGATTGCTGTCGCGACCGGCTTTTTTACCATCCATCTACCAATCAAAGATCATGTTCTATCAAATGAGACAGCACGACTGGTATTGATATTTCGTTTGGAATCCGAGGGCTGGAAAATCTCGCACAGCAGTATATCCATTCCCTACCACCTCGTTCGCGAAGGTGAAGTTTATCCGATGAATGAGCTGGTGGATCGGAATCAGTTTCTGGAAAAATTGGTAGCAGAACGGACAACCCAGCTTTCCGATGCGAACGAAATCTTGAAACAAACAAATGAAAAGCTTGCCTGCGAGATAGTAGAGCATAAGCAGACCGAGGAAGATCTGCAAAAATCCTTGTCTTTGCTCAGTGCGTCCTTGGAATCCACAGCTGATGGCATTCTCATTGTCGACGGGCAAGGCAAGATCGTACGATGGAACCGGAAATTTTCCGAAATGTGGAAGATACCTCAACATGTCCTTTCCGCCCACAATGATGAAGATACAATGAACCATATCCTCTCACAGCTTGTAGAGCCAGGGCAGTTTGCAGACAAGGTGAGAACATTGTATGAACAACCGGAGCAATCCTCTTTCGATCAGATCAAGTTCTTGGATGGACGTATTTTTGAGAGATATTCGCAACCTCAAAGAATTGAAAATGCTATCGTCGGGCGGGTGTGGTCGTTTAGAGATATCACTGAACGTAAAAAGTTAGAATCACAAGTTTTCCAAGCACAAAAAATGGAATCCATTGGAAAGCTCGCTGGCGGTATTGCTCACGATTTCAACAACATTCTTGCCTCCATACTTGGCTTTTCTGATCTCGCCCTTGATGAAGTAGAAAAAGGCTCGTCTATTGAGGACGATCTTCATGAAATTTATGCTGGCGGTCTGCGGGCAAAAGAAATAGTAAAGCAGATACTTGCCTTTGCCCGACAGTCTGATGAGAACGTAAAACCGACTCGAGTTGATACAATTATTATCGAAGCACTCAAACTTATCTGCCCAGTCACACCAACCACAATAGAAATACGACAAGATATTGTAAGTTCTTCTCGGGTCATGTGTAATTCTACCCAGATTCACCAAATAATGATGAATCTCTGCACTAATGCTGCTCATGCGATGCAGGATGCTGGGGGGATTATGGAGATATCGCTGAAAGACATCTTTTTAAGAGAGGATAATGGAAATATTCCTGGAGGTCTTAAGAAAGGAAAATACATCGAATTAATTATATCTGATACTGGTTATGGAATAGCCCTTGAACATATAGATTCCATTTTTGATCCGTATTTTACCACAAAAGATACAGGAGAAGGAACTGGGATGGGCCTCGCGACGGTTCGCGGAAGCATTGATAGCTATGAAGGTACGATTACAGTTGAGAGTACACCTTACATAAAAACAATTTTTACTATTTATCTGCCGGTTACCAGTAGCATGGATAACAATATCGCTTCTGCAGCGGATGAACCCCTCAGGGGAGATGAGTCTATTCTGTTTGTGGACGATGAACCTACGATAGCCCGTATGGGGAAAAGGATACTTGAAAATCTTGGATATACAGTTACCTCCAGAACCAGCAGTCTGGAAGCGCTGGAATTATTTAGAGCAAATCCAGATAGGTTTACATTAGTGATTACCGATATGACCATGCCACACATGACAGGTGATAAGTTTGCCATGGCATTGAAGAAAATCAGGGAAGATGTTCGAATTATTCTCTGTACCGGTTACAGCAATAAAATAAGTGCAGAAAATGCTAAGGAGATCGGCATTGATGCTTTTACCTATAAACCTTTTTCTAAATCTGAACTGGCACACACCGTAAGAGATGTTCTGACTAAGGCTTGAGATTATCCGTACAAACCAATATAATTGATGCTCCAACAAATCTATTAGTCTATTCATACGCTTTGGGACGCATGAGATTCGATTTGCTAAAATGCCATAGGTTTACATAACATTAAAAACGATAACTACGTTCCCAACGTCCCCATATTTGTAACTCTTGCTGGTAAGAAAGACAATCACATCAAAATAGCTCTGATTTTTTCAGATAGTTGAGCTCGGCTAAATGGTTTTTGAATAAAACCATTACAACCGCGTTCAAGTATTTTTTGTGCTTCACCATCGACACTATAGCCACTTGAAAGCATAACGCTGACAGTAGGGTTTATTTTCTTTAATCTATCGAATAATTCGCCACCACTCATCTGAGGCATAATCATATCAATGATTAGTAAATCGATTCTATCTTGATTGTGTATATATTTTTCAATAGCTTCCTGTCCTGATACCGCTGTTAACACATCATAACCAAGCCTCGAGAGAATTTTACTAACAACTTCGATAATCATTGGCTCATCATCAACTAATAATATTGTTTCAGAACCTGTTACCGCAGATATGGAGGGCATGGTTATCGTTGAGATCTCTTTCTCGGAGAGTGGTAAGAGAATAGTAAATGTAGATCCTTGATTTAATCTACTTTCAACAGAAATAGATCCGGAATGATTGCTGATTATGCCATACACCATTGCTAGCCCAAGACCAGAACCTTGACCAATAGGTTTAGTCGTAAAAAAAGGATCGAAAATTTTATTTATTGCTTCTTCTTCAATACCTTTTCCCGTATCCGTGACTGTAAGTTTGACATACAATCCTGACGGTATCTCATCAAAGAGGGCTTTATCTTCTCCAACCAAAATCTGGGAAGTTTCAATAGTTATAGTTCCGCCTTCTGGCATGGCCTGTCCTGCATTTACCAACAAGTTCATCAAAATTTGTTGTATTTGATTGGAGTCAGCTTCGATTGGTTTGAGATATTTCTCTAAATGCGAATTGATGGTAATTTCTTTTTTTGTTCGACCAAACATCTGTATGTTTTGTTCAACTATGGAGTTCAAATCTACTGGTTGAACCTCATATTTTCCTCCTCTGGCAAAGCCAAGTAATCTCGTTGTTAGACCAGCCGCATTATCAACATATTGTTTGATACTGGCTAGCTTTTCATAGTGTGGGTGCTCTTTAGAAACGTTATTACGCATGATCTCAGCTTGCCCTTGAATACCCATGAGTAAGTTGTTGAAATCGTGAGCGATACCACCAGCTAACGTTCCTAGCGACTCTAAACGTTGAGACTGTTGTAGTTTTTCTTCTAACGCCTTTTGTGATTTTTCAGTATTCTTTCTCTGAGTTATGTCACGAGCGATTCCTCTATATCCCGTTGGTTGGTTATTTTTCCCTCGGGTAACTGAAACTACTGTTTCTGCGTATCTAATATCACCATCTTTACGTAAAAGTTCTAATTCAATAACTTTTCCAGGGGTTTCTGTTTCGAGGATGTTGTTGAATGACTCATTCAACATTGTTACCGTTTTCTCACTCATAAACTCTGTTGTTGTCATACCCAAGAGCTCATTTGGACTATATCCAAGCATTCGACTGATTGCCTGGTTGACATGAATCAGATTTCCTTTGATGTTAAATTCATAATAGCCGTCTTCTATGCATTCGATGATATTTCGGTATTTTTCTTCGCTTGCGATTATCGCCTGTTCATTTCTTTTTCTTTCGATAGCAAGGGCAATCTGGTCGGAAACAGAAATAAAAATTTCTTGGTCAAGAATATCGAAAACCTGATGCTGCCCATAGCCTTGAGCAGCCATAATCCCTATAACTTCATTTTTAATTTTTAGTGGGACTCCCATCCAGGCTGTTGGAACGGTCCCTATAAGGCTTTTCTCTTCTCCCCTCTGTTTCAACTGTGATTCATTGAGAAAAAGAGCTCTCTTCGTGGTAATCACTGTCCCTGTAAGAGAGTTTTCTTCACTGAACTGGTCTGTGTATACGTCACCCGAATCAAATTGATCAACGAAATAGGGAAAGGAAACACGTTTTTCATCTTTGTAATAAATAGCGATGTAAAAATTCGTCACATCGACAACTTCACCCAGTATACTGTGAATCGATGCATAAAGGTCTTTGAGGTCTTTTGTAGTGCTGATGGCATTAGTTATACTAAACAGAGTACGGGTTGTTTTTTCTGCACGTTTTCGATAGGAAATTTCTTGTTGTAGTTGTTTGTTGGTTTCTAGTAGTTCGGTGGTGCCGCGAACTATTTTCTGTTCCAGAGACCCAAGAACTTCTTCTGACCCTGCTGGACCACCGATTTGTGAGTTATCGACTATTTTCATTTTGATTTATTAATTCTTGGATTTATTAGAATTGAAACGAAAGATAATGCGCACGTATATTATATGATTTTCAGTATTTGTAGAATTATGCGCTAGTTTATATGGTAAAGTCAATATATGAAAATAATCAGTGTTCTCCATAAACATCCTTGATGGCTTTAGCACATTTCTAGTACAAAGAGAGGGACCACTTCTTTGTACTCCGAAGCCGAAGGTTATGGGAGGCAATTCAATCTCATTTGCCACTTACATTGAGCACTTAACGACTTTTGTTAGGTGCTTTTCTTCCTGGGAATCATATCAAAAAATTCAAATCTCTATTATCAGCCACTAAATCTAATTTCTATAGGGTGTAGATGGTGTGGTGGCGTCATTCACACTGCTGTCGGAGAGTAGTCTTATAGCCAACGGCTATTCATGCAAAAAGTACAGTTGCCGTCGTTTCAGATTGTTGCAGCCTAGGCTAGAATCTGAAGTTGCTTTGATAGCAAAATTGGATGCCAAATAAGAAAGTATTGTCATGCAACAGCTTGAACCTTGCTCAACACTATCCAGGGTGGAGGATTTTCCAAAACAAATATAATTTCAAGGGTCAAAAAGTATCATTTATTCTGCCTTCAGCAGCTTTTAACAAAACCTTAATTTTGAATTATATACCGGCCTCAAATAACTTTGTTCTAAGTCGTTGCTGACCAGCACAATTCAAGTGTCTGTCAGGCTTTCGCTGTTTCTTGGGTTCTTTGAAACCCGGACTGGTTCATCACCAAACATACGCCACAAGGCAACGAGCAAAAGTAGATATCTGGGAGTTCAATGAGATCTTTTATAATCGTCAACGGATTCTAAAAGATTTGGCTATTTGTAGCCGGGTACATTTGAGAGGCAGTATTATTCAAGTTTGAAAGAGGTAGAAAATGAAAGGTTTGCTTTCCACTATAGACGACCTATCTCAGGCCCATCTCACTGTCGATTTTAAGAGTGAACTGGAAAAAACAAGAGAGCAGGTCCAACACATTGAATAATGCTTCCTGCTGATTTTAGATATTTTAGAGAAGTAAAAAAGGCCCCCGAAACAGGGGCTTTTTCACAAAAAACATATCGGTGTGTCTCTTTTCTCTTATTATCTTAGTCAATCAACTCAGCCCGTACCGCATCAAGCAGGTACGGCATCGACTCAGTTACCGAAGTTGATAACTCCAGGGACCATTCGATCTTTTGCGGTTCTACCCCGAAGACCATAACGGGCGGAGGAGTGCTGCGCCCAGCAAGCGCCATTACCCGGAAAATATCAAACCCGTGCATTGAGGCGATGCATGATGCGCCGCTGCAGTGATCCAAGGATATCTTGTACACTGTCCCCGGCGGCTGGTCGTCCTTCATGGCGTCGAGTATAATGACTCGATCCGCTTGCTCCAGATCTGGCAGGGCCTCCAGGATTGCGGTACCGACCTCTACTATCTTTATCTGCTTGGGCAAGTTTTCTTTACGAAGGAGGCGGGCAGCATGTACCCCAACCCCTTCGTCTCCCAAAAGTTCATTGCCGATTCCGAGAATAAGTGTCTGCATTTGCCTCTCGCAAAATTATTTTATCTTTGGTCGGTGCTACCATGACATCGTTAGAGCTGCCGACCAAAATTTATTATTTGCCGGTGTGGACGACAATTGGTTTTTTGTCTGGGCGCAAAATATGCACTGCACAGGAAAGACAAGGGTCATAGGCGTGGATAACACGAAGGGCTTCTACCGGCTCGTCGGGATTTTCGATCGGCGTACCGATTAAGGCTGTTTCCATCGGACCTCCGACATCATTATCATCACGAGGGGATGCGTTCCAGCAGGTAGGTGTAATTACCTGGTAATGGGAAATCTTACCCTGGGTGATTTCCACCCAATGACCAAGAGCGCCACGGGGAGCTTCAGATAATGCTACACCGAACCCGGAGAACTGTTCGAAGCTATCGTCGAACGCGTTTTGTCCGGCATTCAATTCATTCAGCCAGCCAACCATGGCTACAGCAATTTTTTTCGCCTCCAGCGCCCGAGCTACATGTCGATCCATGACCGAAATACCACGATTATAATCACCGTTAATCCACATTCGTGCCAGCGGACCAGCCTCATATGGTTTCCCCTTCAGTCGAGGGGCCTTGAGCCACGAGTAAGCGCCTTCTTTTGGGTATTCTGGCCGTGTTTCTCCGGAAGCTGGCGTCAGATTACCGGTGGTATCTGCATACCAGGAATATTTGACCGATTCGGTTATATCGTTGGTGTTCAATGTGTCCTGAATATTCGCTGCACCGCTTTCGGCATACCCTCCAGTAAATAAACGTGAACTATTGGTATCATCCATCTCGAATGCACCATAAGCGAGTAAATTGCCGCTCCCGCGACCAACGTCGAAATAATCACTGTAGACGTCCCCGACCTGATGGACATCTGGCAGATAGATATTGTCAATGAACGCGGTCAGCTCAGCAAGGTGTTGCTTATAGCTGGCGATATCACTAGCCGTAGGGATGGCAGTGAATCCACCGGGAATGAAACTGTTAGTGCTTGGCATTCTACCAGCAAACACAGCACCCATTTCGTGGGCCTGTCGGCGGGCGGCTATCGCAGCGGGTAGATTTGCCCCCACGTTGTCCAGACCGGGGCGCATATCGGTTTGCCATGCTGTAGCCCATGGCGAGGCAGCTGGTCCAGCAACGTAATCGAGAGCTGCAAGAAGATAAAAATGGAGAATATGTGATTGCAGAAAGTTGGCCCCGAGAGTCAGGTTGCGTAACAATCGAGCATTTGTGGGTGGCAGCCAGTTAGAAACGTTTTCCAGGGCCTGCACAGCTGCCTGTCCGTGGGATATTGGGCAAACGCCACATATGCGCTGGGTAATAATGGGCGCATCAAGAGGACTGCGGCCATTCAGGAGGGTCTCAAAGCCACGAAAAAGTGTTCCGGTACAGTGGGCATCGACGATCTGCTGCTGCCCGCCGTTGGTATCAATGGCTATTTCCACCTTCATATGACCTTCAATCCGAGTAACCGGATCCATGACGGTAATAGTTTTCATTCTATATCTCCAAAAGTGTTCGTTATTTCAATTAATATCAAAATTTTATGAGCGGGTTGACGGACCCGGGAAAAAATGTAATGCAGAGTGTCAGGCGAAAACTGGTGCGTCAGCGACCTTTTCATAAACCGTCTGGCCGCCAGATGTTACCTTTACTCTTTGAGGAATTGGTGATGGGTCGTTTTGGCGAAATCTCCATTTGCCATCCGAATTTACGTTGACGGCACCGAGCTGGGTGTTGGTATCTCTGTTGTAAATAGTGACGATCTGACCAACATCCCCTTTACCCTCAACTTCGATCCTGGACCTGTCCTTGTCCCATTTAGCCGTAGATATTTCAAGGGACCCTATTGTGGGTTCCGGCTCAGGGGCATTAGGATTAGTGGTTTCGGGAACAGGTTTCTCGAAATGTTTATATTCGTATTCCAATTTGTAAAATGGAGAAAACTTGTCGGGAAAATCGCGTTCAGTGCAACCAATACATATCGCTCCGGCTCCAATACACCAATTGGTTCCGTTATTCCATTTACGAGACGGACAATCCGACTTTGTCTCGGGGCCTTTGCAGCCAAGTTCCTTAAGGCACTGGTTGGCAATACCGAATGTTTTCGCTTCACCTTGCCCCTTACGAGGACAGTTTTTGTGGATCTCGGTGCCATACAGTGCTCTTGGGCGGCTACGATCATCCAACTGTGGCATTTCCCCTGCGAGCAGGTGGGCAACGGTCCAAACGATCCAATCTGGATGAGTAGGACAGCCAGGCATATTAACAGTATTTAAACCGGTGAGTTCGCCGACACTGACGATGCCGGTCGGGTTGGGGCTTGCTGCAGGAATTCCACCGTGACTGGCGCAAGTTCCTATACTTAAGATGGCTGCAGCGTTTGGGGCCAACGTTTGAACAGCTTCCATTGCAGTCACGTCCCTGCCACCTTCAGTCCAGAGCATGCAGGTATGTCCGCCAAATGCGGTCGGGATACCACCCTCAACAGCCAGTATATAGCTCCCCTCAGCTGTGATTTTTAGCTGTTGTACGGCCAGATCCCCAGCTGCGCTCATAAGGGTAGGATGAAAAACGAGGTCGATAGTATTGAACAACAAGTCTGCGATATCCGTCGGGCCACTATCGCTGAAAAGATTAGAGAGAGATATAGTGCAACCACTGCAGTTGGCAGCGTTGAGCCAGATAACCTTGGGTAAAGTGGACGTGTTAGCAGCAAGAGCCACTTCTAGTTTACCAAGAACTGTCATTGGCAGACCCAGCGCTGCTGCTGAGCCAATACAGTATTTCAAAAATTGCCGTCTGTGTATTCGCATTTTGTGTTCTCCCTATATATATAAATAATGGCCCGGAGCAAGCTGCAGGCAAAAGTTTAACTGTAGTTTTACATTGTGTCGTTCTCTGCAACTGTCATGCCACGTTGTAGTACAGCACATCGCAAGCTTTAAGCTAAGACACTGACGCCAGGTCATTAAATGAAGTTAAAAAAGTAAGAAAGGAGGGTTTTCTAACCTATATATTCAAATGAAAAACAGGATGGTGTGTAAAAAAATGATATCTTAGTGCACCAATTGTTCACTCCGTGGCAGCAAGATAGCTTGAAACTGATTGGGATATCTCATCCGGGCTGTTCTGAATTTCTCTTTTGCCCGAACCTACTCTATCCAGTATGAAAAGTTGGCTAGACCAATTTCAATAATGAAAGCTGATTGACACAAAGCAACAAAACGACAGGAACGAGACCAACCTGACTCGTTCCCCCCTTGCCATCGTTGCTGATCTTCCTAGACACTCATTTCCAATATTTCGCACACCAAATCACATGATCTTTGCACTGCCACACTGCATATGCTAATCTTTTATAGTTCACTCAAGGAATACAAGGACAGCGTAGCTGGGACCCACCAATAGAACTGGTGGATTACGCCTTTATTTAATATCATTTTCTTTGGAAGCACTGCGACAGTGCCTTTACTACATATTCAATATTTTTTCTGCTCTATGAAATCAATAACCGGTGTAACCATTGAATTACGCCTACAAACCATGTTTTTTTTCATTTTTATTACGGTTGCATTAGTACCTGTAATGTTTCTTGCCGTATGGATACAGGAAAGAACGTTCAAGCAAGAAATGGATTCAGTCCATGAACGTCATCTCTTACTTGCCCGCAATCTTACGGGTTCCTTGAGCCGTTATGCAATGGATGTCGAGGCGGTATTTAAGGATATCTCTACTCATCTTGAGAGCAACCCACCTGCTACACATCAAGAATTGTTTGAAACTATGGGGGTGTCTCTGATTACTCTTGTTACCCCATCTGGAGAAATTCTCAAAATTCACTATGGTAAAGAAGATCTATTGCCGGCAATGGACCTTTCGCAATTCCTACAACTGGAGTCCTGGCACACATTCAATCGCATCAAGATATCAAGTGTCACACAAAACCGCAGAGGCAATCCTTCCATTTTCCTTTCCTGTCTTTCCTCCAATGGCAATTTTTTCCTTGGAAATCTTTCCACGGATTAAATAATACAGGTACAGAAAGCGGTCAGTTTCGGCAAGAAAGGTCACGCTGCAATTGTTGACCATCTTGGGAAATTATTGGCGCATCCCAAAGAAGAATGGCAAAAAGAAATGAAAGATTTCTCCAAACTTGCGCCAGTGATTCAGATGGTAGCAGGCAAGACTGGTGTAATTCAATTCTTTTCCCCTGCGGTCAAGGCTGATATGGTGGCAGGTTATTCTGTTGTTCCTTCGACAGGTTGGGGCGTAATGATCCCCCAGCCAATAAGTGAATTAGAGGAACGCGCTACACAATTCTATTACCTGGCATTCATCATTTCCTTTGCTGGACTAGTTGCTGCAATGCTGTTAGGCTGGTGGCTATCCCGTTACATTACCAAACCAATTATAGCTACGATACAGGCCGCATCTATGCTCACAAAAGACATACCATCGCCACAGACAAAACTACATAAAAAACCAATCATTTTTGAATTAAAGAGACTTTTTGAAAGTTTTAATGAAATGGCAGAACAGGTTAAAAAAGCTCACCTAACCCTCGAAGAAAGAGTACAAAAAAGAACTCTGGCTCTCAAAGAGGAAATGGAAGAAAGAAAAGCTCTCGAAGACAAATTTCGCTATATGGCGAACCATGACAAATTAACTGGCCTTCCGAACCGTAATCTATTTATGGATAGACTGTACAAGGCATTACAACATGGAGCGCGTGCACATCATTGTACGGCGTTATTTTTTATCGACTTAGACGGATTTAAAGAAGTTAACGACCGCTTGGGCCATTTAGCCGGCGATTACCTTTTAGTTGAGGTTGGCAAAAGAATCCAGAGGGCAGTGCGAGAAAATGATACAGTTGGGCGTTATGGCGGCGATGAGTTTACAGTTCTTCTTGTTGATGCAGGTAATTACGCAAATATTGAGGTCGTTGCCCAAAAGATATTAGACAAAATTATCGAACCAATTCAAATCAAGACGAAAGAGGTAAGTATCTCTGGAGCTATCGGTATCGCTATGACCGAGGGAGGTGGAGATTCAAACATGCTCCTTCAGGAGGCTGATATAGCAATGTATAAAGCAAAGGAAAAAGGAAAAAGGAAAAAACTGCTACCACTTTGCTTAGTCAAATGCGATTGGCAAAGGAAATATCTGAACCCAATAATATCAAAAGTAATAATTTTGAACAACCATCCCAATTTAAATAAAACGTTGGTTGGCTGCTTTAATTCAAAGTCTTTTTAGTATGATATTGAGATGTTCCGTAAGATTGTTAATTTGCTCAAGGGTAAGATCACGAGAAATTTCGTTTGTAAATTCCTGATGATATTTATGGTGCTGCTCATACATCTGTTTACCAGCATCGGTTAGGACGATAAGCCATGACCGGCGGTCACTTTCGTGGGGTTTGCGTTCGACTAGTCCGAGGACTTCAAGTTTGTCAATTCCAACAGTTAGACTCCCTGTCGTCACTCCTAGTCGCTCGGCTAGTTCCTTCATCCGCATATTTTGATTGTGACCGATAATCTCAACAGTGTGCATCTGCGTTGGAGATAAGCCACTATCTTTGACAACGGAGTGTTCCCACGATGCCATCTTATCATAAAATTCAGCTAATTGATGAGAGAGAACTTCTAAACTCATATAAGTAATACCTCTCTAAAATTGATTAAGCAGATGCTTGATAAATTCCATATACCGAGAAGAGCACAATCACTAACCCGGATAATCTCATAATAAACGGTTCAATCCACTCCTTCTGTAGTGAATTGGCCATGGTGGTTGCTTTGAATATCAAAAAGATCACACCCCCAACAGCAATTGCAGTTGAGATAGCATACGTCCCAAATACCAAGGTAGCTGTAAAAGCATTTCCGGCATTGAGTGCATAACCATACATTATGGCCGCAGTTGGGCAAGGCACTATCATATTTACAAAACCGATACCAAACAGTGCGAAAGGTAACAGTTTTCTATTTCTTGTTAACTTATGGAGCTTGGAACGGAACCCACTATTACTATGGCTTTCAAGACTATGAGAGTGCGTTTTACACTCATGATGATCGTGTTCATGTCCATGACAATGATCATGGTGCTCGTCATGTTCATGATTGTGCAAAAGATGTGGATTGTACATCAGTAGTAATCCAAGAATGATTAGTATAACCGATGTCCCTATTTCCAACCATGTTCCCATATAAGGTGGTACAAATTCAGAGATAGCCCCAATGCTAGCACCTAACGCTAAACATGCCAAAGCAGTACCACTAACAAAAGAACATGTAAGTAGTGCTACCCTGGTACCATTTTTTTCTCCGCTTACAAACGGTGCCAGCACAAGCCAAGAATGTCCACATGGATTTACTCCATGAAGAAGACCAAGCAGAAAGCTAGACTGGATTGCTGCAAAAAGTATCGTTTCAAATTCCATCCGTTATATCTCCTATTTTAAATTAGAGGAAATAATACAGATAATATTTGAGCTGTCAAGTTGTTTGAGCGTCAAGCTACTTGTCAATCAAGACACATTGATAAACGTTAAAAAAATACGACAATGTGGCAGTAGATTGTTGACAGGCGCTTCTTAATAGTTTAGGTTCCCCGAAATTTAAAAAGGTTGCCTAATAATGGGCGTTGTTATGAAGAAAACTTTTCTGTAAATGTTATTAAAGGAGCAAAAACATGTTTTCACGTATTACGGTCTTTATCTTATTTACACTCATCACTTTTCCCACCTATGCCTCATCGGGAACTGATAAAATCGTTGTATATTCAGCTCGTAAGGAACATTTAATCAAACCTCTGTTCGATTTGTACACTGCAAATACTGGAGTGAAAATTGAATATATAACCGGTAAAGAAGGTGTACTGCTCGAACGTTTAAAGGCAGAAGGAAAGAATACACAAGCAGACATGCTCATAACTGTCGATGCTGGTAATCTTTGGCATGCAGCTCAAGAAGGTGTTCTCCAACCGATCAAATCAGATATTCTTGATGCTGCTATTCCTAGTAACCTACGTGATCCTGATGGTAACTGGTTTGGATTGTCAGTGAGAGCGAGAACAATTGTCTATAACACAGAAAAAGTAAAACCATCTCAGCTGCGCAGCTATGAAGATCTCGCTAGCGCAGAGTGGAAAAACAAACTCGTCTTGCGAACATCTAAAAAAGTCTACAATCAGTCTTTAGTTGCTTCACTTATCGCAGAACATGGCGAAGAACAAACACTGAAGATTGTTAAAGGTTGGGTAAATAATCTCGCTTCGGCACCTTTTAGTAATGATACAAAAGCACTTGAAGCTGTCGCAGTAGGCATTGGACAAGTAGCTGTAGTGAACACCTACTATTTCGGTAGACTTATGAACAAGAAACCTGACCTTCCTTTGGCAATCTATTGGCCAAATCAGGAATCAGGAGGAGTTCATATGAATGTTTCTGGAGCAGGTATTACTAAACATACAGATAACAGAGATGGTGCTGTGAAACTACTTGAATGGCTTGCCGGAGAGGAAGCTCAAGGTCAATTTGCAGCCTTGAATATGGAATTCCCTGTCAATAAAGCTGTTGCACCAGATCCAGTTGTCTCTGCGTGGGGAACCTTTAAGGGAAGCCCTTTAAATGTATCTGTTTACGGTATGTTCCAAATTGATGCAATCAAACTGATGGACAAAGCAGGCTACAAGTAAACTGATATCAAATGAAGCTTACGAGATCACAACATAAGTCAAAGGACCCATGGCGATATACAGTCTGGGTCCTTGCTGCTTTAGTCGTCATCCCACTGGGGACAATTTTCAGCTCATTTCTTACTCCTGAAAAAGAAATATGGGAACACCTATCGAGCACACTTCTTCCTGAACTCCTTACCAATACTCTTATACTTGTATCGGGTGTTGCTTGTTTCACAGCGCTGATAGGTGTTTCTCTCGGATGGTTTACAGGTGCTTGTGATTTTCCTGGTCGTAAACTGTTTTCATGGTCACTAGCATTACCCATGGCACTCCCAGCTTATGTCATGGCATTCATCTTCCTTGGTTTAATGGATTTTTCTGGACCGGTGCAAAGTCTGCTTAGGACGCTCCCTGGTTTTGAGAACAAAATGATAGAAGTGAGAACAACTCCCTTCGTAATAATCGTTATTGGCCTGACTCTTTATCCATACGTTTACCTTTTGAGCCGTGCTTCTTTTATGAATCAAGGAAGAGCTATTATCGAAGCGTCTCGGACATTAGGCTATAGCCCCACACGTGCGTTTTTTAAAGTTGCTTTACCTATATCCAGACCTTGGATTGTCAGTGGCCTTGCTCTTGTGTTGATGGAGACTCTTGCAGATTTTGGTGCAGTCTCGATTTTCAATTTCAATACATTTACAACAGCAATTTATAAATCTTGGTTTGGCTTTTTCTCGTTGAATGCCGCAGCGCAATTGTCATCACTTCTTGTTTTTTTTGCATTGGCTCTCGTGATGGTTGAGGGTCTTTATAGATCACGTATGAGGTATTTTGATAGTTCCCGTGGAGGATCAGTTCATTCCCGTCTGAAATTGGTAGGTTGGAAAGCGTGGTCAGTCACCCTGTATTGTACAGTAATATTGACTATTGCCTTTATTGCTCCAGTAATTCAACTTGTTATCTGGAGTTTGGAAGTATTGCAGTCAGGAGAAGGAGTTAATTACTATCCTTATATTGTTAAAACGCTCATGCTTGGGGCTTTGGCTGCTTTATTGATTTGCTCAGTATCTTTGTTGCTTGCTTATGCAAGGAGGAGAAATCCTTCTGGAATAAATGGTTTTCTTTGTCGGGTTGCAACAATCGGATATGCCCTTCCTGGTACGGTTCTGGCTGTTGGTATCGTGTTGCCTATTGTGTGGGCTGATAATCTTTTACAAATTGTTATATCGTCAGTTTTTAACATTGAACCAGGACCGATTCTTCAAGGAACAGTCATCGTTATGTTAGCTGCATATTTAGTGCGGTTTCTAGCTGTAGGATTTGGTTCAGTTGATAGTGCGATGCAAAACATCAAGCCTAGTCTGGATGAGGCGGCTTCTATTCTTGGAAAATCAAGTAAAGAAACGTTAGTCAGAATCCACCTTCCTCTTTTACAGAAAGGGTTACTTACAGCGATGGTGCTATCTCTAGTGGATGTAATAAAAGAGATGCCTATCACCCTTATGACTCGTCCGTTTGGTTGGGACACTCTTGCTGTCAAAATTTATGAGCTTACAAGTGAAGGTGAATGGGTAAGAGCTGCACTGCCAGGTTTATACCTGGTGATAGCTGGCATGATTCCTGTTTTTATATTGATTAGGAAGATGGAGAAGTAAGAGATGGAAAATGATAATCCGCTACTCATTATTAGTGATGTTTATAAATCTTTTGATAAAGAAGACGTCGTAAAAGGAGTTTCGCTTGAACTGAAAAAGGGTGAAATTGGATGCCTTCTTGGTCCCAGCGGTTGTGGAAAAACGACTTTATTAAGAATCATAGCAGGATTTGAAAATATTCACCGTGGTGAGGTCATTATTGCAGGCCAGCAAGTTTCCTCCGATACAACAATAGTTCCTCCAGAAAAGAGAAATATCGGTATGGTCTTTCAGGATTATGCTCTTTTTCCGCATCTTTCTGTAAGTGAAAACATTGCGTTTGGAATCAATAAAAGTAAGCGGAATGAAAAACGTAAAATTGTTGCTCACCTTCTTGATCTTGTAGGACTAAAAGACACGGAAAAAGCATATCCACACGAGTTGTCAGGAGGACAGCAGCAACGTGTTGCTCTTGCCAGAGCACTTGCTCCTGAACCAGCGTTATTGTTGCTTGATGAACCTTTTTCAAACCTTGATGTAACGTTACGGGACAAACTTACAGTTGAAGTTCGAGATATTTTAAAAGAAGCTGGCATCACCGCACTCATGGTTACACATAATCAGTTTGAAGCTTTTTCAGTTGCCGATTCAGTAGGTGTTATTTTTGATGGCTCAATCCGGCAATGGGATAGTGCCTATAATATTTACCATAGCCCTGAAACGCTTGATGTGGCAACATTTGTAGGAGATGGAGCCATCATTCGAGGCAAGGTCACTGATAGAGATAAAGTTATTTGTGGGCTTGGTGAGTTAACAGGCAACCTTTCATTACCGTGTGATTCTGGATGTCATGTCGATCTTCTCGTAAGACCAGAAGATATCCTGCATGATGACCACTCCGGGGTAAAAGCAAAGATAATTCATAAATCTTTCAGGGGGCCAAATATTTTGTACAAGCTTGAGCTATCGACTCAGGAGCCCTGTTTAGCACTTGTCTCAAGCCATCATAACCACAAAATTGGTGAGATGATTGGTATTGTCCCAGAAGTGGAAAATCTAGTTGTATTTCCTTCTTCTCCAGGCTTGTTTAATAAGGGCAATGGATTTGAGGTGTAGTGCCATGATAAAAGGAGCCTGGAGAAGAACTTTGGCTCCGGGCCGTCTGTTCTGATGAAGATTTAATTGCTTATATTTCTTTTCCTTTAAGCTTTGTGGTATCCTGCATTAATTATTTATTGAACGCCATATCAACTGAGCCTCTGCTTCCAATGCCCTCTGGAAAGACACAATGATTATGTTACCCATTCCTAGTACCCAACAATTACTTGATAGAATTAACGAGTTGGAGCTGCAGTTACAACTAATTACGAAAAAAAATCAAATCCAAACTCCGGAGTCCCTTTCGCAACTCACTAGCGAGCTACAGGATAGACTGACCTTTATACAAACACTTTTTGATACTATCCCTAACCCAGTCTTTTATAAAAATGTTAAAGGAATCTATCTCGGGTGTAACAAAACATTTGGCGATCTCATTTTAGGAATTGCACCTGAAGAGTTGATAGGACGCTCCCTTTACAACCTCCCCGAAGTAATTCCTAAACATCTCGCAGACATCTATTACGAGCAAGATCAGAAACTTTTTAACAATCCCGGCATACAAATTTATGAGACTCAAGTTAATTGTGCCGACAGTAATGTGAGAGACTTCATCTTTTACAAATCAACCTATCTGGACCATGAAGGAAAAGTTGCGGGACTACTTGGATTGATGCTTGATATCACAGATCGAAAGAAGATCCAAAAAAACCTCGAGGAGAGTGAAGAAAAATACCGGTCCATGATGGAATCTATGAGCGATGCTGTATACATATGTAGATCTGATTTAACCATCGAATACATGAATCCAAAAATGATAGAGCAAATCGGTTACGACGCAACTGGACAATTATGTCATGAGGCCCTGCACAATTTACATGTCAGATGCCCTTGGTGTGTGTTTCAGAAAGTAATTAACGGCGAAACACTGGATCAAGAAGTGCAAAGTCGACATGACGGACGAACATATGTAGTGACCAATTCACCTATCCACCATCAAGACGGTTCAGTTTCCAAAATGACGATTTACCATGACATTACGAGCCGAAAAAAAATGGAGAATGAATTATTACTGGCCAAAAAAATTGAATCGACAGGCGTTTTCGCAAGCGGTATTGCCCACGATTACAACAACTTGCTATTGACTATTTTAGGTAATATCCTGATGGTAAGACAAGTCTCTAGGCTCACTCCTGATTCTCCCGCTTCAGTACTGTTATTGGAGGCTGAAAATGCGACTAAAACAGCATCTCAGCTAACCAAACGACTTTTGGCTTTTACCCATGGGGAAGCTTTGACTTTCGAAAAATGTTCAATTAGCGACTGCCTAAAAAAAGTGCTGGAGCTATACCAAATTGACAACAGTTGTACTGTAGAACTCAATTATTGTTCTGAACTCAAATCTGTGTACTTAGAGATAGGTCTTTTCACAATAGTGCTGCGCTCAGTTCTGGACAATGCTAAAGAAGCCATAGAGACGACAGGAGGTACGATCACAATTACAGTCACCAGCATAGATATTAATGACGAATCATCATTATATAGACAAAGATTAATTGAAAAAAATGGAGAGTATATTGAAATTAAGATAAAGGACAACGGAGGAGGAATTTCTAAAGAAATTCAACATAAAGTATTTGACCCATATTTTTCAACAAAGCAACGTGGTGCCCAAAAAGGATTAGGTCTCGGTCTTGCCACAAGTTATTCGATTATCAAAAAACACTCAGGTCATATAATGATCCAACAGAAAGACGTTCCAGGCACTACTGTAACCATCTTCCTTCCTACTTGGGCCCCCCAAACTATCAGCAGCAACAACTCTGTCACACCAATTTTCAAGAAGTACAGCACGGGCCAGACAAGTCAGGGTGACAAAAAAAACAAGTCGTATCAATACCCTATCCTCAAATGAGAGATAATCGTTTTCATATATACTATATGGAGTTTGAAGTAGCAATGGTACGGAAACGTACGCTAATACATAAAACATGTTTCGCCCATTTCCCAAAAAGGGGTTGCTTACAATACGTGTAAAAAGTAGGCACACCTCAGCTTGTTGGGTGTAATTAGACATTTGTGTAAAAGAGTAATAAAGTATCATACTGGCAGGTTGTCACCCGACCGATCGCAGCGTAGAACTGAACCGCTACGCGAAAAAAAGCCACCCTATGCATAAGCAGTCTGTTCAGCTAATACTTCAGATTATATTTCCTTTTACGCACGTGCACGTTTTTCTGGTGTAATATCCCGCCCCGAATTTCATTTTCAACAGTATCACCTTTTTGGTCGATAAGAACTTGTAGCATCATTCTTATTCACTTAATCAAGGAGGTATACCATGAGTACCCCGATCAGAGCCAAATTCATTGAACACATGGAGTTTTTAGGTCTATCAAAGCATACGCAGCGAAGCTACATAAATGGAGTCAAAGGATTGGCCAAATATCACAACCAATCCCCTGAAAAATTAACCGACGATCAAGTACGGTCGTATTTTCGGCATCTTATCCTAGAACGTAAATTGGCACGGACATCATGCGGATCATACTTGTCCGGCATTATGCATTTCTACAGACATATCTGCAATCGTGAAGTTGATGACCGTTTTGGGGTACCACCAGAGCCTCGAAGCAGAAAATTACCATCTGTGCTTAGCATGGAAGAGGTCAGTCGTTTGTTATCCTGTGCTGAGAATCTCAAACATCGGGTTTTACTCAAAACAATTTACAGTGCAGGGCTTCGAGTGTCTGAAGCCATTTGCCTCAAGCCGGAGCATATCGAAAGTGATCCATCAAGAATGATGCTCAGAATTGAGCAAGGCAAGGGGCGAAAAGACCGCTATACAGTTTTATCCGAAAGGCTACTTTGTGAACTTCGAGAGTACTGGCAAAAATATTCTCCAAGGCAGTGGCTCTTTCCCGGTCAGAAACCTTACTCACATATCTCGACTACTTCTGTGTCACGAGCTCTTTACAAAGCAAAAAAAAAGCTCATATAACTAAAGAATGCAGTCTACACACGCTTCGACATTCATTCGCCACTCACCTTTTATACAAAGGCTACGACCTCTATACCATCAGCCAACTTCTCGGCCACACCTCAATAGAAACAACTACGATCTATCTCCACATCGTTCCAGCCAGATTTGCAGAGCTTAAAAGTCCTCTTGATTTTCTCGAACTTGAAAAGGAGGAAAATAATGCAAAAAAATAAAAACCAACTCGAATTAGCGGATGTTTTCCGTAAATATGGGGACGATTATCGACATAACAACTTCTTGTCTATTGAGCAGTCTAAAACAATGTATCACATCGAGATCTGTCGTACAGCTGTACTTGGGGGACATGCTGAAGCGTGCGATCACTGTGGTTTTAAAAAAATGCTTACAATTCATGTAGGGACAGGCACTGCCCGAAATGTCAGACACTTGTTAAGGAAAAATGGCTGAATGCCAGGAAGTCTGAACTGTTGCCTTGTCCATATTTTCACAACGTATTTACCCTCCCCCATGAACTCAACCCTCTCATTTTGAATAATAAGAAAGTTATGTTAGCAATGTTATTTGGCGCCGCCAAAGAAACTCTCCAGGTCTTCGCCAGCGATCCACAGTGGCGACTTGTTGGACAGCTTGGCTTTATTTCGGTTCTGCATACATGGAATCAGAAACTTATGGATCACTTCCATTTGCATTGTATTATTCCGGCGGGTGTAC
>JBLHNU010000052.1:0-39048 GCA_047622095.1 Desulforhopalus sp.
AAAAACTCCTGTCCGGAATCGTCTGGAATGAGTGTCCAGATTCAAATGGAATGGGTGTCCGGAATGAAATGGAATCACCGTCCAGTTTCACGTGGAATCGGTGTCCAGATTGCTCTGGAATATGCATGGTATAGTTTCAGAAAAACAAAAGAGGGGGGCTGCGTTTTATGGCTCCTCCCTTTTTTATGGGTCCTTCCATCCTATTTCTGTTCCGTAAGAGCCTCTCGACTACCTGGTTATAGGCATCACACCGCTCCGAAGTTCCTTTATCCCTTGAGGCGTGTCTATATATGCCACAAGATACGGTTCGCTGTTTTTGGGCAAGGTATGTATTTCCACATGGTCTTCTGCACAAATGGATGCCAAAACAGATTGAAGCCAAGATGAATGAGAATGGTAAATTTCCAAACGTTGAAGCCGACAACCTACATCTGCCATATTAGTAGATGGATGTTGGTCACTTTGCCAGTCAATAACATAGGGTAGCATTCCCCCGGCCAAAAGCCTGCCATCATCGGGAAGTCCAAAATACCAGCTTAAATCACCCCGACTAATCAACTCTGATTTACCAAATGAAAAGTTGGCTTCCTGGAGACACTTTTCAATATTTTTCGTGTTGATCACCCAAGTGAGCAAAGCTGGTTGTGCCTTGAGTTGCCGCCTGACAAAAGGGTCATCCAGGCCGAACCATCGTAGTTTTGCGGGTGGCTCTGTATCAGGGTTTATAGCAATCACTTCGAGAAAAATATTATTACCAAGCTGCATTAGGTGATTATGGGTACCCATTTTCACATGCGAACCACCATAGGGTATATCAACACCTAAGCACTCTTTAACATAAGCAATACCCTGTGTGAGGTCGTCCGCAGCTATAACGAGATGGTCAATTCTTGTTTGCATTTTTCACTCTCTTAAAAAAACTATTAGATGTCGGATTATAATAATATGGTCATGCATTTCCGGTAAGTGTCAACGTAGTTTTCACCAAATTCATTTCTTGATGAGCGTCTCCATAATTTTCAATCAGAAACAGTGGTTATGACACTGTGACCTAAATATATTATTCCAAATCAACAGACTCATATAACCTGTTGTGAAAAAGGATTATACCCCAAAGCTGCTAACTATAACGTGAATTCGAGATCCTCGTCACCCTAGGTCTTCAGCTCTTTCTTTCACCTGAACGCTGTTGACTGAGACCACGATGAGATAATTCAGATACAAGCTATGTACGCTACACGTTATACGGTAAAAAATGATTGACAAACGATAACTATCAAACGATTATCAATCATGACACAGTTGTAGGTCTACTTTTACTTCTTCAACATAAGGAAATCCCATGAACAGTAATTTAGCAGTTTCCAGGACAAGCAGGCGATACAAACACATTCTGACGATCTTGTTATATAGCGTCCCTGTTTTTTACCTTTCTATATGGCTATTTATAGACAGCCTCCCTTCGCAACTAGGTTACTTCAATCACTCTTATGAAGTTGTAGGAGGATATACTTGGTTGATGCGTCTGCTCGGATTTACGGCCTCTATGTTGAAAGGTGCTGTTGTCATGTATGGTCTTTCTATACTTATCAAATTGTTTAAGCTTTATGAAGACGGGACATTTTTCACCTCAGAAAACGTCAAAAGCTTCAAGACATTTTCGAATGCACTCATCTGGTGGGTTATTGCAGGAATCGTGGCAACACCCTTAATATCGATGATTCTCACTATGAACAATCCGCCAGGCCAACACGTACTGGAAGTTACTTTTCAATCAACGGATTTGACCGCCCTTATCGTAGGTGGAATATTACGTGTCGTAGCCGGGGTTATGGAGAATGCCCAAAGCCTGCAAGAAGAAGCCGAGCTCACAATTTAAGGGGTTACAATGCCAATTCAAATCAATTTGGATGTTGTTCTTGCCAAAAGAAAAATGAAATCAGGGGAGTTAGCGAAGCTTGTCGGCATTACTCCTCAAAATCTTTCAATACTGAAAACAGGAAAGGCAAAGGCCGTTCGTCTCTCAACTCTTGAGGCCCTCTGCTATCACCTTAAGTGCCAACCAGGAGACATCCTGAAATATATAGACGACTAATGTTTACGGTCGATTACATGGCAGCGGGCAATACCGAATAGAGCTTATTCCTGTTCACCCTGAAATGAGATTTCGGTCATTTCAGGCAAAATCCCTGTTGACAATATTACTCCATTTCTAACGGCCCAGATGCAATATACTACTTACCTCCACGTAACAAATCCTTCCAGCGCCTTTTAAAGAGGGTAGTTTGTTGAAATACGCCTTGCAGGTAAAAGAAAAGGTCAAATGCCCGGTTATCTCTGTTGAAGGGTGGCGAACCCCAGGATAAATAGAAAAGGCACTCAAAAGAGTTGATGCGGTCTCCATGAGTCGGCCGTTTATCAGTGGACCCAATTTAGCTAATCGATGGCTGAGTGGTGATCTTGCAGCTTCCCGCTGCACTTCATGCAACAGTTGTCTTCAGTTAATAGAAAAAACCGGATTGGCTTGTGTATTGCAAAACCACCTCAAGAAGAAAAACCAATCGACCAAGGCAGATATACACTAAGTGAGAAAATATGATAATAGACCCAAAAAACCAGACGCGTGAACAAATCCTTCATTTCGCAAATTTCAATAATCGGAAGGTACTCGAAATAGGCTGTGGAGATGGTCACACCACCAGGCAATTGGTTGACCAAGCTGCTGAATTCATTGCCATTGATCCTGACCCAGAGTCCATTTCTAAAGCAAAAGAGTCTCTATTCGGTGTTGATTTTCGGGTGGGTTCAGGAGAAGATCTTGAGTTTTTGAATAATTCTTTTGATGTTGTTTTGTTTACCAAATCGTTGCACCATCAAAATGGTCCTCAAGCGCTGATTGAAACGTCGCGGGTGTTGAGGGAGGGGGGGCAGGTTTTGGTTGTTGAACCGGCTGTTGATGGCAATTTGTCGGACATCTGTAATCTCTTCGACGATGAAACCAGTGTGTTGACTAGTGCTGTCGAAGCTATGGATAATAGTCATTTCAAGGTTGTCTACAGGGAGGAGTTCGACACAAACTGGGTATTTGAGAATAAACAGGAATTCTATAACTGGTTATTCGATTATTATGACATGCCGTATGATGAGTCGAAAATTAAACAAGTAAACCAGCTTCTTGGTAGCAAACAGCACTCTTCCCCCCTTGTTCTGGTTCACAAACTTATTATTACAACCTTGACCAATCATTAAAGTGAGGAGTGTTGACGTAATTCGAGGGTTGGTAGGCATTTTCAGGCCAGTGAACTATCCCCCCCCCCCCCATAAGAGCGAAAGTCGCCAACGATACTCTCAAAGCTATAATGGTAAGGGGGGGCAGTGCGCCTACAGCAACTCCAACAAAGACAAAAGAACCTCCCCATACAATTGACAAGATTGTTAAAAGTAGCCACTCATATGAGGTCATAGATTTTATTTCGGGTTTCATGTGTCTTCCTCCGGTTTTTATTAATAAGGTTAGACACAGTATATATTTCCTACAAAACAGAACACTCAGGTTCTTGCTATCTCATTCAAATTTATGTTTACCAAAGCAAATAGTGACGTTCATAGATACAATCTATCGTCAGGCTTCCAATTTCGCATACAGCCGACGGCTCTCGCTCTCAGTTACCAGAACTCCAAGTTCTTCGACAAGTATTCGCCTGAGTTGTTCTGAATTGCTGATCTCCCAACTTCTGGTACTAGATTTTGTGATAAGCCAATACTTCAAATCAATCAAGGAGCAGGTTTCGTTCTCTTGAATACGTGATACCACCAAATGATTCACGAAGTTAGCATCGGGGTGTCGGTGTGAGAAGAAATGCCCTAATTCGCAATCAGCTTGACCATAACGCGCGAGCTCGAACCTATACAGCGAGAAGAAGTCACCGTCCTTGAAAACCTGCATGTGATACTCACCGAGGCGACGCTCTGCAATGCGGTAATTTTTTTTACCATCATTAGAATCGATTTCTGACATGGGGACTGGAAGCTTAGGTCCAAGAAAACCAAAACCTACATCCAGCACATATTGTTGATCTTCATACTCGACCATCGTGATTCGGTGTGTTAACCCAGGATGAGTATCCTGGTTATGAATTACACGTGCTAGAAAAAGTTTTGGCGCAAACCCAAGCTCCTCTAAAACCCCGTATAGCAAGCCATTTTGTTCAAAGCAATATCCACCACGTCGCTTTATAACAATTCGCTGGTATAGCGATTCGAAATCGAGTGGTAAGTCGTCACCGAGTTGACACCCTACGCTGCTGAAAGCAAAAGTAGCAACATGTCGTGTAACAACATCACTCAGAAACTCGAAATCCAATTCGCGATCATGCAAATTAAGGATTTGCAAATATTTTTGAACCATTTCAAGCCGTTTCATCACATTCTCCAATTTATTTCTCAATATTGTCTTGTTCGCATGTTTCACTCTCTTTTTTATAAAGTACTTAGAAAAAAGATATTGGTAACATCGGTATGATATCTCTAAGTACGATCGGGTGAACAAAAACAAAAAGGCCGATATCCCAAACGAGATATCGGCCTTTTATATACGTACAATCAGCTGAATTATCAGGTAATTTCTGTCGGTTTACAAAGGTCTCCAGTTTTAGCGGCAACTCTACCGCAGGATTCACAGGAATACTTTATTGCCGCGAGTTTTGCTTTACACACGTGGGCTATACCAACATTTTTTTCACCGCAAAATGAGCAAGAAACCTCGTCCACAGTAGGATCACAGAGATGCCCCGGGTCATCAGCCACGGCACCACAACTTTTACAGGAATGAGCCATAATAAGCCCCCTTAGATAGTATTAGTATGTTATTAAAATGAGATGATACCTAAATCTTGCGTACGCAAAATAAGAAAATAATTTACCATTAGAAAACAGAATATTGCGCTCATGATACTTATTTCAAAAATCACATTTCATGAGTATTATTTTCTCATATCAGCTACCCTTCGGGACTTGCAATCCCACCGAATCTACTTTGTTACCGGATCATTGACGTATATATATATACGTCTGCAGCTCCGGCGCCTCGCATATCCGATAGGTAGCACAGACTCCGATCTTGCCAGTTGCAAGATGTAGGTGAGAGTAGAATAACCCAGTTACCACAAAGAAAAAGAATGATTACATCGAAAACAACTTGTGGTAGAGAAACCAATTTGGGTTACAGTTATAAAACTAACCAAACTCGGCTCCTTGTCAATGGACCACTCAAGTCACGCCAACAAAAGGTAAAACTATAAGATGCAAACCCTCTCATCAAAATACACTTTTTTCTATAAATTCGTTTTTATACTGATCTGGATAGTTGGCTTTGGAGTTGGAGCAAGAGAGGTTATCTTTTTTTCCGCAGAGTACGATCTCAGATGGACTCAATACGCGGTTACCTGGGGGGCTATTTCCGTTTTTATCTTTTTTGCCACAGGATCAATCAAAACCGTCATTATGGATAAAAAGAAAAAGATATTAGTGGTTTCCAATTACTTTACCACCCATGAAATCAGCTTTGATGAGGTCGAAGACATTGACGGCTCTTCCCTGCTCAGCCCAAAACTTATCTGGTTTACGTTGAAAAGCCCATCCGGATTCGGCCAGAAAATCAACTTTCTCCCTGCAGTCAGGCCACAGAGAAGTATTGGCAAACACCCGATGGTGATCGATCTACGCAAGGACTTCAAGCTCGACAAATAGAAAAACAAAAACCACCTCGGCGCCTTGCTGGCGCTGAGGTGATTTTATCTACTCTGTTTTTTTTCGTTTTCAAGCAAAGTTCTTTTACGTGCAACTCCCCACCGATAGCCGCTTATTTTACCGGATTTTGAGATAACACGGTGGCATGGGATGACAACGGCCAGTTTGTTAGAAGCACATGCAGTAGCCACAGCTCGTACCGCATTAGGATTACCTATTCTTTCAGCCACCTCTGTATAACTCATGGTTCTTCCCGGCTCAATATCCTTTAGAATAGCCCACACTTTCTGCTGAAATACGGTTCCCTGTATATCAAGAGGGAGATTGAAACTTGACGTTGGTGTTTGTACAAATTCAACAACATCTTCAATTATATGCTTAAAACCAGGACCTGCTTCTTCAATAATGGCTGACGGGAACCTCTTTTGGATTTGTGGAACTAAAGCTGTGGCATCATCTCCAAATTCAATACCACAGATTCCACGATCTGTGGCAGCAACAATAACCCATCCCATGATACACTCAGCAACTCCGTACTGTATTGTTAGCCCTTTCCCTCCTGCTCTATATTCTTTGGGCTTCATAGCAAGACGATCACCTTTAGGAGCGTAAACCCCACTGGTTGATAAGTAACCAGCATCAAATATTGCATCGGTAATTGACTCACTGGATTTCAACTTTTCTCTAAAGCGCAAAGACTGCTGGGAAGAGCTATACGCCTTCGGGGTCACTCCAACATTTTTTTTAAAAAGACGATGGAAATGGTGTGCACTCAGCCCAACTTCTCTTGCCAGTGTGTCAAGTTTAATAGGTTTATCGCTGTTTTCTATCCTTCTGCAGGCCTCGACTATCTTCTGTTCTAATATCTTATCTTTTGTCTCACCTGTCGGATTACAACGTTTACAAGGGCGAAATCCTGCCCACTCTGCCTCAGCAACATTTTCAAAGTATTCTACATTTACCCTGTTCGGAAGCCTTGAAGAACAGCCCGGACGACAGAATATTCCTGTTGTGATAACAGCGTAATAAAAACAGCCATCAGCGGCTTTGTCTCTATCAACCACAGCTTGCCATCTACTGCTGTCGGATTCGTAAAGAGCCATCTCTTTCAAACTCATAGCATTTCATCTCAGGTGAAATTGTGTTCGATCTATTTAAGATTACTTAAGTCTCACACTATAGAAACACTACACCAGAAACACTCTCTCAATCTTGCTATGTAATTCATTTTTCATGACCAAGAGGTCTCCTGCAACAACGAACTGAAAAGCAAAAAACGAACTACTTACTTCGTGTAACCTCTAAACTGACAAAAACCTCAACATCTTTTCCTACTACTCCCATTTTATAAAACTTACCGGCACCAATTCCGTAGGCAAGGCGGTCAATAACCACAGTTCCATTGAACCCTGCTACCTCTTTTCCAGGCACTGCTGGATGCTCTTTGACACCTGCAAGAACCAGCGGTAGAGTTAAATCATAGTCTTTGCCTTTTACAGTGAGCTTTCCTGCAACATTATAAAGGCCACCATCACCTGCTGTCACACTCGTTGATGTAAAGCTCATTGTAGAGTGTTTGCCCTCGTCAAAAAAATCAGCTGAGAGAAGATGTTTATCTCTCTTACTGATATTGGTATTGATGGAATCGACATTGATTGTAAATGCGAAGCTGCTTTTAGCTAAATCATCAGAGTTAAAAACAATGTCAGCTGAAAAATCGTTAAAGTTGCCATTCACTTTTGCAAAGATATGATCAATACTGAAGTAGACATTGGAATGGCCTTTATCCAGGTCCCAGTTGTCACTGGCACTGTATGCCGTCGGAACGATGAGTAAAGAAAACAATAAAACTGCTACAATTTTAATACCTTTCATAACGTTCTCCATAAAATCAATTTAAGTACTCGTAACACTACATTTGTCACTACGTTCTATCCCAAACTACCTTTCATCTCTTTTGGGTGATCCGCGCAGAGACCTTAACCCAGACCACACGAACCAAAATCATCATAAAAGTAACAATCAAGATGTTTCTTGGAAGCGCTTGTTCAAAAGAATCACTAACAGACAAAACATGGATAACAACGAGGAAAGTGGCCAAATAGCCCAGTGGCTTATGAATAGCTCGCCACCGCTTATAATTAAGCTTCAGCTTTTCCCTGTAACGAGAAGAAATTACCATTGCGACAAGAACCCACAACAGAAGCGAACCAACCATTTCAGGCCAGAATTTTTTCCCTATGGGTAAATTCGCTAACCCTTCCGGAACCAGAATCAGAAAAACATGTATAAGTGCAAAAAAAACGATTAAGACACCACCCAGCCGGTGCCAGCTCATAAGATTTTTCAGGCCAAAAGCCTTTTGCAGAAATGGTCCACCCACAGCAAGAAGCACCTGGGTAAACAGCAACGTAAGAGCAAGCATACCAGAGAGCTGGCCCGCCCGAAGCATTGTTTTATCCAGACCGATCTTGTACCAGAGAGTCTGTGATTCGTAGACAAAAGGAAGTCCAATTGCGCTGCCGAGCACGAGAAAAAAAAGGCAAACTAGGATAATTTTTTTTACGTAATCCATACGCCTCCATATTGATACCTGAAACTTGCCAGTTTCAAGCTTTAGGTGGTGTACTTCTCACTACAACTTCATAACAACAATGAGAGCTTTTAAAGAAATGTCAATTTTGAAGAAAAATAGAACAACACGGGATAACGGCTAAGCGTAAATCAACTTAGCCGTAGAAGGGATACGAGAACAAACACAACAAAATCCTACCGAGCGGCGGAAAAATAAAAATATTTTTCTACTGTAAACCAGTACGAGAGCTAAGCTCATCGTCAATACGTTCAGGATCATCTGCGTTATAGCGTATAATATTTTGTAGATGTTGTAAATTCTCAGGAGTAACAGAGGTAAACTGGATACTCACCTCCCCTTCAGCGGCCCTTACAATTTTGCCGTAGACCAAAACGCCGGGCGCCATACGTGAAAGGAGTATGGTAACTGTACATTCCTGTCCGGCAGCAAAACCATCATTGACGGTCAATAGACAACCCCCTACACTGAGGTTTGTTATCCGGTCAAGATTATAGTCAGACTCACCCACTGTCAATTTAACTTCTACATCAAAAACTATCCGACTGAACTTACGTTTTTCAACTGTCATGTAATCTCTCTTTCTGTGTTGTGTGGTCGTAAAACCAAGAAAATCATAATAAAGATGGTATCCCTTAACTATATAGATCTGACAACAAAATTCAAGTCATCACTATCTATTTGCAACCATCACCTTTCTTTTCATTTGAAATTACTGTTCACTCCACTTATATCTTTTGTACATGACCTTAACCAACTTTAACTTCTGCTTACCCCAAAAGGATACAACACATGGAAGGTAGTAAAGAACCACAAGGTAGTCTGGTCCTACGAACTCTTGCAATGCCTGCGGACACAAATCCTGCAGGAGATATTTTTGGTGGATGGATTATGTCTCAGATGGATATTGCCGGAGGTATAATGGCAACGGAACTTACCGGAACCCGAATTGTTACGGTTGCAGTGGAATCCATAACCTTTATTAAGCCTGTTTGGGTGGGAGATGTCGTCTGCTGTTATGGTGAGGTTACTCGGATCGGGACAACGTCTGTCACCATTAGCCTGGAGGTCTGGGTGAAACCAACGAATCATGTACCAGGCTCTGGCAAAGAAAAGTTTCAAGTAACAAAGGCCGCCTTCACGTATGTGTCTGTAGATGATGAAGGTAACAAGTTGGTGATACAACGCAAAAAAGAACAGGATTGATGGGATCGGCAATTTGAGTTGGATTCAATGGTTCGACTTTTAACTCAGACATGGGATCTGTTCCTATATCCCCCATATAAGATTAGCTCTTAGACGAAAAATCTTTCGTAGATGTAAACAGATGCATAAAAAGATGGATTGCAGCATCTCTAATGGTTTTAAAGTTTTTAGGTTTATCAGCCAGAAAAAAGCTCAAGACAGATCTCATTTCTACCCAAACCCTGGGAAGAGCCGACAAGGCGTTTGAGATGTTTTCGGCAATATTAATACTGTTTAACCCTATCAGATCAAACGGTTTAAGATAGGTCCTGATACCACTGGTAAATGATTCTACAGAGGTTGTTCGCGCCAACAAGTTTGATAAAAGAGCGAGAAGAATAATCCTCATGCTAAATACAACACTGCTTAAAAACGCCTCAAGATGAAGTGTGCCAAACGGAGTGTTTATCAGTTCCTGGCTGCCATGATTAAAATAAAGTGGTAACAAAAAAGCACCCAGAATAATCGACCAGAGTTTTTTTAATACAGAGAAAACCTGCCCATAGCGAAGAGATGAGAAGGAAATAAGAGCACCAATCACAAACAAGAAAAAGGCGTAAAAGAAAAGGTTCTCATAAAATACTGTCAACAGCGTTGCTATCAAAACAAAACCGATCTTAATCACAACCGGGCAACGGTGTATGACGGAGTCACCCGGTTGATACGTTCGATTCTCCAATGAAGGTGCAGAAAATGGAATGTCAAAGAGCTGGGTATTTTCCTTTGACAAACGATTCAATACGGCTGTTGCCAGACTGCCGGAAAGCCCTCCTAAGACAACAGAACCCAATGTGAGCCATGGCACCAAAACGAAGATCCCTGGATGATTAAAAAACATCACATAAGCCAGTAATAGTTGAACCATATTATGGACAAAGGCTCCAATAATACCGATTCCCAGAGGACTTAATTGCAAAAAGGGTACATGTGCTGAGAGCCGGTAACAAAAAGCTGCCACCGAAATACTTGCAAAACCCGCAGTAAAACTCAAAACAAACCCTGGTGATAAAAAAGAACCGATAATAAAAGAGCTCACCACGGTTCGCAGCAGCGTCACCACCAATGCGGTTTTATAGCCGAACTGAAACAAAACAATAAGGGAGATAATATTTGCAAGCCCCAGTCGAAGTCCTGGAATGGGGTATGGCAACATTGACTCAGAGAGCTGGAGCACGGCAGCTGTGGCTATGAGAAAGGACAGCCTTTCTGGAGAAATATTCGCGTCAGCGGCTGATTGCGTCATATTCAGCGTCCTCTCCAACTAATTCAACTGTGATGTGATTTGGAAGACATAAAAGAGCCTCCTTAGGCCGCTCTATCCAGCCATGACGGACGCAAAGCTGTTGTTTACAATCAGAGGAGGCCACCCGAACCCGTCCATTTTTGACCTCTAAAACCATATTAACCCCGAATTCTTTAAGATCGACACGGCTGTCTTCACCCAGAAAAAAAGTAGAAATTTGAGCCCCACCTTTACTGACCAATACCTTTGTGGCGCTTTTGTTTACACTGTTTTGCGCCCACAAAAAATACAATCCGAAAACGACTATCAGTATAGCCGACAGCAAATCCCCTAGTTTCCAGGTATAAAGAGGCCGCTCAGTTTCAGAAGAGCTTATATCAGTACTCCTCATAGCTCATATTCAGCAAAACTTGAGGAAGGATATTCCTCCAAATCCCCATCCTGATTACGAACAATAATGAGGGCTTCAACGTTTGTCAGTTGCTCCACCAGCTCTACCCCCGCATCAGGTCCCATCACCATAAGCGCGGTAGCAAGGCCATCTGCAAGGGTGCATGTATCGGCGACAACAGATGCGCTGACAACTCCATTTGTTACAGGGTATCCGGTGCGTGGATCTAAAATATGAGAATACATGCGCCCCTCAGAGACAAAAAAGTTCCTGTAATCCCCACTGGTGGCAAGACCTTTTCCCGCAACAGTCAGGACCTTATAGACTTGCCCAAAGCCAGCTGAACTCGAAGGAGTGTTAATCCCAACGCGCCATGAATTGTTTTTATCCTTTTTGCCTGAGGCAAATATTTCTCCTCCAACTTCGACCAGAAAATCCTCATACCCCTCGTCCTTTAAAAGAGCTGCAATGGCATCCACTCCGTAGCCCTTTGCAATGGAGGCTAAATCAATGGTCAATCGGGGATCATTTTTTAGAAACTTCCCGTCTGAAGAGATTGATATTCTGCTAAAATCAACCAGAGCAAGGCTGTCTTCTATCTCTTCCTGCGATGGAGGCTTCTCTTTTTGCCCGTCCCTTCCAAAGCCCCATAGGGTTACGAGAGGATCCAGACTTCCATCCCAGGCACCTTCCGAGCGCTTATGGATATCCATTGCCACCCGCATTACCTCTAAAAAATCGGCGGAAGGAGTAAACGGCACATTTTCAGTACTATCATTAAACGTGCTGATTTCACTGTCTTCAATGAATGTAGACATGCTGGCATTAATCTCTTGTAACCGAGCAGTCACCAGATCGGGGAGATGACCTGTTAGATCAAACCGACCTGTCATTATCTTAATGCTATATATCGTTCCCATGGTCTCTCCCCGGATCTCAGTTTCCACCGGGCCGCATCCAGAGATTACTACGCAAATGAACAGCGCTATGGGAATTGCAATTGACCGTCTAAAAAACAACAAAAAATTTCCTCGAGACATCTATCAATCCTCTACTGGTTTCTTTGAAAAATAAGGGCTTCGTGCATTTTTTTGGTTTTATACGTCTGATATTCAGGGATAAAATTCACGCTACAACGATAATTAGCCAAATTGCCTGCATCATATGAGTATTTGGGCTTACCGCTAAGCTCAGTAAAAACAGACTAAGCAATTAACCAGAACGAAGAGAGGTGTCAACTGTTCCTATGGAGAAAATGGGGAGAAGAAGTAAACGGGGCAAATGGACAGAGTTGCCAGTTGCAAGATTTAGGTTACATTCCAAGGCTAACCATCCGCCTCGACAGTCCTATTATCAAGAAATTCTATTATCGCCGGCCAATATTCAGGAAACATTCCAATAGTCCCATGATCCGCCCGTTCGATATACACGATTTTTTTCTCACTCTGTATATACTCAAGCAGTCTCTCTGTCCTGCTAGGTGGTACGACATTGTCCTGGCCCCCGTAAAAAATAAGAAAAGGTGATCTGACTTCCACCACATAGCGTATAGACTCAAAATGATGTCGCAGCAACTGCCCGACAGGTAACCATGGATAAACAGACTGGGCAACAGCCACAAGGCTATCGTAGGGAGTTATCAGTATAGCTCCAGCCACCTCACGATTTGAGGCAACATAGCAGGCTACACCTGAGCCCAAGCTCCTTCCCATAAGGAAAATTTCTGAAGAGGGGTAGCGAGCTTTCATCTCATCAAAAATCCCGAGAGCATCTGCAAAAATATCCTCCTCCCCCGGCGCCCCCTCACTTGGCCCGTATCCCCTATATGCAACAAAAAGAGTAGCGCATTGAAGCGCATCATACTCATCTACATTTAAATAGACGTCTTCCCCATTCCCTCCATAATAAATAATGATTTTATGTCTGGCGTACAAAGGGTTAACCAGCCAACCCTTCAATGTCACTCCATCCCGTGTGAAAGAGTACTCTTCAACATGGTTAAGCAATTCATCGGCATGGGTGGCCACCGGAGGATAAAAAAGAAATGATTCCTGACGCCAGTACATAAACCCGACGATACCGAGATATCCAAGTGCCAGAAAGACAATTATTTGCAGTATAAGATTCATTTTGAGCCCTTTTTTCTTTTCTAACAACATCTCTCATGGAGCAGCATTAATGAAAGGTCATTTTTGAACTATTTGCGGAAAGCGATGATAGTATCTTATAATTTTTTATTTTAATTGTATCAATGGGGTTTGAAGATTGTTTGGAAACTATATTAGGGGTACTTTGAAAAATGAGCAAATCCACATAAATTGAAGACGCACGCAAAATTTTAAGCGCAACGAAGAAGTTGGCTAAATTAACATTTTTTCAATGTAGCCTTATTTAAAAAGAGAGCACAGTGAACACCCCAGAAAAACAAGAAGAACTCATCAACCTGACAAAAGAACTCATTAGAATACCGTCAACACACTCCCTTCCTGATGAAATCAAGAAATGTGATCAATGGATACAGTCATGGCTTACCAGTAGAAACATCCACTACACATCCTTAATACACAACAATGTCCCATCTCTTCTTGTCCTTCCTAAAGAAAACTACTCTCCAGTACTTTTAATGACCCACTTTGATGTGGTTGAGACTGATAACACAAACCTTTTTGATCCCATAGAACGCAATGGCAAATTGTATGGCCGGGGAGCAATTGATGACAAGTACGGTGTTGCTCTCTCACTCACTTTATTTGACAATCACCTGAGACAGCTTGCAAAACATGGAAAAGGACAAGAGGCCATGCAATTTGGCCTTCTCTTCACAGGCGATGAAGAGATAGGTGGTGCCAACGGGACAGCAAAGGCAATCGACCATTTTTCCACAGACTTTTTCATCACCCTTGACGGTGGCTGCCCCGACCTGATCGTCACTAAAGAAAAGGGTATTCTTCTTCTTGAGTTAACGGCAAATGGAAAAGCAGCCCATGCCGCAAGGCCCTGGCTTGGTCAAAACGCATTTGACATTCTCGTGAGCGACTACTTGCGTATCCAGGATTTTTTTAAAGATCAAGAAAAGGACCATTGGAATAAAACCATCTCACTGACCCAATGTTCCGCTGGGACCTGCTCCACCAATATGGTCCCCGGATCGGCTCGTGCTCTTTTAGATATACGCTATACAGAGCAAGATGACCCAGACGAACTCGTAGAACAAATCAGGGCGAAAGTGGCTTCTCACGTGCAGGTAAAGGCCAAAGAGCCAGTCTTTTCCAGTGGTAAATCCCCTTATCTCGACAGCCTCCTGTCACAATCAAGCGATGCCAAAACTTGTCGCGAACACGGTGCTTCTGATGCAAGGTATCTTGCCAGCCGAGGTGTCCCAGGGGTTATCTGGGGGGCCGATGGTGAAATGTCTCAACATACTGAAGATGAACATCTTGTCATTTCATCTCTCTTTGATATATATGGACGGTTGGATAGGTTTCTCACGACACTGCCTGGTTAATTCACATAGGCATACGAGCCCACCTAAGTAACGTTTAACGGCAAACAACAATTCACCACCACACCTCTACTCACAGACACTTCTTTATGCATATTCAGAACTTTATCCATCCCGACCTCACCATTGATCGGCTCACAACTGATAAGAACCAATCCTGCTGTTTTTATGGTGAAAACGGGAGCGGAATCGAAACCTTTATGCAACTTCTTGAGGGACGTTTAACGGATTTTTCTGCAACAACTGTTGAACTTGATGACTCCTCGGGCATTCTTTCCTTTCGCGGTCAGCAAGAAATTTTAGAAGAAGAAATCCGCAACGACAACACTGATTTCATGGACCGTATTGATCCTGGAACAACCGCTGCAGCATTTCTTGGCACCCCTGAAAAAACACAAGAACTCCTGGCCGCTTTTAATATGACAGGATGCCTTGATACCGGTTTTCGACAGTTAAGCTCAGGCCAATGCAGAAAACTTATCATGCTCCGCGAAGTTATTCGAGGAACTCGTACTATAATTCTACAAAACCCCTACGATGGTCTGGATGTAGGTAGTTGTGCAGAACTCGATCAGGCTCTCGACCAACTCACCAAACAAGGTATTACTGTTATTGTACTTGTGAACAGTAAAAATGACATACCTCTCTGGTGTTCCCAACTAGGAATTTTCAAGAGTCTTCACCTGGCACATTGGGGTGCACAAAAAGACATCATTGATTTTGTTGAACTCCCTCAAAACTCTCAGCATCAAGAAGGGACTCCTTTCACAGAAAAGAGTAGTTCACAAACAGAATACCCGGTCTCCGCAAAGGAAGAGCTGATATACCTAAAGGATGGCTTTGCAGGGTATGGTGATAGCACCTTATTTACAGGACTCAACCTTGAGGTGTTTACTGGTGACCACACCTTGATTTACGGTCCCAACGGCTGCGGGAAATCCACCCTTCTTGATATTATTACCGGCGATAACCCAAAATGCTACGCTAACAACCTAAGAATGTTTGGCCAAAATCGCGGTGGAGGCGAGTCAATCTGGGAACTCAAACAGAAGATTGGGATTATTTCCCATTCTCTGCATCAGGCTCACCGTATTCCTGGCACAGCGTTACATGTCGTTCTTTCTGGACTCTTTGATTCCATCGGCCTCTACGACAAAGTGAGTACAGTTCAGATAAATCAAGGAAAACGCTGGTTGGAATGGTTCGGTTTAACAACAGTCACAGACAAACCCTTTCGGCAACTTGAATTTTCTGAGCAACGGCTCATCCTCATTGCCCGAGCGCTCATAAAAAACCCCCGGCTCCTTATCTTTGACGAGGCAACCCAGGGACTCGATGACAAGAACAGATATAAGCTTTTGAACCTTCTTGACCTTATTGCAGAGCAAAAACTTTCAACCATCCTCTTTGTCAGTCACAGAGCTGATGAGTATAGACCGTTTTTTAAACAAAAAATCCAACTCGACGCATACAACGTATGATGGTAACGTAACCAACTGAAATAAACAGAGACATACAATATGTTCACATCAACCATAGGACACCCAGGTGATGAATAGCGATGAAATGACCTCAGCAAGCTACCTTCAAGAACTCTATAACACAACTCAGGGAAATCTTGAGGTTACGGTATCAATGCATGACATCGGTCTTGCCATTGGGATTGAAAAATCTGAAGCCGGAAGAATTGCAGAAGAACTTATGGTTACAGGATATATCGAACTCAAGACTCTGGCCGGTGGCATCGGTATTACAAATGAGGGACTGAGTTCTCTTGGAATAACCCCTCAACCAGACAAGAACGAAGCCGCATTACAACTCAGCACAGGAATTGTTATTAACGATGAAGATCGTCAGGTTATAGATACAATCCTCAGCAATATTAAAAATGAATTTTCACGTCAGACGCACGAATACCAGGCCATAGAGCAGGCTGTATTAGACATCAAAATTATAGAATTGCACCTTCTTTCACCCTCTCCAAAAACGGCCGTTATTCTTGCGCTTTTTCGTTCACTAGCCCAATCCTTTGATAAAAACGCCCCAATTATCAACGACTCAGGACTCGCCACAGTTATTTCGTAAGATGAAACTCACTTGCTGGAGAAGATGATGAAAACTATAGGATTACTCGGTGGAATGAGTTGGGAGTCCACCCTTGATTATTATAAACTGATAAACTCGCAGATCTCAAAAGAGCTTGGCGGGTTTCACTCTGCCAAAATCAGTATGGTAAGTGTAGACTTTGCCGAGCTCGAAGAAAACATGAGTAAAGGAAACTGGTCAGCCTGCGCGAAAATCCTGATCTCGGCTGCCGGGAAAGTTGAAAATGCAGGAGCCGACTGCCTTCTTATCTGCACCAACACCCTGCATAAAGTTGCGCCTCAAGTTGAAGAAGCAATACGGATCCCACTTTTACATATTGCAGACGGTGCCGGGGAAACTCTTGTGAAAAACGGTATATCCACCATCGGTCTGCTGGGTACTCGTTTTACAATGGAGGAAGATTTTTACAGGCTGCGACTTGCAGAAAAATACGGTTTAAAAGTTATTGTACCAAATGCTCAGGATAGACAGATAATTGATAGAATAATATTTACTGAACTGTGTATGGGGAAGGTCAAAAGCAAGTCACGTGATGAGTACGTACGTGTAATGGAAGAGCTAAAAGCTATGGGGGCGGAAGCAATACTATTGGGATGTACAGAAATTGCGATGCTTGTAACAAATGAACATACAAATATACCGCTGTTTGATACCACGGCAATCCACGCAGAAAAGGCGGTTAGATTTAGTCTGGCTTAAATAAAAAAGGGGTGCCATCTTCTCCTATAGTGAGTCGAAGATAACACCCTTGTTTTCCTTAACATACCAACAGCAAAAATTTCCGAAGCGTGAATAGTAAGATTCTGTCGGAAAATACGGTTTAGGACTTTACAGCTACTTGCATTGCTAACAGTGATTCGCCCCGAATAACGCCTTTCACTCGGATTTTTTTCCCTACTAGTGGTTCTATATCATCACCTTTTAAAAGAAATGTCCCACGATTGGTGGTAATAGCGATTCCATTTTCACCCTGAAAGACAAGACCTGAGAACATACACTCTTGTTTCAATAAAAGCTGAGTGAAGGGCTCTCCATAGTCCTGAATTGAGACACCATCTGATTTTGCTGCTACAGCAACCATCCCCATAGCACCAATACTGGCAAGCAACAGACAAGTGACTATATGTTTCATTGATCCTCCATTTATTCAAAAAAAAAGTGGTAGGGTAGTAATAAACAAGTAATTATTTCAATCTACAAGCAAAGCATATGCCAGCAATCTGTTCCCTTTATAATTGATCGCTTCAAGGGAATTGCATAACAAAAAAGCACGAAAGATGCAAATAATGCCCTTAAATATTAGGGCTGTGCGCAAATTTTACACACTCCAATATCTGATCAATCGCGGTCCACACAACTATCCTATTTTATGGATTTTTTCAATGGGAGAAAACGTGCTATTTTTACGCTCTTGGTCCTGGATATTTCTTTTAGCCCAGATATTTTATGGTAAAATACGACTCATAGACAAATTCTCATGAAATATTCGAGTTATGAGTCAAATGATGACAGTTGGTACAAGCCTTGCTAAGGTCTTGAGGATACAAGTATATTTCATGGAGCATATGGAACGTTGATGGCAATCAAAAATGGCATAAAACAAAAACTGTCTCTTATTTTCTTTCTCTTTTTCCTGATTTTCACGGGAACTGTTGGCGTACTCCTGAATAACGTTCAGAGTATGGTCCAAACAACAGAGCATATTGTTACGACCAATAACAAGATCGACAAACTCGCAGAGGCTCTTTTGAGTAGCCTCTTTGAAATGGAAGCCAACCACAAAAAATTAATCATTCTGAAAAAAAATCGTTATTCTGAATACTTTGGTCAAGCAAAAAATGACTTTGAAACAGCCCTTACGGATGTCGTTTCCTTATCGACTAGGGATGGCAGTGGTAATATATGGCATGACCTTGAATTCAGCTATTACAGACACCGAGAAGGTTTGTGGAGCTCCGGAGATGTACCTGAAATTGGCCTTGAATGGATATCAGACAGGGTTGTATCCATTTGGCAAAACAATATCAATCTTGCTAAAAACAAAAACCTGCAAGAGATTGAAGCCTCGCTGCATGAACTCAACAGCAAAAGCCTTGTCAGTGCACGAAATGGACTCTACGGATTTTGCCTTTCCATTGCAGTGGGGCTATTCGGTTTATGGTATCTTTCCCGATCTATTTTCTCTCCCCTCAAAAAGCTCACCATCGGCTTACGTCGAATCTCACAAAGCAAATCACATAAACCTATCACTCTCAGGGGTGGAGATGAATTTAACGAGCTCGCAACCGCCTATAATGAAATGAGTCACCAGCTTACGGAAGAAGAAAATATCCGCAATGAATTCATAGCAACACTCAGCCATGAGATACGCACTCCACTCTCCTCGATTCGTGAATCTGTTAATATGATTGTTGAAGAAGTGTTTGGTCCCGTAAACAGCAATCAATCCAAATTTTTAAAAATTGCCAGTGTAGAAATTCAGCGAATCAACAAGCTTCTCAACCATTTATTGAATGTCTCTGTCCTTGAATCAGGTATCCGCAAAAAAAATGCATCAAAAGTTAAACCGGATAAACTTGTTCGCCATTCAACTGAGATGTTTGCATCTTTTGCCGAAAAGAAATCTATTACCCTTAAGGTTAATCCACCTGAGAAGTCACCCTATCTCTTCGGAGTAAGCGAAGAACTCCAACAGGTATTCATAAATATCGTTGGCAATGCCATTAAGTTTTCTCCTGAAGGGAAGACTGTTTTCATATCCTGGGAAATGAAATCAGACAATTTTATTGTATTCCATGTCAGAGATCTTGGACCAGGCATTAATGAGAAAGAACTTTCGCTGGTTTTTACCAGGTATTACAGAGCTAAGGACGTAAGAGGTCACCTTGATGGGGTCGGTTTAGGTCTCGCTATATCAAAAAAAATTGTGACGAGTTACGGAGGAAAGATTAATGTAAAGAATAATGAGGTTGGAGGTTGCACCTTTTCCTTCTCCCTTCCATCATGCAAATAATTATTTTTCAGTTCGAATTATTGGGATAACAGGTTACATGAGAATTTTAATATCGAGAACTCTTCTTTTTCATCTCCTGACTCTTCTAGGCCTAGTCTTTGGTACCACTTCCTGCACCAGCTTAATTGCTCATTACAAGGTTGCTGAACCACAGGAACAGGTTGAAACCACACAAGGGGCTGCAGACATTCTCTTTATCAATGGAGACTTTCAAAATGCACTGCTTGAATACGAACAAATCTATGAGACTGCACTTTCTCACGAAGACAGAAACTCGGCATTATACGGTCTAGCATGCACACAAATGATGCTGGCCAACAGTGACTTACAACTTATTGAATCAATTGATAATCTTTTGAGATGGGATGCTAATAAAGGCCGAGAACCTTTTACAGAAAATAGACATCTTCTGACCCTGGCACTACGACAGCAAAGCTACCTGATTCAGCAAAAACATGTGGCCCTCACAGCCAGGGAAAAACGTAAAAACAACGTCATATCCTACCAGAAGAAGAAAATATCCCAAATGGCAACAACTCTTCATAACTTACAAAACCAATTGGAAGAACTTGAAGAAATTGATGAAACATACCAAGAAAAAAGAAAACCCCTATGAGCAATCCTAAACAAATCCTGATTGTCGACGACGATCTCACGCTACTTGAAGTAGTTCACGCACGACTGACGAGCGCGGGCTTTAAAGTATACAAAGCTGCCAACGGTAAAACTGCACTTATACTCATGCAGAAACACTCCATAGACCTTTTAATTTCAGACATCAAAATGCCTGAGATGAGCGGAATGGAACTCCTCGACCAAATACGAACTACCTACCCATACCTACCGGTCATCTTTCTTACAGCCCATGGAACTATCTCTGGTGCTGTTGATGCGGTTAAAGCAGGAGCGCTTGATTACCTCACGAAACCCTTTAACGGCCAGGATCTGATTTCAATGATCCACAACATCCTCGGTAAGGGGGAGAAAATAGAACAAGAACAAATTGACTCCACCGGTTTTATCTGGGGAGTGAGCCGTGCAATGGCTGAGGTAAAAGGATTACTTCAAAAAGTCGCCGGAAGTAACGCCAACGTTCTCATTCTTGGTGAGAGCGGTGTTGGCAAAGAATGTATTGCAAAACTTCTACACAACTTTAGCACAAGGCTTAACGGCCCATATATGGTTGTAGATTGTGGTTCCACACCACCCGGCATCCTTGAAAGCGAACTATTCGGTCATCTCAAGGGTTCATTTACCCATGCCATAAATGATAAAAAAGGCTTAATCGAATCCGCAGACGGGGGGACTCTTTTTCTCGATGAAGTTGGCAACATCTCCCCTGAGATGCAAAGTAGACTGCTACGGTTTTTAGAAGAGAGAACGATCCGACAAGTTGGAGCCGTTAAAGAAAAGACAGTAGACTGCCGTGTCATAGCTGCAACAAACTCTGACCTTAAGCAGGACGTTGATGACGGTGAATTTCGACAGGATCTTTACTACAGGCTTAAAGTTGTCACTATGGTCATCCCCCCATTACGTCAAAGGATTGAGGACATACCAGAGCTTGCGCGATTTTTCGTCAACAATTACACATCTTCAAACCATTTACCACCCATTGAGCTCCCAGATGACACGATCGAGTGGTTACAGTCCCTAGACTGGCCAGGCAATGTGAGAGAACTTAAAAACAGCCTTGAAACGGGTTCAATCCTTTGTAAAAACAATGTAATCCTACCCGGTGACCTCCAACTTGAGGACACCCCACAAACAAGCAGCAAACGTTCTGACAATTTTTCCATTGAAGAAAGTGAAAAAGAAGCCATCATCCGTGCACTCAAGCAAACTAATGGCGTTAAAAAGGATGCTGCTGAACTCCTTGGTATCAGTAGACGGGCAATTCAGTATAAATCAAAAAAATACGAACTCGACGCATCTGAATTCAAGAAATAGTCTATTTATGAGTCTGTTGATTTACTAGGATTTCGAAGTCTACGCTATCTGGTTCGAGATCAGGTAAGCGAAGACTCCGAGGCATACGAAAAAAACAACCACAGGCATATAATTGATATCGGAGTCTGCGCTTACCTCCGAGGATTGTTATTTTCGTATAACGAAGATATCGGGACAAAAGGCAGTAAATCAACGGGCTCATTTATTCTACGTCCTCTATATTCTCTTCATCTTAAAACCAAAAACGGCCCATCAGATGAAATCTGATGGGCCGTGTTTGTTATTTACACTACTGTTTTGAAGGTATCAACCAGCCATTTTCAGGCCATCAGAACTATTTCGTGCAATAGCCTGTCGCCCTTCATAGGGTCTGAATATATCACGTGGGCATTTAGTAACACAAGCTGTCTCACAACTTGGTCCATACTCAATACATTCCTTATGGTCAATTTTCACAATATTACCCTCGTATGTGACTGCATCTGCAGGACATGCTTTAACACACATCTTACATCCAATACAACCTACCTCGCACACGGCTTTAACATTTTTGCCGAGAGCTTTAGTCATACAAGGCACATAGACGCGCGCTTTCAGTGTTTGTAACTCAATAATTGCCTTAGGACATGCTTTAACGCACTGACCGCAACTCACACACTTATCAGGGTTGACGACAGGAAAGTTTTCCACCATGTCGATGGCACCAAACGGACAAACTTCAGCGCACTCACCAAGACCTATACATGCATATTCACAAGCAGACGGTCCACCAAAACTAAGGTTTGCGGCAGTACATGACGCAAAACCATAGTATTCATGTTTATGGCTAACCTTGCCTTCAACTCTGGAACAGCGAATAAGCGCAATCTGATCTTCGACCACAGCCATTTTTTTGCCCGTCAACTCTGCCACTCTGTTTGCCACAGGTTCCTTTCCAGGAAAACAGAGGTTTGGTGGTACGTCAGGGTCATTGACAACTGCAATTGCATAACCTTCACAGCCAGGAAAACCACACCCGCCACACTGGGCCATAGGTAATGACTCAGTAACTTCCTCAATAAGGGGGTTGACTTCCACCGCAAATTTATGGGCAGCAAGTGCCAATCCAATACCGAAAAACAGGCCAATACAGCCAAGTAGTACCAGACCGCCTAACGCTAATTTAATTAATTCCGGATCCATATTCTATTACTCTCTAATGATATCTATGGGAATTTTTCTCTACCCTGATCTAGAACAACTGAAGACCAGAAAAACCGAGAAATGCCATGGCAAATTGTCCAGCTACGATAAAGGCAATAGGTAGCCCTCTATACGTTTCAGGAATATTTGCTAACTGCATACGCTCACTCACTGAACTCATGAGATAAAGAGCCAGCAGAAAGCCACCACCCGCACCAAGTGCGAGCATAAATGTTTCGTATATATTGTAGTTGTTATTAGCTACAATGAGTGGAACTGCAATAATGACACAGTTCGCAATAACCAGAACCAGAAAAACTCCAAATGAGTTAAACAGAACCGGGTTAACCTTTCTAAGTATCGTATCAACCGCCTGGACCGTAAGGGAAACCAGTCCGATAAAGATAACAATCTGAAGAAAGTTAAGATTATATGGGATAAGAATAAATTGATAAAAGAACCATCCCATGATGGCTGAAACCACCATAACGAGGGTAAATACAACTCCCATTCCTTTTGCAGTAGACTTCTTCTTTGACGTTCCAAAGAAAACACAGAGTCCCAGATACTTCGTAAATACGAAGTTATTTATGAGAAGCGCTGAGAGTAGAATACTGAAAAGATAACCAAGGTATGACTTACTCACCTTAAAGGTGGTCTTCTCAATGCCAGCTAGCCCTTTAACACTTACAATATGGGTTTGGGCAGTATTCAGCGGATCCTGAAACATAAGGGATGCTACTGTACCATCTTCAGAGAGAGTTGCAGTTTCCAGAACCAGTCTAATATCAGGATCAGGTTCTTCGAATGCGGTATAGTTTGTTACATCTTCAGCTACCGCCTTATCAATCTTCTGAGCAAAGGTTACAACGATTTCGTTATCACCTTTAAAAGTCTGATCTGCGATCAATCCTTCAGCCTGTACGCCAAGAGGGGCAAGAAAGAGTGCCAGCAGGGCCAATATTGTTATTTTTGTCTTTGTAAGAGTCATCATTTTAACCCTTTTGTACGCTTGTAGAAAATTTCAATCCAGTTAAAAAACGCCATCATTATGCCAACAACGAAAAAACCGGCGCATGGAAGGATAAAAAACAACAGAGGTTTGAATCCTAAGACATCGTGACCAAGAATCATTCCTGAGCCAAGTAGCTCACGGAAAGCTCCGATAACTATCATACCAGCCATGAATCCCAGCCCCATACCGAGGCCATCCCAGAAAGAATCACTGATTGACTCTTTACAGGCAAACATTTCAAGGCGCATAGTGATAATAGCAAAGGCTACAATGAGTTTTACAAAAATACCCATCTTTGCATAAGCTTCCGGCATATATGCTGCCAGAACCAAATCGATTACCGTAACCCAGGTTGCAATGGTAAGAGTATAGGTTGGTATACGAATCCTTGGGTGGATTACATTTTTAAAAATTGAAATTGTCACACTGGAGAATACCTGTACAAAAAGTACAGCAATCCCAAGCATGACACCGTTCATCACCGTGGTAGAAATACCAACGGCCGGACACATGGAGAGCGCCAGCTTAAAAATCGGATTTTCGCTAAGAATACCCCGGCTGATCAACTGCATGCTTGATTTGTCATTTGCCACGTCGACTTCCTCTCACAAGAATTAAAACGAAACAGCCAGTTGCTGTTCTTTTAGAACCTTATCCAATACGTTAATCCGGTAGGCAAACTTGGTCACAATACTTTTCAGACCATTAGTGACAGCCTTAGAGGAAATCGTTGCACCGGTAAGAGCGTATACATCTTTGGTCTTATATTGCTCTCTGAAAGCAAGAGTCTCTTCATCAGATAACTTACCGTTCAGAGCTTTGAGGTAATCAGACGGAATAGGTGCCTTTACGACATCTATTGTCTTCATAGACTCAAAAGGCTTTCCTTTGAGCTGGTTTTTGAAGTAGTCCTGCTCGATTTCTGCACCAAGACCCGGATCTTCCTCATGCTCAAGAACCTCAAATCCTACCATAGTAAAGTTTGGATCCACGGCGAGCATCACGTTAATAAAGGTCTTGAAGCCCTGAAATTTTCCACTCAAAAGATAGGCAATTCTTGCACCGTTATCGGTGACAACGACTGTCTGATCGGCAAAAACGACCGTGTAACCAGCGCCAACAGTTTCTTGGACTGCCTTGTCACGAAGTTCAGGCTCAAGTGCGTCTTTTTCAGCGATAGCAACAGGCTTACTCTCAATCATTTTGCCGTCAAGATCCACATTTACAAAAACGTGACCGCCTTTTTCGCCATGACCCTGTGGTAATAGATAACCGATGGACTGCGCATCATTGCCGGTGATAACATATCGATACACTTCATGCATAGCTACAGTATCAGGTTTTTTAACATCACCTTTGTAGCCGAGCAGTTCATACATTACCGTCTGCTCTTTTACGTGCTCATTGTGCTTTTTGGCATTACTGGTGAAGATAAAACAGAGCCCCATAACAGTTGCAGCAAGAAGACAAGAGAGCGTAAGTCGCACTACGATAGTAATTATTTCTTTCATTTCGCGCCTCCTACTGGAAGAGCAAAACGCTTGACCTTAAACCAACCGTCAAGAACAGTACTTATTGGGTTCATAAGTAAAATCGCGTAACAGATACCTTCTGGATATCCGCCTTTCAAACGGATAAGTACGGTAAGAGCACCGACCCCAATCCCAAATACAATTTTGGAGGTCTTATTAGCAGGACTCGTCACGTAATCAGTTGCCATGAAAAAGGCACCAAGAATTGCACCACCAGATAAAATAGCGAGCAGAGGGTCACCTGAAAAATAGCTCTCTCCAGCAAATATCCAACTAAGCACAGCAATTGTACCAAGTACAGCCACAGGAATATGCCAGGTTATGTAGCCACGATAGATAAGATAAACACCACCAAGAACGAGGAGAAACGAAGAAGTCTCCCCAATACAACCGGGTCGCCATCCTAAAAAGAAACTGCTATAGAGGCTGAACCCTGAACCAAACATTTCTGTAAAAGCGCCCATGCCTTGTTCTTTCATTACTGCAAGTGGAGTTGCAGTTGTAACGGCATCGATGGACGATCCCAGATGAGAGAAAATCGCAAAACCATCCACGGGAGCCAGCCACGCTGACGTCATCGCTACAGGAAAGGAGGCAAGTAAGAATGCACGTCCTAAAAGAGCAGGATTAAAAAAGTTGTAACCAATACCGCCGAGCAGATGCTTACCTATATAGATAGCAAATACAGCAGCCAGGATTGGTAAGAGCGGCGACACTCCCGGTGGGATGACAAAGGCCATCAACATTCCGGTGAGCACTGCGCTACCATCTTTTATAGTTACTGGTCGTTTCAAAGCCTTCTGACTTACGGCTTCAACCACAACACAACTTACCACAGACACAGCTGTAATAAACAAAACCTGGATGCCAAATACAAACACTGATAAAACCAGTGGTGGTACCAGACATGCCACAACAGTCCACATAATTTTTTCGACTGACTCACTGCTCTTTACATGTGGGGAAATTGAAACCTTCCACAAGCTTTGAGCAACTGCAGTCTGATCTTCTGACGCTTGCTGTTTGATCACGACTCTCCTCAAACCTCCAAGTTAACTTACATACTCCCTGTTCGGGAGCAAACCATTTAGTGCCTTATAAATTAGTTTCTGCGTTTTTGTGCCAGAAATTAATTTGGTGAAAGCACTTCTCCCCTTCATCGGGGGTAGATAAACAGGTCCAATACGCGTTTTTTATTGCGGCCGCTTGGCCTTCATCTTGGCCATCCGAATAAACTGAACCAAAGGTCGCTTAGCCGGACAGACATAGGCACAAGAACCACATTCAAAACAATCGAAGACACCAAAAGGTTCCGTCTCTTCAGCCTTATTTGCTTCGACATAGATACCAATCTCTTTTGGCTCCAGACCCATCGGACAGGCATCAAGACACCAGCCGCAACGAATACACTGCGAATGAGGCCTTGTGTCTACTTCGTCTTCAGTGAGAAATAAAAGAGCGGATGTAGTTTTCGTTATCGGTACATCAAGGCTTGATATAGAAAAACCCATCATTGGTCCACCCATGAGGACTTTCTTCAAGCCCGGTTGCAGTCCACCAAGGTAGTCCACGATATCACTGATCTTTGTACCAACCTTAACCAGTAAATTAGCAGGTCTCTTTATGCCTTTACCGGCAATGGTTACCACTTTTTCGTAGAGTGGTTTTCCATATACGGCGCCGTCATAAACTGCTTTGGCAGTAGCAACATTCTGAACCACGACACCGACTGAAGATGGTAGGGCCATTGCAGGCACTTTTCGTCCGGTAATCGCTTCGATCAGTTGTTTTTCAGATCCTTGAGGATACTTTACCTGGAGCGGTTGTATCTCAATTGAGTAATCCGCCTCGGATCCTTCCTGTGCGGCCTTCGTCATTACTTGAATTGCTTCAGGCTTATTGTTTTCAATTCCAATAACGCACTTACTGATACCAAGAATTTTTAAGATTATCTTGGCACCCTCAATGATGTCTCCACCATTTTCAAGCATCTGACGATGATCAGCAGTAATATAAGGCTCACACTCAGCACCGTTTAGGAGCAGAGTATCTACAGGAGATGAAGACGGTGGGTTCAACTTAACGTGGGTAGGAAACCCAGCCCCACCAACCCCAATAACACCTGCAGAATGCACTCTTTCCAGAAGTTCTTCTCCATCCAGATTATGCCAGTCCTGCTTCTCGTACTGAGGTGCGGTCGCCTCTTCGGCCACAGCAATAGTGATAGAAGGAACACTCATTCGCATCGGGTGCGTAGAGGTTCCTATATTTTTAATTTTCCCGGCAACTGGTGAGTGGAGCGGCACACCGAGACCTCTGGTAACTTCACCTATCATAGCGCCCTCTGTAATCTCATCCCTTTTGGCAACAGTCGGAGCACAAGGTGCACCGATATGTTGACCTAGAATAATTTCCAGCTCTTTAGGGACAGGCATTACTTCAATAGCAAGCCCCTCAGTCTGCGCCTTCATTTCAGGCGGATGGACTCCGCCTTTTGCAAAAGTAAGCAACGGTTTCATAAACAATTAATTCTTGAGTTAATTGGATACAGCCAAACAACAAAGCCATATCGATATTTGAGTCCCGTATGGAACACCCTTTAGTGCCTTACTCCTGAAAACCTGTTATAAAAAACAAGAAATTTGGAGAATGAATTTAAAATGAGTAACTTAAATTACCACCAAGGCACTTATCCCGTCTATCGGGGTTAGGACATTCCGCCATAGTATTTCATAAACTGCGTACGTTCAAAAACTGCAGGGTCTTCCACCTTATCAAAGCTTAACTTGCCCCTGAAATCTTCAAGCGTATTGTAGGATTTCTGGTCCATCCATTGTTCGAGGCCTTCCAGAATTGTGCCGAGTTGTCCCATACCATTTTTATAAACAGTAGACACAACCTGAACAGCAGTAGCACCTGCCAGCAACTGCTTTACAACGCCTTCGCTATCGTGAACACCGGTGGATGCAACCAGATCTTTTTCCACAATACCAGAAAGCAGTGCAATCCATCGTAATGGCAAGGTCCCTTCAGCTGGAGTACTGAGCATCTCCGAGGATTTTACTACCATTTTATCAATGTCAATATCGGGAGAGTAAAAGCGATTAAACAGCACAAAACCTGCTATTTTATCTGTCCAGCTCAATTTTTGAATCAAGTGGGCAAGAGAAGCAGAATAATGACTCATCTTGAGCGCCACAGGGATGGAAACCATCTCTGTTACAGAACTTACAACATCAAGGTACTGTTGTTCATTCTGTGCACTCGTGACCTTAGGGTTAGACGGCAGCAGAGAGACATTTAACTCTATTGCATCCGCACCCTCATTCTCAACAGATTTTGCAAAAGAGGTCCATTCCTTTGCAGAGACACAGTTAACACTCGCAATAACAGGAATATCAACTTTTTTCTTCGCTCCCGCTATCAGTTTGAGGTACGTATCAACTTCATTTCCCCGTGTGTACTCACGTACATAATCTGTAGCACCAGGATAATCAGTTGAATAGCTTTCAAGATTAGCGGATAAATCAGCAAGTATCTGTTCTTCAAAAAGGGATTTTAAGACAACAGCTCCGGCACCACTTTCTGCCAGTTCCCCAATTTTCTTAACTGAATTTGTTAAACCGCAACTTCCTACAATCAAGGGATTCTTCAGATCCAGCCCAAGGTACGTCGTTGAAAGATCTTTCATATCGTCCGGTTCGTTCTCCATTGAATAAATTTCCCCCACCCGAGTTTGTTGTAAAACTCAGGCAAACGGTTTCGCCATGTTTGCATTCAACAAAATATGCAAACTGACTCATAGATCCATAACACCATGAGGTTTTTAATAGATTTTCACAGAAAATCAAATACATTTTTGCTTCGAAAATACCAAACAAGGCTAATTATTGATAATTAGTATCTATTTTTTTTACAAATGTATTAAATAGTTTTTAACAGTACCCTCGGGCCACTGTCAGGGTGTGCGTACTATGCTACACACCACCAGATACTCGCGCACTGTCTCCGTTTATTACGAAACACGCCCTTGCCCTGGGTGGATACCTCAAGTAAAGCCCTCAACGCCCAGCCCTAAGCACAAGGAGTTTTTTCTAAAAACACACCTCCCACTCATTTATTTCTCAAAACGAGTTCTAAAATTTTCAAATATGACTATTAACACGTACCGTGAATGATTTCTCTTTGCGTAGTGTAAATATACAAGATATAAAGATTAGAGTGCAACCATTGCACAGATGAGATATATGATTCGCTACTCATCAGCTCAGCTTACCCTCTTCATTGACTAAACATTTCTATGGCATCTACAACAAACCAATATTCTCCTATTTTTCATGTCTTATGCGGTGCTTTCCTTATCAGCTTCTCTAGTGTTTTTGTAAAACTGGCCCATGTTTCTCCTACTGCGTCAGGATTTTATCGGGTTGCATTTGGAGCCATTTTTCTATTTTTAGGGGTCCTGATTAAACGCGAATTCAACGTCGTTGGTTTAAAACAGCTTCTGCTCATTGCATTTTGTGGCCTGACCTTTGCCCTCGATCTTTTCTTCTGGCACGAATCGATCTTTTATATTGGCCCTGGCCTTGCTACCCTGCTCGGCAATTTCCAGGTATTCCTGCTTGCAGGTGTTGGTATTATTTTCCTAGGAGAATCTGCCAAACTCAGATTCTTGGTTGCCATTCCACTTGCCATATCTGGCATTTTTTTCATAGTTGGCGGAAACTGGGAAAACCTCACTGTTGATTACAAAACTGGCATTTATTTCGGCTTATTGACAGCACTTTGCTACACCGTCTTCCTCCTTACCTTACGTAAAATCCAGCAAGAACGGGGGCAGTCATTCTTTTTACTTTTAATGCTGGTCTCCCTAGCCTCTGCGATTTACCTGGGTCTCAAGATGGCCTACACCGGTGATGCGTTCACCATTCCAGATAGCCAGAGCTTGCTGGCCCTTCTTGGCCTTGGCCTCTCCAGTCAAACCGTAGGTTGGATTCTCATCGCAACAGCAATGCCAAAAATCCCTGCATCACTTACAGGCCTTGCCCTGCTTCTTCAACCTACCCTCTCATTCATATGGGATGTACTCATCTTCCACCGACCTACCGATCTCAGTAACTGGCTCGGTGTTGTTATCACTCTTATCGCTATCTACATGGGAATCACTGGCAAGTTCGCATCAAACAAAATTGACAAGGAGTTGCAATCCGAGACAACTGATCTATAATTTACTGTGAGACCAACCTTATATACGAATTTCTTAGAACATCTCAACCGCTCCGCCTTTTCAGAGCTTAAAATTGACAAAATACTGATAAATAGGAAAAACATATTATGAAAATTGCGGACTACAAAGAGGCAGTAGCTCATGAGTTCAACAATGATGCAGTAAAAGGTGTTACCGGAAGAGTCGTCATCGGGAAAGACGATGAGGCTGATAATTTTTGTATGCGTGTTTTCACTGTTGAGCCAGGCGGCTTCACTCCAAGGCACTCTCATGAATGGGAACATGAAGTGTTTGTTCACTCGGGAATTGGCAAGGTATACCAGGATGGAGAATGGCGAGAGGTTACAAGCGGTACTGCAGTCTTCATCCCAGGTAATGAAGAACATCAGTTCATGAATGGCGGAGGTGAAGACTTTGTCTTTATCTGCATGATTCCATCAGGAGTTGATGAAATTTAACCCCAGTAAACAAGACGTAAGCCACTCATAAGCAAGACGTGACCGTGCTGTTGTTTCACTCAGACAGTACGGCAAAAAATCCCTCCATTACCTCTATTACACAAGCAAGAGACAACCACTTTGCTTCTTTGCAGGTTTTTCTGGTACTATAGTTAGATTTCATAACTAGTGCCTGAACGAAAACCTGCAAATTCTGTCGAGCACTAGCTAAAATTCAACCAACAACTTCCCCTGTACAAATGATACTTGCTGTACCAACAATAAAAATATTCTCCAAGACAGTCGTCACGACAGCACTCCTGCTCTTTGTGATATCGATTACAATTGCTGCAAATCATTCTTACGCTGTCAATCAAAAAAAGAACGTCCTTTTTCTCAACTCATACCACAATGGTTACCACTGGTCCGACGGCCTTTTAGAGGGGGTCCGCTCTGTACTAAACGAGAGTAAGCACAAGATCGACTTACAGATTGAGTACATGGATTCAAAAAAATTTGACTATGCCGAGGTTTCACTCAATCTCCTTTCGCTGTACAAAAAAAAGTTCAAGGATGAGAACTTTGATATCATAGTCATTTCCGACAACGACGCACTGAACTTTGTTAACGAATACCGCAACGTTCTTTTCCCAGGTGTACCTGTGGTTTTTTGTGGAGTAAATGACCTAAAAGACTCTGATATTTCAACAAAAAATATCACTGGAGTAGTAGAGGTTTTTGATTTTATAGCAACAATTGAAGTGGCGAAAAAACTTCACCCTAAACGAAAACGCCTCATTGTTCTTATCGACGACTCTACAGCTGGAACCGCCATTCGCAAGCAGGTAGAAAAGATATATACCGACAACGATACTGGTATAGAAATAGAATACTGGATACAACTCAGCCTCTCCGAAGCCGAGAGACGTGTAGAAAATCTTCCCGACGATGCCATGCTTTTTATCGCCCCTTACTACCAGACTACGTCTGCCGGTGATTTCTACACCTCAGAAGAAGTGAGTGAGGCGATCTACCAGCACAGCTCCGTCCCGATCTATACAGCCTGGGGATTTATGGTTGGCTACGGCGCTGTAGGAGGTCGTGTTCTCTCTGGAGTTGAACAAGGAAAAACGGCAGGAAGAATGGCTCTCCAAATCCTGGACGGAGTACCGATAGAGGACATCCCCATAGTCAAGGAACCGGATGGAATTTATCTTTTCGACTATGCGGTCATGGAGAAACTCAAAATCAATCAAGACCTTCTACCTCCTAATCGAAAAATCATCAATAAACCAGCTGCAATTTATGCTATCTCCAAAGAACTTTTCTGGACTATCATGGTCAGTCTCTTCCTCCTTCTCATTGCGCTCATCGCCATGGTTGTTGCAATGGTTGAAAGACGAAAGGTAGAATTAAAAATTAAAGACCAGCTCACCTTCCAGGAAACCCTCATGGACACAATCCCTCAGCTCGTTTCATGGAAGGACGTTCAAGGTAAATATCTTGGTGCTAACCGCGCCTTCACGGACTTTTTTGGCATTAGAAACACCCAGAATGTTGAAGGATTTACAATCAATGACATCATTACAGACAGTGACTATGCCCGCTGGTCCGAATCTATTGATCATGCGGTGATGAACGACCAGAAGTCATTTAGAAAATTACGACGTCAAGTGCTCGATCAGAATAACAATGAGGCCTGGATTGAGGTGAACAAGGTTGCTCTTAAAGGCCAAGGAGGAAGGCTGCTAGGGGTTTTGTCAACCGCAGAAAACATTACCAAAGAACAGAGTTTGGAACGTCAACTGCTTCAATCTCAAAAACTTGAAGCCATCGGCACCCTGGCCGGAGGGATATCCCACGATTTTAACAACATCCTGACCTCTATTATCAATTCCACTGAACTTGCTATAGGCGACCTCAAGCCAGGAACCCAAACTGTGGCAGACCTCGAGCGTGTACTCAAAGCAGCTCGCAGAGGAGGCCAGGTAGTACAACAGATTCTGTCTTTCAGCAGACCATCAACGGAAGGCTTTCACCCTACAGATCTTACTGAAATCACACAGGAAGTGTCCCATCTCATGGAAGCTTCCACCCCTGCAAACATTCAGGTGTTTAGCCATATAGAAGAAGATCAAAGTTTTTTTGTCCATGCTGACCCCACGCAAATCCATCAGGCTATTCTCAATCTCACAACCAACGCCTACCATGCATTAAAACAGAAAGGTGGCCACCTGCATATAGAACTGACGAGGATAGAAAACTGGAGAGCAGACGCAGTAAAGGATGTTGACAACTCCAATGATTTCATTAAGCTTTCAGTAAGTGATAATGGCCCAGGAATCTCGAAAGATATCATAAACAAAATTTTTGATCCTTTCTTCTCTACCAAATCAAAAGCGGAAGGCACCGGCCTTGGCCTTGCTGTTGTCCATGGAATTATACAAAGCCACAGTGGAACCATTAAGGTACATTCAGAAGAAGAGAAAGGAACAACTTTTGACATCCTATTACCGGCAGTAACAGGTAATGAGAGAACAAATCTACTCAGTCAGCACGACAGTATAGGTCCGGATGGATGTATACTTTTTGTAGAAGATGACCTTGATCAACTACAGACGACCCCGCGCCTGCTTGAAGATATGGGATTCACAGTCACTACTGTTCAGGATCCACTCGAAGCGCTGAAACTAGCCTCATCTGATGCTCAACATTTCGACATACTCATCAGCGACTACGATATGCCAAAAATGAGTGGCGCAGAACTCGCAAAGAGTCTTCCACATCTCCCTGTCATGTTAGTTTCCGGTCGAGAAGACGCACGAGTTGCAGCTCAGGACTGCCCAAATATTTTCAAGGTCCTCATAAAACCTTATCATAAAAAAGATCTTATTCAGAGTCTCTCAGGGATCAGAACAAACAAGTGAAACAATGGCACAAATACTAGTTATAGATGACGACATCGAAGCCTGTGAAACTATGGTTAGCCTTATCACCAGGCTTTCCTACAATGCAGACAAAGCTCATACCCTCAGCACAGGACTCACGAAGGTTCAGAGTACAGAATATGATCTTATTTTTCTCGATGTCTTCCTGCCCGACGGCAACGGCCTCGACATCCTTCCAGAACTTATGGCTCTCCCTAATCCTCCCGAGGTTATAATTCTTACGGGCCAGGGGAACGCCGATGGCGCAGAACTCGCAATCAAGGGAGGTGTTTGGGACTATCTGCTTAAACCGACTTCTATAAAGGACATAACCCTTAGTCTCAACCGGGCACTTACATACCGCCAAGAAAAAGAAGACCACTCCAGTCATTCAGACGAACCCCTTGAAGGGGTCGTTGGTAAAAGCCCAGGAATAGACGCAAGTCTCAAACTCGCTACCAAAGCGGCCAAGTCAGATTGTAACCTTCTGATTACAGGAGAGACAGGAACAGGCAAAGAACTCTTCGCCTCCATAATCCATAAAAACAGCAGACGATCGCCTGCAAACTTCACAGTAGTTGACTGCACATCTCTTACAGAATCCCTTGTAGAATCAACACTTTTTGGGCACACAAAGGGATCGTTTACCGGAGCCGAGCTGGATAAAAAAGGGCTCATTAAGGCTGCTGACGGTGGCACTCTTTTTCTTGACGAACTGGGCGAAATGCCTCTGTCTATTCAAAAAGTTTTCTTGCGTGTCCTCCAGGAAAAACAGTTCAGACCTGTCGGTTCCACGAAAGAGCAAACGAGTAATTTTAGATTAATCTCTGCCACCAACCGAGATCTTGACCGGATGGCAGAAGAAGGTAAATTCAGGCGAGATCTGCTTTTCAGGATTAAAACAATGCGCATCCACCTGCCACCACTGCAACAAAGGATAGGTGACATAATGGAGCTTGCAACCTTTAAAAGCAACCAGATATGCAAAGACTTTGGTCACGAACCAAAAGCATTCAGCGACGATTTTATCGACACATTAAACAATTACAGCTGGCCAGGAAATGTCCGCGAACTATTTAACATTCTTGAGAGATCAATAATTGACGCTGGAAGTGAAAATACCCTGTACCCGGTACACCTCCCAAGGAGCCTCCGCATTGAAGTTGCCAAAAAGCAGATTTCGCGTATTGATGGTTCAGGAAAGACCAACGCAAACGACGAACCCCCAACTCCCATCGCTCAGGATATCGGCCAACAAATCTTCGAAGATATTTTTGACAGACCCTTACCACAGCTCAAAGAATTCAAGGGTGCAGCAGAGAAAACCTACCTGAGCGAACTTATCAGACAGTGTGGTGGCAATATTCAACAAATCATGCAAGTGTCTGGCCTTTCACGCTCCCATTTCTATTCCCTACTCAAAAAATACAATCTTTCTCAATAACTTATCATCAGTTCATAAGTCCAAGCACCACTCCAAGGCATACGAATAGATACGTACTAAATCGTGGTAGTCTTTTTTTTAGGACTAAGAACAAACTATATACATTCAGTACATTACAGTACCCAAATAGCCCCAACCGAAACATTACACAGTAGTTAGCTCCCCTTCTGTCCTTTTTTCCAGACAACAACTATCAATCTTCTTTTGTTGTTTTTTCGTATACCTATAAAGAGTATTTTCCTAAAAACGCACTTCGATCACTCCACTTAAAAACCAAACACCTGTTTATCCCTGTCCTTTTTTTCAGACAATCCTCCAATGTCTTTAGATCTATCGCATAACAACTCCACAAACCCACTGTTATAACTACATTTATACCAATAGGAACTACAACGGCATAAAAGTTGCTGCAGTGAATATTGGGACGATCTCCAGTATGTGAGATCACCTACATTAAAAGAGGCGTGTCTCTCAGAACGCTACATGTATCATTTTTAATTGAGGAGTTATAAATGAAAAGAATTTTTGCAATTGGTCTCACGATTTTGCTCACCACAAGTCTCACCTTGAGCACTGCAAACGCAGCCAAGCGTGAAAAATTTGGTGCTGATAAACGCCACGGCGAAGTCAAGAAAGAACTGCGGACCATCAAACCCTCCACAGAAGAATTTAGATGGAAAATGGTTATGCCATGGTCCAAAGGTTTGTTGTTTTACGATCTGGCCCAACATTTTGCTGATTCTGTAGCTCTCGCATCGGGTGGTCGTCTTAAAATCAAACTTTTTTCTGCAGGCGAGTTGGTCGGTGCCATGGAAAGTTTTGATGCAGTTTCTAAAGGTCAGGCAGATATCGGCCATGACTGGCCAGGATACTGGAAAGGTAAGAACGAGGCATTTGTTGCTTTTGCTTCAGTACCTTTCGGTCTTGACGCTGAAGGCTACAACATCTGGCTCTATGAGCGAGGTGGTCTGGAGATGATGCAGGAGCTCTATGGTCGTTACAACCTGTTCGCCCTCCCCGGCGGTAATGTTGGCCAAGAGATGGGTCTGTTTTCCAATAAAAAGGCTACCGTTATGGCAGATTTTAAAGGTATGCGCCTCAGAACTCCAGGCTGGTACATGGATATCATGACGAGTCTCGGTGCAAGTGTTACTCCTCTACCCGGTGGTGAAGTATATCTCGCTCTTGAGCGTGGTGTAATTGATGCAGCTGAATTCAGTACTCCTGCTATCAACTATCCAATGGGTTTTGATGATATCACCAAATTCGTCATCGAGCCTGGTGTTCATCAGCCATCTTGCCAGAGTGCACTCTTTATCAACAAAGATTCCTACGCTAAGCTTCCAGCAGATCTAAAATGGATCATTGATATCGCAGCTAAGGAAACTCAGCTCTGGTCAACAGCCTGGCAGGAAAACCTGAATGCTCAAGCGGTTAAACTTTTCAAAGAAAAAGTTGAATTTGTCCGCATGGATGACGAAACTTTGAATGCTTTTGCCACAGCTTCTCATACCTACATCGAAGGTTTGAAGGCAAAATTCCCAGATGTGAAGAAAGTTATGGATTCACAGGACGAGTTCAAAGCAGATTTTGCTGACTGGCGTCAAGAGCGTGGCGGCGTTGCTCCTTGGCCTTACGAAGAATACGTAGGCGGCAAGCACATGCAATAAAAGATATTGTAATGCGGGGATCCGATGGGTCCCTGCATTTTTTAGTCCTCAACTGCACAAGCTACCATTAAAGGATATTTTGAATAATTGCATTTTTACACAACGAAAAAGTTGAGCAAAAATGCAATTAGTCAAAGTGACCTAAAGTTTTTATGAGGTTTTTATGATTAAATTAGATAGTGCGATCGACACTCTCAACGAAAAAATCGGTTTTTATGGGTCGTATCTGGTACTGCCACTGATTGCTGTGGTTGGCTGGGAGGTCATGATGCGCTATGGCTTTAACACACCAACATCCTGGGCCTTTGAATTGACAGTTTTCATTTACGGTATTCATTACAGCTTAGCTTTAGGCTATGCACATAAACACAACACGCACGTAGCCATTGATGTCTTCGAGTCTCGCTTGTCAGAAAAATCACGTACGATTTTAAGGATTTGCACCAACCTAGGTCTGTTTCTTCCTGCGATCGGCTTGCTGACAGTTTACACCAGCCAGCTTGCCTTTTTCTCGTGGCAACAGTGGGAACATGCTTCTAGTTCCTGGGCCCCTGCTCTCTATCCGTACAAAACAATCATGGCGATTGGATTTATCTTGCTGCTATTGCAAGGGATTTCTAAATTAATCCAAGATATTCGTTCGCTAAAAGAAATCCAATAAAATCTGTTTGATCCTGGAGAAATGACACCAATGAGCATAGAAGTCATCACAATACTCATGTTCGTTACCCTGATGGGGTCCATAGCCTTTGGACATCCATTAGCGATAACACTTACTGCAGTTGCTACTTTATTCGGCCTGCTCACCAACGGCTTCGATGTCCCCGCTTTGATTGGCCTCTTTGCCAACAATGCCTGGGGGATTTTTCTGAATTATACCCTGGTGGCCATCCCACTGTTTATCTTTATGGCCCAGATCCTGGATCGATCCAAGGTTTCCGAAGGGCTCTTTGAAGCCCTGTATATTGTTCTCGGTGGGCTGCGAGGCGGATTAGGAATGGCGGTCATCGTTGTTTCAACTGTTTTTGCCGCAACGACCGGTATCGTGGGCGCCTCGGTTGTGGCCATGGGTTTGATGGCAGGACCTGCCTTACTCAAGCGAGGCTACGATAAATCCCTCTCCGCTGGTATTATCTGCTCTTCAGGGACACTCGGCATCCTCATCCCGCCATCCATCATGCTCGTTGTTTATGGTGGCCTGACAGGACAAAAAGAGACCTCCGTTGGTAATCTTTTCGCCGCAGCCATCCTGCCGGGCTTGTTGTTATCTGGTTTGTACCTTTTGTATGTTGGCGTACGCTGTTACCTCAACCCAAAGGTTGGTCCTCCAATCCCAGCGTCAGATCGCACTGCAACTGTCTGGGAAAAAACCATCATGACCTTGAAGAACTTTGTTCCTCCTTTTGGTTTGATCCTTACCGTCATGGGGACAATCTTAGCCGGAATCGCCACCCCTACTGAGGCTGCGGCACTTGGTTGTGTCGGCGCCTTAACCCTTGCCCTTGTCACCGGTAAACTAAATTGGGAAGTCATCACCCTGGCCTGTGTCTCAACAGCCCGAACCACTGCCATGATTATGGCTCTTTTTATCGGTGGTAAATTTTTCTCAGTGGTCTTTCTGAGCATGGGTGGCGGTGATGTTGTCGCGGATGTCCTGCTGGGTATGGACGTCAGCCCTTACGTTGTCTTTGCAATTATGATGGCTGTTGTCTTCTTCATGGGGATGTTCATTGATTGGGCCGCAATCCTACTGGTTGTGGTACCAATTTTTACCCCGATCGCCATGGATCTTGATTTCAATCCGCTCTGGTTTGCTATGATGG
>JBLHNU010000053.1:0-38577 GCA_047622095.1 Desulforhopalus sp.
TTGATAATTCCAGACCATCAATCAAAAGAATTGCTCCATTTTGAATGGAGCTGCTGACTGGAACTACTACTGAATCTCTGATTTCCAATAGTCCAGATATCTCCTATAGACCTGGAAAGATGCTGGCCTGTCCCCTATTGTTCCACCCTGCGCAGTATCGTGTTCAATGCGAACGCTTGCGCACCGTCTTACTGTGCTGCGAGGCTTGGCAAGCCTTGCGGTAAGCTAGCAGGGTTTTCTGGGCATGGCGCAACGCGCTGCCCTGCGAAAAAAAACCCCTGTTGTTTGCGCAGCCCGTAACCACTCCAGTGAGCAGTTCCAGGCCTTCAGTCACATGCTCCACCGTATGGATATGAAACAACCCCTGGACGACTGCTTCGATTATCTGGTGGTCAAGCATCAAGTGCCGACGGTTGCGATGCGGAATCAGCACGCCTTGGCTACCGTTCAATCCGGCAGCGGCGCAGATGTGGAAATAGCCTTCGATCTTTTCATTGATGCCACCTACCGGGAGCACATCGCCGTGCTGATTGAGCGCACCGGTCACCGCTATGCCCTGCTTGAGCGGCAATCCGGACAGCGACGAGAGCAAGGCATACAATTCGGCGCAGGAGGCAGAGTCGCCTTCGACGCCTCTATATTCCTGTTCGAATACAATGGAGGCATTGAGGGCAAGAGGAGCGTTGCTGGCAAACAACGCTGACAGATAGTTATGGAGGATGAGCACGCCCTTGTCATGGACAGGACCGGACATCTCCACCTCGCGCTCGATGTTGAGCAGACCATGCTCACCGGCGTAGGTGCGTGCAGTAACCCGCATGGGAAAGCCGAAACAATGATCCCCTAGATCCACTACGGTCAGGGCGTTAAGCCGGCCGACCTGATCGCCATGCAGGGAGATCAGCACCTCGCCTTCGGCGATGGCTTCCCGCATCCGCTGCTCAGGATAGTCATGACGCAGTTTGCGTGCAGTCAGAGCTGCATCGATATCCGTCGCCTCAACCAGACAAACATCTTGTTTTCGGCACAGGACAGCACTTTCCATTATCAGTGCCTTGGTGTGGCCGAAGATGGCACTTTGGCGTGAGCGGTCTTCTACTTCGCGATGCCCCTGTTCCAACAGACGTGCGACCGCGGCTGCTGAGAAATGGGGCAGCCCCAGTTTTTGGCAGGTATGGGCAACAAAGATGGCCGAAGCGCGACGCGTATCACCGTTGGCGGCAAATCGTTCGGCAAAGTCAACTTTAACGCGGAAGCGACGTGCGAATTCGGGATCGCCATCCTGCAATTCGTAATACAGTTCGCGCGAACCGATCAGGACAATCTTTACTGTGGCATCAACCGCTTCGGGTACAAGCGAAACCGCCGCAATCGGGGCAAAAGCCGTGCCTGGCTCTTCAATCTGCAAGCGACCGCTGCGAAAAAAACGACGCAGTTTTTCCCACACCAGCGCGTCAGTCAGCAGATCACGCAGATGCAGCATCAGATATCCACCGTGCGCCTTGTGCAGGCTACCTGCGTGGATGCGGGAAAAACCAGTTACCAGCACGTCGCTCTCGGTTTGGTACTCAATGCTACCGAACAATGAGCGGAACAAGGGATTGTCTTCAACTATCACCGGTGCTCCATCCAAGCCGTGGTTGTCCACCACTAGATTAACCTGATAGTGGGACAGCACATTGTTTAACGTGTCTTCGCGCAACTCATCGTCTGTTTCAGACGCCTTGAATAATTCCAGGTTGTCGAGCAGGTCGTCCATAACCTGATCCAGATAGATGCCCAATTTGGCGGTATCCTTGATTTCCTGGGCAGTGCGAATTTTTTGCAACTCGCGATCCAGCAGCGGCTTGACCACCTGGCGACCTAAGGCCACAAGGGCCTCGTTCATCGCCTGTTCCAGGGGACGGGTTTTCTCGAAATAACGATTGATCTCGGCGAGCAGTTCCTGCTCCGCCTGTGCAATGGCGGCACGTCGTCCCTTGGGCAAAGCAAGCATTTCATTCTCGGTCATGGCGTGACCCTTCTTGCCGTGCAGGGTGAAGAGTATCTGGTTGGCTTCCCTGTGCATCCTGAAATGGCGAGCTTCGCCAAAGGTTTCAAGTTCAGCGAAGGCCTTAGATTCTTCCTCATTGTAGGATTTTTCTATCCGCTCGCTTTCCACCTTAAAATCAGGCCCATTAAGCTGAAGCGGTATTTCCGTCAACAGATCCTTCATCATGCGCGCCATGTATTGGCGTAGCAAACGACCTTGGCCGGCGGGCAGGCGCACTGCGCAAGGATGTTTCGGTGTGTCGAAGTTATACAAATAGCACAAGTCCGGCGGAGTCGGCCGTTTTGAGGCTGCTTCCTGCATAGCCTGTTTGAGAAGCGAAGAGCGGCCACTGCCGACCTCGCCCAACACGAACAGGTTGTAATCCGTCTGTTCCATTTCGAGCCCAAAGCGCGCGGCAATTTCCGCCCGCTCCTGTCCAATCCAGGGCAGCGTATGATCCAGCAGTTCTGAGGTGTCGGCGAACCCGAGTGTGTCGGGATTGACGGTGAGGCGAAGTTCGGCAACGGTTAGTTTAGAGATCGGCATAGGCGGTGAGATGATAAACTTATCAAAAAACGCTTTCAGGCGAAAAGGAAAGGGGAAAAGATAAGAGCGGACCGAAAGAATCAGGGTCCATTAGGAGTCTGCAGTCGCCTTGACGACAGTCTTGCTCACCACAATCCCCGCCAATATAGAGCATCGGAGGCAAACTACTTTAGTGCCTTACTCCAGATTTCCTGTCATTCAGTTCAAGAAATCTCAAGAGTGTATTGCAATTATAAACTTAAAGTTACCACCAGATAGCGAAAGAAGAAAGACCTTCGAGGCTCTTATCCCAGCATATTTCACGTTTACCGAGATTAGTCTAAGTTAAAAAATAGTAAGTTAGAAGTCAATGACTTTTCAGGGTACCATCTGGAGGCGTTGTACCGCTATTACTTGCTGATGTTAAATGGGGTCTGATCAGAATTGTACAAATGTAACCCGCTTTTTTAGCTTCTCTGAAAAAACTGACAAAAATCATTCATTTTTCACCGTGCCGATGTTGCCTTGATTTACCGGCTTCTCCGAGGTCGAAGACCTCGGATTGCACAGCAAATACTCCCACAGACCAACAGTCGCGACAGGCTCTCAAGTCGTTCAAGCAGATTGGCGAAATATTGACCCCCTATATTCCCCAATCATTTTTGGGAGAAATGAGATAGAATTATTTATACCATCTAAATCTTGCAATCGTCCTTCGCGAGGCATTCCTGGCAAGTACAAACGCTCCACGGACAATTGCTATCCTTGAGCCTAGCCATGTTAAGTTGTATCCGAATCTCAAAAACAAGCTAACAGAGGTTGGAATCCGTAACACTTTGCCATCTTTTCATAAAAAAGACGCAGGTAGCCAGCCACTTTGTTGTGGAATTTTTGAAGGTGCAATGACAACACAATCAATATTATTGTTGGTCAGATAACGATAGATTCCATATCCACACGGACCAGCTTCGTATACAAATCGGAGCACTTTATCCAGTTGATTCATGTCGTTATCAATTTTACCGTAATATCTAACCTCGCCATCACGCCCGTCATCTGCAATTCCAATAGATATCGAGTTTTTGTGGACATCTAGGCCTATATTCTTTATCATTTCCTGCATGACCTGCCTTCTTGGTTTTGGCTCTGGGTTGATTGATTTTTCTTTCAACTTAATCCACGCTGACAAGGTAGGCAGGCCTTTTTTGCCTAAGTGTTAACCATGATATCTATGGACCTGAAAAGACTGATTGATGAAATAGATACAACTGCTGATAGTTTACGTTTTTGTTTTCTTGGGAGTCATTGGACGCATAGAGTAGAATATATAGGAATCAAAGAGGGCTCTAGGGTTCGCAAACACTTTACACTAATGTATCCACACAAGATGTCGTTCTACAGTGAAGTGGTTGCACCCTTACAAAAATGACACTCGCAACAAACTCGCCTTTAACAAGTGTTATCAGAACGTTACGGATTGACTGTTGCTCCTTCACGGGGGTGCGTTTTGAAATGGTAAATTGAATCAATACAAGGTGTAGATGCATATGTCGAGCTTTAGAAGACAAACAACAATACCTGATCAATCTACATCTCTACCAGTCACTTTCTCTCTTCCTACATTAAAAGCAACACACCTTAGAAGCCTGGGCCATCGCCAATCATATCTACGCACAAAACAAAAACAAGAAAACCGCCAAGAACATTCAGCAAAATATCATTGATGCTATACGTCCAATTCGTTTTGACAATGGAAACGGCTACTATGTCATAAACGCTTTTAATGGCATTACTCAGTTAGAGGCGAACTCTCCGGAACTTGAGGGAACCAACATGTTGTCTGCCCGTGATTCTCGAGGACAATATTTTCTACAAAATATGATCGACGTCGTTCGTCTCCACAACGAAGGATTCTTTTCATACTACAGGTCAAAACCAACAGATCTAAACAATGACCACGAAAAAATTGCATACGCTAAACACTTTGAACCATATGACTGGATAATAGGAGCCGAAGCCAATCTAGAGGTTGTCACGAAGTCAATGCAGAATATCATTACTCATTATGTCACGACGAATCGTTTCGGTCCAAATGAGCGAGGATATGTTTTCATAAACGAATTACTGGATATTAACGGAGGTACAGAGTTCGCGAAGGTTTATGCCAATCCTAATCGCCCAAATGACACAGGGAAAACCATTTCCGATGATTTTAAAGATGCCAATGGCAAATTCTTTCGTAAAGAATTCCTACAAGGGCTGCGGGACCATGGTGAATGCTTTGTGGATTACTGGTACAAGAAAATCGACAGCGCTACGCCCAGCCCAAAGACGAGTTTTTTCAAACTTGCAGGAAGCGGGCGTTTTATTGTTGCGGCGGGTCTCTACACAGATGATATAGAGTCAGAAATTACGCTGATGCAAGCAAAGCTTAAAAAGCGGCTCCTGCATGGCTTGTTAAGCGTCGGCATCTTGTTTTTTGCAGGTTTTTTATGCATCATCGCCATTTTCAACTTCTTAAGCAGTAGGCTTGAAAAAGATTTCGTACTCTTCGTCGACTTTTTTAAACGGGCCGCTCTTTCCTCAGAGCTTATCAATCGCGACACACTCAAATTCAGAGAACTTGACCAACTCGCCAATTATGCAAATCAAATGCTGACCGACAAAGTTCAAATAGAGCAGGAGCTTGAGCGGAAAAAAGAGCGGTTGCTTGTGACCCTACACTCTATTGCTGACGGAGTTGTCGCAACAGACAAGGAAGGCAAAGTCCAATTACTCAACAAAGTTGCCGAACAATTGACGGATTGGTCACAGTCTAAGGCCCACGGAAAAGACCTCAGGGACATACTGCAGACTTACAGCTCAACACCAGGTAATAGCACAAACCTCACAAGTGCTCTTGGTAAAGAAGTTGGAAAACATGATGTTTTCCTGGCATCAAGGTCAGGCCGAGAATACAGAGTAGCACTCAGCAGTGCGCCTATTTATATCGAAGACAACAAGGAAATAGGTAATGTTGTCGTCTTTCGTGATGAAACAGAAGAAGAACTCTTAAAAGCTCAAAAGCTTGAGTTTGTGGAATTACTTGCAGGTGGCATTGCCCATGATTTCAACAATATCCTATCGAGAATTTTTGGCAATATCGAACTTGCCAAATTAAAGTTAGATAAAGACGAGCAGGTCCTGCCACACCTCCAGATAGCTATTGATTCACTGCAAAAAGCGAAGAGCCTCACGACACAACTGCTCACTTTTTCGAAGGGTGGCTCACCATTGATTGAGGTCGTCAACCTCAAACAGATCTTAGAAGACGCTATTCCTTTTAACCTTAGCGGCAGTTCCATTAAAGCTCAATATGAGATATCTGACAATCTCTGAAAACTACAGGCAGACCCTGGTCAAATTTCCCAGGTGATAACCAACCTTGTATTAAATGCGAAACATGCGATGCCAACTGGTGGAGAGTTGATTATTTCTGCCAAAAATATCCTAGCCCAATACTCGGAACTGGGAAAAGACTCGGTTGAAATCAAGATCCGCGATAAAACGGCGCAGGTATTTCCCCAGACATCCTGGCTAAAATCTTCGATCCCTACTTCACCACCAAGCAAACCGGAAACGGTCTGGGTTTGGCAATGGTGTACAGTATTATTGAAAAACATCAAGGGGTGATCAACGTCCAGTCTCAACCAGGTACCGGATCAACTTTCTCCATACTTCTTTTAGCAGGCAATCAAACAGACACTGCTCCAGACACTACTCCACAGGTACTACAATCCCCTCTTAGTAAAGTAGGATCCATGGAGGGATTAAAAATTTTGATCATTGAAGACGACAAAAGTGTACAGGATGTACTCACGAGCGTCCTTAAGGTGAGTGGCTACACAACGGATGTCGCCTGTGAAGGCAAGATGGGAATCGCTATGTACCAAAAAGCTCTTAAGAACGACCACCCCTACCACCTCGTCATTTCTGATCTCACCATCCCCGGAGAAATGGGAGGAAGAGAAGCCGTTCAGAAAATACTGGAGATTGACTCCAACGCAAAAGTGATCGCCACAAGTGGATATGCCATGGATCCCATTATGGTAAATTTTGAAGAGTACGGTTTTAAAGGACGTATCCCTAAACCGTTCAAACTAGTAGACGTACGTCGTGAAATTACGCGAGTGTATAATTGCTCATAAGATACGCTCTGATTTCCGTGGTTTTCCCAGTTTTCTTTTCTCTATAAAAAAATAAAAGAGATGTTTCAAAAACTTTGCAGGGTGGTATAACAACCTCGTCAGTATAGTACTGTAAAAAAGAAATGATTCTCTACTCCCCCCCATCTCTCGATTTTTTTTGGACTCGATATGCTTGGAACAATAGTAAATACACTTGCGATTATAGCAGGTAGCCTACTTGGGTTACTTTTCAGTAAAGGGATCTCAAAAAACTATGAAGAGATCATTTTAAGCGGGGTTGGCCTGTCGGTTCTTCTCATCGGCATTAAGAGTGCATTAACATCAGATAGCCTGATGGTCGTTATCTTTTCGGTAATTATCGGGGCGATTCTTGGTGAGTGGTTAAAAATAGAAACCAAATTAGAGGCTTTAGGAGCATTCCTGGAAAGAAAGGTCACAAAAAAATCTAATGACACCAAATCCTTTGCCAGAGGTTTTGTTACCGCCAGTCTCGTATTTTGTGTTGGCTCAATGGCAATCGTAGGTTCGCTTGAAAGCGGTTTGACCGGTAACCACCAGACTCTTTTTGCAAAATCAATTCTTGATGGTGTCACTTCTGTTATTTTTGCTTCGGCAATGGGCCTTGGGGTGATGTTCTCTGGCTTTGCGGTATTTCTGTATCAGGGACTCATAACTATTACCGCCACATCTTTAAAAGATCTACTCGTCCCGGAAACCATAGAACAGATGACGTCTGTGGGCGGCCTGCTTATCATGGCCATCGGCTTTAATATGCTGAAGATTACAACAATTCGTGTGGGGAATCTGCTCCCGGCAATCTTTCTGCCACTTCTCTATTTCGCTGTCTCCGGATTCTTTGGGATTACTCCTGGTTAGTGGCTTACGAGTAAAAACCTGTCACTCTTTTCACTTCGACATCTCAACATCTGGAAAATGTTTAGTGACACAATCTCCGCAGAAGCCATGGAAGGACCTCTGTCCAATCTTTGCCGATAACATCATTTTCATCTAAGCCTAAGATATTCTTTGCACCACTGCTAACGTGTATGAATTGACCATCAATAGTTCTTGAGAAAAATATATATTTATCTCCCAGCTCTTTCTCAATTCGGGAAAGATGTGCTTCAGACTCATACAAATCTTCTTGAAGCTTTCGTTGATTTTTAAGAATTTTAGAAAAAAAAACCAAAAATCATAACGCATTACTGGACTATTAACGACTCTGCGAAGAATCGTTCAGGTCCCAATCATACTTAAGGTATCTAATTTTCAACTTACTTTTACCTGTCTCACCGCCATTATTTATAGTGGATCCCATCTTTTCTGAGTGCAAGAGTAGATATTGCTCCAATGAGTCAACTCCGAGCCAGCCTTTTTTAAAATCATCGCCATACCACTTAAAAATCGAGGAGACCTCAAAAACCGTGTTCACTACTCTGTTTCTTGACCTGTCACTTAGAAATAAAGTCTCTGCCTCCTGCAATTGCTGTTCGATAATATCTCCACGATACGCCTCTGCGCGAAGTGCAGGACATCCCACACTTGCACAGTTCACGGCAAAATGTATCCGCGGGTCATTATAACTGCCTGATCCACGAATCAAGTTTTGCTCAATATCATCAAGACTTCGTGTCTTGCCTAGTAATGGAATAAATTTTTTCTTCCAGGGTGACTGTAGAAATGAGCCAAGCTCTTTAATCGATTCCAGATCAGGATAACGGGTGAGGATAAGTTCAACCGTCCAGGCATTATAGGCGTTAATGAGAAAAGCAAGTTGGCCAGACTTCTCCCATACATTAAAAGCCTGCTCATCTACAGAGGAAAGGGTCTTCAAATATTCCTGAAGCAGTGGTCTATCTACTTGCAAGCCTTGATAATCCACTCCAGTTGACGCCCCACCATCCACGGGTTTCACGTGAGCCTGCAAGAGATTGTTCCAACTACTATGGTCAAACTCTACAGCATAAACAGTTGAGAAAGGTCCCAGTAATAAAAGAAAAATCAGGAGTAATCGCAACATCACTTCCCCCTTTTCCAGGTGTGATATTTTTCAACCCAACCAAGTAATTTTTCAGGTGCATGTGCTCTTTTCCACTCTCCTGCAACATACTTGTTCGCCTCTGCAAGGGTTGGATAGGTATGAATTGTTCCAAGAATTTTATTCAGGCCCAGACCGTGCTTCATTGCAAGAACAAATTCACTTAATAGATCTCCCCCATGTGCACCCACAATAGTTACACCTAAAATCTTATCTTTGCCCGGAACGGTGAGTACTTTCACAAAACCCTGGGCAGTACCATCAGCAATAGCTCGGTCAAGATCGTCGATCCCATAACGTGTCACCTCATAGGCAATACCTTTCTGCTTTGCTTCCTGTTCATTAAGCCCAACCCTTGCGACCTCAGGGTCTATAAAGGTAGTCCATGGAACCACTGAATAATCAGCCTTAAACTTTTTCCATTCCCCAAATAGAGCATTTACAGAAGCAAACCATGCCTGGTGTCCTGCGATATGTGTAAACTGATAGGGTCCTGCCACATCTCCTGCTGCAAAAATATTTGGAAAGATTGTCTCCAGATACTCATTGGTAACAACAGTTCTCTCTGTTTTAACTCCTAACTTCTCTAGACCATATCCGGATAACCTGGCACTCCGTCCAACGGCGCAGATAAGGACGTCATAATCTATTCGTTTTTCCACGCCATTTTCTTCAACAATAACAGCTTTTCCTTCGCTATCCTGTACACACCTGAGAGCACTATGCCCGGTAAGAACAGAGACACCGTCATTTTCAAGAGAGGTCTTTGCAAAGGCCGAGACTTCGTTGTCTTCTCGCTCCATTATTGTATCGCCTCGTTGAACCTGTATGACATTTGCTCCAAGACGTGCAAAACTTTGGGCCAATTCACAACCAATAGGACCACCACCCAGAATAACAAGGCGCTCAGGAATAGTGTCATATTCAGCCAGTTTCTCCCATAGGGTATCACTTGTCAGATATCCTGAGTCCTCAATACCCGGCAGCGGTGGCACAAACGGACTGGCTCCAGCTGCAATAATTATAGACCGGGTCGTTAGACGTTTGGTTCCACCATCTTGCAAAGCAATCTCAACAGTCCACGGATCAACAATTGTCCCATACCCCTTTATCACCTCAACTCCAAGAGAGGTGTATCGCTCAACACTGTCGTGGGGTTCCACCTCTGCGATAACCTTCTGTACGCGCTGCATAACCTTTTTAAAACTAAAGACAGGCTGGCCATCTTCCAAACCGTAATGGGATGCGTTTTTGAAATAATTTGCTATTTTCGCACTTTTAATAAGCGCCTTACTGGGAACACAACCGTAGTTGAGACAGTCTCCGCCCATCTTCTCTGCTTCAACGAGTGTCACTTTGGCCTTTACTGCGGCTCCAATGTACGAAGAAACAAGCCCTGCAGCACCTGCTCCAATGACAATAAGATTACGATCATAGCTGCTTGGTTTTGTCCAGTTGCTATATACTTTTCGTTTTTTGAGCCCTTCAGTAATCTTTTTAGCCACCAGTGGAAAAACACCAAGTAGAGCAAAGGAGAACAAGAGACCAGGAGAAAGGATCCCTGCTAAACTGTCAATTCTTGCCAACTGGGTTCCCGCATTTATATACACAAGTGTTCCGGCAAGCATCCCCAGCTGACTCACCCAGTAAAAACTCCAGGTCTTTATTGGAGTTAAACCCATCAGGATGTTAATAAGAAAAAATGGAAAGACAGGAACCAGCCGAAGAGTGAAGAGATAAAAAGCGCCCTCACGCTCAACACCATTATTTATTGCAGTTAACTTGTCCCCAAAACGGTTCTGCACGGTTTCTCTTAGAAGATACCTCGATACCAAAAAGGCAAGAGTTGCGCCAATGGTTGAAGCAAACGAAATAAGTACAAAACCCCAGGCAAGCCCGAATAGGCCTCCTCCAGCTAGAGTCATAATTACAGCGCCGGGAAGAGACAATGCGGTAACCAGAACGTACAGAGAAAAGAAGACAAAGCTTGCCATAAGAGGAGCATTGTCCCGAAGCTCTATAAGCTGGGCTTGATTGGCTTTCATATTGTCTAAAGTGAGAACTGTATCGAGGTCAAAGGCAAAAAACGAAACAACAGCGGCTACTATAAAAAGTACAATTACAATTTTCTTCATATCATTATCCTTCAAAGAAATTCGTTTATCAGGTTCTTGAGCGATTGGTACATCCTGCATTATTTAGGTTCTTACTTTTATAGTCGGAGGAGAATCGTAATCCTTACACTTAAATCTTGCATACGCAAAATGAGATAATAATCTAACTTTACAAAACAGTATATTACTGTTCGTGGTACTTATTTTTAAAACCATATTTTGTGAGTATTATTTTCTCATATTTGCTACCCTTCGAGACTTGCAATTCCACCGAATCTGCTTTGTTACCGAAGCCTTGAAGTATATTTATACATCTGCAGCTCCGGTGCCTCGCATATCCGGTAGACTTGTCAGTTGCAAGATTTAGGTTACAAATAAATAAAAGAAATTTTCAATGTGAAAACAAATGGGTGAGAAGGACTGTTTTTTATATGTGACGATCTTGATCAAGCCGTTTTTTCATCTTCATCTTTGCGTCTTCATCAAGTTTTAGCCGAGGATAGTTGTTACTTTCTTTTCGAATTGCACTCCGCATATGCTCTAGTTGTCTTGCAAAACGTGCACAATGACGACACATGAGCAGATGAACTCGCACGCCCACTCTTTCAAACAGAGATAACTCTCGATCCATTGATTCTGAAACAAATTTAGAAACCTTATCGCAATGTAGCATCCACATATGAATCTCCCTTACCTAGGAGGCTCTCCGAGAACTGCCTCTCGGACAAGCTCCTACGCGTTCTAAAACCAGTTCTTTTCTAAACATTTTCGTATACTCAGCCGTGCGCGATGCATTAGTACCCAATAGTTAGTCGGGCTTACACCTAAAACCTTACAAATTTCTTCATTAGATAACTCGTCCAGTTCCCGCATAAAAAAAGCATGGCCCTGTTTCCGGGGTAAATAATCCAAACATTTTTTTAGAACAGTAAGAAATTCTTTTTCTTCAAAATTCCGTTGTGGATTCTCTTCCCATCGGCCAGGCATTGTTTGCCATCCGCCTTTATCATTGAAGTAGCTATCCTCCATCAGCCCATCAAGATTATCTCCTGGAACATGGAATTCCTTATACTTTTGTCTAAGATGATCATATATTTTATTTTTCAGAATTGAAAAAAACCATGTTTTCTCAGTCGATTTACCTGTAAACCCAGCTCTTGCACCAAGCGCTGCAACAAAGGTTTCCTGTATCAGTTCTTCAGCAAGTATTTTATTCTCCACCCTAAACAGGGCATAGCTGTACAGTCCGTTTCCATATGTATCAACCCAGAGGCTTGGATCAACCTGATTCATTATTTTTCCGAATAAAAGGGATGGCTTATCAAATAAGTAAAATCACTCTATCACCACTGCGGCCCTACTCTTGAGAAACCCTTCAATAACACGTGTTAAAACATGATTAATTTGGAATTATTTGTTATCTCATGATAATAGATTTATATTGTACAGTACTACAGAGGAAAGTACACTTAAGCCAAAGTATATGACAATGGCCTTAACATAAGCAACTACCCGCAGACTAAATGGTCACAAAGAGGCACTTACACAGACCTTCAAATGAAAGATTATTATAAAATACTGGAGCTTAAATCTGGCTGTACAGAAGACGAACTTCGCAAGAATTATCGTAAGCTGGCCATGCGCTATCACCCAGATAGGAACCCCGATGATCCCGCTGCTGAAGACAAATTCAAAGAGGTCGCAGAAGCCTATGGCGTTCTGTCCGACCCAGCAAAGCAAAGGGATTACAACCGGTGCAGAGCAAATGGAACAACATATAGCAACGACGGTTTTAGTTACAACCAGGAAGATATTCTTAAAGATCTTTTTAAAGATCCCAGATTCCAACAAATGTTTACAGGACTCCTCCGGGAATTCCAGAAATCAGGCTTTCGTCACAGTTCTCAGTTTGTAAAGAAAAGTTTTTTTGGTGGTAAGGGCGGTCTGATCATGGGCGGAGTCTTGCTCTTTGGATCCGTTGCTAAACCACTTATTACAGGAGCTGCAAAAAAGAGTCTTTCCGGAAAGTCACCTATCCTCAAGTCTCTGTCAGGTGCCATAGGTAACCTCCTTGGAGGAAAAAAACACACTTCAAGTAAGGCACAGAACAACCCTCTCCCCCATCAGGATCATCTCGACATCACCTATCACACGCCACTTTTACCCGAAGAAATGCAACACGGCAAAGTTGTACAGATTGTGGTCTATGGAGAACAGGGCGAACAAACCCTCAAGGTGTCTATTCCACCCGGCAGTCATGAAGGCCAAAAACTGAGGCTTAAAGGAAAAGGCAGACCCGGAGCAATGGGCAGGGGTGATTTATATCTACAGTTGGTGCAAAAAGAAAAATAAGTGACACTATTCTTATTGATTTTCTTTTGCATGCATCAAAACAAACATTGCGACCACAATAATAAACACACCCGGTATTACACTTGCCTGTGGTAATCCATTACCCACAAAAAAGTTCAACACAAGCACAAGGCCTGGGTAGAGATACGAATAGGCTGTCACCCTTGTTGGCCCAAGAAAAAGAACAGAATACTGGGTAATAAAAAATGTGATGATAGTGGTAAACACCGCCAGATAACTGATCCCCACCCAAACCAAAAGAGGCACTTCCCCCCAGGATACAGTCAGCACACCCTTCCCCGCATAACATAATAGCCAGAAAACACCAGTTACAAGCACCCAGAAGGTCATCACTGCCATGGACTCCCCACGGTGCAAGATCTTCACAAGTGGCGCATACAGCCCCATAAAAAGGCAACCTACGAGGAAAATAAGATCTCCGTAGTTCCATTGCATGGTGAGAAGTAAAACAACATCTCCTTTAAAAACAACCCAGAGCACCCCCAACAAACCACAGAACAGGGCAATAAATTGTTCTTTTTTGAGCCGCTCTCGCAGGAGAAAAAAAGAATACAGGCAGGAAATTGATGGCACCAGAGCAAAAATCACACTTGTATTTAAGGCACTGGTGTACCTAAGAGAAAGAAACATAGCACTGAAAAAAATCACCATACAGCCACTAATTAACGAGCACCGCCACAACAATGAAAATGAATAATGTAGACCATAGCGATAGTGAACAATCGGTCCGAAGATAATGGCAGCTATGAAAAAACGTATAAGCGTAAGTATTGTGGGATCAAGAGCATCGGTAATCGCAGCGCCTACAACAAACGATGTGGAAACAAGGACGGCGGATAAAAGCATACAAAGGTGGATTTTGAAAAGAGGCCAGCGTACAAACGGGCCGCCTTTTGATTTCAATTCCACCTTTGTCTTTTCCAATGTATCCCTACGCTTCAACCCCAGAGTCAACTCTGGTAGCACGTTTAATGTTTATCTGCATTACTACTAGGAGCCGCCCCTCACCTGACAAATAGTTGCCATGGATGCTGCGGCAACCTTTGCGATAGAGGGTTTAACGACGTTAAAACTTCTCCTTCTACAGAAAGCTTCATGGGGCCTATATGAGCCCGTTGATTTACTGTTTTTTAGCCCGATATCTTCGTTATGCGAAAAAAATAATCCTCGGAGGTAAGCGTAGACTTCGAAACCCTAGTAAACCAACAGACTCATATAACAAATTGTATTTTTTGTATAGTCTCACCTCAATCTTGCTTACGCAAAATATGAAAATAATGAACAGCAATACACATTCCGGTACGAATATCCACAAAAGATCCACCAATTAACATGTTTTAATTGTAAGATCGACAAGATATGCACAGATTATTTCCCTTGTATTCCATGTAAAACTAGGCCATTTTACTACAAAGCCTCGCCTGTGTACGTAAATCAACAGACTCATATCCTGAATCATAATGGAGTAAATGTATGAGGAATCGTCAACGACCTATTATCACCAACATTCTAGTATTATTGTTTCTTGTAGTTGCATTAACAACGAGCGCCAGCGCAAAAACGGTGATGACCTGGCAAGAGACGCGGGAACATGCGAAAGGCCAAACAGTGGACTGGTATATGTGGGGTGGCTCCACCGCAGTCAACTCCTACGTTAACGGTTATCTCGTAAAAGAAGTTAAAGATCGGTTTGATATCACCTTACGACAGGTTCCAGTAAAGGATATTGCCGCAATAGTGAGTAAACTGGTTATTGAAAAACAGGCGAATAAGACAAGTGGTGGAAGTGTCGACTTAATGTGGATAAACGGTGAAAATTTTCGTACATGTAAAAAACTTGATTTACTCTACGGCCCATTTACGGATCGTCTTCCCAATCAACAGTACGTTGATTGGACGAGCCCTACTGTAAAAAATGATTTTGGTACTTCTGTCGACGGAATGGAATCTCCATGGGGCAGTGCTCAGATGGTAATGATTTTTGACTCTGCTCGTACCCCTGAACCGCCACGATCAGTTGATGCATTAATCAAATGGATCAAGGCCCATCCCGGAAAATTCAGTTACCCCGCGCCACCGGATTTTACCGGGTCAGCTTTTATACGACACATTTTCTACAATGCAGCAGAATCAAGTGATATATGGCAAGGAGATTATAGCGAGGCGGATTTTCAAGCTGCTGCACAAACAACCTACGCAACTCTTAACGACCTCAAGAGTTCACTGTGGAGAAAAGGTTCCACCTACCCGGCCTCTCCTGTCAGAATGAACACGCTTTTTACGGACAGAGAAATTGATTTTTCTTTTTCTTACCATCAGGGAGAGGCCTCAAGAAATATTCTGGACGGGATCTTTGCAGATACCGTGAGAACCTTTGTTTTTAATGAGGGAACCATCGCCAACACTCACTTTGTGGCCATTCCATTCAATGCACAAGATAAGCCTGCAGCAATGGTGGTCGCTAACTTTTTACTCTCCCCCGAGGCTCAGTTAAAGAAAGCGGCCCCCGAAGTGTGGGGAGATTTCCCCGCTATCAGTGCTGAAAAGCTGCCAGAACATTGGCAGGAGCGATTTAAATCACAGCCCAAGGGAGTTGCAACATTAGGGGATGAAGAACTCCAAAGCCATCAATTACCAGAGCCACCGTCAAAGATTCTGATCGATCTTGAGAAAGGTTGGCAGCAGCACGTATTAAGAAACAGGTGATAAATAAAACTCCTTAAACTCAGCAGATACACCAAGCCCCCATGATAGAGGACACCAAAGAAGATCCATTTGTAGAGTACCTTGGGAAGATCAAAACATATCTTTCTACTCAGGACTGGAGCCATGTTTTACAGATGGCTGAGGGTAACTTTTCAGTCTCCCCACTTGCAAGAGGAGAATACAACCTCAACTACAGCCTCCGAACCAAGAATCATCACCTTGTCTTTAGAGTAAATATGGGGAGTCAGATCGATAGAGAGGATCAAATTCTTTATGAGTTCAAGACGCTTAAGCTCCTCGAAAAAAGTGGGGTCACACCTCGTGGTTACTTTGTTGATAACAGTAAAACAAATATTGACCGCGGGATTTCGATAATTGAATTTCTTGATGGCGAACATCTTAATTACCACCTGGATCTAGGGGGTGCAGCCGCCACTTTTGCCAAAATTCATAGTATTGATGTACCAGAACATAAGAACCATCTGATTCCTGAAAAACAACCGTTGACCCTCATTTACAACGAATGTTCCACATTACTTGAAACGTACTTCACATCTCCCCTCGCCGACTCAGCCATATGTGACTATTTGCGAAAACTACTTAATTGGGCAGACAGGGAAAGAAGAAAGGAGAACTATTTTTTATTAGATCCATCACTTTCAATAGTCAACACCGAGGTCAACTCAGGAAATTTCATAGTAAATCGACAACAAAACACAACCCACTTGATTGACTGGGAAATGCCTCGATGGGGCGACCCCTCCAGCGACCTCTGTCACTTCTGCTCCCCGCTTACCACATTGTGGAAATCAGACTATCGATTTAGCAGCGAGGATTACAAAATGTTTATTGAGTCATACAAAGCACACAGTCAATCACCCCACCTGAAACAGACACTTACAGACCGAATGCATCTCAAAAACCCCTTTGTATATCTGAGAGGTATCTCCTGGTCTGCTATGGGATGGGTGGCGTACCAGACCGAATATGAAGGGATTCGTAATGAGCAGACCTGGAAAAAATTACGTTCATACCTTGATCTTGACTTCATACGCACTCTTTTTGATCCATTTCTCAAAAGATGAACTCTCAGACCATAAAAGACAGCGGAGTTACCGAGATTGTAATTTTCACCAGGTACCCTGAAGCAGGAACGACCAAAACCAGGCTCATCCGAAGCCTTGGGCCTGAAAATGCAGCCCGGTTGCAACGTGCAATGACAGAAAAACTCCTTACTGCCATTGAAGCCATGCCATTAAGCCGAGGTTGTCGGTTGAAGATTTGCTTTACTGGCGGCACCAGGGCTCAGATGAAAAAATGGCTTGGAGATCATCCTTTTGAAGAGCAGCAAGGATGTGATCTTGGTGAGAAGATGGAACACGCATTCCAAGAGAGTTTTAATAATGGTGCAGAACAGGTTGTTCTTGTTGGCTCTGATATTCCTTCAATTGATACAGATCTCATGTCCCAGGCAGTGACTTTGGTTACAAAAGAGGAACTCGTTATTGGTCCAACTTTCGATGGAGGCTACTACATGATCGGCTTTAACAGAAAGTGTGCAGCGGCTCTATATCCAGAAATATTCCATGATATTCCCTGGTCAAGCGCAGACGTATTGGCAAGTACCATAGATAACGTCACAGCACTTGGGCTCTCGTATAAACTTCTCCCAAAGCATCATGATATAGATACTCCAGAAGACCTTCCATATGCCGAAAAATGGCAACTCCTATGAGTACACTTTCAATCATTGTCCCGGTACTCAATGAAGAGCAAACACTGGGAAGAAGCTTAGAACACCTTGCAGGACAGGGTGAAATAATAGTCGTTGACGGCGGCAGCACCGACAAAACGGTGGAGATTGCTCAAAGTGCTGGAGCAACAGTGATTTTTTCCCCGCTAGGCCGTGCAGTGCAGATGAATATTGGGGCAAAATCCTCTTCGGGTGACAACCTGTTTTTCCTCCATGCAGACACCTTTGCCCCCAAGGGATTTAAACAATTGATCGGTACAACCCTTGATAACCCTACTGTAGCCATGGGAGCATTTGCTCTTGGCTTTAACTCGGGCGAAAAAAAACTCAAGGCCATCGCCAAAGTAGCCAACCTCAGGTCCCGTTTTCTACAGCTTCCCTACGGTGATCAGGGGTTTTTCATGGCTCGTTCCAGATATACTGAGATTGGAGGATTTCCTGAAATTGAAATTATGGAGGATTTTGTTTTTGTTCGTAAGATGAAAAGACTGGGTAGGATAGTTCACCTGCCCGATCCCGTTTGTACCTCGTCACGACGTTGGCAAAATTTTGGTTGTATAAAAACCACCGTGATTAACCAGCTGATAGTGGGAGGATATCTCTTAGGCGTCTCTCCTTCAAGGTTAGCGCGGATGTATCAGCGCCTTCGTGGGCTTAACTGAAGAAGCGCTGAGAAAACCGGTTCATGTAAACAATTTAACTAAATTGACATAAGTCAAATCAAACACCCTTTTCTGTGATACAATGGAGTATCAACACTCATACGGTAGCTTCTCACACATGTTCAAGGAGAAAGGATGCCCATATTCAGTTATCTCGCCATACCCAACAACGGTGCCATAGAAACAATGTGCGCCGAACTTTCCGCCCTGCAGTACTGCCAGGTAATTCCCGCCGATAATCAGGATGTGGTCGTTCTTGTCACAGATACCCCTGATGATACTACTGAAGATAGACTTCAAAAGAAACTGCTGAGAATACCATCTCTACAGTCCTTGAGTCTGACTTTTGGCTATGATGAAAAAGAATGACAAGGGAGACGAACAGACCATGAATCTTAATCGAAGACAGTTTATCAAGCAGGCAGCTATCACGAGTGCTTTTGCAACTGCAGGATCGCTTTTTCCAGAAGTGAGTTTTGGTGACTGGAGCAAACTGACCAATAACTCCGGGGTCATATCCTGGAAAAAATCACCGTGCCGCTTCTGTGGTACAGGCTGTGGTGTTCTGGTAGGAGTGAGTGACGGTAAAGCCGTAGCAGTAAAAGGTGACCCTAACTGCAGTGTTAATAAAGGCCTCTGCTGCATGAAAGGCTACCACTCGGTTCAGGCTCTTTATGGTGAGGACAGGATAACCACGGCAAAGGTTCGTAGAGATGGTGTCATGGTAGAAGTACCCATCCAGGAAGCTCTTGATATCATAGCCCAAAAACTTCAGGAAACAAAAGACAAACACGGCAAAGATTCTGTAGCAATATACGGCTCCGGTCAATGGACTATTCCTGATGGTTATGTTGCCTCAAAATTGTTCAAAGGGTGCTTGGGTACAAACAACGTTGAAGCCAACGCGCGGCTTTGTATGGCAAGTGCGGTCACCGGTTTTATGACCTCATTTGGCATCGATGAACCGATGGGCTGTTATGAAGATATCGATCATGCCAATGTGTTTATCACCTGGGGCAACAATATGGCGGAGATGCACCCGGTGTTGTTTTCACGTATGCTCGCCAATCGTAAAAGACGATCTAATGTAAAAATAATCGATTTTGCGACACGGCATACACGCACCAGTCAGGCCGCTGACAAATCGATCATGTTCAAGCCGCAGACCGATCTCGCCGTCGCCAATGCTATTTGCTACGAGATCATAAAAAATGGTTGGGTAAACTGGAATTTTGTCAATGAACACGTCTCCTTTCATAAAGGCAAAACGAATATCGGCTACGGAACTGAGGATCATTTTTCCTTCACGGAAAAAGCAGAAGGGATCAATTTCGAAGAATTTCAAAAATTCCTTGAAGATTATACCCCTGAAAAAGTTGAAAGATTATCTGGTGTTTTAGCGCGTGACATCAAATACATGGCGGCTCTGTACGGTGATCCTTCTCTTAAAGTGACCTCATTCTGGTGTATGGGGATGAATCAGCATACCAGGGGAACCTGGATTAACAATCTTGTCTACAATATCCATCTGCTCGTCGGCAAAATTTCCACCCCGGGAAACAGCCCCTTCTCACTCACAGGGCAGCCAAGTGCCTGCGGCACCGTCCGTGAGGTTGGCACCCTGACCCATGCCCTGCCCCATGGCGTCGTCATGAATGAACATGATAGACAAACGGCAGCTGAGATATGGGATGTGCCGGTGAGTAACATCGATCCAAAACCAACGTACCATACGGTGGAAATGTTCCGTGCATTAGATAGAGGGGACATAAAATTCATGTGGATTCAGGTGACCAATCCAATGGTCACCATGCCTAACCTCAAAAGATACCGGGAAGGTGCGCTCAAAGAAGATCGTTTTATCGTTGTCTCGGATGTCTACCCGACACCAACGACCGATGTAGCCGATGTCATATTACCCGCAGCCATGTGGATAGAACAGGAAGGGATGTACGGCAACTCTGAACGACGTACCCAGCACTTTAGCCAGATCGTCGATCCGCCGGGAGAAGCAATGTCTGATACCTGGCAGATTATCGAAGTTGCCAGAAGGCTCGGTTTTGGGAAGCAGTTCCCCTGGAGCCAGGACGACTATATAGAAAAAATATGGGAAGAGTACAGGCGATTCCACTCAGGGCCAAAGCATGAGATGGCACCATACAAAGTGTTGAGCGAGCGTTCCGGCGTGCAGTGGCCGTTTGTGAATGGCAAAGAAACCCGATGGCGCTTTAATCCACAGCATGACCCGGCTTGCACCAACGGCAAAGATTTTGACTTTTACGGCAAAAAAGATAATCGCGCCTGGATATGGGCACGACCTTATGAGCCTGCCGCTGAGTCGCCGGATAGTGAATATAACTTCTGGCTGAACACAGGCCGAGTCATCGAACATTGGCATACCGGTTCTATGACCCGCCGAGTACCAGTGCTGCACAATGCGGTCCCTTCAGCCTATGTAGAAATACATCCAGAAGACGCCGCCGAACTTGGGGTGACAGAGGGTGAAAAAATCAAAATTATCTCCCGTCGTGGTGAGATAACCATGCCCGCGCAGATCAACGGCCGAGGTGTTCCGGTGCGAGGAATGGTGTTTGTGCCGTTTTTTGATGAAAGTTACCTCATCAACGAGGTAACTTTAGATGCATTCTGTCCCATTTCTAAGCAACCGGATTATAAAAAGTGTGCAGTGAGACTGGAGAAAGCATAATGAAACATGCAAATGGAAAAGGCGGGTTTATGACGTGTTTTGCCATTCTTGGGTGTATCGGAATTGCAATCCTTGCATCAGAGGTGGCCGCAGATTCAGGAGTACTAAATAACTACGACAACCAGGGCGGGAAAATATTTGATGCCCAGCGAGCAACCCCGGAGTTAAACCTGAGAGCAGATTCAGGAGGTCGTAATCTTGCAGATTTCTACCGATTGCGACAATACCCTGGCTCACCGCCACGTATTCCTCATACAGTGGATTTATCCTTTAGTGACAATGAGACAGACTGCCTCTCCTGTCACCTGAAGGGGGGCTATAGTCAGGAATTCGGCAAGTTCGTCCCAGTCACACCGCATCCGGAGAACACGCTTTGTTATCAGTGTCATGTCCAGGTGCAGACCGAGGAGCTCTTTGTCAACACCGACTGGCAGTCAATACTACCGCCTCGTCTCGGTCAGTCATTTTTGAGCAATTCACCACCACCAGTTCCCCATAGCTTGCAGCTTCGGGAAAATTGTATTGCCTGTCACACCGGGCCAGCAGCTGTGGAGGAAATACGTGTGAACCACGCAGCCCGGGGAGATTGCCGTCAATGTCACGCAACGATCGTACAGACAGCGACAATACAAAAGTTCAAAAGGCCCTAAATAGTGTTCGACCCAAAACCACAAATTATGCCGATTTCTTCGTTGGCTCAACAGAATTTGCAGGTTTTCGTTCAGACACTGATATGGTGAAAGGCTCTAATAATTATTCCTGCCAGGATCATTATGACAAAAACATTAACGAGTTATTTGTTTTATCTGTGCTGTCTCATCGGTATCACTGGCCAGGCACATGCAAGTGAGAAATCATTCATGGATGAGGTAAACATGTCGAATGCAAAATTCGATAATCGCTCTGTTCCTGTGGACAAACAGGTCATCCAGGAATCGGTTTTAGCCAAAGAGGAAAACCAAGATGGTTCATTCCGTGTGCTCGCCAGAAAAAAGTTGATCGGCCGCTATAAGTGCAGCAGCTGCCATACGGATAAGGCAGTCACAGTAAATCAGGGATTAGAATTGACCCATGGTGATATCGCAATAGAGCATGGCAGAGAAGGACAGGCCTTGAGCTGTATCGACTGTCATCATCCTGAAAAACGAGACTTCCTGGAAGACAAGAAAGGTAGAAAAATCGATTTTGATCATAGTTACCAACTCTGTGGTCAGTGTCATTTTCGTCAAAAGCGTGACTGGCTCGGTGGTGCGCATGGCAAAAGAGTTGCAAATTGGGCCGGTGATCGGGTGGTGTTTAATTGTACAACATGCCACAATCCTCATTCGCCACGATTTGAAAAGCGATTTCCGGCTACCTATTCGGTACCACTGGACTGATAGGATAAAATATGAAACCCATAAAAAAAGATCCAAAAACAAGCGACTGCCTGAAAATGCTTGAAGATACAACCAGCAGAAGGACATTTTTAAAAGGTGTATCGCTCGCCGTTGCAGCAGGCAGTGCAGCCTTGACTGCCGGTTGCCTCCCATCGACCGACACTGGGACCTCTGAAGAGATGAAACTGCGCTGGCAGGAGTTCTTTAAAGAAAATTATCGAATGATGACCCAGGAAGAAAAGGATGAAACCGTTGCCCGGCTCGAACGTTTAGCCAAGCTGCGCGACAATCTTGATGTTCAGATGGGGAGTCAGCCACCCATCGAAGGAGTACTCTACGGTTATGCCTTTAATATCACCCGCTGTGAAGGGTTCATGGAATGTGTTACCGCCTGTGTAAAAGAAAATAATCTGGATCGAAAAACCAAGACCCAGTACATCAGGGTCTTTGAAATGGAGCCTGGAAAACTCGACCCAAGCACCGGAGATGGCCAGTACTACCATGAAGTCCCGGTGGAAAATAAATTTTACATGGGCACCCAGTGTTTTCACTGCGAGAACGCACCTTGTACCAAAGCCTGTCCCACCAAGGCCACCTGGCGGGAGCCTGACGGCATCGTGGTTGTTGATTATGACTGGTGTATAGGCTGCCGCTATTGTCAGGCGGCATGTCCTTATTACGGCCGAAGATTTAACTGGGGCAAAGCTGAAATCCCCAAAGAAGAGATTACCGTCAAACAGCATTACCTGGGTAATCGACTACGGCCTAAAGGAAAAATGGAAAAATGTACCTTTTGTATCCAGAGAACACGTCTAGGTAAGCTGCCTGCCTGTGTCGAAGCGTGCCCGACAGGTGCCCGTGTTTTCGGTAACCTGCTCGATCCTGATAGCGAAATACGCTACGTCTTAAAACATAAAAAGGTGTTCAGGATGAAGGAAGAAATTGGTACCGATCCGAAGTTCTGGTACTTCATAGATTGATGAACGTCGCAGACAGTCATAATTCGAGAGGGATAGGTGTGGTAATGCAGGCACAACAAAAGAAAAACTTAAAAACATTCGTTGGCGACGTTATTCGCTGGAACTTACGGGGAAGCCTTGGCTTTCAACTGTTCAGAATCGTCTTGTTCGGCTTTATGGGACTGGGCATCTATGCCTATTCCTTTCAGGCAAGATACGGACTTTCCGTGACCGGGATGAACGATGTTGTCAGTTGGGGATTTTATATTTCCAATTTTACTTTTCTGGTCGGAGTTGCCGCGGCAGCCGTAATGCTCATTCTACCGGCATATATCTTTCATGACCCAGGTTTTCACCGGGTGGTTATTATCGGCGAGGGAGTCGCTGTCGGGGCAATCGTCATGTGTCTGTCGTTTATTATGGTAGATCTTGGCGGACCACTCCAGGCATGGCACCTCATCCCTGGGATCGGGCTTTTCAACTTCCCTTCTTCAATTCTCGCATGGGACGTCCTGGTACTTAACGGCTACCTGCTGCTCAATGCTCTGGTTCCGGCATATATCTTGTACAGCCACTATATGGGCCGTAAAGCGAATGAACGTTTATACCGACCCTTTGTCTTTCTGTCGATCTTTTGGGCTTTTTCAATCCACATGGTTACAGCATTTTTATACCAGGGCCTGCCAGCCCGACCATTCTGGAATAACCCGCTGATGGGCCCACGTTTTCTGGCCTCGGCTTTTGCAGCCGGACCGGCATTGATTACCCTTATTCTTGCAGTAATTCACAGTTCGACAACCTACAAAATTGAAAAAAATGTGTTTAATAAACTACGGCTGATTATTGTTATCTCGGCAATCATCAACCTGATCATGCTTTTTTCTGAGATTTTTAAGGAGTTTTATTTCCCGACCCACCACTCCATTTCTGCTGTCTATCTTTTCTTTGGTCTGGATGGCCATAACTCACTGGTTCCGTGGATCTGGACTTCTGTCTGTGTGAATTTCATGGCAACCCTTGTCCTTGCCTTCAATCCTGGCAAGAACAACCCCAAAGTTCTTCTCCCTGCATGTTTTTTCCTGTTTGTAGCGATCTGGATGGAAAAAGGTATTGGGCTCATTGTGCCGGGCCTCATCCCTAGTCCACTGGGAGAGGTTGTCGATTATCTTCCGACCTGGGTTGAGCTCTGCGTAACGCTTGGCATCTTCGCCTTAGGAATTACTGTCGTCACCTGGTTGGTCAGAGCCGCGTTGATTATAGAACAGGACTACAGTGGCATACAAGAATCGGAATAAACTGCTACATGTTATAAAAGCATCACCTTAGGTGATGATTGCCAACCGAATGTCCACCAAGGAAAAGCATTAAAAGGTGCATTTTCAAAAGGAGCCAGTGTAATGACTGGCTACCTTTTGATTTCAATTCCACCTTTGTGTTCTCCTATAGATCCCTACGCTTCAACCTCAGGTTCAACTCTAGGAGCGAAATTCAGGTTCATCAGTTTTACCACAGGACTTCTTCCCCTTTACCTGCTCAATCGTTGCCATAGCTGTAGCTACCATTCCACTCACATCGGTGAGATTACTAGGGATTATCATAGTGTTATTTGTTTTTGCCAGCTTACCGAACTGTTGGATATAGTTTTTGGCAACTTCAAGGTTTGCTGCTTCATGGCCACTTGGTGCAGACATGGCTGCAGCAACTTTTGCGATACCTTCAGCCGTTGCTTCAGCTATTTTTAGAATCTCTTGAGCACGGCCTTCCGCTTCATTGATTCGCTTAATTTTTTCACCTTCACTGAGGAAAATGGCCTCTCCACGATCACCTTCAGCCTTATTCAAGATCGCCTGTTTTTCACCTTCAGACCTTGCAATTTCAGCCCGCTTTTCTCGCTCTGCCCTCATCTGCTTTTCCATCGATTCTAGAATACTTTTCGATGGCATTAGGTCCTTCAGCTCGTACCTTAAAACCTTCAGACCCCAATTTACAGAAGCTTCGTCAAGGGCTGTTACTACTTGAGCGTTTAAGGTTTCTCGCGCTTCAAAAGCCGAATCAAGGGTGATTTTCCCTATGGCACTACGGAGGCTCGTTTGTGCTAACTGCGAAGCGGCAAACATATAGTCATCAATACCATATGCTGATTTTTTAGAGTTTATTACCTGAAGATAAAGAATCCCATCTACTTCAAGAGTAACGTTATCAGCAGTAATACAGGTTTGGGATGCAATATCTATAGGCTCCTCTTTCAGACTTCGTTTGTACGCCACTTTATCAACAAACGGCATGAGGATATGAAACCCGGCGTCAAGTGTTATCCTATACTTACCCAATCGTTCCACAACAAATTCGGAGCGTTGGGGAACAATGACCGCCGTTTTCACTAGAACCACAACAACAAAAAGTAAGATAAAAACGAGTGCTATTAAATTTTGTTCCATAATTTTCTCCTGGGTTATTTAAATAGTGTTCGACCGAAAATCACCAATTATGCAGATATCTGCTCAGATTTTTTCCACGTGGATAACAAGATTATCTTGACGCACCACAGCTACAATCTCACCTTCCTCAATTTTCTCATCCGCTGTCGCCCGCCAGGATGTACCCGAGTAGTTTATCCGCCCTTCTGCCGGAGACAAAATAGCAACCCCAACAACAGCACGATCTCCAGGTGCTGCAAGCAGCACATCTTCATCCGGCTCTTCACCATCAGCGACTTCTTTTGGCTTAAAAAATTTCTTTTGTATAACATCGCGCAGGGTCATGAGAGAGACCACGGAAGACACAATAAAAATGCCTAATTGCCAGGCAATTGCAAGAGGTGTAAGCCACGCCACAACCGCAGTGATCAGTGCAGCAACGCCAAAGAAAAAGAGTACAAAACCGGGAAGGGCCATCTCAAGACAAAGCAACATCACCCCGATAATCAACCAATACAGTGCAGGCTCAATGAAAAACATAAATTCCCCATAGTGAAAAGACAAAAAAAAAGGAGGCCGGAAATACTCCGCCCTCCTCTATATTATGCACATATTACGGTGTTGCACCAACTGTTTTCTATTTTCTGAACAGGCGGTGATACACAACACCAGCAGCTACCATAATCATTGGCCACACCCAGATTAATCCTATACCAAGGGGTATTAAAGCCACAAGAAAGATCAAGCTCATAACGATATACAGGGCAGCTACCTTCCACCACACCTTATGTACAGCCTTGCGTGATGTTTCTAGGGCCTCCCATGGTGACAGATTTTTATCCACAATCAGTGGAATTGCCATTGCGTAGCCCACAACAAGATAGATTCCCGGAAGAATCAGGAGGAGAAAACCAATAGTCACTAAAATGAATTGCAGGATTGACACGACTATTATCTTTCCGGTAAAGGAAAAACCATGAAAAATCATCTTCCAAGAGACCTTGTCTCCTGCAACGTGGCGTATCCCCATGAAAAGAAGTCCCGCAATAAAGAGCATGGAGACAACTTCTGTCACAACCTGAAAAAGAGCAGAGAGGAGATAGCTGGTAACTCCTCCACCTTCAGGTTCCAGAGTTGTTTCAGGCAACAGAAACGCTCCACCTGCAATGATAACAATCAAGACTAAATACATCAGAGCAGAGCCTGCCCAGATTGATGCTTTAATTCCTTTTACCTTCTCCCATGACTCACGAATCACTCCGCCCACTGTGAATGTCTTTTTCCTTCCCGGCACTTCTGCTTCTTCAGCAGCAACATCTTCAGCTTCATCACCTGCAAGACTATTTCCCGGAGCAGCGGCACCAGCAACTCCTGCAGCCGCGGCATATGCAGCACTCATACCGTCTTCCTTCACTTCTTCAGCAGGCAGACAATCAGTACAGTAAAGTCGTCCATCAATAGCTATAAACGGTTCTCCAACACTGTCTTCTTTACCACACTGCCAACATTGTTCCTTATCAAGGCCATAGGGCTCATCCTCGATAACGACAACATCATCAGAATCATCGCCGATAACTATATCCGGCTCATCTTCTGCTTCTGATTTCTCTTCTACCAGGTCAATGTCGGCAAACTCCAGAACTTCAGCAGAGTCGATGTTATCAGTTATTTCTTCATCGCCAAACTCAAGGCTCACAGCCTCGTCTGTTTCATCGTCCACAAAAAGCGGCATCACAACGTCTGGTTCACTGAGGGTGCCAAGATTAGTATCGACATCTTCTTCTACTGTATCTTCAATTGCTTCGACAGTATCTACAGTGTCAAGAATTTCATCTTCTTCAGCAGCAAGAGGTTCGGCAATTTCTTCGTCAATATCAGTATATTCTTCAACAACCTCTTCAAGAACATCCTCGGCATCTTCTGGACCACCACGAAGTATGTCACCCAAATCACCGGCAAGCTCGTTATCTTCTGTAATGTCTATGTCATCGAGTGAAGGGTTTTCATCCGCATCACCTTGACTGGCGATAGGACCATCCTCTTCAAGCAAACCATCTGTTTCCAGAAGATCACCTGTAACATTTTTTGCCTCACTTTCGGCAATCTCTTTATCAAGCGCCGCCCCAAAGTCTCCCCAGTCAATTGAGTCTTCTTCATCTGCGGCCAGGTCTTCAGGTTCTACGTCATCCTCTGCTAATTCAGAGGAACCCATTACATCTCCTAGCTCTTCACTCAGATCAAGTGGTCCATCTACTTGTTCTTCGCTCTCAGCCAGTGCTGCCACAGGAGAATCGAGATCTACTGTTAGGAATTCGCTTGGGTCAATGGCCATATCAGTGGTGAGATCAAACATCTCCTGACATTTTGGACACTTTATCGTTCGTCCGCTATATGAATCATCCGCAGAGCCTTTCACTCCACAATGGGGACAATAAATCTTCATCGAACTCCTCCAGTTCCTCTGTTTAATTCAGTCAATACTTTTAACTCATTCCAAAAAACAACACCTGGAACATTCCAGAGTTGTGTTAAGACATTGGTGTTATAACCTCACTAATTTACGTCTACAGAAATAGTATCGTACTCACATCCATTTTCCAACCTAAAGGTGGCACTAATTCAATTAAATGATTAGCATAATCGCGTATTATTAAATAGAAGCTAGTGCAAATACAATATATTTTTCAGTTTTTTCTAACAAAAGATAACAATGGAAATATTTATAATAGCCGCGATGGCTCAAAATCGCATTATCGGCAGCAACAATAAACTCCCCTGGCATATCCCCGAAGAGCTCAAACTTTTTAAAAAAACAACCATGGGTTGCCCAATGATCATGGGAAGAAAAACCTTTGAATCTTTCCCCTCCCCCTTGCCAGGCAGAAGGCATATCGTTCTCAGTCGCAATAAAGAATACCAGCCCACAGGAGGGGAACATGCATCTTCAATGGCTGAAGCCATCGACATGTGTGGGGAAGCTGAAAAAGTCTTTATCATTGGTGGTGCTGAAATCTTTGCCAAGGGCTTTGAGGTCGCAACAGCCATCGCCCTTACTCTTTTAGAAAGAGACGTTGAAGGAGATGTCACCTTTCCCGAATTTTCCACCGACGAGTTCGTGGAAGAAAACCGTGTCGCCTTCCCTGAGGCCTCAGAACCTTTTACAGTTGTTACCTATCACCGGAAATAAATTCCCTCTATGGCGTGTCACGGACGCGCCATTTCTACCAATTGCTATTTGACTCCTGAATTGAGTTATGTACTTCAATTATCTCATCTTTAACCCGTTCGTAACTTTCCACAATCATTGGATCAAAATGCTTTGCTTTTTCGTCCCTCATATACACCTCTGCATAACTCAAAGAAAAAGGGTCTTTGTAGGGCCTTCTTGACAACAAGGTGTCAAAAACATCGGCAAACGCCATAATTCTTCCAGCCAGAGGTATTTCTTCACCTTTTAGACCGGCAGGATATCCGGAACCATCCCAACGTTCATGATGTGCAATTGCGATATCATGACCCAGAAGCAGATAAACCGATCCCGTTTCCTTATAGAGATCTTTTAGAATGTTACCGCCTATTACGGTATGTTTTTTTATCACTTCATATTCTTTTTCCGTACAGCGCCCACGTTTACAGAGCAATCCATCCGGAAGTGATTCTTTACCAATATCATGAAGGACGGAAAGATTCGCAATATCTTCCACCATCTGTTTTGTGAACCCCAACTGCGGATGATTAACTCTAAGGTCTTCGGCCAAAAGAGCACAATACTGCTTTGTTCTTTGTAAATGCGCCCCTGTCTCACCCGCTCGCTCTGCCGCAAGTTCTGCAAATCCACCAACCAGACTGCAATGGTCTTCAAGCCGCAGTTGTCTCATTGCCCCCTGCAAGCGAAGTTTGAGCTCCCCATTCATTATAGGTTTATTGACAAAATCATCTGCACCACAAGACAGACATTCCATTAATGAATCTTTACTGCAATCAGTGGTAAGAACCATAACATATGTATATTGCAGTTCTTGTCTGCGAATGGTTTTGAGAACCTCCACACCACCGGCAACCGGCATATCCAATGCCGTGATAACGATCCGAACAGCCTTGATATTTTCAGACCACATCCCAAGACCAATCTGGCCATTTTCAGCTTCCAACACATAAAAGCCAAGGTCCTCTATTGATCTTTTCAGTATATCCCGCTGAACAGAATCACTTTCAATCAAGAGTACAGCGGGTCTTAATAATACTGAATCGGGCATCGAAAAAGCTCCTTGATTACACATTACAGTTTGGATCAGTTCAAAGACAATCTTTAAAAATTCAATCACAAAACACGGTACCATTACAAGGAAAGACTGTATTTTTTCTATAAAAGCATAAACTGACACTTCTTTTAAATGACGGGAGAAGCTCTCTTTACAATATCAAATAAGGTGATGATTGTTTACTTCATCGAACAGCAGGCATTAGTAATTGCCTGAGATAATCAACTCAAATTATTTAATAAAAGGGAGACATCATGCAAGATGAAATACAGATCACCAAGTATGAACCTAAAATAAAGCAGGGTCTCATCGTCATCATAACAGGCAACGGTAAAGGTAAAACAACATCTGCCATGGGAATGGCACTACGGGGCTGTGGACATAACCTTAAAACTACTATTGTCCAATTTATGAAAGGTGACCTCTATTCTGGTGAATGGGATGGTGTAGAACGCCTGGCGCCTCTGGTTACCTTGCATCATACGGGTAAGGGATTTTGTGGGATTGAAGGCAATCCTTTCCCACACTCAGAACACAGAAAAAATGCTCAGGACGCCCTAAAACTTATTAAACAGATTATTAAAGAGACCCCACCCGACACGCTCATACTCGATGAAGTGAACAATGCTATTCAACTGAACCTAATAGATCTTGAACAAGTGCTGGAGATAGTGAAGCTACGACCGGAACAAATGCACCTTGTCCTCACAGGAAGAGATGCCCATCCTGATCTTATCGCCATGGCCGATACGGTAAGTGAAGTAAGAGAGATCAAACATGCCTACAGAAAAGATATTGAACCACAACCAGGGATAGATTTTTAATAATTTCTACACATATAGCCCCATTGAAAAAATTTAAAAGGTAGACCCAGACGCCATAAATACAGTTTTAAATTCGACTACTTAAAGCCAACAACGTTACTTTTTCCACATTAAGTGTATTACAACAGGAGAAGAAAGCATTCCGCTAGCGGTTATAAATCACCAGCAGATTTTGAAATGGAAGCGGAACAATTACAAAGCGTGGCTTAACTGATTGTCCACAACTTTAGGGACAGAACAAGTTGTTCTTTCTCCTTGAGTATTGCTTGTCAAAATCTCCTACCTTGCTAGATTATTGTTGTTTAAACCTTATGTTAACCAGGAAGATGAAATTCAACTATATGTCTAATAGTAAACCCTATTCAACGAAGGTCAGACTGCATGAAACCTACATCTAACCATCTGAATACTCGAAGTGTTCAGATTGGAGTCGGCCGAGATGATGATACCGGCGGGATCAGCTTTCCTATCTATCCCAGTGCTACTTATCGGCATCCAGGAGTTGGGAAAAGCACTGGTTACGATTATACTCGCACCGGTAACCCAACCCGTGATGTTTTAGAGGACGCACTTGCCGAACTTGAAGGAGGCACACGGGGTCTGGCTTTCTCTTCTGGTATGGCAGCATTGACGACACTTTTGTTACATTTCTCAAGCGGTGATCATCTGCTGGTGTCCGAAGATCTTTACGGTGGTACGTATCGATTACTTGAGCATGTTTTTGCTAAGTTCGATATCAGAACATCTTACGTAGATACGACCTCCACAGCTGCTGTACAGGCAGCTATTTTGCCACAGACCAAAGCGCTTCTGGTTGAAACCCCAGGCAACCCACTGCTCGGGATATCCGATATCCAGGCTCTCTCCGATATTTGCAAACCGAAACATATACTCTTTATTGTCGACAACACCTTCCTGACACCTGTTTTACAGCGCCCTCTCGAACTGGGCGCTGATGTCGTAGTACATTCTGCCACCAAATATCTCGGTGGTCATAGTGATCTCTGCGCGGGAGTACTCGTAGCCAAAGATATCGAATTAGGGAAACAGCTTTATTTCCTGCAGAATTCGACCGGTGCAATACTACCGCCGCAAGATTGTTGGTTATTGATCCGAAGCTTAAAAACGCTCCCATTACGTATGGAACGTCACTCTGCCAGTGCCCTCCAGGTGGCGAAGTGGTTACAGCAACAATCTCAGGTCGAAAGTGTTTACTATCCAGGATTGCCCGGACATTGCGGACATGCTCTATTTCAGCAACAGGCTGATGGTTTTGGAGGCATGCTCTCCTTCCGTGTTAAAAGTTCACATTTAGCAAATCAGTTGCTGGAGAGATTACAACTCATTTCCTTTGCTGAAAGTCTCGGTGGCGTTGAAACCTTGATAACCCTCCCCGCCACGCAGACACATGGGGACATCCCTGCCACAGTTCGGCAACGTCTGGGGATATGCAATAGTTTGTTACGATTGTCTGTGGGTCTGGAAGAGCCTGAAGATTTAATAGCAGATCTACATCAGGCGTTAAATTGAGACCTTGAATATGATAAAAGGGCCTTCACAGTTCTTATTGTTTACTGCAAAATTTTTGACATTGGTTAAGGCCATATTTTGGTATGACGATCGGTAACCGGTAACACCGATATATCTCATTTTTTCCCAGGGCAATATGGATGGTTCGTAGGTATCGGGCTCTATTCTGAGAGTTTTCAAATAACGTTGATCGTCGGGGTGTTGCTCATGATTTTGGGTGATATATTAAATATGTACGTACCTAAAGACAGATGCAAAGTAGCAACCAAAACATAACAAACGGCTGAGATCGAACTGTCAAAAACTCCAACCTTCATTCTCCACTTTCGACAACCAAAGAGCACCAATCAGTAATCGACTAATGTAGAACCATCCAAGCCATTAGAGCTATAATTCCAAGCACAATCCAGTGAGATGTTAATAAAATACATCCGAATAATAGGCCTAGAGTTAGCGCTGTATATCGAATGATTTTATTGGTTGCCAGTTTGTATGCGGCCAACAACGCTATTGCGGCGTTAGCTATAAAAAAGCCATCAGCTAAAGCAACCAAATCTTCAGTGTTAAAGATTTTCAAGTGTACAAATAAAAGTACTATGGCATTAGCCGAACATAGGAAAAGTATCGCTCCCAGAGGTGCACCATTACGAAGCCTTCTACTAAGAAGGTTAATAGGAGTTGTCTTACTAGCACTTATGCCAGCAATCAGCCTTGCAACGCCACCTACAAAAAGTAGAACTGTACTGAGACAGAGCATCAACGAAAGAATGCCCATAATGAGACCACTACTTTTACCAAAGAGAGGGAAAATAATTGCTGTTAATGCATTCTCGTCTTGAAGATCTGCAAACTGAATGGCACAGATAACCATCAAATAAATCACCGAAATAACTACGGCACTCATTTTTACAGCCCTTGGGATCGTAGTTTTAGGGTGTAGAACTTCTTTGGAGTAGTTACCTACCACCTCCCATCCAACGATGGACCAAAATGCCAACAGTAAAGCCCTGGAGATTGCTGCAAAATCAAAGGGAGCCTCTAAAGAAAATGTGGTTTCCTGTCCAAATAAAACAGCCCCACTTCCTAGAGTTAGAATGATTCCAGTAATAGTAGTTACTGCCAATGACACAGTTCCTAGAAAATGAATAGGGCAGAGCAAAGTAAAGCATACAAAAAGCAACATCAGAAAGGATATAGTGGTAACATCCAAACCAAACAGAGGTTCTATGAATTGAGCACCAATGAGATAAACGGCAACCGGCCCAAATAAAACAGCGCAAATGAGATAATAGGACGTAAGATACTTAAATTTTGAATTAAACGCCTCCTTAACGGCGTTTGTTACACCTTCATCTCCTGGAAACTTAATACTCAAATCACCTAAAACCAAAGCAAAGGCAAAACCGAACAAAAGCATGACAAGCCATACTGGCAACGCAAGGTTCCCTGTAAGATTATACACCAGTGGTGGTAAAAGAATTATTCCAGAACCTAAAATGGGCCCTATCATCAAGCCGGACAAAGTTAAAGTATTTAATTGTTTTTTCATCTTTTTCAAAATAACTTGTAGTTATAGCGTCTTGCTAGGAGACCCGTTTTTTTTGCCAATATAAATTGATTCCAACAATAACTTTGATAGCAATAGAGCCTGAAGGACCGATATTCAAAACCGAGAGCTATCAGAAACTCATCTCAACGGGGAGTGATAAGCTTTCATTGTTGGAGAAAATGCACGATAACGTCGTGCTCAGTTCGTCTTAATGACAACGAGTGTCTCGTCGTCTTCCCGTGGCTGTCCTCCGCGAAAAGCCTGTACTTCTCGAAGGCACTCTTCCACAATTGACAAGGTCGGTCTGTTCGCATTTTTCCGGACAATTTCCTTCAACCGCTCCCTACCAAAGAAATTCCCCTTCGTATCTCGCGTCTCGTAAATACCGTCTGTGCCGAGAATTACGATTGTACCTGGGTGAAGAGCTGAAGTGGTATACTCATCGTATTTTATGTCGTCAAAAATCCCCAAAGTCAGCCCTCTTCCCCGAAGCTCGACGAACTCATTTGTCTCCGGCATATAACACAGGCCTGGTTCATGTCCAGCCCGAACCCAGGTTATGGTTTTCTCAGCAGAGTTGAGTCTGAGATATATAAGAGTCATAAAACTTCCGCTATCTTGAACATCAAAAGCCAACAATCTGTTGAGGTCAGTTATCACCTCCGCCGGTGAGCCTCCAAAGTCGACCCTCATGCGCAGCAGGGCCCGGGCGGTCGTCATCAGCAAAGCCGCGGCAACGCCATGTCCAGAGACGTCGCCCACGACAACGGCTATACCTTCTTTTACTGTCAGGTAGTCAATATAGTCACCGCCGGTTTCATCACAGTAGAGACTGCGACCCGCGATTTCAAAACCATCGATTACAGGGGCTGCATCGGGCAGGAGACTTTGTTGCACTTCCTGTGCAAGGGTTAGGGACTCCTTGAGAATCTGGTTCTGATTCTCAATCCTGCGCTTAGCTTGCGCCAGGCCCTCGCTCATTCTTCTGAGTACATTGGTGGAAGATTCCTTTTGCAGTTCAAGTCGAGCCTGACTTTCGTGTGCCCTGGCGAGCTTTTTGGCGAGCAGCTTCGCATCTTCATAGGTTTCTTCGGCTGAAATTTTCTGCTGGAGCTCCTTGGTAGGGGGATCTGAATTGTTGTCTTCTCCTAAAAGGAGGGCAACCAGGGTGCAGTTGTGCAGCTTCGGTGGCGTTTTTTCAGCCAGAGAAGCGATTTCCCCAAAGGTGTAGAATCCGGTTATGGGAATGTTTGCAGGAAGAATTGAAGTAGCCAGGCTCAACTCCTCGCAGGTGCGCAGGCCCATGATCCAGCGCCGAGAAACGCAGGAGAACAGGAACCCGGCCTGGGGAGACCAGTCCTCACCAATGTTGTTCATCAAACCGTGAAGATTGTCTCTCAAATTGGTGGCAATGTTCTCGGGGGTAGCCTCGGTGAGCTGGACCTTCCTGTTTTCCTTTATGGGGGTGGCATAATCCACACTCCCATTGTTTTCATCAAAGTCAATAGCACCACGCAGGTAAAATCGCTCATCTTTATCAAATATGGCCAAGGGCATCTCAGGCAAGGGCACTGCATACGGTCCGAATGCTTCCCGATAGAACTGCAGGGCGGTGCGGCCGCCAATGCGCTTGACACGGCTGCCGTCAACCTCGTCAACCACCGACCTGTAGCCCACAGGTTGCCAGCTATTGCTTACAATCGAGGCAGCCTTGATGGGACCGGCAAACAGCAGGACCGAAACCGCATCTGAATAGACGTTTTCGCGACAAAACTGCAAAGTTTTTTGGATGATGAACTTGTCGGCACTGGGGACTCCGCCGAATACCTTGCATTGAGGACTGAGCGATTCAAAAATGGTCGACAGAACCGTCTCAATCCTCCTGCTTTGAATGCTCGGGAAAATGAAACAAACTGACGGCTCTCCACCCAGGCGGGACCGAGCATCGCCCACAGCACGATGAACAGCTTTATCCGGAGCCTTCGAGAGATCAAGACCGATACCACTGGCAATCGATATTGTATCTGAAGCAAAGAGCATGAGGCATATAGAATCCTGTCGGAATCCCATGCTAGACGACATCTCACCGCTTGAGGTGCATCCCGCAAGTTCAAGCCCTGGGAAAGACGCGTTGATTTCTTCAACCACAAACAGATGATCAAAGTGGTCTGCTGCAAACAGCAGTCCTGCAGTAGGACACGAGCCTTTTAACTGCATCTTACACTGTTCGATAACCGCCCGACTCACCTTGCGGGTGTCTATCCCTTCAGCTTGTCCTACAACTGCTGTAAACACACTGTCTCTCCAATTTCAAACAAGAGCCACAAATATTCCCTGCATATTTGTCAGGGGGTAAGTTACATCTGCATTACTACAAAGTTATCTCCATGCGCCAACAGTAGTAGACCTACTACATTCGTAACTCTCTCATCATCTCAGTCGGACTCTGCCCAAAATAACGTTTAAACTCCCGACTAAACTGGGAAACGCTCTCATATCCCACTTTATCAGCTGCGATATAGGCTTTCATATGCTCGTTCTTAATAAAATTACGTGCTTTGTTCAGTCTTACTTTTTTTAAATACTGTACCGGTGATTCGGACGTAACCTCTTTAAAGGCTCTGTGAAAGGAGGACACACTCATACTAGCGAGTCCAGACAATTGTTCAACATCAAGCTTTGAAGCATAATCACTGTGAATCGATTTCAATGCGCGGGAAACCCTTGCAAAATTCCCATTATGCATAGCTAGCGCATACAGCGATGAGGCTTGGGTTCCTGAAAGAGCTCGATACAGTATTTCCTTAATCAGTCCTGGCCCCAGTATCCGGGCTTCAGTTTCAGATTTAATACAATTCAACAACCTGACTACAGCATCACACATTTCCTTATCCATTTCAGCAGGCCCCACACCCTTAGGGATCTCGCTCATTTTTGTATTTTCTAGTCCATTGCCTGCTCCTAATTGTCCAATGAGTTCATGAAGGACAGGCATTTCAATATCTATATAGAGTCCTAAAAATGGTGCTTCGGAACTCGCAAAAGTTTCGCACTCGAAAGGAATTGGAACAGAGGTGACAAGATAATTATTTGCGTCATACTGGAAAACCCTATCTGCCAGATAACCTCTCTTATGTCCCTGGGCAACAATGAAAATTCCAGGATCATAAATCAATGGGGTGCGTGGAGTATGATACTGGGATTTGAAAAAACGAACCCCTCTCAATCTTGATTCCGTAAACAGCTCTGGCAAGTCAAGCTGCTCAAGCAGCTTAATCATCCGAGACATATGTTTTTTCCTTTCATTTTAGTGCCACCATCAAAGATGATTCGCTCCCTCGCTTACAGACGATATGCGATCAAATGAAATGTCCATCGACTTAAAACCGATGGAAGCTCATCCACATTATTGCTTCATTATGACACATATAGGCACAATAAAATAGTATTTCTTGGTCAATAAAAGCTATTTAAGCAGAATTAGGCATTCTTTAAGCAGGATCAGATATTCCTTTCTTCCTCAGATAAACGTATGTTCTCCCCACAGTTCAGCAGCAGCCACATTGAGCGCGTGGCAATGGCTAGACACAAAATGCGAGGGCGGCTCCCGGGCCGACCTTTATTAAAAAAGAATTGAACAGGCTGGGAAATCCCTGCCCCTTTTGAAACGGGAATCAAAGCACAGGCTCTTTAACAAAAGAACAGCCCGTTTTTTAAATTGTAATTAACAGAAGAGAAATGAAAATGGCGAAATTTATTGTCCCAAAAGAAGTATTCCACGGCTTAGGCACTCTTGAAAATCTTAAAGGGCTGAAAGGCAGCAAAGCAGTTATTGTCATTGGTGGCAGCTCCGTTCAGAAAAACGGAGCTCTGGAAAGAACTCAGAGCTTCCTGTCTGAAGCAAACATTGAATCTGTTGTTTTCTCCGGTGTAGAAGCGGATCCATCTATTGAGACAGTTCTTAAAGGTGCGGAGTTCTTCACAGAGGAACAGCCCGATGTTATTGTTGGATTGGGCGGATGCTCTGCCATCGATGCTGCTAAAGCAATGTGGGTTTTTTACGAGTATCCTGAATCAAAACTTGAAGAATTGTCAGCTCCGTTCGCTGTTAAGACCCTGCGCAATAAGGCTTATTTCGTCGCAATTCCCTCAACAAGCGGTACAGGTACAGAAATCACCGGTCTTTCCGTAATTACAGACAGAGAGAAAGGTACAAAATACCCTATCGTCTCTCACGAGCTGACTCCTGACGTGGCTATTATTGATGGTGAGCTTTGCGCCAGCATGCCCAAGCATATTACTGCCAACACTGGACTCGATGCCCTGAGCCATGGTGTAGAAGCTTATGTATCGAATATTGCCGACCGTTATAACGATGCTCTGGCCAAAGGTTCCATTGATCTAGTTTTCAAAAACCTTCCCACCGCCGTAGATGAGTATTCCACGCAATCTGGACAGTCAGTCCAGTCGAAACTGGACGCTCATTCCACGTGAATCTGGTCACCCAGTCCAGTGATTTCGGACACGGGAGTCGGAGCGCAGCGACGCTGTTCTTTTATC
>JBLHNU010000054.1:0-38400 GCA_047622095.1 Desulforhopalus sp.
GAAGTTGTTGTCAACTAAAAAGTTATTTTGTTTTCGCTGTTTAGCTAACTGATGAAGATCAACATTTGGCCGAACCGGCTGTTTGTTTTTCCCCGTGCTCAACAACGAGCGGCAAACTACAGGATCATACCGATCGAGTCAACACTTAAATCATACATTCCTCACTTTTATTGCTGTAATTGGAGACGGATATTCTTTGAAATACGCTATGTTGCTGATGTGTCGGAATAAGGAGAGACTCTGTGCTTGGGAGGATACTTTTGTAAAGTATATAAAGGCTGCGTTTCAATGGATGGAAACAAAAGAATGGCTACTGAATTAAATATTCAGTAGCCATTCTGTGAACAATACTAAATGAGAATAGAAGAAAATGAGGGATCATCTCCTCCTATTGTGAAGGTAAGAATAACTCAAAAATGAGTGTTTTGTCATAATAGTGTCAAGTTTTGATTGTCTATACTATTTTTTAGTACGGGTTGTTCTAGGTTTATTTGTCTTTGCTGCAGTGGTTTTTTTCGGTGCAGCTGTTCTTTTTGCGGGAGCGGTAGCCTTTGTCATTTTTTCTTCGACTTCAGCTAGTCGAGTGCCAATTGCTTCTATTTCAATTTTAGTTGAAGATTGCATTTGTTCTAAGGCACTGATCTGTTCTTTTAACTCATCATCGTTGGTAGCTTCAACCTTTGCAGAAAGTTGAGCTACCAATTCATTGATTTTAGCTTCAGATTCCTGCAAAGTTTGAACAGTTCCTGATAATTCGTCCACTTTAGTTGTAAGAGTCGTATTATCAGTATCCAATGAACTTACACTGTTTTGCATCTCAGCATTATCTGCCAATACTGAATCCAGCGTAGCCTGGAGTTTATTGTTTTTACCTTGTAGTGTGGAAAGTTCTTCTTTCATTGCTTCATACTCCTCCTCTGTGATGCCTATTGCATTATTATCGTTACATGATGTGCAACTAAGCGTTAGCAGCAGAGCAGCGAAGTTTTTTTTTAACCCTTCGTACATTTTGGAGGCTTCAGCTTTATCGCTCATAGCCACGGCAGCAAGGAATATACCGATGAGGATTGTAATTGAGAGTGCAACGGCAATAGTCATTCCAATGGCAAATAAAATGGCATTACCAAGTCCAGCGAACAGAGCTGCAATACCGCCCCCAGCAGAACTGGATCCGGATGACCCTACAATTAGTATGAGTACGACAACAGCAGCAACGATACCTGCTGACTGAAGGAGAGGGCTTTTTAGGTTGTTGTTTGACATTGTGATCTCCTGATGTATTGACAATTGTTTAATCTTGGTAAGTTAAATTGAAGGCTACAAACATATATTGTCTTAACATAATAACAGAATGAATTTCGGAGCACAATAGAATCTAACTCTTAGATTTTAAGATTACGTCGATATTTCCAATGGGTAGTCGGTATTTAGTTCTTCTCTGTCAATAATGTATCGATTCGCTGAAGAAGTGGTGGGTGACTATAGTGCAAGAATACATGTACTGGATGTGGTGTTAAGTTGCTCAGGTTTGCCCGACTCAGCTTTTTAAGGCTTGTAATCAGTTGGCCTGATTCCCCTGTCGTGTTTGCAGCATAGGCATCGGCTTGGAATTCATGTTTTCTAGAAAGGATATTTACTCCAATAGATGTAAAAAGGCTGATCGGACTATAGAGGAAGCCAAAAATGACAAGGCTTGCATAGATACTTGTTTGCTCCAGCATGAAACCTCTGGAAATTTCGGGAACCTTTAATAAAAGAGAAAGCAGGAAAAACATAAATCCTGTCTGAATGATTGAGATGGCCATCATTTTGATTATATGTTTCAGCTTGAAATGACCCATCTCATGGGCGAGTACTGCTACAATTTCATCAGGAGTGAGTTTTTCTATGAGTGTATCGAAGAATACGATTTTTCTAAACTTGCCAAATCCTGTAAAAAAAGCATTCAATTTAGTAGATCGTTTTGATCCATCCATTGTGAAGATGCCACTGAGTTGAAAATTTTCCTTAGAACTATAGTCGGTTATTTTATCTTTTAGTTCTCCAGGGTCAAGCGGGGTGAATTTATTGAACAGTGGCATGATGAGTACCGGTGCAATAAACTGCATGAGAAGAGTAAAAGAAACAACTCCTATCCAGCAGTAAACCCAAGCATATGTACCTGTTGCTTCAAAGAACCAAAAAATGAGAGCGAGAAGAGGGGCTCCAAGTATCATGGTGAGCAGTAAGCCCTTTACCAAATCAAGGATAAAGGTTTTCACGGTTGTTTTGTTAAAGCCAAATTTTTCTTCTATCACAAAAGTAGAATAAATTGAAAATGGAATACCAACCAGAAATGAAAGAATACCAAGACCAGCAGTAAATAGTAACCCTGTCACTATTGTGCTGTAACCGAAGCTTCGTGCAATAGTATCAATCCAATTGAACCCACCAAAAAGAAGAAAGCCTACAGTCAAAAATGTAGACACACTATTCTCAAGAATGCCAAAACGTGTTGTGGCCTTAGTGTACTTCTGTGATTTTTGGTATTCATCTCTGTTGTACACATCTTCAAATTCTTTCGGTAAATCTGGGGTAAGTGCACCAATGTTTAAGTAAGAGACAACTAGTTCAAGTGTGAAGGATATAAAAATTATACAGAGAATGACAATAAGCCAAGTATTCATAGTAGGAAGATAAAATTGAAATATTAATAAGAAAGGCCCTTTGGAAAAAATCCATAGGGCCTTATTAGCAATAATTGTGGAATAAAGCTAGGAACCTGTCGGACTCCTATACGAGCAGTTTAACTGCCTGTGAGGCTATTGTTATAAAAGTAGATGGAAAAATTCCCATTACAATAATGACAACGATAAGAAGAATTGCAAGAACTCTGGTGGATCCAGAGCTTTCAACCGGCAGTCTGTCTTCTGGGTCAGTACAAAAAGTCAGGCGGACAATGGATAGGTAATAATATATTGCAATAGCTGTGTTGAAGGCCGCAAGAATAACAAGGATATAATGCCCTTTGTTGAATGCACCAAGCAAAAGCATAAATTTACCGGTAAAACCAACAAATGGAGGTATTCCAGCGAGACCGAAAAGGCCAACGATGAGAGTTAAGGAGAGTAGGGGGGCCCGATTGTAGAGGCCTGTGAAATCTTCGGTTATGACATTTTTCCCGTTTTCAGAAACAGTACAGATAACCAAAAAACAGGCAAGGTTCATAAAAAGATAGCCTGTTATATAATAAATCGCTGTTGCGTAACCGATGGAATCGAAGGTGAGAAGACCGACCAGGATGAAGCCAGCGTGGGATATACCTGAAAATCCAAGCAGTCTTTTTACATCTTTTTGTACAAGAGCTGATAGATTTCCGTAAAACATAGAGGCGAGTGCACAAACTGTAAGAGCCGTTACGATTGTCTGCCCCTCTCCACTAATGAGATTGATTATTCGTATAAGGATTGCGACTGCAGCAAGTTTTGGTATAGCAGCAATAAAAGCTGTTGTTTCATTAGAAGATCCCTCATATACATCTGGTACCCAGAAGTGTAGAGGGAAGATGGCCAGTTTGTAAAAAAAGCCTGCAAGCACCAAGGCAATAGCGATGATTGCCGCTGGCTGAGTGTACATATCAGCAAGACGCTCTGCAATAAGCGGTAACTGAGTAGTGCCTGTTAGTCCATAAATATAACTCATACCAAAGAGCATGAGACCTGTGGCCATAACACCAAAGAGGAGGTATTTTATTCCGGCCTCAACATGGTAACCTTTTGCTTCAGAATTTTTCCTCATCGGAACCATGACGTATACAGCAAATGAGGAGAGTTCGAGTGAAATGAATATTGCCAGCAGCTCTACACTTGATACCAACATCATGAGCCCAAGGACTGACATGAATAGGAAAAGATAATATTCAGATTGTGTTTTGTGTTTTACTCCACTGTCTTTGGCACTGAAAATAAGGATTGCCAGAGTTCCAAATGCTATGAGTGCCTTGAATAATTGTGAAAACAGGTCAACTTTATAGGCGTTGTAAAAGAGACTACCTTCACTTTTAAGGCAGATTAATGATGCGAAAAAGGTGATAGCGGCAAGTGTGATTGCTACAGTCTTGACCCTACCACTGTCGGGTTGGCCTAAACTGAGAAAAAAGAGTACCAGCCCTGCTCCTAAAAGAGTTAATTCGGGAAGAAATAGCATCATGTTACCTTTACGAGTTCTATTTATTTAGCGCCTTGCTCCAGAAAGCTTGTTTAAAACAAGTGATCGGGAGGAGCTCAGAAATCTTACACTTCACAAAATCGCCAAGATGCTTTTCCTGGCGCATCCACTTCTATTTTGAGGTGGAAGTCTTAATGTAAAAATGAATCAACCATAGCTACTGCCTGTCCTTGGTGAGTGTTAAAATGTTGTAGGAGATCAGTTACGCTCGTATGGATAAGCTCTAGAAATGGAGTGGGCCCAAGACCTATCCAAAATACAAAAAAGAGAAATGGTGAAAGGGTTACTATTTCTCTCAGGTTAATATCAGTGATCCATGATTGATCGGGATTGTCTGTCCCGCCCCAGATGATTTTCTGTAGCATCCTTAACATATAGGCTGCCGCAAGGACAGCACCTGGGATTGCAGCAAGTGCGAGGTAAGGAAATTGATTTTGTGAGATTGACAGTTCAAATGCTCCTGCCAAAATCATAAATTCTCCTACGAAACTATTTGTGCCTGGAAAACCAAAGGACGATAGGGCGAAAAAAGTCAGAAAGGTAACGTAGATAGGCATATACCTACCAACTCCAGTGGCTGATCGTAGTTCTCTGCTATGGGTTCTTTCATAGATCATACCCACACAAAGAAAGAGTGCGCCAGTGGTAATACCATGATTGATCATCTGCAGGATGGCTCCTTCCATTCCGTCTGAATTAAGGACAAACAACCCTAGAGTTACAAAACCCATGTGCCCGACAGATGAGTATGCAATAAGTTTTTTCATGTCTGATTGGGCAAGTGCTGTAAATCCACCATAAATTATACCCACTATGGAAAGCCAAAGGACATAAGGTCCAAGAAGAATGGTCGCCTCAGGTGTGATAGGCAGTGCAAAACGAAGAAAACCATACGTTCCCATTTTAAGAAGGACACTTGCAAGGATAACAGATCCGGCAGTTGGCGCTTCAACGTGAGCTGCGGGTAACCATGTATGAAAGGGAAACATGGGAACCTTGATGGCAAAAGCCAGAAAAAATGCCAGAAAGAGATAGATCTGAGATGTTAATGGATAATCACGCCACATCATATCCGGGATAAAAAAGCTGTGATCATTCACAGTGTAAAGCCAGATAATTCCAACGAGCAATAGAATGGACCCGCCGAGCGTGTAGAGGAAAAATTTTATGGATGCATAGATCTTACGCGGGCCACCCCATATTCCGATGAGCATATACATTGGAATGAGCATTGCTTCCCAAAGAACGTAAAAAAGGACAAAGTCCAGTGCCACAAAAACACCGAGCATTGCAGTTTCCATAATGAGCAGGCATATCATAAAAGCCTGGACACGAGTTTTGATGTACGACCAGGATGCCAGAACACAAAAGGGCATAATGAATGCTGTGAGCAGGATCAGCAGTATAGAGATACCGTCAACACCTATGGTGTAATTGATATTAAATACTTTTATCCAGCTGGTGTGTTCGACAAATTGAAATTTTGAAGTGGTTTTGTCAAAACCCAAAATCAATTGTATAGAAAGTAGTCCTACCAGCGATGTTGTGGCGAGAGCAATATTACGGCACAGTGCTTCACTTTTTATAAACAAAAGTATGAAGGCACCAATGAGTGGAAGAAATATCAGTACACTCAAAATCGGGAAGCCAGTGTTAATCAGTAGTTGATCCATTACCAGTAGTCCTTGATTTCAAAAAGATTATAACCAGACAAAAGAAATTAAAAGTATAGCTGCAAAAGTGATAGATATATAAATAGTCTGCTGTATCTGTCCTCTTTGCATTACCACGGTCACTCTTTTGCCAATAGCGCGTACGCAACGTGCACTTCCATCAACAACACCATCGATACCATGCCAGTCAAACCAGGACCAGAATTTGGCAGTTGTCATGAGGGAGTAAAGGCCTACAACGCGATATGCCATTCCCCACATATTATCAACCCATTGGATTGGATTTTTGGCGAGCCAGAGAAAACCACGGCCACCTAATCTATAAAACCAATCAAGATCGAGGCTTATGGTCGCTTTTGCTCCAATTTTGTCTTTGAAAAAGTAAAATGCGACTGCTGTAAAGGTGAGAATTTGAAATGTTTCACTCAAGTGGTAACTACCGTAAGGATGGTAACTTACCTCTGGATATGGAAGCATATTGTAAAGAAATGGAAGATAGGTACCTACAAAAAAGCATAAGAAAGCTGCTGCACCCATGGCCATGTGCATGTTCCATGGTGGATCTTCAGCTTTACTGAGTGTTTCTTCGCTGCACCTGTTTTCTCCAAAGAAGATGAGGTATGGAAGACGAAGTCCGGCAACGAGAAATGTGCCAACAGAAACAATCGTGAGTAAAAAGCCAACCCATAATAGATGAGACTCAAAACTTGCAGTAATAATCATGGATTTTGAGACAAAGCCTGAAAAGAATGGAAAGGCGGATACAGAGACTCCTCCAATGATCATGAAAAATAAAGTGTTTGGCATTTTTCGATATAGGCCACCCAGTTCTGTGAACTTGCTCTTTCCTGTGGCATGGACTATGGCACCAGCGGCCATGAAGAGGAGGCCCTTATATAATATATGGGCAAAAGCATGAGCACAGGTACCGTTGATAGCAAGTGCGGTTCCTATACCTACTCCGCAAACCATATAACCAACCTGACTTACGATTTCCCAGGCGAGAAGACGTCTGATATCGTTTTCGCGTAGAGCGTACACAATACCGTAGATTGCCATTACAACGCCCAAAACAATCAAGATGTCAAAACCGGCAAAGGCACGGGCGAGAGTGTAGATAGCTGTCTTTGTTGTAAAGGCACACATAAAGACTGCACCTGTAACCGTCGCTTTACTGTAGGCGTCAGGAAGCCATGAGTGGAGCGGTGGCACAGCCGCGTTGAGCATGAGGCCAGCCAAGATGAGCCAGGTGTAAAGTTGGGTATTCTGTTCGTCGAGTTGAACAAAAGAAAGATCACCCACCACCTGATAGCGGAGAACAAATCCAAGCAAAAGAAGGACACCGCCGAATGTGTGAACAAGGAGGTATCTGTAACCTGCTGAGAGTGCGCCTTTTTCTTTGTTGAACCAGATGAGAAAGGTAGAGGCAAAGGCCATCATTTCCCAAAAGAGAAAGAGTACGAGATAGTCGCCGCAGTAGATAGCACCAAGGCTACCGGCTACATAAAACCACGCAGCAATATGTTGCCAGTTGTCTTTTACATGGAGCCCATAAAACGTACCGATGACTGCCATGAGTGCCATGATAAAGCCAAAGATAATTGATAAACTGTCAACTCTTCCAAAGGTTAGCGTCCAGTCTCCACCCATGAAACTAACGACACCGTAGGTGCCTGGATTCATATTAATAAAGACAACGGCGAGGAGTGATAGCGATGGGACCATTGTTAGATAGAGCTTACGAAATGGTTCCTTTATAAAAGGGAGTATCAGCGCTCCAAGAATCAAAATAAGAGAAGGGTGGATAAAACTAGTTGTCATAATAGCCCTCCCCAGTCTCTATCCCACTTTTTCCAAGCCACCTTGAAAAAAAGATAAGAACAACACACGACAAGAGAGCAAATATGGACCAGAATCCTGGTATATGAGCTTCCATCCATGTGTGTGCGTGATGGGTATCCACGCCGAGAAAAGACCAAACAACCATAATTGCAATTGCAATAATAGTGTAGACTTGAACAGTCTGTTGGTTTTTCTTAAGGAAATCGATGAGATCTACAATCATCCTGTCACCGCCTTTACAAATTGCAACATGAAGTTGGGAAAAATACCAAGCAGTACCGAAATTGTACATGCTATCAAGATTGGGATAAGCATGGAAAGAGGGGCTTCTTTAATTCCTGTAAAAGGCTCATTTGCCGGTCGCTTACCAAAAAAGGCCTTATAGGTAATCGGTGCAAAATAGGCTGCATTGAGCAGTGTACTGGCAATGAGAATAAGAAGGATTCCAAGCTGATGTGCTTCAACTGAGCCAATGAGAAGATTCCACTTAGTAATAAACCCTCCAACCGGGGGTGCTCCAATCATGGAAAGAGATGCAATACCAAAGGCCGCAAAGGTGAAAGGCATTGTTTTGCCGAGACCCTCCATTTCAGAGATATATTTCTTATGGCTTACTACATAGATGGCACCAGCGCAGAAAAAGAGGGTTATCTTGGCAAATGCGTGATTGACAATGTGGATGAGCCCACCCTGGATACCAGGATCTGTAAGGAGCGCTACACCCAATATAATATATGAGAGTTGGCTCACAGTAGAGTAGGCCAGTCGCGCTTTAAGATTGTCTTTTGAAAGGGCTATAATCGATGCAACTAGTATGGTAAATGCTACGAAGTAAGCAGTTGGAATACCGAGGTTCAGTGCGTGCATTGTGTCTGTACCAAAGGTGTAGAGCATGACGCGGGTGGTACAGAATACTCCTACTTTTACGACTGCAACCGCATGGAGTAGTGCAGATACAGGTGTCGGTGCAACCATAGCTCCAGGGAGCCAGTGATGAAAAGGCATGACGCCATTTTTAGCAAAACCAATGATGCAAAAAATATAGAGCATGGTTACAAGCACACTATTAACCCCTGCTGGGAAAATTCCTGTACTTATATTAGAGGCAAAATCTAAGGTTCCTGTAAGAACATAGATCAAAATCATTGCGGGAAGTAAAAATGCTTTGGCTGTCGTTGTGAGGTAGATAATGTACTTTCGAGCACCATTGTAGCCTTCTGCATCCTGATGGTGAGCAACCAGTGGATATGTACAGATTGAGACAATTTCGTAAAAGAGATACATGGTGAACAGGTTGTCGGAGAAGGCGACGCCTATGGCCCCAAAAATAGCGAGGGCGAAGCAGGCGTTAAATCTTGTTTGAGCATGTTCTTTTAGTCCACGCATATAACCCATGGAGTAGAAGACAGCAATTGTCCAAAGTGATGATGCAACGAGGGCGAAAATCATCGACATTGCATCTGCACGCAGCGTTACCGTGACTCCAGGGAGAATGGTAAACATATGGAAAACTAGTGTTTTACCTTCAAGTACCTGAGGTATCATTGAGCTAACAATAAACAACAACAACAGAGAAGAAACACAGGATATAGCTTCTCTTAGATTTTCGTTGTCACCTTTATACATGACCCCAAGAGTACCTATTAGGGGAATCATGAGGGCAATGAGTAATTTATAATCCATTCCAGTTGGCTCCTAGACTAACCTTTAAGTTCAACAACATCTTCTGCGTCAATGGAATCATATTGACGATAGACGGCTATGACGATACTGAGGCCTATGGCCGCTTCTGCAGCTGCTATAGCCATTATGAAGAGTGTGAAAATCTGGCCTGTTGTTGGGTCGGGTGCGGTAAACCTGTTAAAGGCCATGAAGTTGAGTGCTGCTCCGGCCAGGATCATTTCGGCCGCAATAAGCATGGCGATAAATGTTCGTCTGGCGACAATACCATAAATCCCAAATGCAAAGAGCAGAGCTCCTATGATGAGGTAGGTATTGAGATTGTTATACAGTCCAAGAATAGCCATCAGTAGTTATTCCTCCCGGCGGGCGATAATAAGAGCCCCTAAAATAGCAATGAGTAAGACAATAGAGATGAGTTCAAAAACCATGGAATGTTCAGTGAGGAGACGAATACCTATTTCCTTCATAGAACCGTCATTGATCTTATCCATCACTGGCCAGTCGGTTTTAAGAGCAAGTACAGAAAAACCTCCAGCGAGAAGCGATGCAGTACCAAAGGCAAGTGGCCCTTCCAGTGGACCAGTTGGACCTACTTTTCTTTTTTCTTCAGGAGCAGCCAGCATCACAGCAAATGCAATGGTAACGGCTATAGCACCGACATAGATGAGTATCTGCATCATAGAAATAAAGGGGGAGTTGAGGAAAAAATAAAGACCCGCAACACCTACGAAGCAAACAATGAGTCCTGCTACAGCACGTACAACTCGGTTAGAGTTGCAAGCAATGAGACCTCCTGAGAGTGTGATGAAAATGAGGATTAAAAATACGACTCCTACCAACCCTTCAACACTAAATAAACTGGGATGTGTAACTAAGCTTTGGTTCATTGGTTTCTTTCCTCCAGTCTTCCAAGAAGGTCAAATATGAAGTCTTCTTTTCTTCTGCTTGCGAGGTTATATTCTTTGGAGAATTCAAGCGCATTAAAATTACAAGACTCAACACAGGAACCGCAAAGCGAACATCTCGTAAAGTCGAGAACGTATTTGGTAAGCACCTTTTTCTTTTCTCCTTCTGGTTTAACCCCTGCAAGGGAAATACAGTTTGAAGGGCAGGCTCGTTCACAGAGACCACAGACAACACAGTTTGCTTTGCCGTCCTCATTTTCAATGAGTTCAATATGACCACGGAATCTCTCACACATTGGAAGCGTTTCATATGGATAAGAGACCGTGACAGGTGGCTTGAAAAATTCTTTAAATGTGACGCTCATTCCTTCAAGCAGGCTGATCAGTCCATGATAAATTTCACTAAAGTAAGCCACCATCTAGAACACCTTTATTAGTCCTGCGGTTAACAGCAGGTTGAAAAGAGATAGGGGAATCAAAATCTTCCAACTCAGGTTGAGAAGGCCGTAAATTGTTGTACGTGGAAAGGTCCAGCGAATCCAAATAAATGTTGCTATGAGAAAATAGAGTTTAATGAGGAACCAGAACACGCCTGGAATAAAACTAAGAAAAGTAAATGGAGGGTTCCAGCCACCTAAAAAGAGAATGGTGGTCATACAGGAGCCGATAACGATGTTTGCGTATTCCCCCATAAAAAACAAACCAAATCCCATGGATCCGTATTCTGTATGAAATCCTGCAACGAGTTCACTTTCGGCTTCTCCAAGATCAAAAGGAGCCCTGTTGGTTTCAGCAAGTGTACAGGTGAAAAATATCAGAAAGGACATAGGCATCAGAATATTGTGTGAGTTGCCTAGCAGGGGGAAGATGTTCCAGTGAAGGAAGGATCCAGATTGTTGTCGAACAATTTCCATAAGATCCATAGAGCCTGCAATCATTACAACAGTAATTGTTGTAATTAGCATTGGGATTTCGTACGCCACAGTCTGAGAAACAGCTCTGATAGATGCCATCATTGCATACTTGTTACGTGAACTCCATCCTGCAAAGAGAAGCGAGGTGGAGCCGAGGGCAGCAAAGGCAAATATCATCAAAATCCCGACATTCATATTTTTAGCAACAATACTTTCGCTAAAAGGGATTGTGACAAAACTCATGATTGCAGGGAACATGGCGAGCACTGGAGCGGTGATGAAAAGAATCTTATCAGCTCCACCCGGAATGGTGAGTTGCTTGGCCATGAGTTTGATGCCATCAAGAGGCGGTTGCAACAGGCCAAATGGTCCATTGATATTAGGACCAGGCCTTCGTTGAATTCGGGCAGCTCCCCTGCGCTCTGCCCAGACGAGGTAGGCGGCATTTACGGCAGCAAATGCAATGGCGGCAATAACGGCAGCAACAACATTAAAAAGTGTTAAGCGCATAAAATTATCCTTTTACCTGTCTATCTCAGGAATAACCAGATCCAGACTTCCCATGAATGCCAGCGCATCCGTGATCAGCATACCTCTGCACGTTTCATCAAACAGATGCATGTTGGAGTAGGTTGGAGATCTCAGTTTCAAACGGTATGGCGTCTTTCCTCCATCACTTACCAATCTGACCCCAAAACTTCCTCGGGCAGTTTCTACTGCCTGGTAATAATCTCCTGCTGGAGGTTTGATTATTTTTGGTTTCTTCTCAGGCATGATTGGACCACCTGGCAATTTTTCAAGACCCTGCTCTATTATTCGAAGTGATTGTTCTATTTCTTCCATTCGAACATTATATCGTGCCAAAGAGTCACACTCATGGAAGACGGGTACGTCGAAATCAAATTCAGGGTAGACAGAATACGGTTCATTTTTTCGCACATCAAAATCAATTCCGGAACCTCTGGCAACTGCACTTGATGCACCGTATTTACGACAGGTTTCTTTTGAAAGTGGCGCAATCCCTTCAAGTCTTTTTCTGAAAATGATATTTCCGGTGACAAGCTTATGGTATTTTTTAAGAGATTTTCTCATTCTTGGGATGAATTTTCTTGCAGAGGCAATAAACTGATCGTCAACATCATTATAAAGACCACCATATCTGAAGTAACAGTACGTTAGGCGAGAACCTGTTACAGCTTCAAGCATGTCAAGAATGTGTTCACGATCCTGAAGGGCGTACATCAGAGGAGAAAAACCGCCTAAATCCATAACAAAAGCGCCAAACCAGAAAAGGTGGGATGCAATGCGGTTAAGTTCTACTGTTATTGCTCGTATGTATTCCGCACGCTCCGGTACTTCAATGCCTGCAGCTTTTTCAACAACAAGAACGTGACCGTGGGAATACCCAAGTGCGCCAAGATAGTCCATTCGGCTCAAATTCATCAGGTATTGGGGGTAGGTCTTTAACTCCCCCATTTTTTCATGCATTCTGTGGATGTATCCGATAACTGTTTCGGCATCCACTATGTACTCACCATTCATCTCCATCTTTACCCGTAACACCCCATGGGTAGCAGGATGCTGAGGACCGACGTTGAGAATAAATGTCTCGTCCGGTTTTAGTTCAATAGGAGAGCTCATGCTTTGAAATCCTTTAGTAGGGGATGGAAGTCTGCATCTTCAGGTAAGAGAAGTGGGATAAGGTGAGGGTGACCGATAAACTTTATACCGAAAAAATCATGGGTTTCACGTTCATGCCAATTAGCACCAGCGTATATTTCAGTAATGGTTGGGACTTCAGGTTTGGTCCGGTCAAGGCGAGTACGGATAACAACACGACAGAGATCAAAATCATATCGAGAAAAGTCGTAGACAACTTCAAGTTGGTTTTCTTTTATCCAGTCAACGCCTGTGATACTTTCAATGAAAAATTCTGCTTTATCGAGAATACTTACAGCTTCAACAACTTGTTCTGGAGCGACCTGTGCATCTAGATGATACCCATGTACTGAATAATCCCTTTCAATAAGCCCGTTTTGCCTTGGCAGGGCCTTTGGCTTTTTTGGTTTTTCATCCCCGGATTCATCTTCTTCAACTTCAGGCGCAACAATTTCCTCTTCAGGAAACAGATATTGCAGGGAAAGTTTCGTTTTTTCACAAATCATGAGTTATTGCTCCAAAATTCATCATAGACAACTGGGAGTCAGAAAAAAAGTATCATAGCTGCTATGCAGCCTCAGGGTCTTTCCACCTTTTCCAGTCGGAAACCAGATGTTCCAGTTCAATTATCCCCTGAAGGAGGGCCTCAGGACGTGGAGGGCAACCGGGTACATATATGTCCACAGGAAGAAATTCGTCAGCTCCTAAAACTATGCTGTATTGGCCCTCAAAAGCAAAAGGTCCACCTGAGATTGCGCAATTACCTAGAGCCATAACCCATTTAGGCTCAGGCATCTGATCATAAAGGACTTTGATACCGGGCATCATCTTTTTAGTAATGGTGCCAGCTACGATCATCACATCACTCTGTCTGGCAGAAGGTCTAAACACTTCAGCTCCAAAGCGAGACATATCAAATCGAGCGCAACCAGTGGCCATCATTTCAATGGCACAACAGGCAATACCAAAAGTGAGAGGCCATAGTGAGTTGGCTCTTCCTATATTGATGATTTTGTCTGCGAGGGCGAACTGAACTATCGACGAAGGTACGTTTTCCGTTCCCACTTAAATACTCCCTTGATCCATGCATAAACTACTGCGAGTGATAATATTCCAACAAAAATAATAATTTCAATGAAATCCCTTATTGAAGAAGCGAAAATCGCATCGTCATAGGCGAGAGCCACGGGAAAGAGAAATAACACATCGACATCAAATGCGAGAAAAATCAGAGCATAGAGATAAAACACTGCTCCATAACGGATCCAGCTGTCGCCTATAGGATCCATTCCACATTCAATGAATTGACTGGCTTTATTAGCGACTTGCCGCGTCTTGCGAGGCATGAGGAGGTAAACAATAGCAATTGGACCAAGGGCAAAAGATAGGCCCCCGATGATAAAAGCGGTGATCCAGAGAACATGCTCTGGATAAAGAAAAGCTGTAACCTGAGACTCCATCTTAATTCCTTGGTAGCTGAATTTGAGGTGACTTGATGCTCAGAGAAAATCTTAATCTATTATTTTTAACTTTTATTTAATTCGGACTTATATTAAATAAAAGTTATATGTGTGTCAACGATAAACTGATTGGCCATTCATTTTACTGCAGTCTCTGGATGTACCTCTAGTTATATGAAATGTTTGCAGTTTAAATAATAGATAAAGTTTGTGATGGTCGCGTAGAACCCTTAATGATGTTGGGGAGGGGGCGTGAATGTATCATTAAAAATGAACAATTGGATGGGAAGGTACAATGTCTATAACACTAAGACAGCTTGAAATATTTATAGCAGTTGCTGAAACTGCACAAGTAACAAAGGCGAGTAAAAAGTTATTTGTAACACAATCTGCAGTGAGTATGGCTCTTGCAGAACTCGAGAATCAGTTAGGCGGATCTCTTTTCGACAGACATGGCCGGAGTCTCCTTTTGAATGCTCGTGGCCGCTTTTTGTTACCATTAGCCAAGGATATCACTGCTCAGGTAACAAGTATTGAAACTGTAATGTCAGAGAGAAATGACACCCTAGATGGTACGATTAAGGTTGTTGCCAGCACAACACTGGGTAACTATATCCTCCCATATTTAATTGGAGCCTTTGAGCGAGTTCACCCAAATGTGCATGTTGAGTTGCTTGTATATAATACCAGACATGCTGAAAAACTTGTTATTGATGGGTCATCCGAAGTTGGTTTTTTTGAAGGATCAGTGACTGATACGCTAGAACTTCAATCAAGGACTTGGTTTGAAGATGAACTCATTGTTTTATGTGGTCCTACAGACCCACTTGCTCATAATGATGTTTTTGATATCACGCGAGATTTAAAGGGTAAAAAGTGGATCATGAGAGAAAGTGGTTCGGGTACAGTAGCTACGATTCGTGAAAAATTTGGAAAATACATGGATGACGTAAATATCATTATGGAAATGGGTCATCCAGAGGCCGTAAAAAGGGGAGTTGAGTCTGGTGTAGGCATAACCTGTCTGTCATCTCTTAGTATCTGTAGAGAGGCCGAGCACGGTTGGCTTAAGGGTTTGAAGATTGAAGGGCTTGATATGAAACGTCAGCTAAAAATAGTTCAGCGAAAAGATCTGGTGATTTCCGATGCAATGGCGGAATTTCTTTCTTTTTGTGATGTTATGACTATCTGCGATGATTCGAGAATATGTCTTTCTTCGCCATGGAAATTACAGTCGTTGCTGGCAAGGCACTCAGCTATGAAGAAATAGAGGGATTGGTTATCTTCTCGTTATAGTATACTTCAATTAACGCAAGACCATGGGCTGGAGCAGTTTCTCTTGCTTTGGTCCGGTCTTGTACTTGTAATATTTGTATAAATTCTTTTTCAGTCAGTTTTTCTTTACCCACCTCAAGGATAGTTCCCACTAGATTTCTCACCATGTTCTTTAGAAATCCATCCCCTGTGAATTCCAGGATTAATAGCTTGTCTTTTGCTTGAATGAGAGTTGCACTATGGATAGTTCGTGTAGCTCCTCGACCTGTGGTGATAGTTTTGTCTCGTGAACCACTATTTTCAAAAGATGAAAAGTCATGTTCGCCTATTATAGCGTCGAGACATTTTGTCATACGGGTTAGATTGAGGGGCTTTGTGACATGAAGGGTGGTGAACCTATTAAAAGGTGGCTGCACTGTTCCTGTGAAAATAGAATAGTGGTATTTTTTCCCAATAGCTAAATAGCGGGCATGGAATGCTACATCTACCACCTGAGCATCAAGAACTCTAATGGAGCCGGGAAGCATTGAGTTAGCGCCCCGCTGTAGAATCTTGCAGGAAATTGTGGAGATACAATTAAAATGTGCAACCATGCCATAAGCGTGAACTCCAGCATCAGTTCTTCCTGCACTATGAACACAAATGTCTTCTGTGGTCATAGTGCTCAGGCACTGCTCCAGTTCCCCCTGGATGGTTCTGCCGCTCTTTTGCTTTTGCCAGCCACAAAAATCTGTTCCATCATAGCTGATAATAAGTTTTATGGTACGCTTGTTATGAACCATTGGGGAGATTAGTTAGTTATGGAAACATGGGGGCAGTTAAAAGACCCATGTCTTCTGGTAATCCGCTCATAATATTCATGTTTTGGACAGCTTGACCTGCAGCACCTTTCACTACATTATCAATTGCTGTCATAACGATGATACGATTGGTGGTGTGGTCAATCTTAAAGCTGATGTCACAGAAATTAGAACCTCGCACATACTGAGTAGCCGGGAAAGTGTCTTCTTTTAAGAGGCGAATAAAAGGCTCATCTTTATATTGATTCTCGTAAAGTTCCTGTATAGCACTGGTTGTAGTTTCTTTGGTCAGATTTGCATATACAGTGCTGAGTATACCTCTTGCAATTGGGAGGAGGTGCGGAGTAAATGTGATGTGAAAATCAGATCCTGCAAGGAGTGACAGTTCCTGCTCTATTTCAGGGGTATGTCTATGTGCTCTTCCAACCTTATATGGTCTAAAACCATCATGCACCTCACAAAACAGACTACCTGTTTGAGCTGATCGCCCTGCACCTGTGGTTCCGGATTTAGAGTCGGCAATGATTGATTCGGGAGCAATTATGCCATTTTTAAGTAAAGGTGCCAGTCCTAAGATAATAGAGGTTGGATAACAACCGGGATTCGCAATAAGTCTGCTCTGTCGTATTGAACTTCTGTAAAGCTCTGGAAGACCATAGACAGCTTCATCTAAAAGATGACTCGATGAATGTGGTTGGTACCAGTCTTCGTAGGTTGCGACATCTTTGATACGAAAGTCAGCGGAGAGGTCGATTACCTTTTTACCAGCATCTAGGAGTACAGGAACCAGATCCATAGCAGTCTTATGCGGGACGGCAGCAAAGAAAACGTCAGCTTTTTCGGTGAGCTCTTTTGGGGAAAGGTTTTCGCATACTATATCCACCTTGCCTCGTAAGTTAGGAAAAACTTCGGATAATGGTTGCCCTTCGTACTGCCTTGATGTCGCGACTGTGAGTTCAGTTTCAGGGTGGTTGCAGATAATTCTTGCCAGTTCTGCCCCTGCATATCCTGATGCTCCGATTATACCAACTCTTATCATGGCTTGTGTTCCTGTAGTGATAAATGAGCCCGTTGATTTGCTGCCTTTTGGCCCGATATCTTCGTTATGCGAAAGAAATAATCCTCGGAGGTAAGCGGTGACTCCGATATCAGATATATGCCTGTGGTTATTTGTTTCGTATGTCTTGATCTCGAACCAAAATCCTAGTAAATCACCAGACTCATAAGTAATTATAACGATATTCAAACCGAGTGGCAGGGTGAGAAGGTCTTCAATGAGATGAGGACTCTGTCAATAACGTGTACGACATAATTGCCAGTGGGATGAATCCTATAGGATATAAAAGACAAAAAGGGGAATGACAGCAAAACTGTCATTCCCCTTTTTAACAACAATATGTACCCCGAATATTCGAGGTTTGCTGTCCGTTCCTGTACTAATACGTTGTATCTTAACGCTTGGAGAACTGGAACTTTGCACGAGCACCCTTCTGACCGTACTTCTTTCTTTCCTTTTGTCGAGGATCGCGGGTAAGAAGTCCTGATTGCTTAAGAGGCAATCTTGAGTCTGGGTTGTGTTCGAGGAGTGCACGTGAAATTCCGTGGGACAGTGCATCAACCTGAGCTGACTTACCACCACCCTTGAGGGTAGCCATAACGTCGAATTGCTCGAGTGTCTCGGTTACTTTGAAAGGCTTAACGATTTTTTGGCTCTTAAAAATCTGTCCAAAATATGCATCAGCTTCCATGTTGTTTACGATAACTTTGCCGGTACCAGGGGTAAGCCAAACTCTAGCAATGGCATTTTTTCTTTTACCTGTGGCATAAAAACGATCTTGAGCCATTTTCTATTCTCCGAGATTAAATATCTAGTTCAGCTGGCTGTTGTGCCGCGTGAGGATGCTTGGTGCCGGCATATACTTTTAACTTCTTCAGTTGAGCGCGTCCAAGTTTGTTTTTCGGAAGCATACCTTTAACCGCCTTGATGAGAACATCTTCTGGATGCTTCACGAGGAGGTCTTTGGCACAAATCTCTTTAATTCCACCAATGTAACCAGTGTGACGATAGTACTTCTTGTCGTCTAACTTGTTACCAGTTAATGCAATTTTTTCTGCGTTAGTAACTACTACGAAATCACCATTGTCGATAAAGGATGAAAAGGTAGGCTTATGTTTTCCGCGAAGTCTTGTTGCGATTTCTGAAGCCAAACGGCCCAGAACCTTGTTCTCTGCGTTAACAATATACCATTTCTTCTCAATCTCATTGACTGGGGCAAGATAGGTTTTCATTATATCCCTCAACTGGTCAAACAATTAATAAAAAAAGGTCCGATCAGTGTTGAACCTTTTATAATTTATAGTGGAGCGGGAAACGAGATTCGAACTCGCGACGTCAACCTTGGCAAGGTTGCACTCTACCACTGAGTTATTCCCGCTCATTTTGTTTTTGTGTGTCAAAACTGCGGTGTATATACTAGCTTCTCAACTGTGTGTCAATCAAAAAGTTAATTGAGTCAAGCAACCTATTGTAGTTTTTTTATCCAAAACTGTCACGAAAAATAAAGTACGCAAGGTAACTTTAAAGTATAATATTGTTATATGGCTTATTTAATGGTATGGATTTCTTAAATATATTTAATCTTTTTTATTAACAAATTCTTGTTACAAATCCTATGATAGAAAACGAATCAACACGAAAGTGCATTATACAGAGGAAAACTGGTGAGACAGATATTAGTCTCGAGTTAGATCTTGATGGAGATGGGACATATACCATTGATAGTGGTGTTCCATTTCTTGATCATATGCTTGCGTTATTTTCAGTGCATGGTTTTTTTGACCTTAAGTTGCATGCAATTGGTGATGTTGAAGTTGATGATCATCACACAGTTGAAGATATTGGTATTTGCCTTGGACAGGCAATATCGGAAGCGCTTGCGAGTAAAGGCGGAATTGCCCGTTATGGAAGTTGTTTTCTTCCAATGGATGAAACCTTAGTCAGAGTTGTGGTCGATGTCTCGAACCGTCCCTATTTACACTACAATGCGCCGGTTACTGAACAAAAACTAGGTACTTTTGATACTGCTCTTGCTAAAGAGTTTTTTAGAGCGGTAGTGCAACATGCTGGTTTGACCTTGCATATTGATTTGTTACATGGTGAAAATGGCCATCATATTATTGAAGCTATTTTTAAAGGGTTTGCCAGAACACTTAATGGAGCGTGTACTAAAATTAATATAGAGGGTACTCTGTCTTCTAAAGGGATATTGTAGGCTGAACTCGACGTTGCAACTGTAAAAAGTGATACCACTATTTTAAAGGTGAATTTGTGATCAATACAATTAAAATATCTGTAATTCTGTGTCTGCTAGTGTTTTGTCTTTCCTCTTGTTCAACAAAGAATAATGGAGGGATGGATACGCAGGTGCCTGTTCAACCACTCTCCTGTATTGCTGTGATTCCTGCTGTTACTTCTGTTGATAAGGATGACACAATCAGCTACGAAGAAGCACGACATCTTGAAAAAGGGGCAGCCCACGCAACTTCTTTTATGGCTGATAAACTATCGGGTAACTCCAAGGTTCGTCTGATTAATTCTGCCCAGATGTCACTTGCAGTAAAAGAGGTATCTGGTGGAGTATCAGGTACAATCGCGGCCCTGGGTGAGAAGGTGAACTGTGAGGGGGTACTTATCACAACCATACGAAGGTATGTGCAAAGAGAAGGTACTGAGCTCGCCGTTGATGCTCCTGCATCAGCTGATTTTAAAATGGTCCTGCGTCATGCCCCCACTGGAACCATGCTCTGGTCAGCCGATTTCCAGGAAACCCAAGAGCCATTTCTGAGTAACATCTTTTCCTTTAATAAAATGCAGAAAAGAGGCTTTCACTGGGTTACAGCTGAAGAATTGTTAGAGCAGGGTCTTGAAGAGCGTCTTGATGAATGCCCGTATTTAAAATAGCGTTTCCCGCCTTATCGATCTTTAACCCGCAATCCTACTTGGTAGGGCTGCGGGTTTTGTTGTCTTAAGGTGTTTTAATAATTTTATTGTAAGAAGTTATTTTTATCCATGACCATGATTAATTTACCTAAAATACCTGCTAAAACGAATCGTAAAATTGGACAGGCCATGCATGACTACTCAATGTTTGAAGATGGCGACCGCGTATTGGTGGCTGTGTCAGGCGGAGTCGATAGTATGGTTTTGGTCTGTCTTTTGTATTTGTGGCAGAAAAAGGCTCCTATTTCCTTTCATTTACAACCCTTGCATATTGATCATGGGTTTTGGCAGGATTTGGAAGATGGCGTGTCGCCCGAAAAGAGTATTGGCGAACAGCTGAAAAAATATTCTATAGATCTTCGGATAGAAGGGGAGTGGAAGGAGACAGGACAAGAAAGAACGTGTTATCTCTGCTCAAGAAACAGACGAAGTCAGCTTTTTGATTTTGCAAGAGAGCATGGTTACAATAAGATTGCTTTTGGGCACCACAAAGATGACCTTATCGAAACGTTTATGATAAATGCCATTTATAGCGGCAATATTTCTACTATGCTCCCTAAACAGAATCTTTTTGACGACACGCTTTCTCTTATTAGACCGATGGCATATATAGATAAAGATGAAGTTGTAGAACTCGCCCATCTTTTTGGTCTTGCTCCAGTTGAAAATGGATGCTCATTGTCGGCAAATACAAGACGGGAAACTGTGCGTAACATGCTGACTCATCTTTACAAATCCGAACCAGGTGCACAAAGTTCACTTTTTGCTGCTTTATCAAATGTCCGTGGTGATTATCTCTTATGAAAACAAATATTGATTGTCTGCCCTGCCTCATGAGACAAGCCTTACAAACGGCAAAGATCTGTACGGATTCTCCCGAAGTTCAAGGTAAGGTCGTTAAAGGTGTTGCTGCACTCATTTCAGAATGCGACCTTGGACTCACTCCTCCAGCATTTGCAGGAGAAGTGTATGAGAAGATCAAAAGCATTACTGGAGTAGAAGATCCGTACGCGGAGAAAAAAGCGGAAAGCAATCAGATCGCCTTATCCCTCTTATCTTCTTTGCGTAAAGAAATTGAAGAAAAAAAGGGTGATGAAGGGGCAGAGCTTGCCATTCGTTTTGCGATTGCTGGAAATATAATTGATTATGGCGCGTATCAGGCGTTTGACTTTTTAGATGTTCTGGGGAAATGTCGTGATATGCAGCTTGTCATCGACCACACTTCACAACTGCTGACGACAATTGAAAAATTACAACCTGGAAGCGAAGTTCTGTATCTTGTCGATAATTGTGGGGAAATTGTTTTTGACACTCTATTCATTGAACGATTATTCGCAAAAAGACTAAAGATTACAGTTGCAGTAAAAGAAGGCCCGATTATTAATGACGCCCTTATGGCAGATGCATATCTAGCAGGGCTAGATAGGTATGCTAAAATAATAAGCAACGGTACCAGATGTCCCGGCACCGTTCTGGAGCTTGCTTCTCACGAGTTTCTAGCTCATTATAGTTCTGCTGATATGGTTATATCAAAGGGGCAGGGTAATTTTGAAAGTCTCTCAGAAGAAAACAGAGAGATCTTTTTTCTTCTTACGGTAAAATGTGCTGCAGCAGCAAAACACATGCTTGAAATGACAGGTGCTAAGGAAACCATTATAAATGGAACGGGTGAGATGGTTGTTTTTCATTCACCTGCTAAGATATAAAGAGGATCGTTATGAAAACACGGATAAAAAACATTTTGGCGACAGAGCCTGTGGACCAGACCTTAACCGTATGCGGCTGGGTTCGGACTAAAAGAGATACAGGTAGTTTTTCTTTTGTAGAAATTAATGATGGATCCTGTCTTGGTAACCTACAGGTTATTGCTGCAGAGACGTTGGCTAATTATAGCAATGAAATAAAAAACATAGGCACTGGTGCTAGTGTTGTTGTTAGAGGTGCTCTTAAAGCGTCCCCAGCTAAGGGACAGGCCGTAGAGTTACATGCCGACAGCTTTCTCGTTGTAGGAGATTCTGACTCGGAAACCTACCCGTTACAAAAAAAGAGACACTCTTTTGAATTCCTGCGAGAAATGACGCACCTTCGTCCGAGAACTAATGCACTTGGTGCCGTAGGACGTGTACGTTCACGGCTCTCCTATGCAGTACATCAATTTTTCCAGGAACGCGGCTTTGCACAGGTACACACCCCTATCATCACCACAAGTGATTGTGAAGGTGCAGGCGAGATGTTTCAGGTTACAGCCACCCAGGAGAAAGGTAAGAGTGAACACTTTTTTGGAAGACCTGCCGGTCTTACCGTGAGTGGCCAGCTTCAAGCGGAAGTGTATGCCATGGCGCTAGGAGATGTGTATACCTTTGGACCCACCTTTCGTGCTGAAAACTCAAACACCTCAAGGCATCTTGCTGAATTTTGGATGATTGAGCCTGAGATGGCCTTTTGTGATTTGAAAGAAAATATGCAGGTTGCAGAAGATATGCTCAAATATCTTTTGCAGGACGCCATGGATAACTGTGCTGAAGACATGCAGTTATTTGATAAATTCATTGAGAAAGGGCTGCTGAAAAAACTACAGAATGTGATAGCCAAAGACTTTGCCCATGTGACCTACACCGAAGCAGTCGATAGGCTTACAAGTGCGAAAAAGAAATTTGAGTATCCGGTAAAATGGGGTACAGATTTGCAGTCAGAACACGAACGTTACCTTTCAGAAGAAGTCTTTAAATGTCCTCTTATTGTAACCGATTATCCTGCATCTATTAAGCCATTTTATATGCGTCTCAATGAAGATCAGAAAACTGTTGCCGCAATGGATATTCTCGTTCCAGGTATTGGCGAGATTATTGGAGGCAGCCAACGTGAAGAGCGGTTGGATGTTCTGGAGGGTAGGATGACGGAGGCGGGAGTCGATCTCAATGATTATAATTGGTATCTAGACCTGAGAAGATACGGATCGGTGCCACATGCAGGTTATGGCCTCGGATTTGAGCGACTTGTTCAGTTCGTAACAGGTATGGCTAATATTCGTGAAGTGATTCCCTTTCCAAGAACACCTGGATCTGCACCGTGCTAAGCAAATTCTTGTTTTTAACTGACGTGCGGTAACATGTAGTAGATTGTTTTCTAGGAGCTTGTCTGAAAACAGGGAGTTTGGTCAAAATCGAGAAGTTTTTATAAAATAAGCACAGCCATATATTAGATATTGCGAGCATTATTTTATAAAAACTCCGAAGAGTTTGGGCAAAAAGCCATTCTCAGGTAGGCTCCTGGGTTATTTGGTAATTATAAAGTGTCGTGATACTATGATAGGTGTGTTGAGAAATAGGGTGTGCTGTGGGTAAGGGGCCAGGTGTTCAAAAAATGTTTGATGACATAGCCGGACGCTATGATCTCATGAATAGGGTAATGACGCTTGGTCAAGATCAGAAATGGCGCAGGTTTGTCGTACGCAGTGCAGGTGACCCAGGGACAGGTACAACCCTTGACCTGGCAACAGGTACTGGTGATATTGCGGCCCTGATGGAAGAAACGCATCCGAGATCAAAGGTTTTGGGGGCGGACTTCTCTCTTAATATGTTAAAAGAAGCACAGAGAAGGTTTGCAGGGCGCAATATCAATTGGCAAGCGTGTGATGCCAATACCCTACCGTTTGCATCTAATTCGTTTGATTCGGTCACCTTTGGTTATCTGCTAAGAAATGTAGATGATGCTATGCAGGTGCTCTCTGAAGTGTACCGGGTACTTAAACCCGGTGGAAGAGTTGTTTGTCTTGATACAACGCCTCCGGAGAAAAATCTATCGTATCCATTTGTCCGCTTTTATTTTCGTTTTGGAATTCCAATTTTAGGAAAAATGATTGCAGACGATGAGGCAGCGTATGCATACCTCACCGGGTCTACAATGGACTTTTATTCTGCACAGGAGCTCGCTGAATTGTTTACTAATGCTGGTTTTAAAGATGTTTCGTTTAAAAAGTTTATGCTTGGCACTATTGGTGTTCATTGGGGATCTAAATAATGACTGATAATATCACCTTCCATTCTTCTTATTTACCTGAGTACAAAACCCAGGAAACACTGTTTACTTTTTTCATAAACAGCGTTGGTAAATACAGTACTAATGACGCCTATATTTATAATGTCGGTGATGTTGAACATCGCGTTACCTATGCCAAGCTTTTTGAAGATGTACTGTTATTGGCAAAATCATTTCGACGCCGGGGGATGAATTCCGGTGATAATGTCATGGTGTTGTCCGACAATCGCTATGCATGGATTGTCACAGATTTGGCTCTTATGTCCTTTGGCGCCGTTAATGTACCGAGAGGTTCTGATACGCCAACACAGGAGCTAGAGTTTATAGTTGGTCACTCTGACTGCGATTTCCTCATTGTTGAAACAGATGCACTGCTTGAGATGCACCAAGAATATATTTCGGGCAGTAAGCAACTGAAGTCAGTCTTTGTTATGACAGGGGAAACAAGACACACACTTTTTAATAATTTGTTCTCCTATCTGGATTTATTAAAAGATCGCTCCTATACCCAACGTGATATTGATGAGTTTCTTGAACGTGGCCAGGGAATCGCCTCGGATGACTTATTGACGATTATTTATACTTCCGGAACCACGGGGTTACCAAAAGGTGTACAGCTCACCCACGGTAATATCATGCATAACGTCAAGGTTGTTCCTGTTGTGATCCAACTTACAGAAAATGATAACTGGCTTTCTATTCTCCCGAGTTGGCATATCTTTGAGCGTACCGCCGAATATGTCGCACTTTCCAGGGGAACCACGCTTGTTTACTCCTCCATTAAAAGATTTTCTCAGGATCTTGATAAATATAAACCAACTCTGGTGGCAACGGTTCCAAGAGTATGGGAATCCTTATACGGCAAAGTGCAGGCCGCTGTTAAGAAAAAAGGTGCTACAGCGCAGAAGATCTTTGATACTCTGGTCTGGGTTTCGGCGTCATATCGTCGCAATAAGCGTAAAGCTCTTGGTCGGTTGCCTATTTTTGAGCGCAAGCAGATACTGTTTCATTACTTCAGTAAGAGTGTAGCATGTTTGAAGATGGTTGCTCTATTTCCACTCTATAAACTTGCAGACAAGAAGCTTTCTATGGTTCGTAACCGTTTTGGCGGCAGACTTCGTTTAGCCATAAGCGGTGGTGGAACCCTCGCAACCTATCTGGAAGAGTGGATTGATGCTGTGGGGATTCGTATTGTTAATGCTTACGGCATGACGGAGTGCTCACCGGCAATTGCCGGTCGTGGCCTCACATGTAGAACCTACGGTACCGTTGGGCCTCCTGTACCCTGGACTGAGGTCAGGGTGGTAAACGAAGAAGGAAACTCTCTTCCTGCAGGCAGCGAAGGTACGATTGAAGTACGTGGGCCACAGGTGACGAAAGGGTACTACAATGACGATGCTGAGAATGAAAAATCTTTTACAGAAGATGGATTTTTCAAAACAGGCGATCTTGGTAAGACGACTATAAGCGGTGAGCTGGTTATTACCGGACGAGCTAAAGAAATTATAGTTCTTTCCAGTGGAGAGAATATTGACCCGACGAAGATTGAAAATGTTCTGACAATGTTCCCTTTTATTCAGGATGCGATTCTCGTAGGACAGGACAAAAAAAGGCTCGGAGCACTTCTTGTCCCGAATATGGATGAGTTAAAAGACTATGTGGCAACCAAGATGGAGGGTTTTGCCAAAGGTAAGGCGGAACTACTCAGTGATAGTAAGGTTCTCGATTTTGTCCGTAATGACATGAACCGATTTTTAAAACCCAAACTAGGGTTTAAGCCGTACGAGAAATTGCATGGAATTACCTTTCTTGATAAGGAATTTAAACTTGGTGATGAGCTTACAAACACCTTGAAGAAAAAACGCCATGTAATTGAGAAAAAGTATAAGAAGTTGATTAACGATTTACTTCATTAATGATTTTTTATGTCTGCAACTCAATTTTGGAACCACCTCCCCTTTGAAGGTAAACTTTTTAGGGACCTCGGGGTAAAAGGGTATGGTTTATGGCCACAAAAAAAGCCGCGACATATAGTGTCGAGGCTTCTTAAAACATTTATACCCAGGAAAAGGCAGTCATAGTACGGTCACTACGTTTTCCTCAAAGAGGAAAAAACTAGAAGTGGTGGACCCAGCGCAAGAGATAGCGACTGCCCTCTGATCTGTTCTCGGCCATTGTCTCATAATAGGCATTGAAGAAGAGGTGATTATCCGGGTTAATATGCCAGAGAAGTCCAGGACCTATCGCGAATACTTCTTCTTCGCCGCCATCTATCTCGACACCATTCACCTCGCTTTCTGTAATTTGTTTAAGGTAATACCCATTAATACCAAGACGAAGAACTTGCGGCATGACCTCGTAAGCACTGGCAAAGTTCAGGTGGATAGCTTGACCAGCCTGGCTGTCATCAACGCCACCGAATGGATCATCGTTTTCTCCATTCCAAAGGTAGTGAATACGAGTAGTTGCGGTCCAGCGGGGAGTCATGAATAAGGTTCCTGCCCAGTAAGGGTTAAATGAAAAAACATTTGACCCCGGGTTGAGCGACTTGTCATCATCGTATTTGCCAGTAGGCAAAAGAAACTGCAGCTCTATGCGGTGCATAAAGAAGGGGCGACCATTTTTCATGATTGGATCCCATTGGATAAAGGGACCGACAAGAATATCACCCAGCCCCGAGCCGTTATCCTGTGGAAATGGCCCATCCGCACTATAATTAATATCCAGATTCACCAGCGGAACGATGACATCAATACCCCATTTACCGCCCCAGAGTATTTCTGTATTGGATTGATATATTCCTTGATTAAGGCTGACCAATGCATTCAGGTCAGGGTCAGGAAAAGGGATCTCGTCACCATTGCCGTCATTAAGCTTGTCTGCCGTATAATATTGTAAATATTCTGTGAAATAAAAACCTGGGCCAGCTGGAGGGCCGCCATCCATAAAACTTGTAAAACCAAGGTTTACCGACGGCAAATCATAGGCTAAAGCGCTACCAAAACTAAGGAACACCACACATACGGCCGCTGCCGCACACTTGAGCATCTTTCTCATTTTCTCTCCTTTTTGCTTATTGAACCGATAACATACCCAAATACAACAAAACCTGAGTGCATATTTGAGGTATTAACTCCTTATGCCACATATGCTGCTTGGTGCGAAATGTACTTTTAAATCGGGAAAGATCTATGGAAATACACTGTTACAGGTCTCTTCCTTAAAGGGCTTCACCCATTTTGCCTTACTCTCAAGAGCAAAACCTAGCGTATAGTATTAGTAAATACAACCCTTTCGAAGGGTGAGGATCTTAATTGCGGTGGATTGTAGTCAGGGCCCGAGGACCCTGATAAATATGCTGACACATCCTAGCAGTCCGTCGAATTATGACATCATACTAATGGTCAAACCCTAACTGTTGCAGTTTGAAACAGATCAATTAGATAAGTATTCTCAAGTTATTATTGCGTTTTTAGGGGGCTGGAGCCCAACGGTACGGTAGTGTACGTTGAGCTGATAACTGTCTGTTAAATATGAATAATGGTGTTTCGTGGGCACGACTGTGTATCAATCGATTTTATAGACTTTAGTTCACCGGACATACTTGTATGCAAAAAAAATTACAGGTTGTATAAATGTATGAGATGAACTCGAGAGTCCTAGTGAAACCAAGAGAAACACTTCATTAGATTTGATCAAACGTCATACAATATAATGGTGAAAAATATGGACATTTTACTTACTGATAACGAGGTTCGATTACTTGGATGTTTGATGGAAAAGGAAATGGCAACGCCTGACTACTATCCTCTTTCACTCAACGCTTTAACAAATGCCTGCAACCAGAAGTCCAACAGAAATCCAGTAGTATCGTTTGACGAAGAAACGGTTATTTACGCATTAAACGGTTTGCAGGAGAGAAAATTGGTCAGGCAAAGTAACGTAAGCCGAGTTCCAAAATACGAACAGGTTTTCTCAAAAGAGCTGAAATTCATAGGCCGCGAAGAAGCCGTCATCTGTATACTTTTGGTGCGCGGTCCCCAGACCATTGGTGAAATCCGTGGACGAACAGAACGCCTGTATGCTTTTAACAGCCTTGATGAGGTTCAGGAAACTATCTCCATCCTTGAAGACATGGAACTGGTCAAAAAACTGCCACGACTACCGGGCCGTAAAGACTCTCGCTATACACATCTTTTAAGTGGAGACATAGATGAGGTTATCGTTGAGACAGTACCCCAGGCGAAAGTTGAAACAGTAATTGTCCGGAAAGAAAATAACAGCACTGGCGATCTTCAAGAGCAAATAGACAACCTGCATCAGCAATTACAGAACCTTCGGCTTGAGTTTGAAGCTTTTAAATCACAGTTTGAGTGATACATTGATCCTACTGCAGAAACCCGATTCTAAGCATCCGTACACGGTTTTTTTTGCCCATTCCCCCGAAATGTGCAACAGGCAAAATTAACCCCATCCTTAGGACCGTGGTGGTGGCGGCTCCAGTCAGTTCAACCGTTAAGATTGGCCATGACGAAGATCTTAATTTTGTCGGCAGACATACTATTAGGGGTCTTTCTGTACATCTTCCAGTTGCCTGAGTGAGAACGGCTGGGATTGTCCATATTATTTACCCCATTGTTTACTCAGTCTCCAAAAATAAAACCACATTGATATTTGTTTTCAGGACCTAGATGACAGCATTAAAAGGATTGTTCTAATAAGAGGGGGTTGCTCACATAAGACTCTTATGAGTTAATGGATTTTAAAATTTGATCATCCTTGCCAACGATAGTAGAGGTTTCAGAATGATGATCAAAGACAATAAAGACATCTTTAGATTTAAGTTGTGTTAACACTTGGGCAATTTTAGTTTCAAGTGAGATTTCAGCTTCACCGTAATCAGTACCATTACGAGTTACAAATTCTTCAATAACACCATTCAAGGCCTCTTGGCTCAATTGATCATGTGGGATTATAACAGCGTTCATTTTATAATAGAAAAATTTAGGTGAGAATAAAAAAGCCATAGCGTTCGGTTTCTCCAGTTGGGAGCGGCCGATTAAGCTATGCTGACCAAGGGGCCAAATGCAATTATCCTTAGCAAAAAAACAGCAGTTCCTGACTGCTCATATGAGAACAATCACCAACTCCTGAGACGTTTCTTTTCACACACCAGTAAGCGGTCGTATTTGAAAATCATAGGCTCAAATTATTATTGATTCTCTGCTTCCTTAACTTGCTGAGTATGTCGATTGGCTAATTCTCTAGCTTCCTTGGCCTTATCCAGAGGAACTTTAATGTAGTCCACTGCTTCTTGAGCTATCTTATCTTGCGTCTCTTTGAGACTTCTTTTCTCACTCGTATCTTCAGAATCAGAACATGAGACTGTCAAAGATAAGACAATTATTTGTAATAGATAAAAACCTGTTCTTACCATCATAGTAATATGACCTTTGCAGGAATATTATGTTTTCACCAACAGTATCAAACAACTTCTAAGCCGTTGTCATAAAATAACATGGCCGAGGTCTCTCTCGGAGCGGCATAAGGCTCCGTAACGAAACGGATGGAAATGGCCAGGTTATTTCGTAACGGGTCCTAAAAAGAGATCAGTCAAGCTTTCAAACTACCACAGATGAGCAGGGAAATGGAAAATTTGTCGTAGACGAGCCCTTGTATTACCATATTCCTGTTGCAATCAACTTGACAGTATAGATTGATAAAAGAAGGGGGGAGAGAGGTTCTGCTACAGCTTCCCCATCCATACTGTGTGATATCACCACGCACAAGCAGGTGGAGGACGCACTTAAAAAAGTGAAGAGCAGTATGAGAGCGGCCAGCGTAAAGGCAAGGTTGGGCACTGGGAGTTTGATCTTAAAACTGAAAGGTTCTGGGGTTCCCACGAAGCGAGACGCATCTATGCATTTGGCCCCAAAAGTGAATATTTTACAACAGATGAAATTGAAGAATGTGTTCCGGATAGCAAACGAATCCAACAGGCGCTTGTAGATCTTATTGAAAATGGGAAGTCATACAATCTTGAGTTTGAGATTCAACCTCTTAACGGACTCGAAAATAAATACATCAAATCGGTTGCTGACGTCGTAGTAAATGAATCAGGTATTCCTGGAAACGTTGATGGAGTCGTACTCGACATCACTGATAAAAAATTGGCCGAGCAAAAACTGCGGAAGGGTGAGGAAAGATACAGGCAAACGGTGCTGTTGGAGGAACGATATTTAACACTATATTTATGGATCATTTTCAAGATATGGCAAGAGGCCACTTCATAGTGCGAAAGCTTGCAAGAAAGCATGGTAAGGGGGTAATTGAAAGATTGTATGCTGAGCTGTAGAAGTCGATAATTAAGCTGACAAGTTCAGCTAAACAGTTTCTACAAGAATTGAGAATTGTCAGCCAGACACTCTCCCAGAACATTTCGGACATTATCTGGAAAAATTTTTTATTGAACTAACCATTCAAAATCGATAGAGATGTTGACTTATTTATAATTGACATCTAGTGACATTTTATAAGTGAGGTGAGTCAATCAAAGATCTGACCCCTTTTTGGTGGTGCTTAAAAGCACGTTTGCAGCCACTGTAGATATTGGTTGTAACCAGACAGATTATAATTATTTGATTTTTTATTCATGAATCCATGTAAGTAATCTGACTCATAGATTTTTATGTTTTTCTTTTGAGAGAGAATTCTAGCCAAATCTGCTACGGAAAAAGTATCTTCTTTCGCAGGTAAAACAATTTTAATTTGAAAACCTGGGTTAATATTTGCGAGCTTCCTGATTTGAGATCCATAAAAGCAAACCGCACCCAACACCTTTGAAGGAGAAACGTTTTCAGATAATTGCCAAATTACGGAGGCTCCAACACTAAAACCAAGCAATTGTACTGTATGTGGGGTCCGAAATATTTTATCTAATAATACGTCACAGTATTTATCTAGACCAACGTTGTTCATGAAGTAAGAATAAGCTTCACATTCATCCTGAAACTCCATAAATTTACCATTGTAGGGATCGACAATTTCAGTGTTTCCTGAAAATATACTGCAAATCTCTTCTAAAGCATGAGTCCTTCCAAATATGTCTGATACTACAATTCTATTCATGAGTTTAGTCGTGCCATCTACCGTAATTCTGATTCAGCCTGCTCCCCACTGGGCTATACTGTTTCAGTTGTCTCTCTGGCAAGATTGATAGGAGAAATCTTGACTACCGCCCAGGCCAAACTCCAATACAGATATATTTACTATTGAGATCTGAGTAGACAGCATCTTCGGATGCCAGAATCCGAACAATTAGAATGAGTATTTTGTTAATGGTAATTGAGTTACTTCTACGTTTTTTTTTAGCCGCTCGAGATTAACCATCGCAATTTTTGCGTCTTTATTCGGTGTTTTTCTAGTTTTTTTCACAAACCCATGCAATAGCACAATGTCGTTGTTTGGCATTTTTACAAACAGAACTCGGGCTGACTCTTTACGGCAATCTACCCGGAGCTTATAGATAGTACCCTTATAACCCCATATCTTAGGGTTCAGAATTTTCAAGCTGTTGCAAATATAAATGTCATTGAGTTCAGTATATGCATGAAATTTTTTACATATACAAGCTGCGAGTTTGTCAGAGACTTTATTCAAAAATACTTCGAACTCTGAGAAACCATCATACTCTTGTATACTTAGTATTTTCATGTGACAAACCTCACGCTCCACTCAATACGGGGGGAGGAAGGTCTCCCTTTGGCTTTCCTGGTGATTCTAAAATTAAGATATTTTCAATTCGTCTTTTCAGATACATAGGATATATTTTTACCTGGTGAAACGCTTGGTTGAACGAAGTCGCGATGCGGCAGAAAAAGCAACCAATGAGGTATACTTCCTGTGGGCATCTAACTCCAGATGCTTATACCATGAAGTCATCTGAAGTAAAACGATTTGCATCCCTGTACGAACGCCACCTCAAACTCTTAGTAAATTTCTACCTTGCTGCTTGGTTAGTTTTTAGGGCGACTTCTTATAAAAATCATTGACAAAAATAATTCAAGCGCTACATTGATCGTTAAATGGCGATATACGAATATGGAGGTTAAGAAATGAAGATATTTATTCGAGTGATGAAAGCCTTATCCGATCCAAACAGGGTCCGGGTCATCAAACTCCTGCAGTCAGGCGAGCTTTGTGTCTGTGAGATTAAAGAGGTCTTGGGGTTGGCCCAATCGACAGTCTCCAAGCATATGAAAATCCTTGAAGATGCCGGTCTGGTGGAGAAAAACCGGCAGGGCACATGGATGATCTACAGTTTGGCAGATGGTAGTGAGTCAACGTATGCAGAAAAAATGCTGATTGAGATGAGCGATTGGCTGGAAAATGATAACGAACTTGACAGGATGCGTAAGGCTTTGCCGGCTGCGGCTGTTCTGCGTGATTATGCACCAAAAGGTGAAAGGATTTCATCATGAAAACAATTGAACCAGTGAGCCCGGATCGTAGCTTTGACTGCAAAAAAACAGCTGCGGACCAATCACCAAAAAATAAAAGTTATACCTTGGCCAAGGCCATCATTATTGGTCTGCTCGGTTTTGCAGTATGGTATGTACTTTACAAACAACTTGAACCATTTTCCCATTTTTTTACCTACTCACTGCTCGGCCTCGAAAAGGGTAAACATCTTGGAGCATCAATTCAGTTTTTTGTTTATGACACTCCTAAGGTGATGATGCTGCTGACGCTTATTGTTTTTGCCATTGGCATCGTGCGATCTTTTTTCACCCAGGCTCGAACCCGTAAATATCTGGCTGGAAAACGTGAGACAGCTGGCAACGTGATGGCTGCCCTGCTTGGTATAGTTACCCCGTTTTGCTCTTGCTCTGCGGTACCGCTCTTTCTTGGTTTTGTTCAGGCCGGAGTCCCTTTAGGCGTCACCTTCTCTTTTCTTATTGCAGCTCCGATGGTCAATGAAATTGCCTTGATTCTGCTCTACGGCCTGCTCGGTTGGAAGGTTGCGGCAATCTATCTTGTGACTGGACTTATGATCGCCATAATTTCCGGATGGGTCATTGGTCGCTTCAAACTCGAGCATTGGATTGAAGACTGGGTGCAGGAACTTCGGGCAGGTGAAGCAGTCGTCATCGAAGAAGATCTCAACTGGTCCGACCGCATTGGTCACGGGCGGGAAGCTGTGCGTGATATCGTTGGTAAGGTGTGGATTTATGTGGTTGCAGGAATTGGAGTGGGCGCAGCCATTCACGGCTATGTTCCCGAGACCTTTATGGCTTCCATCATGGGCAAAGATGCCTGGTGGTCAGTGCCTGCCGCTGTCGTCGTTGGTATCCCCATGTACTCTAATGCAGCAGGAATTGTACCAGTAGTGGAAGCGCTCCTTGGTAAGGGTGCCGCGCTTGGCACTGTGCTGGCCTTTATGATGAGTGTTATCGCCTTGTCACTGCCGGAAATGGTCATTCTTCGCAAGGTACTCAAACCAAAATTGATAGCTGTCTTTATCGGAGTTGTTGGCAGCGGAATTCTCTTCACTGGTTTTTTGTTTAATATGATTATGTAATAATTTCGTGATGGCTAAGTAGATGAAAAATTTTTACGACACCATAATTATTTGGCTCTTTTGAAATTCGAGTGGGTAAAACAGCTCTTTTTCTCTGATAGAGAATAATAGACTGTGCCACCAGCTATGCTATGACACTGAGTCAGCCTCATTTTATAGAAAAGTCGTTTTACATAAATAAGATTTGCTGCTGGTCAACGGTGATATTTACCCACTCATATTTTATAAGAGCCAATTATTTCAACACAACAAAACGAGGAACAAGATGGAAATAAAAGTATGTGGGCCGGGATGTGCATCCTGTGAAAAGGCGCAGAAAACAGTCGAAGCTGCAGTTGCTGCAAAAGGGGTCCAGGCTACCGTTGTTAAGGTGACAGATTTTCAGGAAATAGCCAAACTGGGTATTTTTTCAACCCCGGCTGTGGTTATTGACGGAGATGTCAAATGTGTGGGGCGTGCCCCAAAGCAAAGTGAAGTTGAAGAGTGGATAGGTTGAATTTTCCCAGTTTCTCGTAAATTGGCAGACAATTAGGTAATGAAAAATTCTCTCATAAGAGGTGATTGCTTGAAAAGATTTTCTCCCATAACAACAATAAATACCATCATCTTCTCAGGATGTTTCCTGCTGCTCTCCGTTTTAGTTTGTTTTGCCGCTGACACCGAAGGAGTACCAACGGCCCCTATCCCAGGGAAGGTGACCATGGTCGATCTCGGTGCCAAGAAATGCATCCCCTGCAAAATGATGGCACCGATCATGGCAGAATTGGAGGAGGAATACAAGGACCGGGCTGCAATTATTTTTATTGATGTCTGGGAATATCCTGAGGCTGGACGGAAATATGGTATCGGGATCATCCCGACCCAGATTTTCTATGACGCAAACGGTAAAGAAGTTCTCCGGCATGAAGGATTTTACGATAAGGCCGCTATAGTTGCTGAATTGACAAAACTCGGGGTCAATTAATTCATGGATCAGTACTTTCTCACCATCAATTCTTGGATGGGCCAAGGTCTTCTTTTGGGAGGCCTTGGCTGCTTTCTCTGGGGGATGGTGAGCGTGCTTTTTAGCCCCTGCCACCTAGCCTCCATTCCGCTTATCATCGGTTATGTGGGTGGGCAAAATCAACTGGTCGAAGGACGTAAGGCAACGCTCTATGCTATCGTCTTTACAACCGGGCTCTTTATCACTATTGCCGTCGTCGGTCTTGTCTGTTCGCTGCTTGGTCGCATGCTTGGTGATGTTGGACCGTATTGGACTATAGCTATTGGCCTGCTGCTCATTTGGGTTGCCCTCGATATGCTCGGGATAGCGAAGTGTTCTCTACCGGGTGGGCTCTTGTCGTACCTGACAGTTAAAGGCCTTACCGGGGCTTTTGTCCTGGGACTGGCCTACGGTGTGCTGTCCGGATCCTGCACCTTCGGCTTTATCGCCCCAATACTGGCTATCGTCTCCGTGCAGGATAAGATGTTCACCGGCGTGCTCTTTATCTTACTGTTTGCCATCGGCCACTGCATTCCTATTGTCGTGGCTGGCAGCTCAACTGCCATGGTCAAGCGTCTGCTTGATAGCAGCAGTTGGCAGCAGGGTGGTAAAATTTTTCGGCGTCTGGCGGGTGTGCTGATTGCTATGCTTGGCGTATTCTTCATAGCACAGCCATTTTTTTAGTAGAGTTAACTTGCTCTCTTCCCTTGATGTATCCGGTTATCGCACCCAGTGAGCGATTTTACCCCTGACTGAAGATACTGTAGATGGACTGCAGCAGGCATGCTTTCTGTGCTGGGCTCTATTTCAGTACACCTTTCCCAGGTTTCATTAATTTCTCGCTGAAGCCAGGTAGGATGTACTACAAGCTGCACCCCGATCTATGTAATAGTCATTTTCACAAATCAATAATAGAACATGTCTCCACACTTCCAAATTTACAAAATGGCTTTCTCGGACAAGCTCCTAGGTGATAATTCATACATGTATGACTGTTTTTGTTTGAAGTATTTAGAACCTAAATAAATAAAAGTGAGGTGTATTAATGCTGCTTACAGGATTCTCTTTGGAGATTTTTAAATCGAAATGCGATTCGAATGCGCAGGGGGTTCATTGTTTTGTACATCTTGAAGACGACATCAGTGAGGTTCTCCCCTATCTCAATACCAGGCTAGGTGGGTTTGTGTATACGCAGGATCCCCCGTCGCTCACTTTGAAAAACTATGGTAAACTGCTGACGCTCCATCCATACAAGATTGCTATTAATGCGTTGAAAGATAAGGATGAGGCCGAAAAAATTGCCAGCTGGCTTCATAGAGAAATTAATGATACATGGGAGAAACGACACGAGATAGAACCGAGCACAGCCAGTGCCAGGCAACCGTCACTAATTGAGGTTCTCAAGCTTCTTCCAAAGACGAATTGCCGGGCGTGTCATCAACCGACTTGCATGGTTTTCTCAGCTCGCGTCGTAGAGGGTGTGAAAGATGCGCATGATTGTCCTGACATCACATCAGAGAATAAGGAGAAACTCTCCGCATACCTTGCGGATTTCAAGTTTGATTGATTTCTGAAACTGTTTTGAGTCTGTGTGATTTTTTGATCTGTCGGGGTAGGCATGAAGGAGAGAATAATTATGCTTGCTCTCACAAATATGGGCATTGAACCCGTTTATCTTGAGGATATAACGCGAGATGACATTGAACTGACGAAAAACGGCATAAAAGATGAGTGCAAACCCATCAATAAGACACCCCAGTTTTTTCAGGATGCTGCTGTGGATAGCACAGGATCGAAACCAAAGAACGTGGAGAATGAGATGAGCAATGGAAGCAATGCGTCAAGTGAGAGGAAGATGACAAGCCTTTTCGAGAGGTATTTGACCGTTTGGGTCGGACTCTGCATTATCGGCGGGATACTGCTGGGGAAAATTGCACCTAACTTGGCGCAGTCTCTCGATGGTATGTCAATATATGTCAATGGGGCTCCGGTTGTCTCCATACCTATTGCCGTATGTCTCTTTTTCATGATGTATCCAATTATGGTAAAGATCGATTTCGCCTCCGTAGTGAAAGCAGGTAAAAGCGGTAAACCGGTCTTTCTGACACTGTTTATCAACTGGTGTGTTAAGCCTTTTACCATGTATGCGATTTCTCTCTTTTTCCTGGGTTTTCTGCTCAAATCTTTTATTGGTGCCGAGGCAGTTGACCTTGTCAGGCTTCCGTTTGGCCTTGACCTTCCTGTCGGTGCTCAGCACGGAGCGGGTATCGTGGTGTTGCAGGAAGGCATAAAGATGCTGCAGATTCCCCTCTGGAGAAGCTATTTTGCTGGCTGTATTCTACTTGGTATCGCCCCTTGTACTGCAATGGTTCTGGTCTGGGGATACCTCGCAAAAGGGAACGACGGCCTGACGCTTGTCATGGTCGCCATCAATTCTCTCACCATGTTGTTGCTGTACGGAGTGCTCGGCGGCTTTCTGCTTGGTGTGGGCAAGTTGCCAATTCCCTGGCAGGCACTGCTCTTATCTGTCTCTATATATGTGGCGCTCCCTCTTGTAGCTGGATATTTATCACGTAAATGGATCATCAGGGCCAAGGGAGAGGAGTGGTTCAGGGAGAAATTCCTGGGCGTTCTGACACCTGTGACTATCACGGCCCTACTACTGACTCTGATCTTACTTTTCAGCTTTAAAGGTGAGGTTATCACATCGAATCCTTTGACGATTGTCTGGATTGCTATCCCACTTTTTATTCATACGATACTCATCTTTGCTCTTGGTTACGGTGCGGCAAAACTCCTAAAGTTTAAGTATGAGGATGCAGCTCCAGTAGCGATGATCGGAGCCTCAAATCACTTTGAGGTTGCCATTGCCACCTCGGTGATGCTTTTTGGCTTGTCTTCCGGTGCTGCATTGGCAACGGTTGTCGGTGTTCTGATAGAGGTCCCTGTCATGCTGATGCTTGTCGGATTTTGTAAACGAACGACGTCTTGGTTTGAAAATTGATTTCCTTTTTTAGCCAACATTTGTCAGGCAAAACTATGGATAACAGACATACAGATAAAACAACCATCCTCTTTCTTTGCACCGGTAATTCTTGCCGTAGCCAGATGCCAGATGGCTGAGGGGTGGGCAAAAACTCTCAAGGCAGATAAAATTGATGCGTATTCTGCAGGGATAGAAAAACATGGATTGAATCCGCTGGCAGTCAAAGCAATGGCTGAAGCAGGAGTTGATATCTCATTGCAAAAGTCCAAGATAATAAACAACGGGTAAACCACCGGCTCTGCCGGTGGACTCCTAAAGTTTGACAATTACGGGAATATAATGGAAGTCTCACAATTCTGAACCGCTCAAAGTTCAAGAAAAGGAGACTTCCATGTAC
>JBLHNU010000055.1:0-37731 GCA_047622095.1 Desulforhopalus sp.
AGAAAAACTAGATAAAAAAGGAAAAGAGAAGAAAAAAGAAGAAGGGATTTTATATCTTTTTTAAGAAAACATAAAAATATAATTTAAGATGAGCGGATTTCTTACATATTCAGATGGCCGGTGACACTCAAGAAATCGCTTACGGAAATTGGCAATGGTATCGTGATCTGGATGGGTGTTAGCTGAGATAAAACGAAAATCAATAGAATCATACGTTGCTTTTTCAATTTTTCGACTTGAGAACACTCCGGTGGCATAACCGTAAAACAGTAAAGCTAACATAATCTCAGGGTGATATGCTTTACAGCCTTTTCCAGTATAGGTTTCAGTAAGAGGCCGTAAATTAAGCTGTGAAATGATTTCGACAACAAATCGAGCCAGATGTTTTTCAGGGAGCCAATCTTGAATAGATGGCGGGAAAAGGTATCGTTGATCTCTATTTGTAGGAATGAATTTTTGAGTCATATTTTATATCACTATGTAATGGATTTGAATTGTATAAATAACCATAAAATCCAAAATGTTTCAAGTTACATTAGTAATATCAATAAGATATGTTGTTTCGTGTGTGGTTTTCGCTTTCCCGGATGAAGCTTAAGTCCGACAGACTGCTAGGAAGGCTGCTCAAGCACTTTCTGGTTTCGATGAGGCATTAAGGTTTTTTGCAACCCTCCAAAACCCTAAATTTCAAGAAACAGATTTTGAATTACCTGTAAAGATACGCAAAGGTTCATGGGAAGCATATATTCCCGAAGCAGTAGTTTGGTTGAAAGCTGTTGTAGGTCTTGCTGGCACTACATATACAGTCAGAGCAGCAACAAAAATGGCAGATAATGATTTTGATAATGTTGGTTTTAAAACAATTCTTAAGAAGTCCATCGAAGCAGTGCAATGGGTTATGAGGATTGGAAAACACATAGGAACCATAAATACTAAGAAGTTTGAAACAGTAAAATTTCGAAATGATAATACAGAAATTGGGATTCCAAACAAAAAAGGTGAGCTATTGTGGATTCCTAAGTTTTACCTAGATCTTTATGCAAAATGTCCCCAGAACATACTTGAAAAGCTCGTAGGCTTGGTTGAAGAAGAAAGATCTTTGTATGTCGGTGTCGAAATATCTGGAAATACAGTATTTGAAAATTTAACAACAAAACACAAACAAATCTTTCTTCCAGAAAAAGAACCTGAGTTGCTTTTCCCTGAGTTAATTCATGGAATGGAAGTTGTGCTGCAAGGCGAGATAACAAGAGGCAACGAAACAACTAATACTATGGGATTCAGGTATAATGAACACATTTTGACTGCCTATCCTGAAAGTGGCAGTGTTGTAAATTATAAAGAATCATTATTTCTTGAAGCAGAAATAACAGGTAAAATAAATCGTAAGGACGAGAATGGTGAAATTAAATTGAAACGTCCGAAAATCATATTTACCAAAAAAAAATCTATCCCAAACAAGAAGGGTAACCTTCCATTATTTAATTAATTTTTTTCACAACCAGACGCTCCCGCTCCCTTTGGCATTCCCGAGCTAACGAGGACCCGTATTAAACACGGGCATTGTGTGAGTTATAAAATGAAGCCTAAGCAGAAAAAATATTCATTGTATCTTTCCATCCTCAAAAAGACTCTTTAAAACATACACCTGAATACGTAATGAATTCTAGAAGAGAACAAAACCATAAGAAACGCTGCCTGAATATTACAAATGGCGACTGCGCTGTGGCAATAATGAAAAAGGCAGGTATCCCTGGAGATTTTCTGCCATGGCAAGATGTTTTGCACGATGGTCCAGTACCGGAATGTAGCTCGCTGAAAGAACTGTCAGAAATTCGCTCGAAATTCATTGCAGAGAGGGGTTGGGGAACACTCTCAGCGAAAGAAATGACTGCATTGTTTCAATATGAAGAACCTATTACTGAAAAACACTATATGTTGGCAAACAAAGGATGGTCAGCTTTTCGATCTGCTACCCCCGAAAAATGGCACGCATTACTGACAACAGATACAACTGCATTACCATTTTTGCATGGTGCAATTCTCAGATTATTAGAAGAATATCCCAGTTGCAATAACGGCTTATCTCGTACAGCTCATCAAGCCCTCAAAGTCATCTTACAGGGTGAAACAGACCCTGGAAAAATTTTCAGTCGGTCTCAAGAATCAGAGGATCGTCTCTTTATGGGTGATGCCAGTTTTTGGTTCATACTCAATGAATTATTAGATTCATCTCCCCCACTACTTAAGCTAGCTGAAGGCAAGTCCCTCACCCTACCAATAAACCCCAACCAGGAATTAACAATTACACCGGCGGGAAAAGCAGTATTATCTGGGATGGCAAATTGGCTGGATATAGCTGAGATTGATCGTTGGATTGGCGGTGTTCACTTAACACCTGACAATATCTGGTGCTGGGATGCAGACTCAAACTGTTGCAGAAATTCTCATTAAACTTTCAACTTCTCCCCTCTCCGCCTGCATACCAACAAACAGTACACAGGCGGAGCGGACTCGTCATACTCACACATCTCAATTAATGTTCTTCAACACCTCATCAAGAGTATCTTTCGCATCACCAAAAAGCATCCGACTATTTTCTTTATAAAATAATGGGTTATCCACCCCGGCATAACCTGTTGCCATGGAACGCTTCAAAACCACGGAGGTTTTGCCTTTCCAGCATTGGAGTACCGGCATTCCGGCAATGGGGCTATCCGGCTCTTCTTCTGCAGCGGGATTGACGATATCATTGGCGCCGATAACGACTGAGACATCTACATTCGGAAAATCGTCGTTAATTTCGTCGAGTTCAAAAACGATATCGTATGGCACCTTGGCTTCAGCGAGTAATACATTCATATGTCCTGGCATTCGACCTGCGACAGGGTGAATACCAAAGCGAACATTAATTTTCTTCTCTCGAAGCTTACGGGTGATTTCAAATACGGTGTGTTGGGCCTGGGCAACAGCCATTCCGTAACCTGGAATGATCATAACTTCTTTCGCTCCCATTAACATATCAGCCACATCACTGGCCTGAACTGCCTGTACATCACCTGCATCACCTTTCGAGCCGCTTGCAGTCGTTCCTCCTGATGTTCCAAAACCACCGGCAATAACTGCGAAGAACTTTCGATTCATCGCCTTGCACATGATATAGCTAAGGATAGCACCACTACTACCAACCAGAGCACCTACCACGATCAGGAGATCATTACTGAGCATAAACCCGGTAGCAGCAGCTGCCCAACCGGAATAGGAATTGAGCATAGAAACAACCACCGGCATGTCAGCACCACCAATGGCCATGACCATATGAACACCAAAAACGAGTGCAATAAGAGTCATCAGTATCAGTGGTAAAGTACCACCCCCAGCAGCAGATTGGCCGACAAAAAGGAAGCAGAACACAATTGCACCGAGCAACAATCCTAAATTAAGAAAATGTCGGCCCGGTAACATTAAGGGTTTACCAGAAATTTTGGCACTGAGTTTAAGATAGGCAACAATGGAACCAGAAAAAGTCAGTCCTCCGATGAGAATACCTAAATACGTTTCCACATCATGAATAGTTTTCTCCGCTCCAACGAGCGTATTGCCATGATCGAGAAAATTGGCAAAGCCAACCAACACTGCGGCAAGCCCCACCATACTGTGAAGAATGGCGATCAGCTCTGGCATGGCGGTCATTTCCACCCGTTTAGCAAGCACAAGACCAGCACCGCCACCAATAACGAGCCCCAGGATCAAAATAAAATAGTTGTCAGTAACTACTCCGCTAAAAGTTGCTACCAGCGCAATAAACATTCCGACCATACCGTAATAATTACCGCGTCTTGCTGTTTCCTGGCGGCTAAGTCCACCGAGGGCAAGAATAAACAAAACAGTGGCACCTATATAGGCCACAGACATCATACCTTGAGACATATTACCCCCCTATTTCCTAAACATTTCCAGCATGCGCTGGGTTACGGCAAATCCGCCGAAAATGTTAACACTGGTGATCAAAATTGCTACTCCTGCAAGCAGACGAATAAGAGTACTATCCGATGATATTTGCAGTAACGCCCCGATAATAATAATGGAGCTAATTGCATTCGTCACACTCATGAGCGGCGTGTGTAACGAGGGTGATACGTTCCAGATCACCATATAACCAACGAAACAGGAAAGAACAAAGACCGTAAAATGGGACATAAACGACGCTGGTGCCACCGCCCCAAGACCAAGCAGAGCAACAGCTCCAATGGCAAACGGCACCAGGAAACCATAAGGGGATGGTTTTGCTTCTTTTTTGACTATTGGTTTTGCTGCCTCGGGAGCTTTTTTCGGTGCAGCAGAGAGCTTTGGTGCAGGTGGAGGCCAGGTCAGCTCGCCCTCTTTAATAACCGTTGCCCCACGGATCACCTCATCTTCCATATTCACATTAACTAAACCATCTTTTCCTGGCGTAAGTTCTGTGAGCAGATGTTTAAGATTGCTTGCATAGAGTTGGCTGGACTGGGTTGGCAGCCTTGATGGTAGATTGGTGTAACCGATAATAGACACACCATGCTTTACAACGACCTTATCAGGTTCCGACAGTTTACAGTTACCACCCATTTCTGCTGCAAGATCGACAATAACACTGCCATCCTTCATGGATTTAACCATGGCTTCAGTGATAAGTTCAGGAGCGGGTTTACCTGGGATAAGAGCAGTGGTAATAATGATATCGACCTCTTTTGCTTGTTCAGCAAAAAGAGCCATCTCCGCCTTGATAAACTCCTCACTCATCACCTTGGCATAACCACCGTCTCCTGTACCATCATCATCACCTGCGAAATCAAGAAGGAGGAAATCCCCATCCATACTTTCTACCTGCTCTTTCACCTCAGGTCGTGTATCAAATGCACGAACAATAGCTCCCATGCTCTTCGCCACACCAATGGCTGAAAGTCCTGCAACTCCGACACCGATCACCAACACCTTGGCAGGTTCAATTCTTCCCGCAGCTGTGATCTGGCCCATAAAAAAACGACCAAAATGCTGGGCTGCCTCCACCACTGCACGGTAACCGGCAATATTTGCCATGGAACTCAAAGCATCCATCTTCTGTGCTCTTGATATCCTTGGCACAGAATCCATGGCAAGAACAGTGACTTTTTTTGCTATCAACTGTTCCATCAAGACTTCATTTTGAGCGGGTTGCACAAAACTAATCAGGTGCTGTCCTTCTTTTAATAAGTCAATTTCACCTTGTTCTTGGATTGGAGCACGAACCTTTAAGATCAGATCACACTCCTCGTATAAAGCTTCACGCGTTTCGGCTATTACCGCCCCAGCCTCTTTGTAACTATCGTCACTAAATTTTGCTAGCGCACCGGCTCCGGCTTCTATGACCAACTCATGACCGAGTTGTATCACAGCTTTAGCCACTTCCGGTGTCATTGCGACTCGCTTCTCACCTTCGTAAGTTTCTTTAGGCACCCCAATTCGCATCATCGTCCTCCTCTGATATTGTGGGTTGATTTACATATTTATAACGTGCAACAAACATCAACAAAAACAAAATATTCACGGTGGAGTGCTTTGGCTATTAAGAGTTTGTTTTAAATTAAAAAAACCACAAAAATATACTTTCAACCTTACAATAATTGCTGTGTTTGATAGCCTTGCAAAAAAGTTCCTCGTGGATTGTCATTTTGGTACTATTGTATTGCTAGGCAATCCAAACAAAACAAAAAGCTTACGTGGAATACTGTTTAGAATCAATCATGGTAAAAAAAGAATCCTTGATGCATCTTGCACCTCAAAAACTTTGTACTTAAATTCTTTTTCAAAGCACCTCAGTACAAATGTTTCACTCTCGACACAGCTCGCTTTTTTAATATTCGAACACGTATTTATTAGTCCATTCACAGTAGTATCAGCGGCACCATCACATACCGGACGTTGCTAGCAATGTGCGGATTCTATGTTCTCCAATCAAGCAGGAGGATCGACAAGCATGACAAAACAACATCTTGAATTAACAGCAAAAGAAATGGTAGCTAAAGGGAAAGGAATTTTGGCTGCTGATGAAAGTTCTCCAACCATTAAAAATAGATTTACCTCTATCAATCTGGAATCAACAGAGGATTCCAGAAGGGGTTATCGTGATCTCCTCTTTACCGCACCCGGCATCGAAGATCATATAAGTGGGGTTATACTTTTTGACGAAACACTTCGCCAGAATGGCCTGTCTGGAAAACCCTTCCCGACCATCTTGTCCGATCGAGGCATTATTCCCGGAATTAAAGTTGATATGGGACTGACAACAATTCCCGGTACTCAGGAAGAAAAAGCGACCAAGGGATTGGATGGCCTTGCAGAGCGGCTTGATGAATACAGACAGTTGGGCGCCAGATTTGCGAAATGGCGCTCTGTTATTAGTATTGCAAATCATCAGCCGACACCACTTTGTTTGAACATAAATGCTCACTCTCTTGCACGATATGCCGCCATATGCCAAGAACAGGGCTTGGTTCCTATCGTCGAGCCTGAAGTTTTAATAAACGGCAGCCATGATCTTTCTCGGTGCGAAAGAGTTATGGAACAAACTTTACATGCAGTTTTTACTGAGCTTGAACAACACGGAGTGTTGCTTGAAGGCATGATTCTGAAACCAAGCATGGTGACGTCTGGAATGGACAATCCAAATCAGGCTGACATTGACACTGTCGCCGAGGCAACTATCCGATGCTTTAAACGTACAGTTCCAGCTGCAGTGCCTGGTATTGCCTTTTTATCAGGTGGGCAAAGTTCAGAATTGGCCACAGCACACCTGAATGCCATGAATCAGCTTGGCGGTGTTCCATGGGAATTGAGTTTTTCATACGGCAGAGCACTTCAGGAAAAAACTCTTCAGACGTGGCAAGGCAAGGATAGCAACAAAGCTTTGGCACAAAAAACGCTGCTTCACAGAGCCAGGTGCAATGGAGCGGGCCGCACTGGAACCTATTCAGAAAGCATGGAAAAAGAACTGTAAGAATTTTACGTCTTTTTCAATACGTCTCACCCAGGCAGATGGAAAAAGAGCTCCCTAGGTGAGGACTTTTCTTATTCTCCCATACTGGCAATATACTCTTCTGCAAGAGCAACGTCTTCCTTACACCCAATAAAAACAGGTGCACGGTCACTTTTCCCCTGTGGTATTCGATCAAGAATTGGGCCATGACCATCAGAGGCGGCCCCACCCGCCTGTTCAACCAGAAAAGCCATGGGATTTAATTCAAACGAAAGACGTAGCTTTCCATTAGGGTGGCCGTTCAGATGTGGATACATGAACACCCCGCTTCCTTTTATCAACACCTGATTAATATCGGGAACAAAGCCTCCACTATAACGAAGTTTACAACCACGCTTCTCTAAATCCTGAACATACCTTTCAACAGCAGGAGTAAAGAGGTTCCGCAAACCTCCTGGAGAGTAAATATTTGCCTGCGGTTTGATCTGCAGATCCTCGTTCACCAGCGTATACTCCATCAACTGGTTCATTGCAAATTCATGCACCCCTTCTCCGGCACTGTAAACCAGAGTGGTTCTTGGACCATAGAGGATATACATTGCCGCCACCTGCTTTCGTCCAGGCTGCATAAGATTACACCCCTCAAAGATGGAAACAATTGTACCAACAGCCAGGTTTACATCCACAAGTGAAGAACCATCCAACGGGTCAAAGGCGACAGAATAAAGGCCGTTGCAATCCGTCGACATACAGATAATCTCTTCACTTTCCTCGGATAAAACGTTACCGACGACTCCTGAATGCGAAAGCCGTTTTGTCATTATTCGGTCTGCGAGAACATCCAGTGCCAACTGTTGTTCTCCATAAAGATTTGATGTCCCGGCAACCCCCAAGTCCCCTGTTCTAATAGAGTTAATGATATAATTAGAAGCCTCGGCTATCTCACAAATCAGGTGAACCAGATCATCTTTAACTCCTCGTTCACGTAAATGTCTGCGAAGGTTTATTTGAAATTTTGTTTTCCCACGAGTGGTCATAATAATCCTTTATTTCGTCAGTTATTTGTTGTTTTCAATCTTCTGATTACAAAAGATGTAAAACGTCCAACGCCATCCCTCTCTACTTCACCCTAGGAGCCTGTCGGATTATAGACATTTTTTCTCAGATCAAGGCATTTTGAGGAAATCAAGCACAGCCATATAGTTGATATTGCGAGCATTGATTTTCTGAAAATAACACAGAACTGGGGAAAAAGGGCATAGTCCGACAGACTCCTAGGGGCTTTCTTGACTTCTATTCACACCTAACTCTTCCAGTAAGCAACGTGGTTATTTACCGATCTATATATTTGTGATTATCATTTTTTTCTCTTTTGTCTAGTAATGAGCAGATCAAAATGGAGAGATTTTAAGGCTGATGAACTCGCAAAAAGGTCATTCAAAGCTTCAGATGGCTAAGGCAAAAAGTTTGATATACAGGTAAGCGATAGACTCCGAGGCGTAGTGTTTTTTGCGGAGAAAGGACTATACATATGGTATGTCTTGTCTTCGTAAAAAACCTACAACGCAGTAGATCGGACTTTTTACGACGCCATCAAGGCTAATAAGTCATCGGCAAGAGGATCACCATCATTCACCAAGAGTGAAATCTGCTGTTAGGAATGTCAGTCGGTGAGAATATTTTTCTTGGTCGTAAGCCAGTTAGCCGCTTTGATAAAGTGGATTAGAAAACAAACAGACATTTTACGGTATAATCCTACCGGATCGAACCAGAGGAAGAATACGAGGCTCGGGTACGGGAAATGGTCGAGGCTGCTGTGCAAGGACATGTTCTTTTTATCGACACCATCCCGCACCACGAGCAGCATCGCAATGATCGGATAAAACAGTACAACGCAATTCTTGATCGAATCTACACTGAGTACGATCACTACGTTCGAGTCCATCTCTATCACAGATTCAAGGAGAACCTCGATCACTGGTACATGGATAACACCCACTGTAATGATGCGGGGTATGATTATATCACCCGAAAAATTATCAAAGTATTGAAGGAACATGCCCCACCTGAGACTGTACACAAAGCCTGTTAAAGAAAGGGCCTCAAGTGGATGTGCAATTATTGATTATTGACCTTGTTCCTCATCAAAAATTAGGTATCCACGCCCCGTTCCAAGGGGGTACTCACAACCTGCACTGTCAACACAGTTGAGACTCAGAGTAAATATTGAGTTGTACAACATTCCGGTGATGTCAACTACACCAGTACTCTCTATTGTTTTAGGGGTGTTATCTATCTTTTTGTATGGCTTAGGGATAACCAGAACTTGCCGCTTCATGGTAAAAAAAATAGAAAATTTATTACTTGCCCCATTCCTTTTTTCGACAGAACCATCTATCACGATTTCGGTTACTTGTTCTCTTTCAATCACATTTGCTTTCTTGACACAAAAATACGTAGTTTCATTACTTTCGACTTCAGCAGCATGATCGTGCACAAAATTTCCTGATTCTGCAGAAATAGAAATCCGCTGGCAACTTCTGCCTAAGACCTCTGTCAATAAGGTACTCACCAGTTTGAAGGAGCTTTCCTCATAGGCTGATGACATTTGAGTATATTTAGAGGTCAATAGACCATTGTATATGTTCATAGCTCATTTCCCTCAACTCTTTGTGTAACTTCTCGATCAGAAGACTGTACGACCCATTCTTCCGCTTTTTTTATGCTCTGACAGACCTGTACGTGCTTATGTCCTACGAGCATTTTGTAGAGCTTTGCGCTTCGAGTCTGTTCAACATTTTTCACAAGAATTGCTATTCGAAATCCATCTTTGACAACCGATGTAGCCTTAACGAATTTGGCAACCTGTGTAAGTTCCATATAGCCTTGCGGCACTTGGGCCTCTCGAAAATCGACGATGACGTTAAATCCATCCTGAAAACACGTATCAGATCGTAATGTCAGGATATCCGAGATAAGGAGATCTGGACTCACGCTCCCCGTGAACCATGCATGAATTGTTCTCTGTACAGTATCGATCGAATATTCCATTTTTTCTCCTCACTGTGCTTTTTGTTGATGCAGAATCGTTTAATTCTACGATTTACTAAGGGGGAAGATACCTTTTACTATCAACAATAACTTGGCATAGGACGCATATTTTTGGGCATTTTACGCCAGTATGATTACAATACCGGCTAGGAGTATGGGTATAAGAATCAGGCAAAACCTGATTGCAGAATGTTGAATTAAAAAAAGAAAAGAGAAAAGAGGAGGAAAATGCAATCAACGACACTTGCAAGTATAGAACTGATCATCTGGAACATATTGGAGGAGTATAATGAGGATCCTCTGCCAATTTTCAGTAAGATCCAACTTGATCCAGAGTTGATGTATCACTCTGGAGGCAGATATCCGTTCATTAAAGTGAAAAAACTTTGGGTAGAGGCAGAGAAGGTTATTAGAGATCCCTGCTTTGGACTTATTGCTGCTAAAAAATGGCATCCTTCAAATTTCGGAACCCTTGGCTATGCTCTTTTGATGAGTACTAGTTTGCGAGATACACTTCTCAGGCTTATACGGTTTAATCGTGTGGTGATTGATGAACCAATTGCAGAGGCCGAACTTACAGATACCGGAGAGAGTCTTGTCTATACTTTGAATTATAAATGCAGAGAAGACGTTCATGCACCAGCAAGGGAAGATTCTCTTCTGGCATGGCTACTTTCCGTGTTGCGTGTCAATTTCCAAAAACCTTTCGCTCCTTTGTCTGTACATTTTACCCATAGCAAACCAAGTTGCGCTGCAAAGTTTTACGAGCTGTTTCAATGCCCTGTCTATTTTGACAGCCCTTCAACGAAAATGAAAATATCGCTTGAAGACGCCGATAGAGTTCTTCCAAGTAGCAACAAGGAGATGGTGGCATTCAATGACCAGACAATGACGAAATATCTTGATACAAAGGCAGGCGGTTCTCTTGTGTCCAAGGTAAAAACAATTATTGTAGAGCACCTTCCTTCCGGAAATGCCACGGTAGAAAGAACAGCCTCTGATCTGTTTATGAGTAAACGAAAACTACAAAGACTACTGCAGGACGAAGGCACCTCCTTTTTCAGCCTGATCAATGAAACAAGAAAAGATATTGCCAAACAGTACGTCAAAGATAAAGAGATGGATTTAACTGAAATTGCATTTCTTTTAGGGTTTGCAGAGCAGAGTACTTTCTCACGATCTTTTAAAAGGTGGACCGGAAAATCCCCGAGCATCTATAGAAAAACAGGGTGAACAACGACATCGCAGAGAACGTTGACATTTCGCTATAGGTAAATGATCCAGGCCATTCCAACGGTGCAAATCATTGTGATAAACTGTAGCGGTAAACCGACCTGCACAAAATCCAAAAATGAATATTCGCCCGGTTGTTGCACCAGCAGATTGACAGGAGATGAAATTGGTGTCACATATGCAGCTGAACAGGCTATGGCAACCGTCATTGCAAATGCTTGAGGGGGAATTCCGAGTGTAATTGCTACATCTATAGCAATTGGAGCTATCAGAACAGCTGTTGCCGTATTTGAGATAAACAGGCCAACTAGAGCAGTAATGATAAAAACGCTACCAAGCATGACCACTGGGGCCATCGTTCCCATTGTTGAGATCATCATGTCGGAGAGAAGCGATGCTGCTCCCGTTTTATTAAGTGCAGTGGCTAAGGGAAGAATACCAGCTATCAACACCACCGCCTGCCAACTAATGATTTGATAGATTTTTTCCAGGCGCAAACACCCCGTTAAAATGAGGACGACAGCGGTTAATACTGCTGCTGTAACTGTTGGTAGCAGACCTGTCATCATTGCCAAAACCATCCCTGACAGAATAGCAAGGACTAATGGAATCCGACCTCTTCCGGGGATTACATCTCTGTAGTCTTCTGGCAGTGTGAGAACGAGAAAGTCGTCAGGATATTCTCTCAACCTCAAAATTTCATCCCAGTTTGAACTGATAAGTAAAACATCTCCAAAGGTAAGAGGTAAGGTCGCCAGATCGTCTGTTAACGGACTTCCATGTCTTCGAATACCAATAACAAGGCCGTTGAAACGTGACTGGAATTTAAGGTCCGTAAGACTTTTGCCCAGAAGGCTTGAGTTAGGCGTAAGCATAACCTCTACCGCGCCCATTGCCTGCAGAAGTTGTTTTCTCTTCTTTTCTCTGACGTGGATGGACATTTTGGTCCCGTTTAAATCTTGAGCCATGGCCCAGCAATTGTCATTTTCACCCAGAAAGTAGAGAATATCTCCTCTCTCAAAAACAGTGCCTGGAGACGCCTTAAAAATAACCTCTTCCCCACTTATTCTTCTCGCAATTGCTGTCAGTTGCAGACCATAATGTTCGCGCAATTGTACCCTGGCAACAGCACGGTCTATTAAAGGGGAACCTGCATTGATACGTACGCGGTGAGTCTTCTCAAGCAGCCCATAACTGACAAGAAGCTGTCGTATGGTTTGTTTTTTTTGTGCCTGTACAGATTGTTGATCGCGACTTAGTAATCCACGCCCAACTATTCCCATGAACAGGATGGCGACCGCCAGAATCACGACCCCAAAAGGAGTGAAGCTGAAAAAACTTAAACTTTCTAAGCCTTTTTGTGCAAGTGCAGTATTAACAATCAAATTCGGTGTGGTTGCAATAAGCGTCATCATCCCACTGATAAGAGCCCCAATAGAAAGCGGCATTAATAATCTACGATGATTGATGTTGGCTTTTTCTGCAACGACAAGAGTAATCGGGATAAAAATCGCAACTGTTGCAGTAGAACTCATAAAGGCCCCTACCCCTGCCACAGTAAGCATAATTATGACCATCAGACGAGTCTCACTTACACCCCCGTATTTAAGAATAACATTTCCCAGACTGGCTGCTATTCCGCTAAAAACGACGGCTTCACTGATTATAAACATCGCAATGACAATCATTACAGTTGGATCAGAAAACCCTGCAAAAGCTTCTGCTACAGTGAGAGTGTTCGTTAAGAGTAGCGCCAGGAGCACAAGCATGGCTACAAGATCACTGCGGAGACGGTTGGTACTAAACAGTATTGCTGCAATTGCTAAAATAGAAAAAACAACCAGTATATCCAGAGTCATATGTTCATCTTTGGTAAAAAAAGGTTATTTGGGAAGAATCTTTTAAAAATGAGATAGATATGAAAACTGCCGAATTCAAGTAATAGGTGCAACATGCCTCGCAGTAAAGACGTGCTGATCACCCTCATTTTCAACGGCCTATTAAATAAAAGCATATATAAGAAAGGCACCAAATATCATTATTAAAACTCCTCCAACACGGTTATATGTTTCTACCAATGCTAAAGCCCAAGATATGAGCCGATTGAAATGTTCACGCCCCAGTAGCGTCAGAATTACAGCTATCGAGATACAGAACCAGCCAATAGTCTCAATTACAAAAGAAAATTTGGATATGCTGGATTGAGATATCAGTAAAACACCAAAAATGATTCTAACGACAACATTCAGAACGTGTAGTTGCACCTTGCCCACTTGTCTTTGCAGAAAGCCAAATATAAGATCAGGATTCATTAAAATGACAATGCCAGCGAGAAAAGTCAGAGTACCAAATAATATTATCAATATGGTCACGATCTACTCCTTAAAGAGACGGGTTCTGATCTTACATTATCAGTTCCTCTTTTAATCAGAGATCACTTTATTTATAGTCATTCAATCACTGACGATTCGGCTTACAACCTGTTGCTCAAGGATGTCGTAGAAAGGATTACATCGAAGTCTCAGCAGATTTGATGCAGGTATCTGCAATACACCTTTTTCACCTTTTGGTTCAAGCTTACCAAGAGAAAAGTTCTTCCCATTTTTAATCCCGTAAACCGAATCCGTTGGCGGAAAAGGCAGCGCAACGTGTGAGAGCGAATAGATTCCGGTCGGCCAGGACATTTTTGTAGGGATGCGTTTTACTGTTATGGTCGATTCTTGCTTTTCCCTGATTTCTACAGAGCCATCATTTTCAGCCCCGTTCGTAACCAGGGAAACGGTAAACGGGAGCCGCTGGGTCATCATTTCCTCAACTATTGGCAGGCTACTCTGTTTTACGAAACCCATATCGACAGCATCCCTGTTGACATCAAACAAGACGAGTTCGTGACCGTTTGGTGCCAAACGCTTCAAAAACGTATTAATAAGTGCCCGAGGAGGCGTGGTTGCATCGACTACCGATTGCAGGGCTAATACAGGAGGAAAACCCTCCATCCCATTTCCCTTATCAATTTTGTTTATCTGACCTCGAATACGCTGGGTAAGTATATAGTTCAATTTGCCCCCATTTATGGCAAATGAATTATATTTAAAGGGGTCATATTCAGGTTCAATTGACAACCAGGCCAACTTTTGAAGTCCAGGAATTCGGGCGAGAAACAGATGCCATTTTGCCAGGGCCGCCGCCTTGGAGGTGGACACCGAGGGAGAAATCAAGACCAGCCCATCCGGCCGGCGCAGGTCTTCTCCGAGAATTTCAGCCATTGTATATTCAAGAGCCAAAGCCGCACCATTTGAATAGCCAACAATATAAAATGGAGTATCGGTACCTGTTTTATCGATCAAATCAGCTGCAGCTAATCGAACAGCTGCGGTAAAGTCCTGAACTTCCACCCCGACAAGACCGGAAGGGGCGGTGCCGTGTCCGGGTAGACGCAGTACTGTAACACTGCAATTCAGATTATGCAGGATTTCCGCGAGTGCACGCATACTATATGGAGAATCAGACATACCATGTAGCATCAGCACACCTGCTTTTGGGGATTTTACAGGAAGTTCAATTGTCCTATTCCAATCTGGGCTAAACCTGCTCGGATCACTCCAGTTTCCACTGAGATATCGATTGAATCCAACAGATCCTAACCTGGATTTGTCTTTGTATAACTGCTCGTGGAGCTGCTGAAACAGAATATGTTCCTGGTCGAGATAGTCTTGTAGACTAGACATCCCTTTGATATCTTTTTCTGTCAGCTCTGCTGACAACTCTGTTACATGCCAGGTATTTAGATCTAGACGGTTACACATTTGATAGACATAGAGCAGAACAGCCCCTATGAGAATACCGAAAAATATAAACGTCGATGCTGTTAGAAACGATTTCATCGTACCATCCATTTTAGTGCGTGTCTTATTATAGCTTGCGAGAAATGATATGGTTGCGGAAGATTTCTAAACATTATCCTTTAGCTTGGTTTTTCAAGTTTGAAGATTGCGTAAACTGCTGTTGGCACCAGTTACGAATTTTCTCGGCTGGAACTCGAAAACGTTCTAAAAGGCGTTTCTTCAAATCATCTTCTAGATCCAGTTTTTCTATAGCCTGTTCCATACATGAAAGCCACATATCCCGATCAGCTTCATTTATTTTCAAAAGAGCGTGAAGACCAGTTAGATTAAAAGAACCATATTTTTCCTTGTAGAGCGGAGGACCGCCCAACCAACCACACAGGAACAGTGTAAAGTTTTCACATGTTGTTTCCAAATTTTCCGGATGCATGTCTCTTATTTTACGCGCCTCAGGCAAACTGCTCATTGTATCATAAAAGCAGTTGGCGAGAGTTTTTACACCTTCAACTCCACCCAACATTTCGAAGACGGTTGCATTCATTTTTTCCTTTTTTTCCATTTTTTTCCGGAATATGTCATAGACGTGATTTTTCATCCTGATGTGAGAGAGTAACATAGTTTCATACTCAAAACCATGCAACCTACTGATTCTAGGTTACCTCAAAAGACCTCTTAAAAAAAATATTGTGCCATAGTGGCAGGTAAGTTACGGACAAGTTAAAACCAACTTGGATTGAATAGGGGTCAGCCTCCAGTGATAAAAAACCGGGAATTCAGAAACCGGTAGACAAAGATGTTATAAAGCACGGCGGTGTTAAAGGAATAGAATCCGTAAAGAAAAAAGCGGTAAAGGAAGCAGGGAGAGCTGCGGCCACTGGGGGGCCTGGGACGAAAGTACAATCCGGAGTAAAGGGAATCAAAGTTCAATCAGACTATTTGATCATTATCATTTTTGCATTGAGCCAGGTAAAGAGCGACATCCCTGTTTGATCCCAGCAAAAGAGCAAGCCAACGGGTTGATTCATTACCACTAAGAACGATTTTCACAGTCATTGTAAGTGGTACAGAAAGCAGCATTCCAACTGGCCCAAGCACCCACCCCCAGAAGCTAAGGGATATAAAGACAACAAGAACCGATAAACCGATCCCTTTTCCCATGATTCGAGGCTCTAGGATCGAGCCAATCAGGATATTTACTACGAGAAACCCTAATGCCGTAAATAGTGCAGATCCAAACCCGAATTGTATCAGAGATAGAAGTACAGGAGGGATGGCGGCAATAATTGAACCGATATTGGGAATAAAATTAAAAAGGAAAGCAAGTAAAGCCCAGAGAACAGGAAAGTCAACTCCCTGTATTGAGAGAATAAAATAAACAATTCCAGCAGTAATCAGGCTGGTAACAGATTTAATGCCAAGATACCTGTTTACTCCCTCCGTAATTGCTTCATAATCAGACAGCGACAAGTCAGCTCCACCATGAATTGCCTTAATCTTATCGGGGATGCCTGCTGCCTCAAGAAGCAGGAAAATAAAGGTTAACAGGATAAGAAAAGCATTTGTCAAAATACCACCCAAGCCATTTAATGTTCCCGCAACAAGTTTCATTAATTTACCGGGGTTCAGAATGTCTTGAAGTACAGTGGTGTCAAGGGTTACACCATAAGTAGACAGCAATCTCCAGACATCTGCTGTCATAACAGCCAGTCTATCCTGATATGTTGGAAGATTATTAGAAAAGCTACTGAGAGATGAACCGACCACCAACGCCAGTAAAATCGAGATACCTATTACCGCTGCTAAAATAATCAATAATCCAATTAGTTCAGGAACACCTTTTCGCTGAAGCCAGAAGAGTAGCGGTGTACAAATTATTGCAAGAAACACAGCCAGCAGAAAGGGTACAACCAATGAACTTGCCGCTTTCATTCCAGCCACAACAACTACAAATGCAGCAAGTTGAATTAAATTAGATTTTCGTACTTGAGGGATTTCCATAACAGATAACACTCATATGAGTGTATGACTTTAAGTGATAAGTTGAATTAGTTTAGACCAAATATGACACCGATATAGGTTCCCCCTACTCGGGATGGTTCCGAAAGAGTTCGTTGAAGATTAGATTGGCCCAAAAGTCACTGAACATTTAAGCCTGGGAAAACGTCGCACCTCTCGGCTGGGCATTAATATTACCAACTAAACAGCCACCATCTACAAGTATTTGGGGTTTTAACGAAATATTTTGTGAGATTGTTTCAAACAGCAAGAATTAACAGACAAAAGGCAATTAAACTTGCCTGAATTCGACTAAACAGAAGTCCTCCCTGTGTTGCAAAGGGAGGACTTTTGTGTTGTCAATTTATAGAATTGCTACTTCATTGGAGAACTCTGCTTAAGCAAAAACGCCTCCACGGCAGCTTTTGATTCCGGACGCAGGTTCTCTATGCCGTCGTAAGGACGCCCCAATGCTGGTCCTTCATCAGGATATTTTTGTTTCCTCATCAGGTGGCGCTTTATAATACGCGCAAATTCCACGCCTCCCCAGGCGCCAACTTCCGTGGATACCGGGAGTTCTTCTCTCGTATCCCGGTAGAGGTCATAAAATTTTGCGCCAATGGGATTTTCACCGGGTCCGGGCACTTTTATCTTAAAACGTTCTTTTACAACCGATTCCAATTTATTGCCGGAATATAGAAAAACATAGTCTCGACGACCATTTGTCTCGCCTTCCAGCATTAAAGCGGATTGGTCCAGACCATCAATCAAACGGTCCGTTGGAATCTTGTCTTCAGCGCCTGCAAATCTGGTAAGCGTGGTAAAAAGATCTGTAACATGGATCATATCACCAACAATGGAGTCTGCCTCAATCATTCCAGGCCAACGGACGTAGGCATCAACGCGAACACCGCCCTCGGTGGTATCCCCCTTGCCGCCGCGAAAAATCATGGGCGAGAAGCCGCTCTGAGGGGAGTATTTGGTAAAATGGCCGTTGTCGCCCATCACGATGACCACGGTATTATCGGCAACGCCGAGTTCTTCCATTTCAGCCATGATATCCCCAATCCATTCATCCACCAGTTTCATTTTCTCGACATAGTTGCCGCCGTTGGGGGTTGTATATTGATCCGTTGTGGTCCGGGGCCCTGTCAAGGGGTAGAGGGGCCAGTACTGCAGGAAGAAGGGTTCATCCTGGGCTGCAAGCTTGCGCAAGTGCTCCATGGTCTGTTCCTGGTAACGTACGTTCATCTCATGATACTTTTTCTCAGTCCACCGTTCACCAGCTTCCATATGGACTTCACGGACCTTTTCCCCGCGCTTGCCCTCTACCCCGGTCACCATGGCGGCCGGATCAGGTCGGTGAAATTCATCAAGAGTGAATTTGTCATCATAGTTGTTCTTACCCATGCCGATGGAAACCTCTTCGTCGGAAGCGTCATCATTGTAAATGGTCAACTGCCCCTGCTGATGGATAGGAAAGGCCGCAAAATCAAATCCTTGGTGGTTGGGCCAGGATTCCATGATGTCCCCCATATGCCATTTTCCAATATGCACCGTGTTGTATCCAGATTCTGAAAGAATTTCTGCAATGGTTAGCTCTTTACCGGGAAGGCCGAAGCCGGAAATATCCACAGCAGTGTCGCCCATACCGTAGCGAAAAGGCTGGCGACCGGTCATGAATGCCACACGGGTCGGGGTGCATGACGGTTCTGTATACATCCGGGTAAAGCGCATTCCCTCGTCAGCAATTTTGTTGATACTTGGCGTCTCATACCCTCGAACCGAGTTGAGTTCAGGAATACCCAGATCGCCAAAGCCAATATCGTCAATCAGGATGTAAAGGATGTTAGGCGGTTTACCATTGTTTTTCTTTTTGAAATCAGCCAGTTTCTTGTCGATTATTTTATCGTCAGCAGCCCATTTTTCACCATTCTGAGCCTCAAGAATATAATACTCAGCATCATGAATTATTTCTTTTGATGATGTGGCACCCCACAGGGAACCGGATAAAAAAAACGGGATCATCATAGCACTGAAACTGATCCATGCCATCTTCTTTTTCATAGGTTTCTCCTTGAATAGATTTAGCGTTGAACAATCTGTCTCAAATGAACAATTTCACTTAAAACAAAAGTGTAACAAAACAGTTAAAGATGATTATTTAAGGACTTCTTTCAGTGTTTTCCCTGATGAAGAAGCAGGTGGTGTCATGCCAACAATGGTGGCGAGAGTCGGAGCCACATCAACCGGGTGAACTCGTCGATGAACCGTTTGTGCATTGATGCCCGGACCAACAAAAATAATAGGAACGTGCGTATCATAACGCCAAGGCGAGCCATGCATGCTGGGAATAGGCCCTTCATCAAACAGAAACCAATAGGGTTCTTGAATGATGTAGATATCACCAGAGCGAGTAACATGTTGATTATTCCTTACCTGTTTGAGTAAGGGGTTACCTTCTTGTGTGGATAGGTTTTTGGTTGATATCGCCAGATTTATACCGTCGAATTGGGTCAGGGCATTTGCAATCGCTTGTTCCACCTGTAGGAGGTTCAGTTTCGATGCAATGATCTTCTCGTCATGCAGATAGATGTAAGGCCGATAAAAAAAACGGACAATCTCATCAATGCCAAGCTGCTGTCCGGCCTTGTTAGCCACCTCAACAATCTCATCAGGACTGAGGCGTCCTGCATCATAGCCTAGCTCAGTCATATACTCCGGCATGTCTGCCATACCGTGGTCTGCTGCAAACACAATCAGAGTATGATTGAGTCCTATAGTTGTGTCAATAAACTTGAGTAGATCTGCCAGAGTGTGATCAAGTCGGCGTATGACTTCTTCATTTTCCAGGCTTGAAGGTCCGAAAAAATGATTGATCGCATCCACCCCTGAGAAACTAACGGAGAAGTAATCCGGTACCGCATCCTGTCCCAACTTTTCATTGATGATCAGCTCCTTGGAGAAATCGAGCAGGAGTTGGTCCCCAATCGGGCTGGCTACGATTTGCGTGAAGAGTAGCTTGTTTCCTACCTCACCGAAACGATGGGGAAAGGTTCGCCCGTATCCTTTCAGATCCATCTCGTACGGACGATCATCCTGCTCTGTCAACAGATAGGAGGATCTCTCTGATGATAATTCCCATTCGGTTCCGGCGTATTGTTCAGCCTGGCGTTGTCCGTTCCAGAGATGCGCCCATTTAGGATAATCGTCGTAATAATACTTGCTAGTAATGAAATCACCATTATCGGTAGAAAACCAAAATGCCTTGCCGACTTGACCAGCCATCGCCACAGCGCTACGGTCTTTACTAGATACACCAAAGACCTTGGAACGACCTGCATAGTAAGCGGACAAAACATCTCCAAAAGTTGGAGCTAAAAACGCCACAGGTGAACGACCTTTGGTCCGTGCCAGTTTTTGCGCTGGATCAACCTGCTCACCTTCGGAACTTTCCTTCCGACTCGGTAGTAGCGGAGCATCGGCATCTTCGATATTATAAGAGAGTTCTCCGGCTTCCCGGTCAAACCAAACATTGCCGACCATACCATGCAGTGAGGGGAAGGTACCAGTGCTCAGAGTTGCATGGCCAACAATGGTCTCAGTATTGGCGTGCTGGTAGTGAGCATTGGTGTAGACTGCGCCTTTGCCTATCAGATAGTTAAACCCTTCTTTGCCAAAACCTGACTGGTAGCGGTTGAGTAGGTCACCACGCAGTCCATCAACAGTGATCTGCAGAACGAGTCTGATTTGCGGGCTGGATTGTGTGTTTGCAAGTGTAGATTTTCCACCAACGAGTATTGCCATGACAACGACAAGGAGAAGAGTTGTGAGATGTTTAGGGAAGGACTTTCTATAGCGTAGTTCTATCATTCTTACCACCTGTCATATCTAAATATTGTTAATCAATTTGTGCTGAACAATTCACATTGTATTAAAATATTTTTTATCTGTACGGATGATTTTGACAAAAAATGCTTGATGATTCTCGTTAGCAATCACTGCTTGACTAGTACTTTGAGAATTGAAAAATTATCAAGAAAGTTCTGCTGATATTATATGTCACATATTTGACATCAAAAACCTTCGTGTCAAATAGAAATACCAGTGATAAGGTCAACCACCGGGCGAAAATTCAAACTTTATGTTATTCCTGAAACATCAGATGATTAAAAAGTTCTTCAATAGTAAGTTGACGTGAGCTGAGGCCCTGCTCATACGAGTATCGAAAAATAGTGTTAAGAGCTAACTCGTTCCCTTTAATACCGTAAGAATAAAAATTGCGCCCCATGATCTGTTGAGTCGCTTCAAGCTCCTGACCATACCAGGGAAGCATATCTGCCCCCCAACCTACACCTGTCATTTTCTGATAAGCAACGGACTTGGCCATTGAATATGCCATGAAAAGTGATTTTGCCAACCATGGGTGTTTTTCTAATAATCTTTTCCTAACAGCAACGACATGCATGATAGGAAAGATACCCGTTTTTCGATAATAGTCCTGTTCAGCCGCCTTAGAATCAATGAATAGACGACCGACCTTGCTATGGCCTTCTAGAAATACTTTAGGTATGGCAGCGTGAAACAGCGCGTCAACTGCCCCCGATGCTAATAGTTCAGACTCGTCAAGTCCCTCGGGGCCAGGATTAATAGTGATACCGTCAGGAAAGACATTTTCTTGGGCCGATGCTTTTCCGGATACAGCCTTTGAAGAATCTTTTAGAGCATAAATCCAGTTTATATCTTCCGGTTTGACCCCATACTCGTCTTGGAGAATTCCACGAATCCATGTTAGTGATGTGGACGAATATCCAGGTGTGGCGACAGTCTTTCCTTTAAGGTCTTGAGGTTTATTGATTCCTCTATCTGTCCGAATAAAAATACTTTTATGGCGGAAGAGACGTAGCGGAAAAATAGGTAAAAGACTGCAATCTCTGAATCCATCATTTGCATAGGCCAGCATAAAGGGATGCAAACCAACCTCTGCAAAGTCCCATGTTTGTGGTCCTGATAACATGTTGGTATTAATGTCACCGATTCCCACTTCTTCGAAATTTACGTTGCAACCATCTACAAGCACTGTTCCATCAAACAACGACTGTGTACGGGGAAATCTGTAGCCAGCGGCAGCTAAAGACAAAGAACCACCCTTCGCTAAAGCTGACATAGCCGGATATAAAGTCGTTATTGCAAATAAAAATGCAGCATTTTGCAATAAACCCCTGCGAGACATGTCGATTTTCATTGTTCCCTCCTGTCACAAGAAGTGTTTTTTATCGTATCATTAAGCAACGTAGTATCTACATAACTCATAGCTAGAGACACAACAGCCTTTCCTGAAGTAAGAGGAAAGGCTGTTGCTAGAGGTCCGGTTGAGTTAAGTGATTAACAATCAAACACCCTAATTACCAGCACCCCAACCTCTATCCAGGTTATCCCATTCCGGTACCTGCAAAATAGCGTCACGTGGGTCGAATGGAAGGTTCTTGGCATCGAGGCGTGGCTTGGATGCTTCGATAGTTTCAGGTCGTGCATTCACCACATTCTTAAATGGGAAGTCACGATTTTGGCCTTTATCCGGGTAAGCCGACTTCATCATCAGATGGCGGGTTTTCATGATGCTGAACATTGGTTTGACAGGAAAGAGAGGAATGAGCTGACCACTAACTTCCCGTGGATCATTGTAGAGGTCATAGAACTCGGGTCCGCTCAAACCAGGCAGGGCATTTCTCCAATCACGTTTGTAACGACCTTTAACCATCGCAGCAAGTTGATCGCCTGTGTAAATGAACACGTAATCACGCCGACTGTAAGAGTCACCCTTTAGGAACAAAGCGGTCTGGTCGACGCCGTCAATAATGCGGTCAGTTGGGATATATTTAGTGGCTCCGCCGAGATTGGCAAAAGTGGTAAAAAGGTCTGTCTCATGAATAATATCACCTACAATTTGACCTTCTTTAATGACCCCAGGCCAACGGGCAAAAGCAGGTACACGGACTCCACCCTCGAGGAAGTCGCCTTTACCTCCACGGTAAAGCGTTTCCACCATCCCCGGGGGACCATTGTGGGTCATAGGACCATTGTCAGCCATCAAAATAACGAGGGTGTTCTCGTCGATTCCTAGTGTGCTCAATTCTTCCATCAGCGCACCAACGTATACATCGAAGCGTGCCAGAGCTTCCTGCAGGAATCCTGCAGATACAGTAACTTTCTCAGGAAATCCAGTAAATGGTGTGAGTTGTGGCCAGTAAGCAATATAGAAAGGTTTTTTGGCATCAACATTCTTTTTCATGAACTTAGAGATCCGCTTTTGTGATTCCCCATCCATGGCAAGGTAATCTTCAAGGTTTGGTGGTTTCCCCCACTCACTAACTGGCCCACCTTTAACACCTTCAAGAGCCCATACATAACCTTTTGGACGCCAACCACTATCTATGTCATATGGATCATGAGGAAGTATCTCAGGATGCAGACTGCCTGGACGGATAACACCTGCTCGTTCAATTTCGGGTGTATATAGACTCGGAACCTGGTTGTATGGCGCCCAAAGTGCCTCATCAAAGCCCTGTTTGTTCAAATAACTCGACTCAACGTCACCGAGATGCGATTTACCATAGAAGGCTGTTGCATATCCAGCCTGACTCAACACTTCAGCAGTAGTTACCTCTTCTTCTGCAAGCCCTCCGTACTCGTATGGAAAACCAACATTGTACATTCCGTTACGTACAGCGTGACGACCTGTCAACACAGCTGCACGACTAGGGGTGCAACTCGGCTCCGTATACATCCTCGTTAGGAAGATACCTTCGGCCGCTAGTTGATTTATATTTGGTGTTTCCCAGCCACGCATCTTCTGTATTTGAGGAATGCCAACCTCCCCTACAGGAGTGTCGTCCCACATGATATGGATAATATTGGGAGAGGTGCCGTGTTTTGCTTTCAATTCCGCTAGTTTTTCCTGCAGAACCTTATCTTCTGCTGCCCATTTTTCACCATGCTGAGCTTCAAGTACGTAGTACTCAGCATCATGGACAATTCCGGTTACTTTTGCAGCAAAAGCGCTACCCACAAAGGCAGACACCAATACTGGAAGAGTAACAGAAAAGGCCAACACTTTGTTCGTAGTCATGTTTCACTCCTTTTGTTGGGATTGTTTTACGGCTTGTTTTAACACTTAAAGTTCACTCCAATAACAGGACCATGTATGGTTCCATCAAAGTTAAAAGTGCTTTTAACTGCGACTGTCTTCATAATCCATATTATGAACACGACACATCAGACGCGTTACAAATCCTATAGCATCGTTACTCGTTTTAAGATATTTGCCCTTAAATTTGATCGCTGTTGTTGGCTGTCCTCAGCAGCGTCGGCTTGAAATGAAAACAATCCTCCTAACGCTATTCCAAACTCAAGCTCTGGCGTATAAAAAGGAAAAATGATAAGTGAGAAAATACGCCCCTTTCCCAGGTCTTTTTTCTGAGTTATTGTCTTTCCAATGACCTTCCATAAACTGTCACTTCCCTGGAGTTCTTCATTATAGGTAGTTTGTGCATGGCCAAGATTTTTCATTAGACCTACAAGTAGTAGAATAACAAAACAAACAACTTTATAAGAAGATTGACTAGTCATTTTCAAGGGCGTGTTTTTTCAAACTGACTGCGATCGGTAAGGGGTGTTTCAAATTTACAATCGCAGAAGCATGATGAAATGTGGTGGCTATCAAAATCACGAAAGCTAAGAAAGTCAGTTAGGACAAAATTGAACCACACAGGTCGCTCATGTCACTGTGTAAGGAAACCGCCCCATTTATCAAAAATCATAAAAAGTAGATTTAAAGAAAATCGGTGACTGAGACACCTACACCAATAGTATTAGCATGCCGGTCATAATCGACAAGGCTTTCCCCATAACCATTAAAATACTGTACATATCCTCGCAAATATTCGTAACTCCAGAGAGGAAAGCTCCAACTCAGTTCAACTGTTCCTTTCTCAAAGCTTGATTCGAGCACATTCCTGATCATAATACCTAATGTGTGGTCTTTCCATGCATAGCCAGCACGGATTTCTCCATAGCCCAGGAAATCATCTATATCCGGATTGTCTTTATTCTCCCCTATGTCTATCCAGGGCTTGATTGAAAGTGCAAAATTTGTTTTCTCAAATATGAAGTTGACAAAGATTCTATTCCAACTTCTGGATAAATCTCCTCCTCTTCCGTTGGATTGGTGATTGAAACCAATCTGAGAGACTGAGTTGGTTAGACCAAGTATTTGCCACTTATGTCTTGATTGTAACCATATCTCTGGTTCGTGATTTGTGTCCCTGAATGGAGATGATACGTCATCGGCATACAACTGCCAGAAAGACTTGTTGGTATACGCAGCATATAAGTCAATTTTCTTCTCGCTGATGTCAATAAGTAGAGGGAACTTAACACTTACCTGAAAGCGGCTTCGGTATCCTTAAAACTATCTGATTGTTCATCATAAGTGGTAACGAAATCATCCGTGCCGTAACCATTGCTGTTGTAGGCCCCAAACAACAGATAGTTTGGCCTGTGCGCCATCAGTGTAAATGGTTTTAGAATGTTGCTTTCATCGACATCTGATTTCGTCGTTACTACACCTTCCTGTTCTATCTTGTTTACATCCTGCTGCTGTGTTGATGATGCAACCTGTTCGCAAAGTTGCTGCATCTTCATGAGCACGGTTGAATCTTCTGCATGTTCCATTGCCTGCATAAGGCAGTTTTTCATGTCCTCTGAAATTGCTGCCGCTACTGAACTTGTTAAAAAAATAAAGACAAGGCTCAGAAATACCCTTGCAAGGGTGTTGGTAATACATTTCATCTCACTACCTCACTGATTGATGATATGCGATCAAACTGATTGTCACTCTGGTAGAGAGACGATTTTTCACAATGTGCTTTATACCCTCGTAGTTGGGTAACATCTGTAGTTATTGCAATAAGTGCTTGGTTACTAACTTACTTCCACCTGAAAACGCCATTTTTTCAGCGAGGTTTAGAAGCAGGTGGTTCCCCCCAACACTGAAGAGTCAAGACAGCAAGCATGTTTCAGACAAGATGGAGAGGGTTTTCAGAAGTCCGGCCTTTTGTTCTTCCTCGAGAGGTAAAAGAAATGATTCTTTGACACTTCTGGAGGCTTCAGCTAGAGCAGGAACCAGTTTTCGCCCCTCATCGGTGAGCATAACTCTATGACTTCTGCGTGATGATTCATGTTTATGCCGCCTAATATAGCCTAGTGATTCCAGTTTATCGAGATTACGAGTTGTCGCGTATGCTGGCTGCATTGCCTCAACACCAATTTCTACCTGAGTGATACGATCTTGCTTAAACAGTATCATAATGATTGCAAACTGGTCCAGAGTTAAACCAAACGGCTCAAGCTTTTGGATCATCTGTCTGTCCATCCACATTCCCAAGGCTCTCAAATACCACCCAATACTGTTGTAGCCTATATTTTTCTTGTTTTTTGACATACTCATTTTGTATATTTAATATAGTATTATAATAAACTTGCAATATATAAAATCTTTTGTAATAATTGCAATTACAACTGTTGCAAATGTTGCGATTGCTGGTCAACATAACATTATTATTGGTTTTTTCACATAATAATTGTATCTTTCTGAAGACTCAGTCATTGGCCCATTATTCGGACCACTTTTACATTAGCGAGTAACCGGCAGTGGGCATATTATTTTTAAAACTTAATGTCGCATAATTATTGAATCTTGGAGGGTTAATTATGAATCCAATGGTGATTAAATATGTGGGGTTAACAGGGATTGCCTACGGCATCCATGTTTATCTAGCGCTTGCCCAGGTAGCTCTCTGCCTGTTTTTAGTGGCAAACGGAATGATTTTACTTTCCAAAAAAGATGAACTCTCTGTCTGGCCGACCCGTCTAGGCCTCAGGATAAATGAACGAGCTAGAAAATGGTCCATCAATGGCTGGTTAATGATTCTAACAGGCATAACGCTTATCCTTCCTCTTTTTGGTTTGCCATATTTACTTGCAGTAGCAGCCTGCGCGGCCTCAGTAATTTGGATGATTTCATTGGGAAGCGACACTGCTAATCTGAACAGAAAAAAAACTGGTCGTGTATTCCGTAAGGTGTTGACAGTGAGTGCAGTAATTATTCTCGGATTCACGCTCTGGGAAGGTAGAGACCTCGTGAGGGCCGGTTGGGATGTGACGTACAAAGCAGCCTACTGGGACAAAAAGGAAGTTCAGGGCTGGCAAAAAACGAATAATCCTCATGCCCCGAAGGTTGGTGAGTTAGCACCTGATTTTGAGTTAACCGATGTCAATGGCACAAACACAGTCCGTCTAGCAGACTTCAGAGGGAACAGACCGGTCGTTCTACTATTTGGAAGCTTCACGTGACCACCTTTCTCCGAAGGAACCGTGCGTTTCCTACCTATTTATAAAAAGTATCGAGATGATGTTGAGTTTATTATGATCTATGTTCGGGAAGCACACCCTACCGATAAGTGGTGGCTTGCTGAGACGAAGTTCATGAGGCTCATTATGGAGACGGCGAACAGCCACCCATCCTACGATCTGAAAGAACCTGAGACAATCGAGGAGAGACGGGCTGCGGCGCTTTCCTGCCAGGCAAAATTGTTGGAAGATATGCCTGTTTTTGTTGATAATATGGACAACAAGGTCGATTTAACCTACGTGGCCTGGCCAACTCGAGTCTATTTTCTCGATAAAGAGGGGAAAGTTCGCTACGACAGCGGCCTTGGCCCATACGGATTGTCTCCAGATGATCTTGAGACCCAGCTTGCAAATTATCTTTCTGAAAATTGAAAAAATAAATTTTTCACATATTCTATTACAAGGTGTAACTCGCATCCTATCACAATCCTAACCATCAAAACATTTTATTGAGGAGAGTGTACTTATGAAAAGAAAGATTCTGGTAGCACTCTTTATTGGTGTTTTATGCGCGTCTTCCGGGGCATTTGCAAACGACGGGAAAGCTGATAAAGACTGGTCTTTTAATCTGGCCCCGTTTTATCTCTGGGCATTTGGTATTGACGGCGATCAACAGATCGGCCCGATTACACAATCAGTTGACGTTGATTTTGGTGATATCACTGACAATCTGAACTCGGCATTTATCGTACACTTCGAAGCCCTTCACAAGGGTAAATGGGGCTTCCTGACGGATATAAACTATCTGTCTCTTGAGAATAAGGAAACCGTTCCTAACGGCTCAACCCGAAAAGTCGATCTCGAAATTCCGCTGGTCGAGATGTCCGGTCTGCGTCGCTGGCATCATGGAAAACATGCTTTTGATCTTATAGCAGGGCTTCGTTATGTCGAGATAAGCAACGAAATAAGCATCCTTGGCGCTGGTACTCTGGCCGACGCTTCTCAGGATTGGCTTGATCCGCTTATAGGAGGTAGATGGTTGTGGCAGATGGCAGATAACTGGACGCTGGTCCTCAGGGGTGATGTCGGAGGACTTCAAGTGGGATCTGACTTTTCCTGGCACACCCTCGGCTCTGTTGAATGGAAACCCTTCGAGTACGTATCCTTCATTGCTGGTTACCGCGCACTTGGTATGGATTACGAGGATGGGAGCAAACAAAGCAAGGACTACTTCCACTATGATTCGACTATCCATGGACCGATGTTCGGTGTAAACTTCAGTTGGTAATTGTTTATATCAACTGGATGGACTTCATTATTCCTAGAGGCATCATGAAACGCTGAAGAAAACACATGTTGTATGCTTTCAGGCCGATTTCAGGCTGTAACCAAGCGGGAGAAAAATATGCTATCCAAATACTGTACTCTGTTTTTTACTCTGCTCATCGCGTCCATCTTCGTAAGCGGGTGCGCCAAAAAAATGACGGATGGGTCACAACATTCCGGATTTTTACAAGACTACTCGCAGATGAAAATTGAAAAAGATACCTCTGGTGTACAGGTTCTGCGTTTTGTCAGCCCGGAACTTAAAAGTCAGGGGTATAACAAAGTACTCATAGAACCTATTCAATACTATCCTGAGCCCAAGGAGACAGCAGAGGTTACTGCAGATACGCTGGACCAGATAAAAGCGTATATCGACGAGGCAATGAGACGTGAAATTGGGCAGGTTGCGAACATCGTCGACAAGCCTGGTGACGGAGTGGCCAGAATGCGAGTTGCTTTGACCGCTGTCGGAGCAGACGCAGAAGGCTTAAAACCGGGCCAGTTTATTCCCGTGGCCCTCGTTCTGACAGGTGCACGAGCTGCTATGGGAAATCATCCACACAATGCGTCTCTTTTTCTGGAGGCGGAGTTGACTGACAGTGTAAATGGCGGGAGACTGGCAGTTGCAATCCGGGGCGGAGAAGGTGAACGGCTGCAAAGTGCGAGAAAATCAGGTTCACCGGTGACCCTGGCGTCGGTAAAACCATTGCTTGATGAATGGGCGAAGGCATATGCCAAGTTTCTTGCAGAGACCTTTAAGTAAGCAGATTCTTGAGCGAATTCATCTTGTCGCGGGAAGACGAGCACCAGAAAGGTAATGATTATTTTGAAAGGACCATTTCTAAAGCTCTTGTTACTGCTCCTCGTCCTCAAGCCTTTATCGGCTTGGGGGCTAGGTGCTTATGTCGACCAGGATGGTGAGTTTTCTAAGCAGGTGCTCAAGATTCCATATGCTTTCTGGAATGAGAAATTTGGATTCACTGCCGCCTATGTCCACGAGGTTACCGGCTTTCCACAGAAACAATCTGCACTCATCGGATACTGCAATGGCCGGGACCGAGGGCAGTGCGGCCCTGTTCCTCCTCGGCAGGGATTTGCCTGTATTAAAGACTCATCGTTGGTATCTCGATGCGGCAGCTTCTATTAGTTACCTTGCTGAATCTGATGTGTATATCAATGGTAATGAGGATTTTCCTAACCAGCGTGCTGGCAACAATGACTCCTCCATTGAAATTTTGTCCAGGGAGAGGGCTGGGACAACCTTTTAAATTTAAGGTTTAAATACCTATTGCCCCTGGGACACGGTAAAGATGAGATCATAAGCACGTACAGGTTGGATAGAGGCGTAGTGAAACAAGAGGATGTCAAACAGATCAGCTGGAATCCTCTCTACAGCGGAAAAACATTTTTTGAAGTAACCCCATTTTACCGATTTCTCGAAATGACCGGAAGCGATGTAGAGGATCGTGAAATAAAAACCAACGGTTTTGAGACAGCCCTGTTCTAGGATAACCGGGATTTTTCTCCAAATCCCACTTCCGGAAATAGCCTCCTCCTTAAGGCAACAAGCGACTTCGGCTGGTTTGACAGCAACGATTCATGGACTTCAGTTGAACTAGAATTTGACAAGTATTTTTCACTAGGAACAGGAAAGTACACCAGGCAAAGAGTTTTGGCTTTTGATTTCTGGACGGCCTACTCACCTACTTGGGAAGTAAGTGACGATGGAAGTATCGAGAATCGCCCTCCTCCCTTTAGTGGGGCTACCCTAGGCGGTCTGTTTCGTCTGAGAGGATATCCAGCTCAGCGATTCAACGACAAGGCTGCTATCTATTATAGTACCGAATTAAGACGTATTCCTAAAAGTAACCCATTTGACAAGTTGCCCTGGTTACAGAATTACGTTGGCGTTGAATGGATCCAACTTGTTCCTTTTGCAGAATTGGGAAGGGTAGCACCAACATGGCAACTGGATGAGCTACATGACAATATGAAGTGGAGCCTTGGACTTGGCCTCAGACTCTGGGCTAAAGGGTTGGTTGTCAGAATCGACACAGCGGTATCCAAAGAGGATGTCGGTATACAGATGATGGTTAACCATCCATTTCAATTCTAACACTAGGGGAGAGAGAAGTTGCAATTAGCCCCACATATATCCGAATGCGCTGTCCATGGTTTACCTCAATTTTCAAAAGAGACAAAAAGGTGCTTTCGTTGCTACAAAAAACAATACATTTTTCAACCCTCGTCTTGACGCTCCTTTTTGTTTTTACTTATCCTCCTCCAATTCTTGCAACCAAAGAATCGAAGGTAGAAAAGGCCAGTAACCCATTGGCAAAAGTAAAAAATACTGATCTACGATGGCAGTATTTCGATATCGACTCCAGGCGAATTGATGATATTTATATTGACGGGGCTTCTATGGCACTTGATAATTTAAAGATGAAGTATGAACTTCATTACTGGGAAAGTGAACAGAATTTTGAGTCCGCAACGCTCAAAGGCATTTTTTCCTTACTCAGGGATCATTTGGGTCGGTGTACGTTTCAACTGCTAACTCGCTTGGATTTAGCACTTTAAGTACTTCAATGACATGAAGTGGGCGACATACTGCCGCCCTATCCACAATAATATTAAATTATGAGATCATACCATTACATTATGTTCTACTCATATTGCCGTGACCATATCAATCCCAATCTGTTTTCTCCTTTCCTGCTCCTAGCCATCCTTTTGACCAGTGGCTGCGCTAGCCCCCCCGTACGCTCGATCCTTCCCGAGAAATTTATTAACACAGCTGCAATACCAGGAGTACCGAATGCAAGATTCTGGGGTGATGAATGGCCCGAATTTTCAGCAAGTATTTTCAAAAACAAGTCTACCAAGGAACTACAGGAACGGTTTCCAGGGGTCTACGGCAAGGAACATGCTTATTTGGCAATTTCCGGTGGCGGAGCTGAAGGTGCCTTCGGGGCAGGACTACTCACCGGCTGGACAGCCTCCGGAACAAGACCAAAATTCATGATGGTCACAGGAATCAGTACCGGTGCACTCTCAGCACCTTTTGCCTTTCTCGGGCCCGAATATGACGAGAAACTGCGCGAAGTCTATACAACAACAGAAACTTCCGAAATTCTCGAAATCAATGGCCCCTTTGAGGCTATTTCCCTTGGTGCTGTAACTGATTCGGCGCCTCTTCGTGACCTCATAGAGTATTTCATAACTGACGACATCATTACTGCTATAGCTGCCGAGCATCGTCGGGGGAGAAGATTACTGATAGGTACATTCAATCTCGACGCAGCACGCTCTGTCATCTGGAACATTGGGGCAATAGCTAACAGTGATTATGAGAAGAAAAATGAGCTAATATGGGATGTCATGCTTGCTTCTGCCTCAATCCCCGTTGCTTTCCCTCCGGTTCTTATCAATGTGGATGTCAACGGAACAACATATGACGAAATGCATGTTGACGGGGGCACGGGGGGCCAGGTATTTGTGTATCCTGCAACTTTTGGCTGGGAGGAGATCATGAGGAAACTCAATGTTCCCGGTAGCCCGAAAATTTATGTCATCCGAAATGCGTTTCTTGTCCCCGATTACCATGGAGTTATCCCTAGGATAGTCCCCATTGCGGGCCGATCAATCTCCTCACTTATCATGACACAGGGTGTCGGAGATCTGTACCAGATTTTCGTTCTCTGTCACCGGGATGGCAACGATTTCAACCTAGCTTATATACCATCGGATTTTGATGAGGAAACAGAGGAACCATTTGATCCGGAATACATGACAAAATTATTTCAACTTGGGCGTACCATGGCCCTGCAGGGCTACGACTGGGAAAAGGAACCTCCGGGCTTGCGCAAACAATGAGCAGATGGAGCAGTGGGACAATAATGACATTACTTATGATGACTCGACAGTGTCTCAAAATTCATTTAGTTTTCATCATCCTGATGTTCTGGATCATTTCCCCTTTTCCGATATTCGCTCAGACTGACTCCACCAGCGTTACTGAAGCAGGGCAGACCCTTTCCCCTAAAAGCGATTCTGTCGATTTAAACTACAGAGAATACAACCTATTTGCCGACAAGGTTTACAGGAAACGTATTAGTTCAATAAGAAACCTTTCAGGTTTGAAGGTTGATACAAAAAATCGTCAAGCTATTGATGAGCTGCAGGTAGTGAATTCAAAATTCATCTCAGATAACAGCCGGATGTTGGGACAAATCCATCCGAAGCCTAGAGAACTGTTGATACTCAAGGGGGAAGTTCAACAGCATGAGGCATCTGCGAAAAAGATAGAAAAACTTATAAAACGTGATATTGAACAGCTCTCTGGGTGGCAAAACGAATGGATAACCCTCCATGAAGAGCTGGGACAATGGCAGGATCATCATTCTCAAGGGTATTTATCTGCCATTTCTCCGGACAGATTCGCTGAGTTGCAGCAGGAAGTAGATACCGGCCGACAAAACGTGAAGATCAAGATTCGCTCGCTACTGGAACAGAGTAGAATGGTTCGAGAAATCAATACCAGTCTGTTCAAACTAGCCTATGATGTTGATGAGTTATTAAAACAAGACCTTTTCTCAACCCCCAAACAAACCTCCATACCACTTTTCACTTTCGATTTCTTGCAGCAATTTGATACCAGCTTGTGGCAGGATACGGTTGCCTCACTGGCTGGATTTGTCCAGTTGGAGTTCCAAAACAAGAGGGAATCATACTTTGTAGTCTTCCTGGTCCTCCTGGCAACGGTCGCCTTTGGAATTTTCCTCCAGAGGACTGCACGTAAACTAGTCACCTATCCCGAGTTGGCCGTTTTCAGGGGGAAAGCGTTCGCCTCTGCCTTCTTTCTAACAACTCTTGGAACCTGGTATTTTTCAATCCTTCACTACTCCACTAGCCCGCAAATTTACCCTCTGATCGTATTTGTACTTATGCTGGCTGCAGCGCAACTGGTAAGATTTCTATTTGAGAGTAGCTTCACCAGCCTGTTTTTAAAGCGATCAATCCTGTTCCTTGCATTGACAACGTTTTTGCAAATGGTGAATCCACCCAAACCCGTTACCCGAGTATTCTTATTCTGCGCCATCGTTATAGGCATGGGATACTCCTACTTCCTTGCGTATAAATCCACCATGCAAAAAGCAAGTTAGGCCCTCTGGCAATACCACTTATTATCGGTACTGCCCTACTGGGTGTCCTCATATTAATTATCGATGGTTCAGATGAACTGGCTGTTCAGGCCTTCATTCTCTTCATCACGACATGTATATACGCTGTCAGTGCCTGGATACTCTACCAATTGCTCTGCTGCCTGCTCGATATTGCGGCCCTCCTGCTGCCGATAAGGCTAGTACAAAGTAATGCTATAGCCATCGCCAACTATTTCCGGCCTGTATTAGTGGTATGTAGTGCCGTCGTTTTCTTCACCTTCACACTACCGAAGTGGTACATTTTTCCATCTGAAATAGAAGCGCTGGCAACTATTCTCGCGCCTAAATGGGTGATCAGCAACTTTTCCTTTTCACCACGTCTGGCAGCACAGATAGTCCTTATTCTTTATGTCGCCGTACTCTCAACGAAAGCAATCACAAGGGGATACTTAAGCAAACGATACTCCCTGCGTACGGTATCGATATTGGTGTTCAATTCTCGATTATCCGTCTCGTTAGCTATTTTGTCAGTTTAATCGTATTTATTGTCCTGTTGTCAGTTCTGGGGATAGAACTCACCAAACTGACCATATTTGGTAGTGCCCTGGGTATCGGGGTGGGTTTCGGTCTTCAAGCTGTTGTCAATAACTTCGTAAGTGGTTTGATATTACTTTTTGAACGTCCTATTAAAATTGGTGACACTGTCCAGATCAGTAATGAAATCGGAGTTGTTCAAAATGTCGGGCTACGCGCGACGGTTATCCAGACATTCGGCAATGCAGAGATCGTTATCCCTAACTCGGACCTTGTTACAGGGCAGGTGATAAACTGGTCGCTGACCGAAAAACGTGTCCGACTTGATATTCCTGTGGGCGTATCTTATAGCTCTGATGTGGACCAGGTTTTGGAAATCTTACAAGAGTTGGGCTATGAGCACCCTCTAGTTATGAGTCAACCACCACCCAAATCGCTTTTTCTCGGTTTCGGAGACAACTCCCTCAATTTTGAACTACGGGTCTGGTTGAACAACTATATTGACAAATTTGATGTTCTCAGTGAACTGAATCGTGAAATCGAATATGAATTTTCTCAAAAAGGTATCAAAATACCATATCCCCAGCGAGACCTCCATTTAAAATCAAATGATATAAGTTCACTAGATATGGTCGTAAATAACAAGTGAGGTTTGACCGTCACCTCCCTTTTTGCTGGAAAATATTATTAAAGGTTCGGCTGCAAGCAGGGGCACTGTTCCGGCAGAACAAGCTTAAGGGCTTTCGGCACCACAGTAAACCGAGCATTTCTCGAAAAATATGGTTCTCCATCAAGATTTACCTGCTCCTTCTTACCCATCGAAGTTGTTTCCACCCATTGTGTTTTGAATCGTTTGACGTATCTGCCGTTCACTCTCGAATCCAGCATTTCAGATATAACTACATTGAGGTCATATGCAGGAAATGTCATAATCATTGTGACGTCCAGTAAACCGTCATTTATAAAAGCATCAGGGGCCAGAACCTGGCCGCCCCCAGCCTGCCTGCCATTACAGATTGCACCCGCGATCAACTCGAAATGTTCTTCTGACTCCGCTGTCCGTAATATTCCGGATACAGGCGCGAAATTGAGTGCTTTGATGATACCTGTAAGGGTGTATGCACCGCCGCCTAAAAAGTTCTTTAATTGAGGAGGGGTTTCTGTAGTTATTTGCGCGCCAAATCCACCGGTGGCCACATTAATGAAATGACGATCATTAACTCTTCCTATATCAACTGATTCTGAATCACCATGAAGCGCAAGGGTAATAGCTTCATTTAGAGATAATGGAATTGAGCAGGAAGTGGCAAAATCATTTGCCGTTCCGAGGGGAAGAATTGCCATTTCAGGACGATCATCGATATCAATACCAATAATAGCATCTGCGACTTCATTAACGGTTCCATCCCCGCCACCGGCAACAATCCTATGGACACCGTCACTTACAGCCTCTTGTACGAATCGATGTATGTCACCATGCTCCCAGGTAACACGAACATCAATAGTCTCCCCCTGTTGACGAAGGCTTGTGATTGTAGATCGGGTCTCCGGTAACGCTGCTTTCTTCCCATTTAGTAGTATACGGATCATATTATTTTCCATATCTTGTTTGATTATTTTTTACAGAGTCGGCTCATGAAGCAAATGATTCGCATTGAATTTTACATGTTAAAATGTTTTCTGAACATGGACGATAAAACCAACTATGTTTTTTCTGGTAGTTTCAATGCTTTTCCTCCCGATGTCAAGGTTTACTCTGCAAAGAGGTCCTTCAGGAATCGATCTAAAAAATGAGCCGCCTGGAACCGTTTAACCGTAACATTACGTAAAGTAAGCACTTCACGAAGCAACAGTTCCATCGGCGCACTCAAGCAAACATTGAACATACCTAATTTAAATATTTTCAGAGTATCCTGGAAGTAGACATTTTCAGTTTTGGGATTGGCTGGGGAAACAGCACTTTTGGTTTGGCTAGAAATTAGCATCAAATCAGACTACGTCCATCAGTGCTGGTTGTCTCCTAGAAAAGAAGATATTATCTGAAGCTCTCCTTTGGTCCAGCACTGATAAAAGCGATTGGACGAGACATGCCCTCCAGGCGAGGTGAAACAAAGAGCTTTGGAGCACATTCCCAGAGAGCAGCTTAAGGCGGGCTCGAGGTCACAATTATCGAAAAGAGTTCGTAGACAGAGCTGCTTACTGATGGACAATAGCTCGCAATGAAACAATAATATTAAATCCTCATGATTATAGTAATATAAATCATTAAAATTCACTTATATACAAGTATCTCCCAAGGCTCGGTGAATTCTTCCTTTAAATTTCGGATGAGATTTTCTTAATGAAAAGTTGTTATCCCGTAGAAAATCTCAATCCATATCTATATTCCGTGATTGTGATGTTTATATCATTACAATAATTCATATGTAATTCTTAGCTCGATGGCAGCTAGTGGTCGTAACTTCTGATCCGTCTTCAGAATAGAAATAGATGAGGTAAACAAGCCATAGGACTGATGGCACAAGCTTAAGCCACTGAAACATTGTAGATAAAACATTTTTGAAAGATGTCATTGTTAATGTCTTGTAATTTATTTCGATATAGATCTGTCATCCCTAGCTTGAGATTCTAATGACTGATTAAGTTTTTTCAAACAAAAGGATTAAGCCAAAACAAATTACATTCACAAGTATTCATTTTGTTGAGTATCTTTGGGTATTTCAGGTGGGAAATATCGTGCACACGAAATTTATACCACGTCAGTTGGTTAGCGTATATTATCATTCTTCACAAAACACTACACCTAAGAATATTCCGGTACCGATGACCTAAACTGAGGATGATTTGCACCGCTGGTCGGCCATCTATTTTGCCACCCAAGTAACCGCCTCGCCTCGCTCACAAAAAGAGCAACTGAGAGATTTGTCTCTGTTCCTAATCTTTATGGAACAGGAATTCGGACGTTCCCATCGCTTGAGTTGGTCGCCTCGGGTCGCAAGGGACTTTCTCGCAATGGTAAAGGCTAATGTTGGCAATGTTAACCATTTCAGAAATCCTGCAACGTCGAGTAGACCGGTTCCTCTAATACAAAAACAGAAACTCCCATAGCTCGTCTTTCATTTGACGCCTTGCCGCACGCGGCTACTACGTGCCTGCTACTTCGATCTGTTCATATTATTGT
>JBLHNU010000056.1:0-36112 GCA_047622095.1 Desulforhopalus sp.
GGATTACCTCGTAGTAGTGATGAAGCCACTGTAATGGAGGTGGAGCGAAGGGGGTAACATGTCTGAAGTTACTTATTGGTCAACCAGCGATGGGAGGAACCTCAAAGTAATGCAAAGCCCTTAGAATGGGTGGACATGAAGAGCCGTATGACATGAGAGTGTCACGTACGATTCTGTGAGAGCCTGGGGGTGAGATTCCCCCGGGCGACTCGACTCTCTGCCTTTAGAATGCTCCATTTCTGGTGGTGTTTCTGGGTATGACCACGTATTACGTGTACAGGAAGAGTGTAAACTTGTAGATTTACTTAAATGGTTAATATTGCCAATAATATCCTCTACCGTTGCGATAACGTGTGTCCCTGCAGACTATCAGTAGGCATCTCAAATAGAGGTAGGCACACAACCGGTTAAGAGATGTAGAAATAAGGTCTGATTGGACTGTTCATATAGTATAGAACAGTTACTCTCAAACACAGGTTCCAACTGCAATAAGCCGGTCATCTCAAAAATAGGGGTCTGGAAAAATTCACAAAAACCAAACCTAAGCTTTTATGATAAGGCAGCGAGTGCTTTTTCTTCACTTTCGAAAATGGGAATGATTTTCGAAAAACCTGACATTTCAAAAACTGATTTCGTGCTCGAATTCATGGAACATACGGTTAGTTTTAGACCTTTGCTATTCAGACGTTTCCCAAGGGTCAAAATAATTCGCATTCCTGTCGAAGCTATAAAATTAACTCTCTCAATATTTATAATCACATTCTTTTCTGTGCCTTCCAATATCACCTCGATCTCGGCTTCCACTTCTGGGCTGGAGTTTGTCGTAAGGTCACCGTCGACATAGATAACGATCACCTTTTCCGAGGATTTAGAAGTTACTTCCATATGCATTTTACTGCCTCCCTATTGTTGATTCCAAGCAGACAAAGTTGAAATATCTTTTGTTCAATCATTTGCCCATCCTCTTCATTAATATGGTTACGTTTTTCCCATCTATGCACCGATACGAGAAGTCATCCATGAGGCTACGAATCAAATGGACTCCCAATCCGCCAACCTGACGGTCACTGAGGACACTGTCAATATCGGGCACCTCCAAAAGGAATGGGTCGAATTCAACGCCGTCGTCTTTGACCGTAACGATAAACCGCTGTTGATCGGTTGAAAGGGAGACCTCAATCAGGTGTTCTTCATCGTCTTCAAAGGCGTAGCTGATGATGTTGTTAAGTAAATCATCCAAAACAACTCCGATATCGTTTCTAATTTCAGACGGTAGGTCAAATCGATCACAGAACTCACTAAGTGACATCAAGCAACGATCTATCTCGATCTTATCGTTTACCAGGTGAAGTTCAATCGTCGCTCTCTCATCTCTTACGTCCCATGCCACATTTCGCAAACAGAATACCGTAATATCATCAGACTGTTCCATCTCTCCGGCAAAACCATCAATTTCCTGAACAAGTCCATCAACAATATACTTTGTGCCCCGCTTTCCTGAACGAATCAAAAACTCGTATAATCTTTTCTCGTCAAAAAGCTCTCCATTGGTGTTGAACGCCTCAGTTACACCATCGGTGTACAGTACCAACTTGTCGTCTACACCGAGAGTGAGTTCCGTCTCATCATAAGAGGCACCTTCCATTACTCCGACCATAGGCCCATGGAGCTCGGTAAGGGCGTTTACAGCACCGTCTGGTGAAATTAGATAAGGGGGGTTATGTCCAGCGTTGGTATAGGTTAACTTTCCTGTTTTGGTATCTATAATGCCGAAAATCGCAGTGATGAACATACAATCATCGTTATTCATACTCAACTCAGTATTTGTTCGCTTCACTATCTTGGCCGTCGACTGCGTGTCCTGGGAATTCGACTTAAGCAAAGTCTTCGCGACCGCCATAAAAAGAGCAGCCGGAACACCTTTGCCTGAGACGTCGGCAACAACGAAAGCGAACAATCGTTCATCAATAAAGAAGAAATCGTAAAAATCTCCTCCCACTTCACGGGCAGGGCGTATAAATGCCCAGACGTCGATGTCCTTATGTTCTGGAAAACGTGGGAAGGTGAGCGGAATCATGCTCATCTGGATTTGTCGACCAATGTTGAGTTCGTCACCCATCCGCTTGTTAGCAATAGACAACTGGCGCTCAAGTTCCTTCTGGTGCGTGATGTCGACGAGAATACCGACGAGCCCACCGATATCACCGTTGCTCAACTTGAAAGCGGTCTTCCAACAGAGCAGATCATGATCTTTGCCATCGGCATATTGATAGGTTGACTCATTGTGCACCATGCCACCCGTACGGATGAGATCCTCGGCTTCGTGCTGCAGTTCTTTTTGTAAACCAGTGGAAAGAGGGTCGAGGTCCATTATGGTTTTGCCTATCAGGTCATCACGCATATAACCAAACGCATCCAAGAAGGCCTTATTCAAAATCGTATATCGTGTTTCTAGGTCCTTCACGAATACCGGGTTGGGCAATGTATCGACCAGCGCCTCGATTAAAGCTAATTGATGGGCAAGAGCCTTCTCAGCTACTTTACGTTCCGTGATGTCACGGACAATGCCAACGAAAATGCGCTCGCTTTCGAGCAGGACTTCGCCAACGGCAAGTTCGATTGGAAACCTGGTTTCGTCTTTGCGCAATGCGATTACTTCACGGTTCTTGCCGACAATTCGCTTCTCGCCAGTTTCAAAGTAGTTCTTGAGATAACCGTCGTGCTCACTCCGCATGGGTTCGGGCATGAGCAAATCGATTTTTCCGCCTATGACCTCATCAGATGTATAGCCAAAAATCCGTTCGGCTGCAGGGCTGAAGCTTTGAACCACACCGTTCTCGCCAATGACTATAATGCCGTCAGCCGCATTTTCTATGATGGCACGGATACGCATCTCGCTATCCTGAAGTTCTTGAGTGCGTTCAGCGACTTTTGTTTCCAGTCCCTCGATCAACTCATGCAATGCTTCACGCATAACATCGAAGCTTCTGGCAAGGTGCGAGATTTCGTCACCACCACTCGTGTCGATAGTGATGCCAAGGTCACCTTTCGCAAGACTCTCAGCCTTAGCAGTTAGGACCTTAATTGGTTGGGTCATTTTTTTCGCAAAAACAAACGAGATTCCAGAGATTAACAACAGAAACAACCCAGCCAACAGAAGCATCCGTATTTTAAACGATTCCACAGGTGCGAAAGCTTCGGCTGTGTCAATTTCACTCAGAATAACCCAAGAAACGTGGGGTATACGGAGTGGGCGATAAGACGACAGAACTGGCACACCGCGATAGTCGGGGAATATTTCTGTTTTAGCATTTCCGGACAGGGCGTCTCGGGTTCCTTGTGTCTCAACCTTCTGCAGTCCGATGGAACTGTTGAAGGTTTCAATACGACGAATCGTATCGCTTGGAACGCCGATGGAACGAATCATAGAGAGGTAATTTTCTCGATCTTCAAGCAGGAATCGCGACTGATTGCGCATAAGAAAATCATCTCCAACGATATACGTCTCACCGCTTTCTCCCAGGCCTACTTTTTTCCAGGCCTGTTGACTGGTCATGATATCGTTGATGCGGTCGACAGGCATTTGGAACACCAGAACACCTATTTTCTCGTCACCGTCATATACGGGAGATCCAATAAAGGAAGCGGGTGAGTTATAAGAGGGGAAATAGGGTTCAAAATCCTCCAGTATCACGAAATCTCGGGCAAAAGAATTCCGAGCAGTGCGGAAGACCCTGGCAAGGTTTGTATCCTTGTACGGACCAGTCAACAGAGACGTCCCATAATCCACTTCCTTGAAGACCGAATAGATTATCTCACCGGTTTCGGGATCGATCAAGAAAATGTCATAGTAGTCAAACCGTTCCAGGAAACTCCGGATGATCGGATGGTAAATTTTGTGTGTAGAACTGTAAGCGCTGCCGTCACCTGCATCGTCAAGCCTGTCTTTTTTACCAGCAGGACTCGGGTTTTCGGCCAGGTAGAGCTCCTGGAGGTGTCTCGCTTGTGGCGTCTTGGGAATGAAGTTATCCACCCCAATACCATTGAGTTCGTCGATTGTATTGGGTTTGAGACGAGTGAAATATTCGTTTTGGTAATAGGCGAGAAGTTCTGGGTCAACTGCCTTTTCCGATCCGTGGTCGGCCATGGCCTCGGCTTTGAGTGCCTTGAAGGTTTCACTGAACGCCTGCATCGCTTCAAGGACGGTGCGGCTTTCCGAGAAGGCTAGGATCTGGTTTGATATTGTCGCAAAGTAGTCCTCTACTTGCTGGCCCTTCATTTCACGTATAACTGTCAATTGATTGAACGCTTGTTGGCGTAGCGCCTCTTTTGCTTCCCGGTACTCAATAATGCCGAATACGCCGATAGATGAGGCGGTAAAGGCGACCAGAACAATAAGAAGTTTGGTGCTAATTTTGAGGTTGGAGAAGGTCATGGCACACTCACCTGAAGAACAAGTCGGCAGAGAAACTTACCGCCATCCTATCATTTTTCCATGTGGATCTGATAAAGCCGAAGATCAAATAGAACGATCATCGCTATGAAATGATCAAAAATACTTGTTTGTATATTCGAGAAACCAACCAAGTCTGTTTCTCGTGTGAAAGCAAAAATATCCAGTGGGAGACCGTGGTGAGTTGGTGCCAGAGTTCTTATAAGAATGAAATTCTGTTTCTGGTGCACATCGTCACGGGTCTGCAGGTAACGCTCAACATAGGTCTTAAATAGTTCGTAATTGGTTGATACCGAGGCGACGCATCCAGCATTTACGGTTGGGTCGACTAAATCACCGAGGATTTCCAACTTTTCAGCAACGAGGTCTGAAATCAGTTCTATTTGGGAGAGTTTCTCGAGAAGAGGGCGGTCGCATATCCGAATTGTTTCAATATCGATCAGAAATTTCTCTTGAATTCGCCGAGCCCGAGCTTCCACCTGCATGCTGCTGAAATTGGTATTCGCTACCTCCAGGACCTTGTGGGTGGGGATCAACGAGGTTGTCAAATCCCAATTGCGCACCTTTATATCGTATAATCCGATATGTACCACAATACCATCCGCGTTAAAATTTGGCACGGCAATCCAGTCTCCTTCCCGGATAAGGTTCCAAGAGGCAATTTTTATGCTCGCAAAAATTGCATGAAGCGTGTCCTTGAAGATGAAACCGAGAATAGCTGCGGCAGCGCCGAGACCACTTAAGAGAGTCAAAATATCAGTTTCGATTGAAATCGACGCAGCAAAAGCGATACCAGCGAGGATCACCACTATCTTCAATATGTCAATGTAGCCTGTAGAACTGACCCCCTTTGCTCCCGACTTATGACGAATAATCCCGGCGATGCCGTTCAACAGTTTAATCGCTGTCTCAACAACGAAATAAACCAGAATCAGGCCCGACACCAATCGAGCCTGATAAGCATAAGGGCCGACCATGTGCGCCAGGAAGAATGCAAGTCCGACCGGAAGTGCGTAAATGAAACGGAATGGGCGGAGCGCATCGATTAGGAGATCATCAATTACGGACTCCGTGCGCATGGCTATCCTGAAAACTACTCGATTGAAGAGAGTCTGGAGCAAAGGAGACACCACCATCGCGAAAACAACGACACCAATATAAATTTCGTAGGGGTAAAGTTTTATTAACTCAGACAAAATTTCTTTTATCTCCCTGTTTACGTTGCTTCAAGCGGGTTGGATATCAACCTTTCTTTGCTACAACGATTGTTCTTTAGTGGCATTTGAAAAAAAAGCGATATCTCCCAGGCGGGGGTGGGACTTAGCGCAAGTATGGCACCTGCTGTATTGTCCCCGCTGTTTTTTGTTCCACTTCGATTCTATCATTATCATGCAAGGAATAATTTTTTGCCACTATTTAATGAAAATTGATTGATTACGGATATTAGCGGTGACAAAGATTTTGGATCGAAAGAAGCGATATGTATTAAGAGAGATAATAGCTTTTCATTGACTGTGCTATCCACTCTGTGCCAGTAGGGGGAGTCTTAGATTGACATTCTTTCTGCGGATTAGTTTTTTTTAATTCTGCCATCGTCCAGTCCCGTATCAATGTAGAGCGGGAGATTAGAGGTGTTATGAGGCAAGGTTAACTGGCTGTCGGTATACGCTTAGTTTAAGTTGATTCATGATCACGTAATGTCAGCAATTTATCATTGAACTTAACATTGCCACAACGAAGATAATCAATGTTGGTGCATGCTGTATCGAAAGGTGTTTCCTGTATCTGTGAACCTGGGGCTGGATTAAATAACGGCCTCAGATTCGCCTTCTCGTATGTAAAAAATGTTGTCAGGGTTGGGTGTTGATAGCACAACACAATCTCCACCCTGTTCAGCACTATCGTTTTGATGATCTGTAAGACGTAATCAAAACCTGTCTGGCAAAAACGTCCGATCAAGTCTCAGTTTCTACAAGTAAAATCAACACCCTACCAAATCTCAGATTTGTTAAATGCTTCTACGCAAGATGAATTACCTGCAATTGGTTCAATTTCTTCACTAACCAATGATTGACCAAATCATTTACTAAATTCTAGTCCCTGTCTGGTTTCGTACCCCAGATCTCGCAGTATCCTGCGAGATACATCTTGTTAGTGTCAATTTTACTGCCGAGGATCCTGGGGAAGGTGCCAAACCGCCAGGAATTTGGCTACTTTGATGCAACGTCGATGTACAAAAACAGTATAACCTGACAAATCTCAATGCAGCAATGCTAACAGGAATTTGTTATTGTAAATCGATGGTCTCTACTCATAGCGCGTATGACAATGAAAAGACCTAAGAGCTACCTTGTTCATACTTAGCCTAATACTGATAGAAGGGAAATATGAGTCAACGAAAGATTAACCCTAAAGATGATCTCTTCTCTGAGGCGCAATTCGAAATACTGCTTGCTGAAATATCAACACTATTTATCAATCTCCCTGTTCAACAGATCGACGACGAGATTGGAGCTGCTCAGCAACGCATCTGTAACTTTCTTGATCTTGATCGCTCAACACTATGGCAGGATTTAGACCAGAAAACTGAGACGATGCAACTAACGCACATTTATCAACCCGAAGGAAGTCGGCCACCTGTCAAGGGGATGGATGTTAATGATTTCTTTCCTTGGGTATACCAAAAGGTCATCAGCGGTGAAACAGTCACTGTTGTTAAAATGACAGATCTACCGGAAGACGCAGAGCGAGACAGAGAAAGTTTCAGTTTGTACGGTGCCAAGTCTGGTGTTTATGTTCCATTATCAGTGGGAAAGGGGCCTGTTTTTGGGGTGTTGACCTTTGCTACCATGCACCATGTAAATAACTGGTCCGAAAGAGTGGTCAAAGGGTGCACACTTCTAGCACAAGTGTTTTCCAACACACTGGCTCGTAAAAAGACTGAAATGTCTTTATACGAAAGTGAGGCACGATTGATTCTCGCGACAAATGCTGCTGGAGCTGGTTTGTGGAATATGGAGCTTGACACAGGGGCTGTCTGGGTCTCTGATAAAATAAGGGAGTTGTTACATCTTACTCCGGACGAAAAGTTAAACGATTCTAGCTTTTACAATGTGATGTATCCCGAAGATCGTGAGCGGGTTAAACAGATCGTAGAGGAGGCTATCCAAACAGGGGAACATTTTTCTTGCGAGTTCAGGGTTGTGCTTCCGAAAGGAAAAATCCGATGGATATCTGCCCGTGGACAACGGGATTCAGGCCTAGAAGGAAGGCCTAAAAGTTTACTTGGCGTGTCGCTTGACATTAGTGCAAGTAAATTGATGGAGAAACAGTTAGAAGAAAGACTGAATCAAATAGAAGATCTTAAAAAACGGCTCGAACAAGAAAATGTTTACCTACAGGAAGAAGTCAAACTTCTTGCGGAAAACTCAGAAATTCTAGGAAAAAGTAATGCTATAAAAAATATCATTTCGCAGGCCAGGCAGGTGGCTGAAACAGACTCGACTGTTCTCCTCCTTGGGGCAACTGGAACAGGAAAGGAATTGCTCGCACGTGCTATCCACAATATGAGTTTGCGAAAAGATCGTCCGTTGGTCACGATCAACTGTGCCTCTCTTCCCCCATCCTTAATAGAAAACGAGCTGTTCGGTAGAGAAAGAGGCGCTTATACCGGTGCTATGACCAAGATGATCGGTCGCTTTGAACTCGCCGATGGATCAACACTTTTTCTCGATGAGATCGGCGAGTTACCTCTTGATTTACAAAGCAAAATCCTGCGAGTCATTGAGGAAGGTCAACTGGAACGCCTGGGTTCAACAACTCCCCTGGATATAGATGTCCGTATCATTGCCGCCACAAACAGAGAGATTGAACAAGAGGTGAAGGAAGGAAAGTTCAGGCAAGACCTTTATTATCGACTGAATGTATTTCCTATTTTGATCCCACCCCTCAATGAGCGTTCAGAAGATATTCCTCTTCTCGCTCGTGCCTTTACCAGAGAATTTGGTAAGAAAATGGGTAAACAGATCGAAAAAATTCCTCATAAAACCATGCAGGCCCTGCAATCATACTCATGGCCAGGTAACGTAAGAGAACTAAGGAATATCATTGAACGAGGTATGATCCTCACAAAAGACGAAACCTTGGTGGTTGAGCTTCCGCAAAATTCGATTATTGAACCAGCCAAGCCCACCGGCAATCTTGACGATATCATACGCAGGGAAATTTTAGCTGTTTTGGAACAAACTCGTTGGCGTATAGCTGGACGAAACGGTGCCGCTGAAATCCTTGGCCTGAAAAGATCGACACTCCACTCCAAAATGAAAAAATTAGGAATACACCGAACAGATTTATAATGTCTATATATTGCCATTCTGGCGATATATAGACAATTCACCTCTCACTTGTTCTTTTTTTAATTGATCTAGTCTCGATAAAAGGCCTAAACACAAACCGTTAACGACGTCTCCATAGTAGTCTTTGGACTGGCATGTAAATCGCATCAGTAGATTCGATACAAACATTATTAACTGTCGTTTCTGTCTACTATAGATGAGCAAAAAGGTTTGAAACTGAACTCAATGTAACAACTGTAATAGTGGCTGAGAACTCAACCTTTTTGAGAATATATTCACTTCGATTGTGAATTTTGATCAGTGAAAACGGGAGGAGAAAAATATGGTTCTTTCAACCATAAGGATGGCAATACCGGTCGAAAAGCAAAACGATGCTTTGAAAACTATCAGATCTATTGGACTACAAACCAGAGACGTACCGGGCTGTATTAGTTACTCGATATATAAGGATCTGGAGGACAATAACGTATTGATGCTCCAGACAAAGTGGGACAATGATAGCAGCCTCACCCTTCACATTCGCTCGAATATTTATCGTAACTTGTTACTTGTTTTGGAGATGTCATTTCAACAGCCCGAGATCATATTTGACACCATTTCAGGTTCAACTGGCATTGAAACTATTGAAAAAATAAGGAGCTCCAATGATTGCCCTTAATAGTGAGGGGAGTCTCACGTTGTTGATAAGAATCAAATAATCCTATTTCTGGAAACAGTACAACGAGCCAAAGAACTCAACCCAGAGAGTCCAGGAGAAATTTATGAAGCTTAATAGAAGAACGTTCCTCAAAAGTGCAGGTGTAGGTGGAGCCTATTGCGCACTTGCTCATGCAATACCTGGGACACTCGCAACACTGTATGCAGTGCCCTTGGAAGGAAAAGAAGGTGAGGTGCATAGCATTTGTGAAATGTGTTCTACGCGTTGTCCTATTTCAGCGCGACTCGTCAACGATAAAAATGTTTCTATTAGTGGGAATGAGAGGGCTGAAGCCTTTGGAGGTAGTGTTTGCGCCCGGGGTGGTTCAGGACACAGTCTACTCTATGACCCTGATCGTCTGGTCAAACCAATCAAGCGTGTTTACTCATATTTCAACCTGTCCAGGCGGTCCCTATGTTGCGAGTAAAGCAATTTTTGGTAAAGCGCCCCTTAAACTCGATATTGGTAATTCAAAATACATAGTGAACTTCGGGCACAATTTATATGAAGGAATAGAAATGGTGGAAACCCGGGCCATGATGAAAGCCCAGGTCGACAAAAAAGCAAAGCTCGTCGTCTTCGAGCCAAGGTTTTCAATAGTCGCTGATAAAGCTGATGAGTGGTTCGCAATCAAGCCAGGAACTGATATCGCGGTAGCTCTGGCAATGTGTCATGTGCTGATTAGGGATGATCTTGTTAATCATGATTTTGTTACCAAATACGTAGATGGGTATAACGAATTTGTGGATCAGGTGAAGCAATACACTCCAGAGTGGGCAGAAAACATTAGTGATGTTAAGGCCACAGATATTGAACGTATAACCCATGAGCTTGCCTCCCACGCCCCCCATGCCCTTGTCGATTTTGGTCACCGTTCAACTTTCACTACAGAAGAATTTGAACTTCGCCGTGCTCTTTTTGCCATTAATATTTTGATGGGGAATATCGAACGTAAAGGTGGACTGTTTTTTGGAGTTAATGCTCAAAAATACAATGAATTAGCGGGGGAAGATGTTGCACCGGAACTTGTCAATCCAAATGCAAAACTGCCAGAAATTTCGAAAAAACGTATTGATCTGGTTGATAAACAATTCTCTCTTATAGGGGCACTTGGCGGCATTTATCAAAGCGTGCTTGATGCAGCAATTGACTCCAATCCGTACCCCCTTAAAGGGTGGGTTATTACCAGATCTAATCCGATGCAGACCATGGCCGACCGTACGAAAGTCGAAAAGGTTTTGAAAGAGATGGAGCTGGTTGTTGTGTGCGATGTCTATATTTCTGAAACGGCCTCTATGGCAGATATTGTTCTACCTGAATCAACGTATTTGGAAAGAGAAGAAGCCATTTTTGACTATTCTTCCAAATTTCCAACGTACTCCATTCGCCAACCAGTGGTTGAAACCATTGGAGACACCAAACCTTGCTGGAAAATATGGCGAGAGTTGGCCTTTAAAATGGGACTGGGTGACAATTACACGTGGGAGGACATGGAGAAGTTTCAGCTTGGCCAACTAAAAAACGACACAGCGGAATTAAGCCGATTAAAGCAAGAAGGCTGGTTGCAATATGGGAAGGTACCTCTTTTGTTAAGAGAGAAGGAAATGGTTCAGGAGTTCAGTAAAAACTATCCCCATGGCCGTGTCCCTGATTCTGATGGAACCTACACCAGTGCATTATCCTTTCCTACCCCTAGCGGAAAAATTGAGTTGAGCTCACCGTACATTGAAGAGATGGCACCAGGACGGGGAGTCATTCGCTACCGGGAGGTGAAGCTGAAAAAAGATGACGAACTATTTTTTATCCAAGGAAAAGTTGCTGTACACACTAACGCCGCAACCCAAAACATACCATTTCTCAACAGCTTGATGCCTGATTGCAGTCTGTGGATTCACCCAGCTACCGCTGGGAGCCTAAATATCACAACTGGAGATAATATTCGCATTAGCAACGAACGAGGAAGTGAGGAAGGGAAAGCCCTTGTGACACCAGGGATTCGCCAGGATACAGTTTTTGCATATATGGGCTTTGGCTCTAAAAATAAAGAGTTGAAGCGTGCATATAATCGCGGCATTCACTGTGGGCATCTGTTGCCAGATGTTACTGCTCCTGTATGCGGTATGAGTGTGCATACCACTGGCGTTAAAGTGGACAAGGCATAAGGAGGATTGAATGCAAACAAATTACGTAATGATTCACGATGAACGACGCTGTATCGGCTGCCAGGCGTGCAGTATTGCCTGCCGGAGTGAAAATGAGGTTCCTGAAACGGTGTCACGCCTGCAAGTACATATCGAAGGTCCTCACGGAGCAACCCCTGATCTTTATTTCAAATATCAGCGGGTGTCATGCCAACAGTGTAAAGATGCCCCCTGTGTCAAAGTGTGTCCGACAGGGGCTTCTTATGTCGGAGAAGATGGCATCGTTTCTGTTAAGACAAAACTGTGTGTGGGGTGCTTGTACTGTCTTGCCGCTTGTCCCTACAAAGTTCGTTTTGTAAATCCAATAACAAAAGCAGCGGATAAATGTAATTTCTGTAAAGAGAGCCGGCTTAAACGGGATAAGCCTCCGGCATGTGTTGATGTCTGCCCGACCAGGGCTCTGACCTTTGGAGACAGTAACGATCCAAAGAGTGACGTGGTTAAATTATTACACACGGAAATAACCTATCAGAATAAACCTGATTTAGGCACAAAACCACGAATGTACCGTATCCCAACAAAACGAGGAGGGATTAATCATGGATAATATTTGGGGAAGTATGGCTCAGTACGATCCGGTGGTCTGGAACTGGGTCATTGCTGTGTATCTTTTTCTAGCCGGTCTCTCGGCAGGAAGTATTTTGATTGGTATTGGTCTACGCTGGAACGATAAAAAACCCAGCGAGGATGGTGTTGAGAAACCCATTCTCAAAGCGGCAGTCCTTATCGCTCCTCTGATAATTTGCCTGGGACTTGCCTGTTTGGTTTTAGACCTGACCAAGCCGTTAAATTTCTGGGTCATTCTGATTAAATATAATTTCACCTCAGTTATGGCACTAGGTGTAATAGCTCTGCTTATCTATACGCCACTGGCATTTGCATATGCTCTTATTGTTTTTCGTGAAGAGCTCAGCATTTTGCCCATTCCACCTGCTCTTATGAAAACGCTTGTTGGTATACGTAAGCCAGTTGAGATGTTTCTGGTTATTATGGCGTTTATCGTTGGTATTTACACCGGATTTCTACTCTCAGCGATGAATTCGTACCCCTTGCTCAACACGCCTGTTCTTCCTGCACTTTTCCTGATTTCAGCTTTATCAGCAGGAGCAGCAGCTAACAACCTTGTTTCCATTCTCTTTTTTAGCGCAAAACCGGACGATCCTCAATGTCACGCAATGCATAAATTGGAGTTGCCTGTGATAAGTTTGGAGACACTTTTTCTTATTCTAATTTTTGTAGGTTTATATTTTCGTGGGGGAGTTGCAGTAGAGGCACTTGCGAGTCTCACAGTAGGGATCTGGGCGTTGGTTTTCTGGGTTGGAGTGGTCGTTGTAGGTTTTGGTGTTCCGCTTTTGTCTATGCTGCTACCTGCATCGATACAGCACTCTCGTGTGACTGCTGTCATTGTGGCTTGCTGTAGCCTCGCTGGAGTTCTTTCTTTAAGGCATTTTATACTTTATGCGGGCCAAAGGTACATCAGCTAATGTCTGAGATCTGGACACCAAATGGTGTTATGAATTTTGTATTGGATATTAAAGAAGAATTTGTGACGATATTTCGGCGGTCTTTTTTTAGTCCGTTGTTTTGACTTTATTATTATTACTTTTGGAAGGAGGATTTACATGGACGGCAGGGTACTTGATTATGTTGCACTGGGTATCTTAATCACAGTGGCAATAACTTTCATATACGCAATAATTTATATACATGACATTCCATATCTTATTGCAAAAAAACGTAATCATCCGCATTTACATGCAATTCACACAGCCGGTTGGGTCAGTCTCTTCCTCATGCATGCGCTATGGCCGTTTCTATGGATCTGGGCCACTTTATATTCCCATGAAGAAGGTTGGGGGATGTCGGCAAAAGAGAAAGAGGCTCTCGTTAATGATGAAGCAAGCGATGAGTTGGTTACTTTGAAGGAACGAGTGGCAGCTCTTGAAGAAAAGCTTAACGCCATGTCTGAGAATAAGCAGCAGTCACTGTCTGAGGAGGCATAAGCATGGAAGTTATACTTTTAGCTATATACTTTTCTTTTTGTTGGATCATAATCAAAATATTCAAAATCCCGATAAATCAGTGGACAATTACAACAGTGTTTCTTGGTGCTGTGGTCATGCTGGGAGGGATATTAATGAGTATGGCATATTTCCATCCCGCTTCCAAGGTTGGCAGAAGCTATTTCATCTCAACCGATATTGTTTCCAATGTTCGCGGACGAGTAATTGAAATTCCGGTAGAAACTAACGTTCTATTGGAAAAAGGTGACGTTCTGTTCAAAATTGACCCTGTCCCATATCAGGGGGTGGTTGATACACTTCAGGCCGAACTCGATTTTTCCAGAAAGCGGTTAGAGGACTCGCGCAAACTCGTTAAACTTGCAGGTGGTGCTAAGTTCGATATTGACCTGTATGAAAAGGAGGTCAAAAGCCTTCAAGGTCAACTGGAAACAGCGCAGTTTAATCTGGATAGTTGTGTCGTAAGAGCACCAGGCAAAGGGTATGTTACACATCTTGTGATGCGTCCTGGGCAGATGGCTGTTCCATTACCGATGGCTCCGGTTATGACCTTTGTAAATTCCGATACAGAGACGTTTATTGCAGGGTTTAACCAAGAGCCAATGCAAAATATCAGAGTAGGTAATGAGGCTGAAGTTATTTTTCCAGGTATACCTGGCAGGGTATTTCAAGCTAAGGTTTCTAAGCTTCTGCCCGCTCTTGCTGAAGGTGAACTGTCTGTAGGTAGAGATATGGTATCACTCACCAAGCAACTACCCCCTGGAAAGATTCCTGTAATTTTGACTTTTGAAGATGATTTGAGCGAATTCTATATTCCCATGGGAAGTGATGCTGTTGTGGCACTCTATAGTCACCGAGCCCATCATATTCAAATTTTGCGAAGAATATTATTGCGCGTAGAAAGCTGGCGTAACTTTATCCATTTTCATTAATTACTCAGGGATCAATAAATAATGAATATTAAGAACAGTAGGGGCACTCTCGTACTCGGCTTAACGACAGGATTAGCAGTGCTTTTTCTCAATGGGTGTGCAGGACCTGTAGCGACTCAGGAGGAGGCCACGGCATCAATTAAAGGTGATGTGGTGAAAGAGCGGGTACCAGATAGTTTTGCTGCAACGGCTGAGCTGGGTGTGGTGGATGATGGATGGATAAAAAGTTTTAATGACACCACATTGATCGAACTTACAGCCGAGGCACTTATTGCAAATCCAAGTCTTAAAATTGCCAAAGCAAAGGTTGATCAGGCCAATGGCTTAACCAGGCAGGCAGAGGCAGGTCTTAAGCCAACAATTGGTTATGGAGGAGGCTATACTGACACGGAATATGAAGGAGGAGGCTCCGGGCAGGGAGGTGGTGCTGCCGGGCTGGCTATATCTTGGGAGGCTGATGTCTGGGGGCGTATAGCAACGGATATTGCCGGTACTGAGCAGGAAACAGCTGCAACAGTATCGGATTATCAGTTTGCCAGGCAATCTCTTGTCGCAGCTGTATCTAACGGCTGGTTTATGGCAAATACTGCAAAGTTCCAGCATCAGTTTGCTGAAGATATCGTGAAACTCCAACAAAAGCGGTTGAAGGTTGCTGTTGCGATGCAGGAAATAGGCAAAGGAACAGAGAGGGATGTTCATTTGGCTCGTGGGGCAGCGGCATCAGCGGGTGAAGCCGCAAGGGATGCATTATCAGCCTCCGAAAAAGCCCTTCGCAGCCTTGAACTGTTACTTGGTCGTTATCCATCTGCTGAACTAAAAACAATTAATAAGCTTGTCGCAGTACCACCTGCCATTCCAGCAGGTATTCCCTCTGCAATCTTAGAGCGCAGACCTGACCTTATCGCAGCTGAGCACAGGGTGGCAGCGGCTTTTTATAAACAGAAAGAGGCAGAACTTCTCCATCTTCCTCAATTTAGTTTTTCTATAGGAGTTGGCTTAAACTCCATCAATGATGCAATTGCCGGGTTAAGTGCTGGCCTTTTTGGTCCACTTTATACAGGTGGAGCTATAGAAGCTGAAGTGGATAAAGCCACAGCCGAACAGAATGGAACTATTGCTGCATACGCACAAACAGCTCTTAATGCTTTTAAAGAGGTAGAGGAGTCTCTGGCTGCTGAAGAACATCTCCTTATGCGAGAGGAATATCTTAAACTCGAAGTACGAGAAAACAAAAAAGCCCTAGATCAGACCCTACAGCAGTATGAGATTGGTCAAATTACATTGCTTGATGTTTTTACCGTTGAGAATAAATGGATTTCATCGCGCATTGCTGAAATGGACATTGTCGGCCAGCGTCTGGTGAACAGAGTAAATCTCCATCTTGCACTGGGGGGGAGTTTCGAAGATAACTGAACATGTCGTGTCGCGACTGTATCCGTGTATGGATGGGAATTAATTTTTTAAGGAATTAGTTGATGCTCAACTTATATGTATAGGGGCATGAAAATGTTAATTTTAATGGAGAAGGGGAGTTGCATGAAAAAGAAAAAGTTACTGAATTGGACATTTGGTTTTCTGTTGGTAACAGGAGGTGTTACATCACAGAACTGTATGGCTGTTGATCTTACAGAATGTATGTCAGAGAAGGTACAGCAGGCAGCCGCTTCAATGACCATAGGAGATCTGCGCCTGGAGTGTGAGAAAGAGCTTCAAGCTGGAACGTTCAAGGCAGTAGAAAAAGAAGAAGCTGTAGTTTCAGAGAGAATGAGACAGGATAAAGAACACATCCTGCAGCCCTTTACTTTGATGGCCCATAAACCGAACTATATACTGCTGGGTGCGCACAATTTTTATGGATATGAATCAGATGCATACCAGGAAGTACATGGTGAAGGGTCTATTGAAGCTGAAGACACTGAAGCTCAATTTCAGATAAGTATGAAAGTTCCTCTAGCTGTGAATCTCTTTGATACTGTGGATCTTTACGGAGCATATACGAACAGATCTTTTTGGCAGCTTTATAACTCGAGTTCCGCTCCATTCAGGGAAACAAACCATGAGCCGGAAGGTTGGGTGCAATTTAATCCAAAGTGGGAATTTTGGGGATTTACTAACACCTCAAACATGATCGGAATTGTCCATCAATCTAATGGCCGTGGAACTACCCTTTCCCGAAGTTGGAATAGGGTTTATGCAAACTTCATAGTTGAGAAGGGTAATTTGGCTCTCAGCTTCAAACCTTGGTTCAGGATATCAGAGGATGACGAAGATGATGACAATTCAGATATCACTGATTTTTTGGGGCACTCAGAGTTGCGTGTTGCGTATAAATTGAAGGAACATGTCTTCAGTGTAATGTCACGCAACAATATTGAATCAGGTTTTGAGAATGGCGCTGTTGAATTGAGTTGGAGTTTCCCAATTTTTGGTTATCCATACTTTAAGGGCTATGTCCAGTATTTCACCGGTTATGGTGAAAGTTTGATTGATTATGATAATTATGTAAACAGGATTGGTGTTGGAATAGCCGTTACAGACTGGTTGTAAGAGACTAATCGTTTTAATCAACAGACTCAGGTGGATCTTTATATGACACAATACATAAACAATTTTAGTCAAAAATGTGAGTTTGGAAAAACTTTTTCTCTATTGTTACTATTTCTGATTGGCCTGATCTTAACCAGTGGGATTGCCTGTGGGCAATCCCACCAGGTACAGTTTGAGCAGACTGTAACTCTGAAAGCCACTGATTTGCTCGGCGCGGATCTGATGAAGAGTTCACTGTATACGGTTGATGAGGATGTCGTTAACGATGGTCTATTCGAGTGTGGGAAAGGTAGAAATCAAGTGTCTTTCCACTTACCCTTTACTTTCACATATGTTTCATCAACCTGCCAGCTTTCACCAAGCCCAGCCCCGTTGAACCAGCGCATACGCTTCTCAATTTCGGGGGCATATTGTTGACCCCAACGAAACAAGGTGCTGTGATCTACTTCAACACCCCTCTCCACCATCATCTCTTCTAGATCACGGTAACTAATTCCGTATTTACAATACCAGCGTACACAACCCAAAATTATCTCACCACGAAAGTGCTTCCATTTGAAATCATTCATAACGACTCCTATTGCTTGATGACGTATAATGATTTCACAGCATATTTAGATTTTTTGCAACAGAGCCAGAATTATCTCAGCCACCAATTTGGATCTACAACGAGCTATCGCAGACGGCAAATTCCGCGCTGACTTGTACTACAGAATTTGTACCCTGAAAATTGACATCCCCTCGTTACGTGAAAGGCCAGAGGATATACTTCCTCTTACCCAACATTTCATTCACCGGCATGAACTGGAGCTCGACAGAAAGATATTGCTTAATAGCCAAGAGACAATTAACGCGATCCTAAAATATCACTGGCCAGGTAACATCAGGCAACTCGAAAATGCCGTAGAACGTGCAGTCCATATTTGCGAGGGAGCAAACCTGATACCCGAACATTTTGGTATATCGGACATCAATCATGAAAATCACACTCATTATTTGACGACCTTTAAAAACCTTACTTTTGCAGAAATAGAAAGAGATATCCTGATTACCACCGTTAATGAGTTAGGCGGAAAAATTCGACAGGCTGCAGCAAAGCTCGACATCAGTCGACCTACCATTTACAGGAAACTGAAACAGTATGGAATCTCAAACAGTATGGAATCTCAAACAGTACTTTGAAAAAGCAAAGATTTGATCTGCCAATATAGAGAGGAAACCACCAAGGGCCTAAAAGATGTGAGTAGTGTCTGAGCGAAAACCTGCAAATTCTGTCGAGTTCAAGGCGGGCGATAATTTTAACCGGAGGAATACATTGAGTATTTTAAGGATTAAAATTTGAGGTCAACGAAGAAATTGGCATAATAGTGGTTTTCGGTCGAGCACTAACTAATAACTACTGTGTAAAAGGATATTCCGTAGCAAATTGAGGGTGCTTGGCACCTCTATCGATCATGTCCACCCGTACGGATTCGATGTACGATGCCATGATTTTCTCAAGAAGATCATTCTTGTCAATATTGAGAAAATCCGCAACAGTGATGAATGCGTTACCTGTTTCATCGGATACCCGCAAACTTTTCAATTTCTGTTTGATCATAATTGCCCTCAAAGAGTTCTAGCTCATTTATTTTCAACCGTATCAAATCCTTACATTAAGGATGGTATCATCGTGCCTATCAATAGGTGATATCCATTACTATCTTATCGGCCAATCGCCAGTAAAAATTAGATCTTTCCATGAATGATTGCCAATTTTCTTACCAGTTGGGTTGTATCTATTTCTTATTACGCCGATTATCTTTCCCTACTCAAAATGCGTATATGTGGTTCATGATAGAAACTCTTGGCAATGGTCTGAAGATGCGGTGTAATCTTCAGTGATGCCTGTGGTCTCCGAAACCAGTTTGCAGGAGATACATGACAAATGTTTAGAGAAAGAAGGTTCGCCTTTCCATCCGATTCATAGGTATAGGAAGTATTTTCATTCAGCTCTATTATTTGTCATAATAAACGCCAAATTCTTCCTCAATATTTGATAATTCTCTTAAATGTTTTCTTTGTACAAGAGCGACAATTTTTTCAATGGAAGATTTTATTGCCGGTCTGGTGAAATTAAATTTTAAACCAAAACAATGCTGAATTCCAATTGAATCACGTAGGTTTGTTACATGCATTATTGAAGCTTCGACCAAGATTGGATCTTCATTGGGTATTTGCAGATCGCATAGTACCTTTTGGCCTATTTGAAAGTTCGTCTGTCTTCCCATAGGGTCAATTAGAGACATACCACTGAGACTGATATTTAATGGCTTTGTCGTTATTGTCTTTCTTTTAGGTCTTTCTACTGTGACTTTGAATTTCATTCCTGTAGGTACTTTTACTCTAAACTCTCTAGCACTTGATGTTTTCCTAGCAACTAATGGAAAGGTTAGTTTAAGAACAGGCATATCGCCAATAGATGTTCGTTGTTCAAAAAAACATCCTAATTCAATTGCATCACCCGAAGAGATAATTCTTAATAATACTGGAATATTAGATTTTGGATGGGCTGAGATAAGGTAATTACCCATACTTGGTTCAAGAGGAGTGATGATCAAAGAATCATGGTCATCTAAATAAGAACCAGTTTCACTATTCATTTTTTTTAAATTCAGATCGTCGTGACTCTCAGGTTCTGCATCGAGAATAGGGTTATCTAAAACCCGACAAAAAAATACTTGTTCAAAACCATCTAATTCTACTTCGACAATAGACTCATTTAACAAAGCACCTTTTAGCGTATTTGCTAAAGATTTGTCGGAAATATCGAGTTCATCACTCTCGACGTATCTATGAATATTTTCAGATGTATACTTAGCCAGAGGGAAAAATATCTGGAGCTGTTCGAGAATTTGACTTTGGTCCATTGTATTGAAATTAATGTGAAGTTAATAAGTTACTAATAAGGGTATCCTGTCCTCCCTCCTTTATAGCTAACTAATCTTATGATAAGTGGAATACAAAAACTGTAGCACAAAACGTACCAATTAGATATCTATCTGGATGTGTCGATAAGGTTCCGATAATACGGCTTAATATCACCTGTCCAGTCAAGGTAATAATAATTTAAAATAGATCAAGTTCGAATGACTGCACTCAAAGTACGAAAATGTAATTCAGTAAAAAGTTCTTCCAGATTAGCAACCAATAAATACTTCATTTGCCCGACGTCGGATGACAGAGAGTAAATTCCGCGATTACAACAAATAGAATGGAGTGTAACTATGTTTTTAAGCTCCATGTCGTCTCTGTTCATGGAATTACTGGAATCATCTTGTGCAGGCAGTACGTGAAAACGTGACAGGTGTTAGATCCCCAGCGAATCAAAAACCTACAATAGAAATATCTAATGTGAGGGAGAAGTCAATATGATCGACATTCAGTTTGGCAAACTACGAGGAGTACAAGAACGTGTTTGAAGGTGGGGGAGTAGCCAAAAAATGATAAGGTAATCCATTCAAAGTTTCGTTTCAGGGTTCGATTGACTAGCGTCGAGCAAACGGGTAACCGTCTTGGCCAACAAGTTTTTATCAATCGGTTTATCAAGAATTGTAACCATTGCCTTAATTTTAGGATTCTTTTCAATAGCGGTACTGTAGCCGGAGCAGAGAACAACAGGCAGTGCTGGCCGTAATTCCTTGATTCTCGCCGCGAGTTTGTCTCCAGTCATACATGGCATCGTCATGTCGCAGACCACTAAATCAAATCTATCTGGATTCTGTTCAAAAAGGGCAATAGCTTCTTTGGTTTCCTGGCTGGCGACCACATCATACCCTAGTTCACACAAAGTTCTCTTCGTTACTTCTAAGACCATTGGCTCATCATCCACCAACAATATTTGACCGCTACCACGGGTCGGCATGACCTCGGCAAAAGCACTTGTCTCTTCCTCGCCACTCACTATTGGAAAGAACACTGAAAACACCGTTCCATTTGGTTTATTATCTGCAAATGACAAATAGCCTCCGTGGCTAGATGCGATAGCATGTACTTGAGCAAGTCCTATGCCCGTGCCTTCACCTACTTCCTTAGTTGTGAAAAAGGGTTCAAATATTTTCTCTTTTATGGTCGTGGGAACGCCTTTCCCTGTATCATAGACGTTGAGCAAGGCATAATCGCCCGGGATTAATCCAGGATACTCTTTTTCAGACTCTTGGCTAGCAGTGTAACGTGCCACTTGAATCGTCAGAGTCCCTCCGGACGTGCGCATAGCATGTTCTGCGTTTAGACACAAATTCATAATTAATTGATGAATGCGAGTTGGGTCAGCCAGGATATTAACCTTGCTGGTGAGCTCAACTTTGACGGCTATACTGGTTGGCAGTGTGGCTCTCACCATCCTAAAAACCTCATCAACCACAGTAGATAAGCATACTACTTGGGTTAACTGATCCTGGTTGCGGGAAAACGAAAGGATTTGCCTGATAAGATCTTTGGCACGTTTCCCGGCCTTAAGTACCTGGTTTAAATCCTTGGAGACCCGTGCATTGTTCTGGCAACGTAATAAGGCTAGCTCAGTGTACCCGATTATAGCTGTCAGGATGTTATTGAAATCGTGAGCAATTCCACCAGCCAACGTACCTACCGCTTCCAACCTGTTCGAATGGTCAAGTCTACGTCGCATCTCGGTTTCAACACTTCTGTCTATGATAAATCCCAAGGAAGAAGGTTCTCCTTGATAACGAATGAGTGAGACTCGGGCTGAGACATCAAATATTTGGCCGTTTTTTCTCAGACCTACGGTTTCGTAAATGGTTGGTACTGGTTTTCCGGCTACTCTGTCCCTAGCATACCTGCGTTGGCGAGTTCTTTCTTCTTCGGCATACAGATCTTCTACGAACTTGCCGATCACCTCGTCGGAAGATTCATAGCCGAACATGCGAAAATAGATATCGTTTACGTATACAAATCGTCTTTGCGTAATAATACAGATGCCAACCGGAGCGTCTTCAATAATCTTCTGGAAGAGTTGCTCATTTGGTGCCAAGTCGACAGGTCTTTTCATCCGCCGTCCTATGAGTACACCAAGGCCGAAAATAGCCAGTGAAACCATTAGAGCCACGAGAAAAAAGATCATTTCCTGTTCCATACAACACCATGCCTCCCAACAAAAAACTAAAAGAATCGAATTTACAGCTTCTTCCGCTTTTTTTATTCTTTCTTTTTTTTCTTTGCCAATTCTTTCTGGCGTTTTTCAAACAAATAGTTTGTTCTGGTCAATATTCTGTTCTTGTGAACGCGTCATGTTTGACGAAAAAGACCCAGCAATATGCTGGGTCTTTGTAATGCTAGATATCAGGGAGTTATTACTGTTGGACAACGTTCTCTGCGGCAGGTCCTTTTGGGCCGTCGACAACATCGAAAGTCACTCGTGCGCCTTCCTCGAGGGACTTGAAGCCCTCGGACTGAATTGCAGAATGATGAACAAATACATCTTTCCCGCCGTCCATCTCAATAAAACCAAAACCTTTTGCATCGTTAAACCACTTTACTGTACCTTCAGCCATCTTGAAATACTCCTTTGTGGTGGATCCTTTTCTTTTGGAACCAGTTAGTTATAGTGCCGAGGCATCATTTGATACTTCGACTTGAAGTCTGAGTGTTCAGACAAAACAACTTATCGCTGCAAATACTTTGCTTATACCGAAATCGAAGGAGAAGCTTTACTGCCAAAGCTAAGGGCTTGTGGCCCGTGCAGTGGGTCAACGTTTCGGAGGTTTCTAATACGTTATTCGTACATAATTACATTCCAGTGGTTTAAAAGGTTTTTCATGAATCCTCTCATCCCTGCAAAAATGAATTGTTTTTTACTAGATCATGATTTTTGAAGTTTTCATATAGGTATTTTAACTATACTTGCGGTTTTTTGGAAAAACACCAACCTCTGCACAGGTAAATTTACACCTTCCCGATGGCCGAATCTCAAATAGTACACGCTCATTTTTGAGAAATGGGGAAATCTTCACCCTTGTAGCCCCCCAGTTGGTCACTGGAAAGTATCTTGAAAAATGAAGTAAATCAATTTTCAAGGTTTCATTTTTTATGTATCCCTAATTTTTTTATTCTTGCAGAAAGAGTAGTTGGGGGCAAGCAAAGTAGGTTGGCGGCGCCTTGAGGGCCGTAAATTCTTCCATTACACTGTTTTAGAGCGGACTCAATGTTTTGCCGTTCCAATAAGCGTATTTCTGGTTCTGTAAGAATATTGTCTTGGTATTTATCAATTGGAATCGGTTGCATAGGCTCGGGAGCTGGCTTGGTTTTTTCGAGGTCCAACCTCAACCGATTTCCCGTACTGATAATTACAGCCCGTTCGATGATATTCTGCAACTCCCTTACGTTGCCAGGCCAATCGTATCTTTCTAGTTGCAGAAGATCGGTCTGGGTCAAACCCATTTGCGGTCTCATTAATCGTTGTGTTGCTCGTTGGAGAAATAAAGAGGCCAAGGGGAGAAGATCTTCTTTACGACGTCTAAGAGGAGCTACTTCAATTGGAAATACATTGAGGCGGTAATATAAATCCATTCGGAACCTGCCAGCAGCGGCCTCTTCTTTTAAATTACGATTGCTGGCAGCTATTACTCTGACGTTGACCTGTCTGGTGAACTCATCACCAACCCGCTCAAATTCTCCTTCCTGCAATGCCCGTAGGAGTTTACCCTGTAACTCAAGAGGGATTTCCCCGACCTCATCTAAAAACAGTGTTCCTCCTTCAGCTGCCTCGAAACGCCCTCCACGGTCTTTTATGGCGCCGGTAAAGGCTCCTTTGACGTGACCAAAGAACTCACTCTCAAAGAGATCTCTTGGAATAGAAGCGCAATTGACTTTAATCATCGGTCTCAAGTGCCGTTCGCTACGTTTGTGAATTTCACGGGCGACTAACTCTTTACCTGTTCCTGACTCTCCAAGGATAAGAACGCTGGCGTCAGTAGGCGCTACAAGATCTATCTGTCTAACAACGTTTTGTAGGGCAGCACTTTGACCTACGAGTTCTCCCATCCCACCAATTTCGACTATTTCCTGCCGCAGAAAGTCGCTTTCAAGTTCGAGTTGTTTGTGAAGAAGGGCTATCTCCTCAAAAGCACGGGCATTAACGATGCTCATGGAAGCATGATCAGCAATCATTCGTAGCCACTGGACTTCTTCTGAAGTTGATTGTTGTCGGGTAAAAAGCACCAGCACCCCAAGTTTCTCACCTCTACAGACTAGAGGTTGACCAATAAAACTCCTTATCTTTTCGCGTTTAGCCCAGTCGGGTCGAGCGATCCAGGTGCCATCATGCTCAATGTCGAGAACTTCGATCGGCTGACCTGTGGCTGCAATCTTACCAACTTTGCGGACACCTACTGGAAATCGACTGAAGGCCCCGTTTAAACGAGACCAGTCTTCTCCTGGGGAGTCGATAGGATTGCCGGCGCTGGCAACAAGATGTAGACAGTCAGTCTCATCCAAACACTCGTCGCAGGTTGGACAAACGGCACAGATATCAGCATGTTTTAGCAACCAAATTCGAATAAGGGCTGTTTTAGGAAGAGTGGCCAGTCGCTTGACGGTGAGGTTGAGAACTCCTGCAAGAGAACGTTCCAACGGCATATCGAGCAGTAGACTTTTGTACTCCTCTATAACGTTCTGTTGGTTCGGTGAAATATCCATTTCCTGACCATAACCATATTTCGTTGTTACACAACCAAATTTGGTTAAACCACTAGATTTGGTGATTGTTCATTCTGTAATAAAATTATGATAAAGTTTATGAAATTAATAGGTTATACAGTTGCCAATGATTGGCATGAAAGTTGAAATGTAATCGATGTGAGCTGCTAAATATATATGCAGCATTCCAACGACTAAAAGGAGAACGGCATGAATACATATCAACTAAAATCACCTAAAGAAAAGTTACTACTACGAGCTGTCGTCACCATCCTGTTTACGATTTCCCTATTCACTTTTTTGAGCCATTTGGTTGTAGCGCGGGAGCAAGATCCCCAATTTACAGTAACGCAGACGCTGCATAAAACTATTATTGTCGATGGAGTTGAGTTGTTCTATCGTGAAGCTGGTCCTGTAGGAGCCTCGGTCATCGTGTTACTACATGGATTTCCAACGTCATCACACATGTTTCGAAATCTCATTCCAGCATTGGCTGACAGATATCATATTATTGCACCTGATTATCCGGGATTTGGGAACAGTGCCCAGCCGGCTGTTGACGATTTCGAGTACACTTTTGATAATTTAGCGAAAGTTACAGAGCTCTTTATAGAGAAGCTCGGTATAGAAAAATATAGTTTGTATTTGATGGATTATGGTGCTCCGATCGGGTTTCGTTTGGCCTCAAAACATCCAGAACGAATCGAATCACTCATTGTCCAAAACGGGAATGCTTACAACGAAGGACTACGTGAGTTTTGGGACCCAATTCGTACATACTGGAAAGATAACAGTGCCACCAATGCAGCGCCCCTTGCAAATTTTATCTCTCCAGCTGGTGTTAAATGGCAATACACTCATGGTGTGCGTAACGTCGATACCATTAGCCCTGATAATTGGAACTCTGACTTGCGCCACCTGACCCGCGAAGGTAATTCCAGTATCCAACTAGCGCTCTTCTACGACTATCAGAACAATGTCCCTCTCTATCCCAGATGGCAATCATATTTCCGCAAACACCAACCTCCAACCCTTATTGTTTGGGGGGGAAACGACCATATTTTTCCTGCTGAAGGAGCGTATCCTTACAAACGGGATTTGAAAAGTCTTGAATTCCACCTGCTGGATACCGGCCATTTTGCCCTTGAAGAGGATGGGCAGTTTATTGCTGCTACTATACGGAGTTTTTTAAGTAAAGAGCTCGTAAAAGTAGCTCAGAAATAACGTGTTCTATCTCAAGGGTTTGAGGGCCTTTATAGAAGGCCTTCTCCTCAGAACCTCGATAAGAACGGGCCTCATATCTAAAATACGCTTGAGTCGGAAGAACCAGAAAAGGATTAAAATTGCCAATAGCCTTCCAAGTACATAGGGTGAACAATATTGAATTTCGCAATATGGGGAAATTAAATCTGGCCGGATATTTTCAGTACTTTAATGCAATCACCCAACCTGATAGTGAGGAGATTTTAATTATGCAAGTCCATGAAGCTATACGCGCACGCCGAGCAATCAAATGGTATGACCCAGAACATAAAATGCCAGAGGAAACTTTTCTGAAATTGATTGAGCATGCCATTCTTACACCCACAGCTTTCAATATTCAAAACTGGCGCTTCGTGCGTGTAACTGACCTGGAGCAACGTAAGGCGATTCGTGCTGTAGCCTGGGACCAGGAACAGGTCACCGACGCTTCCGAGTTGTTGGTGTTGTGCTTCGACACCAAGTCTTGGCAACGTGACCCGCAACGTTACTGGCGTAACGCGCCACAGGAAGTACAGGATTTTTTAGTACCGGCGATTGATCTCTATTATCGCGATAAGCCACAGGTTGAGCGTGACGAGGGCATGCGCTCCTGTGGGCTAGTCGGGCAGACGATCATGCTAATGGCCCTGGAACTGGGTTATCAGAGCTGTCCAATGGATGGCTTTGATTATGACGCGGTCGCTAAAATCATTAACCTGCCAGAAGACCATAGTATTGCTTTCATGATTGCAATCGGCAAGGGAACCAAGGACTCATGGCCTAGACCCGGTCAGCTGTCGCTTGATGAAATAGTGGTCAATAACCGTTTCGAATAAGAAATGAATCTTCTGTGTGAGATCGAGGAACACAGTCTTGCAAGGTGTAAACTGGTGAGAAATCCGGGCTAACCCTCAACTAAAGAAATTAGATAATTCTCATGAAAGCTGTTGTGTACACAAGATACGGGGCACCAGAAGTTCTCGAAATTAAAGAGATAGAAAAACCAGAACCTAAGGATGACGAGATCCTTATAAAAATCCATGCAGTCGAAGCAACTAAGGCTGACTGTGAACTTCGAAGTTTCAATTTCGCGGTGAAGTGGTTTTGGCTACCCTTACGAGTTGCCATGGGGATATCAAAACCAAAGAAACAAGTATTGGGAGGATATTTTTCAGGGGAAGTTGAAACCATTGGCAAAGACGTATCGAAGTTTAAGAAGGGAGATCAGGTTTTCGGGACAACCAGGCTTCTTTTTGGTGCATATGGCGAATACGTATGTTTACCGGCCAATTACACGATTGTGCCAAAACCGCATAATATGAGTTTTGAAGAGGCGGCAGCGGCACCGCTGGGCGGGCTGAATTCACTTCATTTCATGAAAAAAGCGAATATCCGAAACGGGGAAAAAGTTTTGATTAACGGTGCAGGAGGCAGCATCGGAACCTTTGCGGTACAGATTGCCAAAGCAATGGGGGCCGAGGTGACGGCAGTTGATAGCACTATCAAGGAGGAAATGCTGCGTCGTATCGGAGCTGACCATTTCATAGACTATACCAAGGAAGATTTCACGAAAAGTAGTCAAACTTACGATGTGATTTTCAACATGGTTGCCCAAAATTCCTATTCCAATTGCGTTAACTCACTCAATTCTAAGGGGCGATACATTATTGGAAATCCTCGAATATCCGACATGTTAAGATCCGTTGCCACATCAAAGTTTACTAATAAGACAGCGATTTTTGCCTTTGCCGGCGAACAAGAGGAAGAATTACTCGAACTCAAAGAAATGCTTGAGGCCGGTAAGATAAAATCAATCGTCGACAAAATCTACCCGCCTGAACAGGCTGCCGAAGCACATCGTTTAGTAGAGACTGAACAAAGATTGGGTATTGTCGTAATTAGTATGGGTAAGTCATGAGAACAATGGGCGTCACTACAAATTAAAGCTAACCCCGCTTTGTGATTGCTTAAGTGAGACAGGATCTTCACCTTAATATTTATAGAAGTGTTCGTGGTCATGTGTAGATAGTCATCCGAAACCCTGACTCAATCTGGGTTCAGTTTAGCTATAAAATGTAATTAAAAATGGCGAAATACTGAAAGCTACTACCAGCTAAGACAAATAAATGCCATATACCGTGAAAATGCAGGTATTTTTCATCGTAAACATAAAATATTACCCCAAAAGTATAGGATAGACCTCCCAGTAATACCCAACCAAAACCCGTCATTCCCAAAGCTTGAATAAATGGCTTGATTGCTACTATGATTAGCCACCCCATGGTTAGATAGATAATTAATGGTATGAGTCTGTTACTTCTTTTAAGTGATAACTCAAGTATAATCCCCAAAACAGCAAGGCCCCAGACAACTCCAAAAATAACCCAGCCCAAAACTTTCCCGAGAGAAATTAAAGCAAAAGGTGTGTACGTTCCGGCGATAAGGAGATAAATGGCCAAATGATCTAATTTTTGGAAAACAATCTTGGCGTTACCTTGAAGGCTATGATAGAGGGTCGAAGTGATATAGAGCAGGGCTAGGGTTATACCATAAATACTAACACTGATAATTGGCAGGACATCTCCCTGGCGACTAGCCGTGACTATCAAAACAATTAGACCTGTAAGGGCTGCCAGCGAACCTACGAGATGGGTGATGCTATTAAATCTTTCGCCTTCATACATTATAATGCCTGTTGTTGAAGATTAAGAGACGTCGAAGGCAAAAGGCGACAACATACTATGCCATTTGAAAATCTCCTTCGCATGGTGCTGCATTGTCGTAATAAATTGTTCTGGATAATGATGACGTTAATTCCAACTACTTTCAGATCATTTTTCTAGAGGCCATCATAACATCTTCAAAAGACTAGCCCTTGACATTACACGCAAAACTATTGGCATTTCACGACATGTTAAACGTCCTCATTGTTACTGGGATCCCGCCAAGTGCAGCACTAGTGAAAGTTTGCCATTACAAAAGTGAGGAGAGGGGGCGCATGGGTGAAAACCAATTCTACGAGGCTTGAGAGGTCGGGGAGAAGGAACGTTACGATGTGTACTTTGGCCTGGCAAGAGAGTACAAAATAGTGAATTATGGTGCTTTATCCTGTAAGATGTTAGCGGGTGACATAGTTAATGATGTAACAATAAATATTGATTTTGGTGGAAGTTCTTGTCGACGTCTACTTTTTTCAGTCCTGAATATTGAGTCTCCTACTTGAGGATTACTTATGAATATGAAGATCAGACGTTATCCGTTTTACATCGGTATAACCTCGCTGGTAGTTATTATTGTTATCACTTTGACTGCGCTTTTTTTGTGGATTAGCCACAGGGAGAGCAGAACGGCGGCGATTCTGGTGGCCGATCAGCTGTTTTCGGAAATCAATGAAAAAACCTTAGAGCGTTACGAAAGAACTCTGGAATCGGTGGCTGTGTTAGCAGGTTCGGCTGCGCGCATGTCAGACATGGCCGGGTTGGTATCAGCTGACAAAATGTCGCATCCCGGTATGGATTTGATGTTTAATGCACTGGATTTTTATAAGTATATTTTCTCAACTTATATTGGCTTTGACAACGGAAATTTTATTCAGCTTATTGCTCTTCGGGATAAACAGGAACTTCGTGACCTGTTCGATGCTCCTGCTGGTACTATGTACACTTTGCGCACCATTTCAAAAGATTCCCAAGGGGTCCGAAAGCAGCACTGGCGTTTTTTAGACCAGGAACATAAGGTCATCGGCAAAGGAAAAAAACTTGATCCGGATTATGATCCACGATTAAGGTCGTGGTATTCTCGAGCAAAGCTGGAAGGGACCACCTCTTTCACTGAGCCATATGTGTTTAGTTCGACCAAGCTTCCCGGTATTACCTGCGCAAAAAAGATGAGGGATGACAGCGGAATTTTCGGGGTCGATATCACTCTGGAACAGTTTTCTCTTTCCTTAAAAAAACAGAAAGTTTCAGATAATGGCATGCTGTTTTTCTTCGACCCAAAGGGGTACATCATTGTCCATCCACAAGAAGACACGATTAAGGTTGGAGAGGATAATTCGCTCAGCTTTCTCCATAGTGATGATTCCGTTGATCCTCTTGTCCGTGCAATTGTAACCGATTATCGTGCTAACCCCGAAACAATGCAGAACAGGACTCGGGAAATGATGGTTAACGGCACCGCCTACTTGGTGCGTTCAACTGGCCTTAAAGCGGAACTGAAAATAGACCAGATACTGGCCTCCGTTGCCCCGGTGTCTGACTTTACAGGTTATATCCAGCGAATGCAGAAGCGTGTTTTCCTTTTTTCTGTTTTCGTGTTGCTGGTGGTGTTGCCACTGGCTCTGCTGGTGTCTCGTAAGATATCAGGATCTTTAATTCGCTTGGAACAGGAGTCGAGGAAAATCCAGCAATCCGATTTCTCAGAATCGGAACCATTTGATTCCAATATTAAAGAGATACACTCTCTTATCAAAACCTTCGTATTGATGAAAAGCACCATCCGGGATTATACGGCCAGGTTGATTCGCGCCAAGGAAGAAATAGAGGAATTATTCACTGCTATCACCGAGCTCCTTGCAGGAGCCATTGATGCTAAATCTCCTTATACCGGTGGGCATTGTAAACGCGTGCCCGTTGTGGCGAAGATGCTGGCTGACGCAGCCCACGCGTCAAAAGACACTCCTTTTGTCGGTTTCAATATGGACACGAAAGAAAAACGACGTGAATTCGAGGTGGCTGCCTGGCTGCATGACTGTGGCAAGGTGACCACTCCTGAATACGTGGTAGATAAGGCAACCAAGCTGGAGACAATCTACAACCGGATTCATGAGGTCCGCATGCGCTTTGAGATCCTGCTGCGTGATGCGGAAATCGTTTTTTTACACCAGCGGCTGGATGGCAATGATGACATTTCGCAACTTCAAGCGGAATTGGAAGAGCGAAAGCAGCAGATTGTAGATGACTTTGCCTTTGTGGCTGACTGTAACGTCGGCGGTGAGTTTATGGCCGAAGAGAAAATTGAACGGCTGAAACTCATTTCAAAACAGACATGGAAACGTCATATGGACGATCGATTGGGGCTCTCACAAGATGAAGCTTCCATGAAAAACATACTGCCAGCACAACCATTACCTGTAGTCGAACATGTTCTAGCGGACAAGTTAGAACAGATCATTCCCAGGGGTAACCCGGATCCTTTCGAGGGCAATACTTACGGATTTAACATGACCTTGCCTGAAAATGGTTATAACTTGGGTGAGCTTTACAATCTCTCAATCCAGAAGGGCACTTTGTCACCGGAGGACCGTTTTAAAATCAACGAGCATATTATTCAGACCATTATCATGCTCAGTCGACTCCCTTTTCCGGAAAGTATGAAAAATGTAGTCGAAATTGCAGGTGCTCACCATGAAACCATGATTGGCACCGGTTATCCCAAAGGACTGAAAAAAGAGGAGATGAGTATTCCTGCCCGTATCATGGCCATTGCAGATATCTTCGAGGCCTTAACCGCCGCAGACCGGCCATATAAAAAACCGAAAACGCTGAGCGAAGCCCTGCGCATCATGAGCTTTATGCGTAACGACAAACACATTGATGCCGAATTGTTCGACCTGTTTTTACAAAGCAGGGTCTACCTGAACTACGCCGAACAGTTTTTGGATCCCAGTCAGATCGATGAGGTTGATGTTGATCAGTATCTTTAAAGCGTTTGCTTGATTAATAGGGGAAAATCGACCAAATAATATTAGAGGACCTTCCAAATCCCTTCAGCAGTGGCAATGAGATGCTGGCCACATCGTATTTCGCCCTGCATGAAGACCAGGGATCGTGTTTTTCTAAGGACTTTGGCTGTGCCGAGCAGTAAATCACCCGTTTTTGAGGCGGAGATAAATTTGACATCGAAAGAAATTGTTGCCGCTTTTGCGTTCTTACTGAGAACACGATGAGCAGCTGTCCCCATCCCTGAATCCATCAGGCTCATAATGAAGCCACCATGAGTAATACCACCAGGATTCAAATGAATGTCCTGTATTTTGGCTCTGAATTGATACTCAGATTCAGAAATTTTTCTAAGTTCTAAACCGCCATTGTGTTTCATAAAGCCAACATGGCTTATTTGTTCAAATGTATCATTCATGGTTTTGGTGTTTAATTGTTATTTATAATGGAGAAAATGCTAAAGACCTGAGTCTATCAGAGGGAAGGGTTAAAGTCCAACCTGACTGTATTGAGATTTCTACAGATGTTTACCACGGAAGTGTTGGTGATACTTGATTTCTTAATCGAAAAAAGGTTCGTTGTCGACTATATGCAGAGAAAGAGAGCATTTTGTAAACACCCCTTAGCAGTCTCAGGTGTACAGAACCCTTGTAAAGTGCACCATAGACTGTACAAGTAAATCAACGGGCTCATAGATGTAGAGGGTAAATAAAAAAAGGGCACATTGAGTAAGCGTTTCAATGTGCCCAGTAAAACATCGCGCGCTGATATTATCTTTTGAGAATTGCCTCAGCCGATTCTTTTTGAGCTTCCGTCATGAACGGTATACCAGTTTCTGCTTCTGTCTCACGGTTGGCGCTAAATAATTCATCCCTTGTTATCTCTGATAAATTGAATTTACGCACACCGGCCATCAGCTGCTGCAGTCCGCAAGAGAGCTTATCAACATAGCCAGCTATAGCTACAGCACCGAAAGGGATATTCTTCATTTCATCAGCGCCAACTTTTTGTTTTACATCTTCCCAGGCGGAGAAGATCTCTTCTGGATATTTGCCAAAACTTTTAACGGTTTGCGGCAGTTCGTCCCAATTTCCATTTACTTCCGTTCTTCTCTCTGGGTAAAAAGCTCCCTCAATGTTGCTGCCTAGGTATCCTGGAATCATCGGTGCACGGCCCATACAAACCATTTTTGTGTAGGGAGCGCCGAGAGCCAGAGCCTTAAAAATGTGATCCTCGCGGGCAAAACCTCCTGCAAAAGAGATATCTGGAACCTTAAGACCTTTATCATCAAGAATCTTACAGTAATCATAGGCTTTGGCGTGTAGGGCCAGGGATGGAACCCCCCAGTGTTCCATCATATTCCATGGACTCATGCCAGTGCCGCCGCCTGCACCGTCAATGGTAAGTAGGTCAAGTTTGGCATCCGTAGAATAACGAATGGCCATAGCAAGGGCCTCCATGCCGTAAGCGCCAGTTTTTAAGGATATTCTTTTGAAGCCAATACTTCTTAAATAATCAACTGATTTCATAAAGGATTCACGGACCTGGTCAACGGTATCCAGATCAGTAGCCCCAAGCCTGCTATGCCTTGCAAAGGATGTAATGGCACGACGCTCAAAGGCAGCCTGTACAGTAGGGTCTGTCGGATCGGGATCGACAACATAACCTCGCTCTTTAAGAAAAATAGCATAGTTAATTGATTTAACCTGGATTTCGCCTCCGATAACCTTGGCGCCTTGTCCCCACTTGAGCTCGATAATTACGTCATCTCCGTATTTGTTCATGACATATTCTGCGACCCCATTTCGGGTATCTTCAACATTAAGTTGAACGAAAATAGCTCCATGCCCATCATCATAACGCTTAAATATATCGATACGTCTGTCCAGTTCAGGTGCCGCTGTTATTTTACCCCCGCCTAATTTTGATTCCTTATCAACACCAACAACATTCTCACCAATAACAATGGGAAATCCACAAATGGCAGCACCTGTGGCAAATGAATTCCAATATTTGGTAGCGATAAAGGTTGAACCCAGGGCACCGGTCATAATGGGTACACGGCATTTCACCTTGATCTCATTACCGAAAACCGTTTCGGTATTGGCATTGGGGAAAACGCAGTCATCGGCGTCTTTGGTCATCCCTTCACTTAACCCACTGGATCCATAGGCATATCCCTGGATTCTCATGGCATGATACCCAAGTCCAAGAGAGGTTACATTGCTTGATCCAGAAGTTATTTTACCGAAATTTCTGGGATAGAGCATCTTGCGGCCCCTTAAGGAAGACATCCAGGTTTCACACTTACCTTTACAATCAGAGCTGCAAAGAGTGCATAATCCGGACTCACAGGGATTACCTCTGTTGGCGGTACCAAGAGCATCATTTTTTTTAGGCCATTGAATCATTAGGTCGTCTCCTTTTCTAGTTAAATGAATACTGAAATCATTTTTTCATGAGTCAATCAAGGTGGACTAATGCGAGGCGTGCTGGTGGGCTATAATGAGTTAAGACTCCACAGAGTTATTTCTGTAGGTATTCTCGGACAGCTTCCTCGTCCATTCATGATTTCTTCAATGTATAGAAACCTCTTGTTGAAAGTAGTGGTTTCCGGAGAACAGAGGCCAATTGCGGAGTTATGTGCGGGCAAAAAAAAAGCATCTGTCCTCTGGGTAGAAGGATCAGACACCGTTGTCTCAATCGTACGATTAAACTACACGTCTTTGTGTGGGATAATCGAAATGTGCAACTAATGAATGTAGCTGTACTTAATTATGTTGTCAAGAAAAATGAGGTGCAAGACTTAAAGTTCTTCCGACAAGATCAGCGCTTCAGCTATTTCCAGCATGGATTTTCGGGTATCCATACTCCGTTTCTGGATCCAGCGATATGCTTCTTCGCCGTTCATCTGGCGACGGTCCATAAGAATCTCTTTTCCTCGTTCAATCTGCTTTCTTGTCTGGAGTTCCTGTTCAATAACCCTCGTTTTTACAATAAGTTCGGTGTTGTGGATGGCAACTGCAGCCTGACTCGCGACTGCGCTGAGCATGTTGATATCGGTTTCAGAGAACTTGTGGGGTTGGATGGTAAAGCAGTTAAGCACACCAATAACTTTGTCTTCTTTACCTTGGAGGGGAATACTCACCATTGAGACAAGGCCTAAGCTGTTGGCCATTTCCCTTTCCTTGAATCTGTCATCATTTTTGACATCATCAATCACGTAAGGACGACGAGTTGAAAGCACATGTCCGACTACGCCTTCATGCAAACGTAACGTTCTATCTTTCACATATTCCAGCTCAATGGATTGAGTGGCTTTTAATTTGATAAGAGGAGGGTTTTCGTTATCATCCACAAGCCAAAGCGAGCATATTTCAACTCCTGTAACCTTGGCCGTCACCAGGACGATGAGCTTAAACAGATCCTCTAAAAAAAGATCAGAGGTGATTGCCTGGCTAATATCCATGAGTGCCTTAACATAATGATCATAGGTGTGTTGAGTCGATGTGTTCATTACAATCCTATATTCTATATAATCGTCTTTTGCTAACCTCGATAGTCGATTCCTTTATCGGGTGATAAAAGGGGATGTTCGCTTAATTACTCATGAATATTACCGTTAATACGTCTTTCTTTAATTTGTAACACTATAATATAACGGGGTGAACCTCAACTGAAAAGTTAATTAAGAATTAACGGTTAGTGTGGTTATTCCGACTCAAGCGTACTTTTATCTATGACGCCAGAATTATTGAAATCCTGTAGATTTTTTTTAAAAAATCTCATCCTACTTGTCGAGAGGCAATAAAATTGACCAAATCTAGGCCATTTTTACATTTCGCTCTTTCTTTGATCGTCTATTATGCCGTGCTATCAGTCGTTGTACCTGACAACATTTACTTAATCAGAACGGACGAACTGGAGTCAAAGATCTAGCTTCCCTCCGGTTCATAGATACAGGAAGTATACGTAACAAAAATTGCAATAACCATATGATATAATATGGTCATTAAGACCCTGTTTTTTCAACAAAAGAAAAAGGAGACTTTATGACCACTCAAATCTGTTCACTTAATAGTTACTACCCAAACTACTCTGGCGATCAAGGGCAGGAAGCGAATGGGCCTGTCGTCCATCAGCTATCAGAACGTCTTAATGCTGGTAGAAACCCATCTCATCCCGAACTAATTTTTTCACCTCTTCATGGCGTAATGGATCTGTTCAGGCCATCTAAGAGACGTGCAACGGT
>JBLHNU010000057.1:0-35795 GCA_047622095.1 Desulforhopalus sp.
TTTATTGTTTTATTCATGGCCTGCCTCCTTGATTTTGGCTCTGAGTTGTTGGCTGTTGCTTTCAACTTAACCCACGTTTGCAAGGTTGGCAGGTCTGTTTTGCTTAGGTGGTAACCATTATATCTATTAAAGACGAAAAGAGGAGTGACACCACCCCTTTCCTCTCCGTCCAATTTTTAAGGTTTTGCTTTTTCCTCCTAAGTCTTTTATCATGCGAGGTTTCATTTCATTTTTAACTTTATTTATCTCATTCCTCTTATAGATGAGTCTGTTGATTTACTAGGATTTCGAAGTCTACGCTATCTGGTTCGAGATCTAGGCATACGAAAAAAACAACCACAGGCATATAATTGCTATCGGAGTCTGCGCTTACCTCCGAGGATTGTTTTTTCGTATAACGAAGATATCGGGACAAAAGGCAGTAAATCAACAGGCTCAAAGATTACCCAAAGACCTTTGCTCCAGGTTTAAAGGAAAAAACATGACCCACAACGTTGAACTGTACGATACAACCCTTCGCGATGGTACCCAGGCCGAGAATTTTAACCTTTCTGTTGATGACAAGGTCCGTATCTCTGTTGCCCTCGATAAACTTGGAATCGATTTCATAGAAGGTGGGTGGCCCGGATCCAATCCCATTTCCGCTGAATATTTTACAAAAATGCGCACGGTGACACTCAAGCATGCGAAACTTGCGGCATTTGGTTCAACCAGACACTTTAAAAATAGTCCAGACAAGGACCCTAACGTACTCGCTCTTCTCGCCGCCGCGACTCCGGTGATCACCATCTTTGGTAAAAGCTGGGATATTCATGTCAAAGACGCTCTACATATTGAACTTGAAGATAATCTACAGATTATAGAAGATACCCTTCGTTTTTTACGTCCCCACGTAGAGCATCTTTTTTATGACGCAGAACACTTTTTTGATGGCTTCAAGGCAAATGAAGAATACGCTCTTCAAACACTCATAAGTGCTATTGATGGAGGCGCCGAAACTCTTATTCTCTGCGACACTAATGGTGGAACCCTTCCCCATGAAATCCCACTCATCATTGAGAGAGTGCACTCGTATCTTAAGAACTTAGATAAAAAAGCCCAAATTGGCATACACGCCCACAACGATTCAGAGACAGCGGTAGCAAACTCCCTTATTGCCGTATCTGCCTCCAAAGTTAGTCAGATCCAGGGGACAATAAATGGGTTTGGAGAGCGCTGCGGTAACGCCAACCTCACCTCAATCATCCCTGCACTTGTATTTAAGCTAGGCATTGATTGCGAGGTACGAAAACATATAGACAGGCTCCACTCAACCTCCAGGCTCATAAACGAACTCGCCAACCTCCCGCATAACCGTTATCAACCATATGTTGGAGAATCTGCCTTTGCCCATAAAGGGGGAATTCACGTAAGCGCTGTCAAAAAAAATCCGCTCACCTATGAACATATCACTCCTGACAAGGTAGGTAATTTCAGACGAATCCTCATATCTGATCAGAGCGGGCGCTCAAACATTCTTCACAAAGCAAAACAGTGGAATCTCAACATAGACCCCAACGATCCGGTTCTATCCACAATCATTGCTGAACTGAAAGAACTCGAGAATCAGGGCTATCAATATGAGGGCGCTGAAGCAAGTTTTGAGTTGCTCATGCGGAGATCACTTGGACTACAGAGAAATCATTTTAAGTTTGAAAGCTTTAGGGTAATGAACCACAAGTACCGAATGGACAAGCCACCACTTACCGAGGCCACCGTCCGCCTTTTTATTGGTGGCAACGAAGTTCATACTGCAGCCATGGGAGATGGTCCTGTAAACGCTCTTGATGCTGCCATAAGAAAGGCTCTTGTCGGCTATTATCCTGTTCTGGAAGAGATGGAACTCCTCGATTACAAGGTACGTGTCCTGACAGGTGAACATGGAACCCATGCCAGAGTCCGCGTATTAATTGAAAGCAAGGACCACGACTCCAACTGGGGAACGGTGGGAGTTTCTGTAAATATTATTGAAGCAAGTTGGCAGGCGCTGATTGATTCCATCAACTACAAATTGATGAAAGAAGATAATAAAATTAATCCCTGATAATTGCCCCGCAGGTAAAAAAACATATTATGAACAACGACCCTATCATCCCTAACAATGTTCCTTTGGCTCCAATAGTCTCTTCTGAGCACCTTGCCTCCGATGATTCATGGCCACTCAGTGAATTCGAATACGGGATGATAATCGCCCATAACGGATTTAACCGGTGGATGATACGTTGTATGCATGCCGCAGGCTACGCCGATTTCAGCTCACTTGATGTACTGGTTCTCCATAATGTAAATCACCGCAGTAGACAGAAACGACTTGTTGATATCTGCTTTGTCCTCCACGTAGAAGACCACCATACCGTGAACTATTCTCTAAAAAAAATGGTCAAGAATGGTCTTGTCGCTAAAGAGAAAAAGGGGAAGGAAATTTATTACAGTACAACAGATGAGGGTCAGGAGGCATGCAACAAATACAGGGAAATCAGAGAACAATGCCTCACATCGGCATACAGAAATCTCATTAAAGATGGCTCTGAGATGAGCCAGGCAGCAGCCCTGTTACGATTAATGTCTGGCCTCTATGACCAGGCATCCAGAGCAGCCACCTCGCTGTAAAATCAGTTCCCCATCAAATTTGGGAGCAGGGTTACAATCTGCGGAAAAATGACGATCAAACCAAGTCCGAGCAGCAAGAGTAAAAAAAACGGCAGGGCCGCAAGGGCGACTTTTAAGATATCAACCCCAGTAAGTCCTTGAATCACAAATAAATTAAAACCAACCGGTGGTGTGATCTGCGCCATCTCCACTACGATGACCACAAAAATTCCAAACCACAGTGGATCAATGCCCGCCTGATCGACCATTGGCATAATCACTGAAGTTGTCAGCACAACGACAGAGATCCCGTCTAAGAAACACCCCATAACAATAAAAAACAGAGTAAGCGCCCCAAGCAGTGCGTAGGGAGACAAGCTCATACCACCAATCCAGGTAGCAAGCACCTTAGGAATACCAGTAAAGCCCATGGCTACCGTTAAAAAGGCAGCGCCAGCCAGGATAAAAGCGATCATAGAGGATGTTTTGGTGGCCCCCATGAGACTTTCCAGAAAATTCTTCTTTGTAAGTGAACCCGTATACCAGGAAAGTACAAGCGCCAGAACGACTCCGACTGCAGCCGCATCAGTTGGTGATGCGATACCTGAGTAAATTGAGCCTATAACGCCTAAAATAAGCAGAAGTACAGGGATAAGGCTTTTTGATGCGTTTAATTTTTCTGCAAAGGTAAAATGTTCCTCTCCTGCCGGAATTTGATCTTTATGTAATAGCGACCAGACAATGACATAACCGATAAAGAGAGTCACCAGCATGCAACCTGGCAACACGCCGGCTATAAACAGCCGTGCGATGGACTGCTCGGTTGCTACCCCGTACACGATAAGGATAATAGACGGAGGGATAAGAAGACCTAGAGTGGCAGAGCCAGCAAGAGTACCAAGCATCATAGACTCGGGATATCCACGTCTTGCAAGCTCAGGAATTGACATTTTACCTATTGTCGCCGCAGTTGCAGCAGAAGATCCTGAGACTGCTGCAAAAATCCCACAACCCAGAATATTTACATGAAGTAATCTTCCAGGTAAATGGGTAAGCCAAGGCGACAGGCCTGTAAACATGTCTTCTGAAAGTCGGGAACGAAAAAGAATCTCACCCATCCAGATAAAAAGAGGCAGTGCTGCAAGAGCCCAACCGTTACTCGCACCCCAAACGGTGGTGGCCATTACCTCACCAATAGGAGCCTCAGAAAACATGGCAAGTGCCGCAATACCTACCGCAATAAGAGAAAATGCGACCCAAACACCACTTGCGAGCAGAAAAAACAATAAAAGAAGAAGAATGAGTGTGAGTGTTATTTCTGTCATACCTTACAACTCTCCTTCTACACTTATACCGACGTCAGAAACATCTCCATCAGCCAGCAGGTTTTCACCTTTTTCCATATAGCTCGGGTCCCTTCCCCTTACGACAGTTATAAGTTCATCAAGGAGTGCAATTGATAGAATAACAAGCCCCAACAACATAAATGACTGAGGAATCCAAATTGGAACGGCTATCATACCAGAAGATAAATCGTGATAGGAATATGACTCCAGAGTCAGTTTTGCAGTAAACCAGGTAAAATATGCGGCTATTGAGAAAGCAAAACCAACGCACCACACCTCAGCTACCCGTTGCACCTTTTCAGGCAGACGACCAAGTACGAGAACAACCCTAATATGTGAGCCTTCTCTTAAGGCGTGGGCAAGGGATAGAAAAGAGGCTGCTGCAAGTAGAAAACCTGTAAAATCCGCGTAGGAAGGAATAGTCAGCCCAATGGCACTACCGAGTAAAAGTGTACTAAGACGGTCGGCAATATTGAGCATCACTTGAGATACAACCAGAAGGCAAATTGAACCAATGGAGGCTGCGGCTAGCCAGCAACTTGATTTATACAGAGTGTCCAGCAGGTAACGCATTAACTCTCCCATCATAACAACAGAACGAATAAGAGTAGGTCGCGTAAGCAACGCGATCTACTACAACTTGCAGAGGGTGGCGATTACGCCACCCTCACTACATACCCAGACTACTTTCAGCACTTCTATTTAGTGTCTGAACGAAAACCTGCAAATTCGGTCGAGCACTATTTCGCCTGGTAAGCTTTCAACAAGGCCTCACCTTCAGCACCTGCAGCTTTCTTCCAGTCGACGATCATCTCCGAACCAATACCCTTTAAGCCAGCCATTAATTCAGCACTTGGTGTCACAACCACAATACCGTTTTCTTTTAGGATAGCAGTTTTTTCTGCGGTCTCTTTCTTACTCATTTCCCAGCCTCTGTCTTCAGCAGTCTTAGCAGCTGCAAGAACGGCATCCTGGGTTTTCTTATCGAGTTTTCTAAATGCTTTCTTACTGACGACAACTATGTTTTTAGGCAACCAGGCTTGAATATCAGTATAATGTGTTACAAAATCCCAGGCTTTTGAATTAGCACCCGTTGAAGGTGAGGTAACCATTGCCTCCACTCTCCCCGTGGCAAAAGCCTGTGGAATATCTGGAACTTCTACCTGCGTTGGAGCTGCACCAATTTTATTGGCAAAAAGCTCAAGTGTTGCGTTATACGCTCTAAATTTAATTCCTTTTAAATCATCAACAGTTTTAATTTCTTTTTTGGTATACAGCCCCTGCGGTGGCCACGGAACTGAAAAGAGTGGCATCAGCCCCTGCTTATCAAGAAGTTGCGCCACTATAGGTTTCTGGGCTTCCCATAGATTTTTTGCCTCGTCGTAATTTGTGGCAAGAAAGGGCTGAGAATCCGCACCAAAGACTGCGTGCTCGTTGGAAAGTAGTGATAAAAAGAATTCACCAGCAGGAACCTGCCCCCCGCGAACTGCATTCTTAATTTCAGGATGTTTGAAAAGCGAACCAGCAGAGTGAATATTGATTTTTAATTCGCCACCAGTTGCTGTTTGAACCTCTTCAGCAAAGGCTGCAATATTTTGAGTGTGGAAAGTTTTATCAGGATACGGAGTTGGCATGTCCCAGGTAGCTGCCATTGCACCACACACACTCAAACCTACAGTTATACCAGTCAATGTTGAAACGAGTCCTTTTCCTATCATCATAACTCCACCCTTTCGCCTTCAATTTTTAATAACTTCTTCTTTCTGTTCTCAACACATATACGTTTTTTATTATTTCTACCTAAATATTGCAACTGGCAAGTTCGGAGTCTACGCTACCTACCGGATATGCGAGGCACCGGAGCTGCAGACGTATACATATACGTCAAGGCTCCGGTAACAAAGCAGATTCAGTGGATTTGCACGTCCCGAAGGGTAGCAAATATGAGAAAATAATAATCATAAAATATGATTTTCAGAAACAAACATCACCAACGTAAGATACTGTTTTACATAGTAAAATTATTTTCTCATTTTGCGTATGCAGAATTTAGGTACTACAGAAAATCAGAAATGTAAGCAAGATCGTTGACTTTTAATCACATACTTGCCATTATTTTATATTGTTGACATTTTATCGACATTTCTTCAAAATGCAATACAATTTTATCAACACACAAAAGACAATAGCACGAGAAATCAACAAACTACAAAAGATATCAACGGGAGACACCCCATGAAACAGTGGCAGATATGGATTGATCGCGGTGGCACTTTTACCGATTTAGTGGCTAAAACACCAAATGGCCAGCTTGTAACCCACAAACTCCTCTCTGAGAACCCAGAAAAATATTCAGATGCCGCAGTCCAGGGAATTCGAGAGCTTCTTAAACTCTCTCCAGGCGAACAGATCCCTGACTCTGCTATAGATTCTGTAAAAATGGGAACGACGGTTGCAACCAATGCCCTGCTCGAACGAAAAGGAGATCGAACTCTCCTGGCGATTACCCGTGGCTTTGGGGATGCCTTGCGAATTGGATACCAGAGCAGGCCTGACCTTTTTGCCAGGCATGTTGTGCTTCCGGAAATGCTCTATGAAAATGTCGTCGAAATTGATGAAAGGATTTCAGCTCAGGGTGAAATAATAACTGCGCTCAATCTCGAAAATACGCGTAAAGAGTTACAACAGGCCTATGATACAGGGATTCGAGCCATCGCAATCGTCCTTATGCACGGTTACCGCTTCACGGACCATGAAAAACAGATTGCACAGGTCGCTGAAGAAATTGGCTATCCCCAGATCTCAACAAGCCACAAAGTAAGTCCACTCATGAAATTGGTCTCCCGCGGCGACACCACCGTTGTGGACAGTTATCTCTCACCAATTTTGCGACGTTATGTAGATCTTGTCGCAAACCAACTCAACTGCACCGAAACTTCAGGCCCTCAACTCATGTTCATGCAATCAAACGGAGGGCTTACAGATGCAAAACTTTTCCAGGGAAAGGATGCTATCCTCTCAGGTCCTGCTGGAGGCGTCGTTGGCATGGTTAAGACTGCTGCGATTGCAGGCGACACAAAACTCATAGGCTTTGATATGGGGGGAACATCCACAGATGTAGCCCACTATAACGGTGAGTATGAAAGAAGTTTTGAAACCATGGTCGCTGGAATTCGTATGCGTGCCCCCATGATGCATATCCATACAGTGGCCGCTGGCGGGGGGTCTATTCTCAATTTTGATGGGTCCAGATACCGGGTGGGCCCTGAATCTGCTGGCGCTAACCCAGGTCCTGCCTGTTACAGGCGAGGTGGGGAGCTGACTGTCACCGATTGCAACGTCATGCTTGGGAAAATTCAACCAAAATACTTCCCTGAAGTTTTTGGTCCTGAGGCAAACGAACCACTGAACGCCGCTATTGTAAAAGAAAAGTTTAACACACTCGCACAGACAATCTCCGCGGCCACTGGGACAAAGCCTCCATCTCCTGAACAGATTGCAGCAGGATTTCTCAGGATTGCGGTTGAAAACATGGCCAACGCCATAAAGAAAATATCCGTCCAAAGGGGTTATGACGTCACCGATTACACCCTGAATTGTTTTGGTGGAGCCGGGGGACAGCACGCATGTCTTGTGGCTGACGCCCTTGGAATGAAGAAAGTATTTATACACCCCTTTGCAGGAGTACTTTCTGCGTATGGAATGGGACTCGCTGATATCCGGGCCATGCGGGAAAGCCAGCTGGAAATGCCACTCACTGATGCGACTCTTACCCATGTAAGTAAACATAGTCTCCCTTTTATTGATGAAATAAAAAAAGAGATAGCAGCGCAAGGTGTCAGCGAGGAAAGTATTAAAATCATACAAAAGGGCCATATCCGCTACGCAGGAACCGACAGCAGTCTGCTCATAGACATTGCCCCACATGAAGTGATGGTAAACAATTTTGAAAGCGCACACCTCCAGCGCTTTGGCTTTATTGCCAAAGAAAGGAGCATTATACTCGAAGCACTTTCAGTTGAAGGTGTAGGTACGAGCGAATCCGTAGCTGAGACAAACACCTTTTCATCGTCGACACTAAGGACGACCAGCGAACAAGATGATGCAGTTGAAATGATAGCTGACGGACAAATAGTCACAGCACCACTCTTTTTACGTGACAAATTAGCATCATCTCAGAGAATCACTGGGCCGGCCATCATAGCTGAAAAGACGGGAACCGTTGTCATAGAAGCCGGTTGGCGGGGTGAAATCGATACCCATGACAATCTTATCCTTACAAGGTACATAGAACGCCCTAAACAACACGCAATAGGCACCTCGGCTGATCCAGTAATGCTTGAGGTTTTTAACAACCTCTTCATGTCCATTGCTGAACAGATGGGAGCAACACTGGCCAATACCTCCTACTCAGTCAATATCAAAGAACGCCTCGACTTTTCCTGCGCTCTTTTTGACCAGAACGGTAATCTGGTTGCAAACGCACCCCATGTTCCCGTCCACCTTGGCTCCATGGGAGAGTCCATTAAAACAGTGATTCGAGAGAACAGGACGACCATGCAGCCGGGTGACGTCTACATGTTGAATGCTCCCTACAATGGCGGGACACACCTTCCAGATGTAACAGTCATCACACCTGTCTTTGACAGTGAAGAAAAAAACATCATTTTTTATCTTGGTTCACGTGGTCATCACGCGGATATTGGCGGCAGGACACCAGGGTCTTCCCCTCCTGACAGTAAACATATCAAAGAAGAGGGTGTACTTATTGACAACTTTCTCCTCGCCCACAAAGGAGAACTCCGCGAAAAAGAGACACGTGAACTCCTAGGATCTGGTAAGTATCCGTGTCGCAATATTGATCAGAACATGGCCGACCTCACAGCGCAGATTGCAGCGAATACGACTGGCCTTATGGAACTGCGTAAAATGGTAGAAAATTATGGCATTGACGTCGTCCATGCCTACATGAAACATGTTCAGGATAATGCTGAGGAATCCGTACGCAGAGTTGTTGACGTTCTCCAGGATTGCGCCTTCACCTACCCAATGGACGAGGGAAGACAAATCCAGGTTAAAATCCAGGTTGATCGTAACAAGAGAGAAGCCACAATTGACTTTACAGGCACGTCCGCGCAAAGTGCAGGGAACTACAATGCGCCCTCAGGAGTGTGCAAGGCTGCAGTTCTCTACGTATTCAGAACACTTGTAGCTGACAACATTCCTCTTAACGAAGGCTGCATGAAACCACTAAAACTCATTATTCCAAATGGGTCTATGATCAACCCGGAATATCCAGCTGCAGTGATTTCTGGCAACACCGAAGTCTCCCAGGGGATTACCGATGCACTCTTTGGGGCCTTGGATGTCCTTGCTTCATCTCAGGGAACAATGAATAATTTTGTCTACGGTAACGATACCCACCAAAACTATGAAACCATCTGTGGAGGCACCGGAGCTGGACCAGACCATCCAGGAACCAGTGCAGTGCACAGCCACATGACCAATACCCGCATGACAGACCCTGAAGTTGTGGAACACCGCTTTCCTGTGCGAGTCGAATCCTTTGCCATTAGAAAAGGTTCTGGAGGACAAGGTGCATTTACAGGAGGTGATGGAGTTGTTCGAACAATTCGCTTTTTAGAACCGATGACCGCAACCATCTTATCATCCCACAGAGAGACAGTTCCCTACGGCCTTAAAGGAGGTTTACCGGGAAAAAAAGGGCAGAACATCGTTACTCGAAAAGATGGAAGCACAAAAAAACTTTCTGGAAATGATGAGGTTTTTTTATCTACCAATGACTGTATCACCATCAAAACGCCCGGCGGCGGAGGATACGGAAATCCTTAATATTCAGCAACTTACAAACTTAAAAATTCAACAAACAACAAAAACACAAGAAATAATTCATGGAAGAGTCTATGGGGCTAGATTACTGAGTAACATTATGTTATCTTGATCCTGTTTGATGGTTAGGAGAATGTTTTTGTGCAATAATTCGAAAATCTCTTCAAGGAGAATTAAAATGAAAACCCCAGTACGAGTTGCAATCACCGGTGCTGCCGGCCAAATCAGCTATTCCCTTATTTTTAGGGTAGCATCAGGGGATATGCTAGGAAAAGACCAACCTGTCATCCTTCAACTCTTAGAAATACCCCCCGCCATGGACGCTCTTAAAGGCGTGGTGATGGAACTGAACGACTGTGCTTTTCCACTTGTCGCAGGCGTTATTGCAACCGACGATCCTAATGTAGCATTTAAAGATATCGATTTCGGCCTTCTGGTTGGTTCAAGACCTCGCGGACCCGGCATGGAACGCTCAGATCTCTTAAAAGCAAACGGTGCCATTTTTACCGTTCAGGGCAAGGCGTTAAATGACAACGCAAGCCGCGACGTGAGGATTCTTGTTGTTGGAAATCCAGCCAACACCAACTGTCTCATTGCCATGAAAAATGCTCCGGATCTTAAGCCGAGCTGCTTTACCGCTATGATGCGCCTGGATCACAATCGTTCGCTCTCACAAATCGCCGAAAAAACTGGAAGCCATTCAACAAAAGTTGAGAAAATGGTTGTCTGGGGAAATCACTCAGCGACTCAATTCCCTGACATTTCATACGCAACCGTAGACGGTGTGCCCGTAACAGACAAGGTCGACAACGACTGGTATGTTAACGACTTTATCCCTACCGTACAACAGCGGGGAGCTGCAATCATTAAAGCTCGTGGAGCATCTAGTGCTGCATCTGCAGCCTCTGCTGCCATTGACCACATGAGAAGCTGGGCCCTTGGCTCAAATGGTGGCTGGGTAAGCATGGGTGTACCGAGCATGGGTAACAGTTACGGTATCGATGAAGAATTAATCTACGCTCGCCCAATCACCTGTGAAAACGGGGAATGGAAAGAAGTCACTGGTCTTGAGATCAGTGAATTTCAGCGCACAATGATGAAAGCTACTGAAGACGAACTCCTCAGTGAAAAAGAAGCCATCGCTGATTTGCTGTAAGATCAGACGTGCTGTACAACAAAAACGGGGTGATTGCTTATGAGCAATCACCCCGTTTTTTGTTTCCCTAACCAGCCACAGTCAGGTCAAGTCTCATCCTTAATGAGCCCCATAATCCGCTCACCGTATGTTTTTTTCAAATCATCAAGATAGTTTTTATCCACCGCCCCTTTCCAGGTTTCAACTTGATAAAAGCGCTTAGGAATTGAAAAATTCTCTGGCTTAAATCCAGTCTCAGCACGAACTTTCCACCTGAGCTTTCTGATATGTTCAGACGCTTGAGGAATATTGCCTGCAAGAGTTTCATAACCAACCGCACTGAGACATTGAGACAACATATCTTCAGAGTATACAGAGCGGGCAAAAAGACATGCCACCATGGACGTTAAAAACGCTCTGCTCGGCTCATCTGAGATGAGAAAGCTAACCGCTTTATCAACATTTTTTTCGCTGTTCTTCTGATCATAACTATAAGCTCCGGTGTCGAGATGTGAGTGCCTGAACCCTAGGGTCTGCGCTGCAAAAAATAATTCGCCAGTTGCATAACCTGCCATCTCCTGCCCAAGCACACAAGCAAACGAACTCCCTCCGTACACTTCAGCAGCCTTTAGCGTTCCAAGCCCAAGTAGACGGTAGAAATCATTGGCCCCTCGCCCTAAATATGTTGCTGCTAGCTGATATCCATCAGCATCGCCAAACTTAAGACGAACCAGCGTCTCTTTTTCTGACACCAATCCCTGCTCCATCGCCTCGGTAGCCCACGCCAAAGCCACCCCGCCCGACATGGCATCAAGCCCAACCTTTTCCATCACGTCTAAAATCCGCAGGATATCGAATGGGTTTTGTACCCCAAGCATTGTACCGGCTGCAAAGATAGGTTCATAATCATAGGCCACCTGATGGTAGTGGTATCTACTTTCAAGAGCCATCTTTTCACGAATAAAGCCTATGTGGATACATCCCACAGGACATCCAGCACATGCTCCATTACGAAGCAGGGCATCATCGGCAAAACGCTTACCTGTGATCGAACTAATACCAGGATCACTTGTTTTCTGTAAATTATTCCACGGTAGAGAAGAGATATCGTTGAGCGTTTGAAGATTTGCCGGAGTCCCCAGATTATGATATTTTTTCATCATATCCGTGGAGGTCACCATCTGATATACGTCTTTGTACAGGTGGCTGTATTCTTTCCCGCCGGGCGCCTGGAAATCAGAATCTCCGTGAATAACGATTCCCTTAATATTTTTGGCTCCGAGCGCAGCACCACCTCCCATTCGGCCAAAATGACGATAAGTATCCACGTTAATGCAGGCCATGGCAGACCCAACTTCGCCAGAAGGGCCAATGCGCAAGATAGAGCGGTGCCCACTACCAGACTTAAACATTCGTCGAATGAGCTTACCTGAACTCTCGGCGTCTATTCCTCTCAGAAATGTTGCTTCTTTACATTCAATATGCCGAGCACCAAAACTCAGGCAGCTCAAAACCTTACATTTTCCAACAATTACCAGGGCATCAAGGTTTGCAAACTTAAGAGATAACGCAGCACGCCCTCCGGCATGACTTTCGGTGTACTCTCCATGATAATTTGACTTAAAAGAACACACCATTTTACTCATGAGGGGAAACAACCCTGTCAACGGACCAATGGCAAAGATTACCGGCTGGGCCTCATCATCCCAGGGAAGCTTCGCCTGCCCGTATTTTTGATAGAGTAGTGCCGCAAGTCCACTACCACCTGCAACCTCGTTTCTCCCGTCTAATTCAATAACCTTCCCTTTACCCGTTGAAGCATCAACCAGAAGGACTCTAAACTCTTCCCTCATACCAACACCTCCTCAACATCACCAATCTCCACCATCTCAAGGCAATTTTGTGGACAAAAGGGAACACATTGCCCACAATGAATACAGACAAAGACATCACCGCTCTGATCTTGATAAATAGCATCAACAGGACAGGCATCCACACAGGCCGAGCACTGAATACAGAGTTTCTTTTTGACGATAACACCACCTCCTGGGCGATCCGTAAATGCACCTGTTGGACATATTGCAGCACATGGCGCAGGAGCACAGGCAAGACATCTGTTTGCAACAAAACCAGTAGAGAGTCCACCGGAGGAATGAATCCGAATTCCAGAAGCATTCCATGAAAGTTTTTTATGCACCAGGCGCGCACAGGCAAGAGAACACGATTGGCAGCCTATACACTGATCCATGCGTGGAGTAGTTAATTGTTTCATTGTTATCAACAGTTATAATTTATCTGGAAAATGATCCATTTTTCCACCTCCTAAATCTTGCTATGGTCAATAATTTTCTTATTTTGTGTATGCAAGATATAAGGTATCTATCATACACAATTGTGACAGGCAAAAACATCCTTTTACAAATGGGACCTTTCATTTTTGCCTCTGTTGCTATAATTTCAAAATAAGAAAATGAATGAGCTTAAAAAATTGACAGTTACCTAAATCTTGCAACTGGCAAGTTCGGAGTCTACGCTACCTACCGGATATGCGAGTCCCGAAGGGTAGCAAATATAAGAAAACAATACTCATGGAACGGGATTTTCAAAACAAGTATCATGAGGGCAACATACTGTTTTACAATGATAAATTATTTTCTTATTTTGCGTATGCAAGATTTAGGAGTTATTTAGGGATAACAAAGTATGAGCGACGAAATCAAAGAACAACTACAGTTCTTTTTCCCATCCTCCTCTTATTCCCCAGAAGAGTTAACGGAAAAGATCGACAAGGGCGAGATCCTCACCCGTGAAGAAGATATTCTCCCCTACTTACAAAGCGCCCTTCTGGACGAAAAAGTCCTTGAGGTCGAGCTAGATAGAATGCCAAATATTTTTTTCTCAAGACTCCAAGATAACAGTCCGGAAGAGATCGAAACAAGCAACAAACAACAACAAGAAGAGAAGACTGACGAGACACCTGAGCCACAATACAATATAGGGGATTACCTGCTCTCCCTCGACCATATCGTAACCCTTCCTTTAGAACCGGGTATTGGAAGTCTTCGATTAAGACAATCCGCAAGTGTTATCCTCAGAATGTTTACCAAAGAGTTTGGTATTGAGATGGGGACGACTTTTCAAGACATAGGCAAGGTCCATGGGCTTCCCGTTCTGCAACTTGCCTACCCTTCCATATTACGTATTAACCACAGTGCACGTGAGTTTCGCGCTAAGGTTCCGGACAAACAGGACTTTGTTGTTGAAGTTGAGTGGGAAGGATCACCCATAGAACTGATCACCACTCCCATCGACATTAGTCGAAAAGGAATGGCCATTTCCCTTGAAAAAGAGATACACCGGGAAATTAAACTCGAGGACGAGTTTTTTTTAAAACTCTACATCGATGATGAATTACGTGCCCGGGTCAGCAGTACCGTAAAACACCTTTCAAAGGTAAGAAAACGACAAGGTATCGAATACTGCTGTGGCGTAGAGTTCAGCCTTACCTCAAGAACAATAACTTCAGTGATGGAGTCCATCGTGGCTACAACCCAAAGAGCTCACTTAAAAGAGCTGGCTGACATTGCAGCCTCCCGTGGCATAAACATCCTCACGTAAACCACATTGTTTGAATATAAGTATCAACCTCAAACTTGAAGGCGCAAATATGGTAAAATTCACCGTCCATCATCTGGGTGAGCACACTATTGAGAATATGATTGTGAGCGGACCTTTTAAAGACATTGTTCTTACAATGGCGGATTTATTCCTCGCGACATATACAGGAGATCCCAGAGATATGGATTATCACTTTGCCCAATACGTCATATCCATGTCTCAGGGTAATGGCAAAATCCTCGAACAGACCGAAGCCCCCCCGGAAGGACCTGTTCAGTAGTTTCAACCCACCAAAAAATATTCGTTTATCAGGACATCTTTTTTTCGTAGTCAGCAAGGACAAGATAAAAAGTCCCCACCGCAAGTTCAGCACAATGATGGTGATCTGCTGGTAGAGTACCGAGATAATCAATGACTTGCTCTGGGGTAATGTCCCACCCATCTGCCACAGGATGATTTTCAACCATCGTTGCAACAACATTGCTACAAGCGTTGGTATTGATACAGCCGTCAAGTTCAAAACAGAGTTGCTGCACAAGTCCATCTTTCACATCGAGATACATGGTAATAGTATCTCCACAATCCCCTGTCTTCTCTCCAACAGCATCAGGATTATCTAGCTTTTTTCTCCTGTCCCACATGTGTGCCATGCCTAAAAACTCAGTAGTATGGTCATTCCAGAAATCAAACACATCTGCCATTGTAAACCACCTCTTATTTTTTAACTCTTCTTCCAATATAGAATGTAACGACACGTTGTTTTACAGTGAAAACTCATTGAGTTCAAGGAGACTCCTATGCTAGGATGAATGATTTTAGTAATTTGATACAGCCTATATGACTTTGCAAATACAATTATTGTGGAGAAAATGATGTTTGACGTTCTTACAGAAAGTGTCTTCTGGGTAAACCTGTTTTCAGTCACCCTTATCCAAGTAGCTCTTGGAGCTGATAATCTTATTATCATAACCATACTTGCCAACAAACTTCCTGAGTCACAACGCCAGAAAGCTGTCAATGTTGGTCTCCTCCTGGCCATGGTTTTCAGAATTATTCTCCTTTCCCTGGTGAGCTACGTACTCAAATATGCCACAAGCGTATTCCACCATCTCGACATAAACATCCTCTCATTTACAGTTGTTGGTGAATTGAGTGGTAAGTCGGTAGTGCTGATGGTAGGTGGACTTTTTCTGATATGGAAAGGGGTTAAAGAGCTTCGTCAAAAAATAAAAGGTGTAGAGCATGAAGTAAAAGCTGCGGCCAGCTTTTATCAGGTTCTCTTTATTATCGTCGGCATGAACCTTCTCTTTTCTGTTGATTCCATCCTCACAGTCGTTGGAATGACAGACATCTTTCTTGTTATGGCTGGCTCAGTTATCATCTCCGTTGCCGTTATGCTCTTTTTTGCAGGAACTATATCTGACTATATGAACGAAAATCCTGATTTCGAGATCCTCGGCCTCTTTGTCCTTTTACTCATCGGTTTTGTTCTAATCTTAGAAGGTGGTCATGTTGCACACCTTGCCATCAATGGCAGCGCCTTTCCTTACATCCCGCAATGGATTGTTATTTTCATCCTTCTTCTTATGTTCACGGTCGACTTGTACCAAAATTGGCATGAACGCAAAAGAGAGAAACATCCCGTTACTTTGCGTAGACGAAAATCCGGAACTGCGGAGAAGATCAAATGACACTGCCTCAACATACTGCTAAAAGACTGAGCCCAACTGCCTTTTAGTAGTACCCACCTTTATAAACCTATAAAGGACACCATTAGTAGCACCCTGTAGGTTTCACATTTATTATGTTTGACTTTGCCTGACCAATACAGTAGCAGTTAAGTGTATATGTTTTAATCGTGCACTCACCCAACATCTTTAAAGCAGGCATTGAATTTTTGTGTGAGTCGTCTCCTGGGCGGTCCTTCCACCAATATCAAACATAGGAGGATGCAGTGCAATATCACAACCTCACCACAACCAAGCATTTGTTATAAATATATTTTCGTTTTTTTCTTAAAGCCGAATCTGGAATATTCCATATTGAATGTTATGTTTCAGCGGCAATTGCATCGTACTTCTTTCACCCCAACATGCAGGAGGAAACATGAAAAACACTTTTACAATTGCTTTAGCGTGTATTGCTGTATGCACGCTGCTCACCAGTGGAGCGTTTGGTTCCGGAGGGCCCAAACAAGAACCACTGCCAAAAGCGAAAACCATTGCTGAACTAGCAGCACGGTATGATTCCAGTGGTTGCATGGAATGTCATGAAGAGGCTCACGACGAATGGTCGGATTCTCTCCACGCCAAATCTATCCTTGGGAGTCCCCGAACCGCTCCAACCATCATAACGACCATAGAAAAAGGCTTAAAACTTTTTCCCTACTCCGGAGTCAAGGAAGATTCGGACATTACGGTTGAAAGTCTCATGATGTGTATGAAATGTCATCTACCTCAACTCGACGAAGCAACGGACGAAGTTGCACGAGAAATAGTTGCAACAATACGTGGCTGGCAGAAAGCAAGTAGAGATGGCGATGATGACAAGGCTGAGGAGCTTGAAGAAACCATAGCGAGCCTGAATATTGGCTGTATGGTCTGCCATAACAAAATGGCCATCATTCACAAGTATGCAGATGGATACCCTCAACGTGATACCGTCTACGGCTCTCAGGAAGGAGATCACGAAGACGAAGACATCAGCAAGATGGCAATTGCACCAGCACTTGGTGAGGCGATTTTCTGCGGACAATGCCATGGCCAAGGTCCTAACTTTGAGCTCGACCATCCATCTCAATGTGCCACGGCGTACGGAAGTTATCTATTTGCCTATGCTGCTCATGGTGGTAGTGAAACCTGTCAGGAATGTCATATGCACAAGTCTGAACTTGGGCATAACATGCAATCCTATCAGAACGAAACAATGGTTGAAATGGCCGTTGATGTTACAGTCCATGGACGATCCTTGTTTTGGAGAAAAAACAAGACTGAAGGTGTTTTACCGATAGGTATCATCGATGTTGAAATTTACAACAAGACGGGGCACGGCATCCCGGACGGCTGACCTACTCCTAACCGGCTGGTCCTGGAAGTGACTGCTAAAACAAGTGATGATAAAGAAATTTATAAAGAACAAAAAATCTACATGCCTTATCCCGGTCGCATGGGACGTGGCAGCGAAATGGGAAGAGGCCCATACGAAAAGAGTGGTCTGTTGAGAGAGACAAGTATTCCACCTCTGAGCAGAGTGCACGAAACATTTGAGATTGTTTACCCGTTCGAAGATGCAAAGAGTGGAAAAGGAACTCGTAGAGAGTTAACTCAAGATGAAATGACCGTCTCTGTTGTTTTATGGTACGTTCCGTTTGGAGAATTTGATGGTAACGAAGTTATCTTTTATGAAGAAGAAAGAACACTCGATCTGAAAACCGAGTGGATCTGGAGGTAGCTGACTCAACGCTATTCATTACTCACCTCGCTTTAGACTTTTCACAAAGTCTACAGCGGGGCTTTTTTTTAGTATCTTCTAAATTATCTCCCGTGTATAGGGATTCATTCATCCTACTTCTGGTTACGCCTGCCACCACAGCCGCCGCCACCTCTTCCTTTTCCTCCTCCACTACCATCGCGACGTCCTACGCCAGCTCCTTGACCTTGCCCCCGCCCTGTCCTTGTCCCGGTTGCGCCATCCGTTCGTTCTTGCTCTTTGTCTGAATTTGTCGTTCCACAATCAGGTCTATCACATCCAACTTCATCTTTTTGTTCCATTTTACACCTCACTCATTATTTTTTTCTAGTTCGCCTACAACAAGCTCCATATTATGCATATACACATAACTTAATAATGGTTCGATACATTAGCAAACATTATTCTGTACTATTAACTGCTACAGGTGAGGTGCTTAATCTACGTTGAGATCCTTGCCATATTTAACCACGGCCATAAATACGACAAAAAATAATCAGGAGAATTAGGTATAACGGGAACGGGTTAAATGCCTAAGTTATAAATTGTTCTAGACAACATCCTCTGGAGTGAAAATCCAGGCAATTGCATGCTCATCAGTTTTTATTTCCCTGCAATCTTCAGGCAGCATGACAAGTCCATTAGACGCCCCCATAGCTTCTAGTCGACCCAAGTCATATAGAGGTGTTGCCACAAGAGAATCATCTTCACACTCGACCCTACTATAAAATAATTGTGTCCAACCACGCTGACCAACAAGGTCTTGTTTGACTTTCACTTTCCTCTGCTTGGGGTAACAGTTGCCAAATCCCATAAGTCTTCTACATGCAGGCAATGCGAGCAACATCAAAGCCACATGGTTGGATAGGGGTCCACCCGGAAGATTACAAACAACTGTCTTCCCAACACGCCCGAGACACGCCCCTTTACCTGGCCCGATCCGCACGCGGTGAAAAATCTTTTCCATCCCGAGGTGCTCCATAGCCTTCATGGTCAGATCTTTATCTCCGTCTAAAACCCCACCACAAGTAATAAGCAGATCCACCTCTTTAATGACATTGCCAATTTGTTCCTCTAAACCACCTAAATCGTCACGCATGATATGAGTGGCAGCATGTATCCCAAGCCGCGCAAGTTCTGCCTTAGCAGTGACCATATTGCTGGCAGCAACCTTACCTGGACTTATATCTTCACCTGGCCAAACAAGTTCACTTCCAGTTGCCACGATTGCAACCGTGACAGGAGGAATACAAAGCAACGAACCAAGACCGGCTGAAGCAAGCAGGCCAAGATGTGCCGGTCGCAAAATAGTTCCGTTGGAAACAACCAGTTGCCCACATCGAATATCGCTTCCTTCACGTAGCATATTGCGACCAACCGTGGCGTCAGCTTTAACAATAACCTGAGCACCCATTACCTCTGTAAACTCTGAGGCTACAATAGACGTTGTACCACTTGGAACCGGGGCTCCAGTCATAATCCGTATAGCCTGCCCTTTTTGCACCAGTAATGAACCGCAATCATCACCAGCAACAAGAGCCCCAACAACTTTCAAACTCACTGGAGACGCCACAGACGCATCATCTATGTCACTTGCAATCACTGCAAAACCATCTTTGAGTGATGAGTCTACACTGGGACAGCTTGCCAAAGCGTATACATCTTCGGCGCACACTCTGCCTAACGCCTTATCCAAAGCTATGATAATTGGCGTAAGTGGTTGTAGTTTAGAAATTTCTTGGTGGGCTTGTTCTAAGGAAATCATCAGTTTTCATTATTTGTTGAAAGACGTTGAAAAACCAGTTGAACACCAAGTACTGCCGCCCCAACGACGAGACCACACAACAAGCTCGCAAGAAGCCCTGGCATAAACTCTAGTCCATGGTGAACTGCAGGGATGTTATGAGTAAACATACCACCTCCTACAAGTAGCATGGCGATGGTACCAATAACTCCTAAAATACGTATAATGATCGGAAGAGATACAATTAAAAGCTCGCCAAATCGTTTTAACAGCCGAGGCCACCACCCCATTCCCTGTTGAGCTCGAGTCGTCAGATAAAACCCCACATCATCCATACGCACCAGAAGAGCGACTAATCCGTACACACCAACCGTTGCAAGAAGAGCAATAATGCTGACAACGACAATTTGTAGCGTGAGTTGGTATGCCATCACAGTACCCAACGCTATCATTATAATTTCAATGGAAAGAATAAAGTCAGTACGCACAGCCGACTTAATTTTGGCGGACTCGATTTTTAATAGTTCTTCATCGCTATCAATTTTTTCAGCAGCGGGCTTATCATGAGGTTTGTGCAATATTACATGATATATTTTCTCCACACCCTCGTAACTTAAATACGCGCCACCAAGCAGCAATATGGGAACAATCAACCAGGCAGCATACGCACTTAATAAAAAAGCTATGGGAAGAATTATGATTTTATTTATAAAAGAACCTTTTGTGATAGCCCAGAGAACCGGTAACTCTCGAGATGCTTGAAAACCTGTTGCCTTTTCAGCATTGACGGCAAGATCATCACCCAAGATCCCTGCTGTTTTTTTAGCAGCGACTTTACTCATCATCGCAACATCGTCTAACAAAACTGCGATATCATCCAGTACAGCAAATATTCCGCCTGTCATTTTTTGATCCTTATTGAATTACTCTATCTGTAAAGGCACTGTCCTATACCGATTTAACTAGTGTCTGAACGAAAACCTGTAAATTTTTTCAAGTTCAAGGAGGGCGATAATTTTAACCGCAGGAATACATAAAGTATTTTGAGGATTAAAATTTGAGCCCAACGAAGAAATTGGGAAAATTGGCGGTTATCGGTCGGGCACTAACTACTCTTTTCACTATGCAACCCTTCGCTAACAACGTCCATTAATTTCTCCAGACTTTCAGAAATGTGTGTATCACTTTCTCCTCTGAGGCTCAAGTAGAGGGAAAGAGGATCAATCAATTTATTTTTTGAAAATTGCTCAGGTGGATACTTCCACACTTCGATATGAATCGCATCCGGATCATCCGACTCCAACAAAATGAGATCATCCTTTTGCAATAAGGTTTTCCACACCTCACCACTTACGGCATAAACTGGATTACTGGGTTTATCCAACATATTATAGCGTGCCAATGCAGATTCCCCCGCAGAAATGAGCATCAAATTTCCAGGAAACTCTAACATTAAAATCTTAAACCGTTTCCTTACAGGAGTCACCATCTGAGATCGTGCTCTCTCCCACAAAGTTTTTCTGTTGCCCGTAAAACGAATTACCCGTTCACGCCATTCCTTATTTTCACAACATAATTCTGCTTCTTTCACTTCATCCAGTGCCCGCCCCATGGTCATGGTAGTATACTTAAGCTTTTCTGCTAAAATCGTAGGAGTAATACGACCGCCTACGCGCCCATAAATCATAGAAAGGATTACGACCTGGGTCGAAGGACTAAATTGTTTCTTTGGCTTACGGAGACGACGAAAATGTTCCCGAAGATCGATGCCTAAAAGTGGTAAAAACATCTGATTGCCAGGAACAACAAAAGACACCTTTCGCTCAATTAATCGCTTGCGATTATAGTTCGTTATTCCTGAGGTGAGATATATAATTTCATTCTCCCAAAACTCGGCGAGCATATCGAGATACTTACGGACATGAACAGGAGAGACCTCCTTTTCATCATCAATCTGCATAACAAGATAGTCACGACCAAAGATCTCAAACGTAAAAAAGGAACATATTTCCCTCAATAATGGTGGTACTTTTTTATCCTCTTGCCACTGCTTTATCGGGAAAGACACACCCAAATTTACCAATAAATACGATTCAAATTCCTGGATTAGATCTGACATTCACAGCACTCATTAACTTTAATATATTTTTCAGCATAGCAATATGTTACTTATGTTTTTAAATGTTATCTACCTGTATATAGGTTTTTTAGAGAATAGTAATTTCACATATACCATATGAGACTTCAGTCTTCCACCGATTTCCCTTGCAATATATTTCAAAATTGCCAATAAAGAGCTCCAACTTCGACAGGAACAGTCCATATTTGATTTTATTTTTCATCCCAACTCATTCAAATCAACAAAACCAAAAGTGCATTCAGACCCGACACGGCCACGACATGGCCAGATACTGAAGAGATGCTGGCCAATGTCCACTTACTTTTACTCTTCGGTATTATATATTGCAGACAGATAAACAATACACATAACAAAACATCAAAAAGAACATTGGAGCCAATATTATGAAAAATATCATTCTCAACTCAATTCTTGCAGCACTACTTACTCTAACACTTTCATCCTGTGCCAGTCTGAATACAAACCAAAAACAAGGAACAGCGATCGGAGCCGGGGTGGGTGCAGGGGTGGGTGCCGTTCTTGGCCAGGCAATTGGACGCGATCATCAGTCCACGTTATGGGGAGCTGGAATCGGTGCAGCTCTTGGTGGATTAACCGGCAATCAGCTTGGTCAATATATGGATTACCAGGAGCAAGAGCTTAGAAATGTTATGGCAGCTTCAGAAGCATCAAGTATCAGACGAAGCCAAGACGTACTCGTTGCAACATTTAAAGGTGAAACATATTTTGCACACAACTCAACAGCACTCAAAGCTGGCGGATATCAGGAAATAGTAAGAATGGCTTCCGTGCTCAATAAATACCCGAACACTCGCATCCAGATAGGAGGGCACACCGACCAAAGAGGTTCAGAGCAATATAACCAACGACTTTCCAGGCAACGAGCAGAGGCTGTAAAAAATGCCCTGGTTCAACATGGCGTTAATCCTTCACGAATTAATACCCGTGGTTACGGAGAGAGCATGCCAATCTCATCAAGTTATGCTCAAAATAGAAGAGTAGAAGTTACTATAATTCCTATGGGATAGGTAGTCAGGCCCTTCTAAATAAGTTTTCCCCCAGAGTTCTGCTGACTTTGGGGGATTTTTTTTACCTCAACGACAGATAGAACGTAAACGTTCCAAAATACAATGATGATCGGTTTGTCTTAATTAGGGAAAGAAAATAACAAAATAAATGAAATTTTCGTCGTTACATATGGCTGCCATCAAACCTATGAAAAAGAGTTATAATTTCACTGGTACATAATCAAAATTATAAGTAGATTTAGAGAGTCTGGCTATGTGATCTTTCTACTAGTAGCAATACGAAGACTTGTTTGTCTGTTGTGGACAAGTCGATCCTTAACAATATTTTCTCGGGCTATTTATGAGTCTGTTGATTTACTAGGGTTTTTGTTCGAGATCAAGGCATACTAAAAAAATAAACACAGGCATATAGTTGATATCGGAGTCTGCGCTTACCTCCGAGGATTATTTTTTTCGTATAACGAAAACATCGAGCAAAAAGACAGTAAATCAACGAGCTCATTTATAATAAGGTCTCTTTTTTCAGATATAATGACATCAACAAAAAACAATAACGAAAATCAATGGGTCTACCTGACAGGAAAGGAAATTTACAATTTCTTAAGCAGGGTCAAAGGCAAATTTAAGGGCATTACCGTCTATGCCCTTGTTGGAAAAAGTGGCACGGGGAAAAGCTTTAGAGCCAAGCTGCTCGCTGAAAACCTCGGTATTCCATATATTATTGATGATGGTTTGCTTATCTTTGAAGATGCCATTTTAGCAGGTAGATCTGCCAAACAGGAAAAGTTCTATCTCAGTGCAATCAAAACAGCGCTTTTCCTTAATCCTCAACAGTTAAAAGATGTCACCACGATTATAAAGGAAAAAAAAGTAAAAAAAATACTTTTGCTGGGAACATCAAACAAGATGGTTGAGAGACTTGCTGGTCAATTAGACCTGCCTCCAATCAATCAAATTATCCAAATTGAAGAAATAGCGAGCCAAAAGGACATCGAAGCTGCGATTAAATCACGATTTGAAGAAGGAAAACACGTTATTCCTGTTCCTGCAATTGAAGTCAAAAGGGATTACGCGCAGATACTTTCTGAATCAATCCGTATTTTTTTTAGTGGTGATAAACGAAAGAATGGTGAAGGGAAATCAAAATTTTTCGAAAAATCAATCGTCCAACCAGACTTCCATCGAGAGACGACCACTGCTGGCAAAGTTTCCATCACTGAAGCTGCTCTGACCCAGATGATTCTCCATTGTATCGACGAATATGACGATGAGATTCAAGTCAAAAAAGTAAAGATTAAAATCCTTAGATCCGGGTATTCCATATCACTCCACATTATTGTTTCCTATGGAAAAACCCTTACAGGCGGCCTTGATGAACTCAGCAAATACATCTGTGATACAATCCAACGTTACACAGGTATCATTATTGAGGATCTAGAAATTACTGTAGATGAAATCGTTGTCAAGAAAGAGAAGAACTAACAGTACATCAACACCTTTTTTGGGGGGCCTCTCCGTATTCTTAATATTTTTAGGGTAGATTACATCTACGAGCCTGTTGATTTACTCGGAGGTCTCTTTTTCACTTCAACTAAAGGGACTTCCCACCTATCGCCAAAAAATCGTTCTTTTTGTGTCACATCACTATTATCTTCTTTATAGCGCCTAACTATGGCTACTACTTTGACTTCTTCCACTTCCTGCAACAACTTGGCCCAACGATTCCTAGCAGACTTCGACAATCTCCCTACAGATATTCCAGCCTTATTCACAAGTTCAATTGTATTCTCATAAGACTTGAACGAAACGACCTCTCCAACCCCAAGATCATTAATAGCTTTCCTGGACGGATGATCTTCTTTTCTCATACCCGCAAAATCTATAAACAGATCATCCATTCCCAGAAGAACATACCTATAAATTGATTGAGGAATTGCTCCTGAGACGTCGAGTGATCGTGTAAGCATAAACTCTCCTGCCAACAGACTGCTATGTGGATTTATGGCATTATTTATTGAAAAGAGAGAGAGCGTTTCGCGTGCTCGTGACATAGCAACATAAAAGAGTCGTCGTTCTTCTTCCGCGTCGTCTCCTTTCTTCTTTGACCATCCACCATCTAGGATAAACACGTGATCAAACTCAAGTCCTTTAACAGAATGGACAGTTGATAGAAACACACCGTTACCTAAATTCTTTGACCGCCGTTGATCTGCGAAGGCTTCATAAAGATACTCTTCAATAGCTGGTACAGGTTGTTCTGTGTCATGTGTCTCCTCAATCCAATCTTTGAGCAGAGATCGGAGGTTCTCCTGCCAGATATTATCATTCTTTTGAGCATCTGGTAGAAATTCAAACAACGATGAACCGACCATTGATTGGGCTCTATTTTTTTTTAAATGTTCGAGTATATTCGCGTTTTCTCGAATTCGTGTGAGGCTAGGAAACCCTCCTCCTCTTCCCCAATTAAAATTTATGGGAATTGCTGATTCTTCAAACACTGATCTGATAACATCCAGGTCTTTCCATTCACGGACCAAGACAGCACAATTATTAATATCAAATCCACCCTCAAGAGATTGCATCCTCTTTATTTCTTCACAAAGAGTTACACTCTGATGAACGTCATCCTTTACTTTTAGAACCTGAACCTTGCCTCGAACGTCAGTGTCATTAATTTGCCAATTTCCGCCTCGCGGGAGCATTTTCCTTGCAGCATTGACCTGCATAGGATGGTCTGTTTTCATCCTATCTTTATTATGCTCAATAAGGTTATTACAGACAGAAATAATATTACCAGTGGAACGATAATTTTCAGTCAAGTAATGAATATCAGACTTGTAATCTGCCTGAAATTTTTGGATGAAACTAACGTTTGCCCCTCTAAATCGATAGATATTTTGATCGTCATCTCCAACGGCCATGATTGCCATCTTCTGATCATGATCTTCAAGTGTTTTCCCTGTCAATAACGAAATAAGTTCGTATTGTTCTGCATCTATATCTTGATATTCGTCAACCAGAATGTGACTGAACTTTCCGACCAAATCTTCACGGGCTCCTTCTACAAACCCCAATACATCAGTCTTCCCTTTCAACAGGTTAATGGCATCTTTAATGACTTTTGAAAAATCAATATCATTCCGTTTTCCGATATTTTCCCTGGATGCAACTAACGATCTGCCAGTCAATCTTAAAGCGAGTCCATGAAAGGTTAAAGCGGTAACCCATCGCATCTCTTCGCCTACAAGATCTCTCAACCTTTTCCTTAACTGCATGGCAGCGCTTCGGTTAAAACACAGTACAAGAATTGAACCTGCACTCACCCGCTTAACCCGTAACAAATACGCGACTCTATGAACAACAACCCTCGTTTTCCCAGATCCAGGTCCAGCAAGGACCAGCATATTTTTTTCACCTGGAGCAGCCACTATCGCTGCCTGATTTTTGTTTTTCAGATCAGCAACGATACGCTGATAGGATTGTTCACTTGTTGGCCTTTCAAGCATTTTCTTTTTGCCTGGAAAATACCTTTTAACAAAGTCATCCTTCTCATCGTTAAAATACGAACTCACAAGCCTCATAGCAGTGCTTAATTTTTCAAGGGCCTGCCTGGCGTATTCATTCATTACATGGATTTGAAAATTTCTTTCAGTGTAATGCGTATTCAGGGGAGCAAAATCCGCTACGGCATACCTACGTCCTTTTGCTTCTTCCCTCAAACGCAAAGTCATTGCCTGTCTAAATATTGCGAGGCCCTGTTGTAAATCGACAACCCCTTGCTCATGCATAAAGGTCAATGCCCGTTCAGCAGCGGCTAATGGATTCTTGAGCTGGGGCAAGAGTAAAAGATCATTCTTCAGACCATCTACAATTTGTTCTAAGGTGAACTCTACCAGCAAACTACTATTCGGTTTAGCATCTGAAGGGATGGTCGTATGTAAAACTTGTAAAGTTACGTGGGCAGCTTGTTGCCTGATTTCTACTGTTTTCCCAAGATCCCGCCACCCCCTGTACAAATAGACTGTTAACTGATTATTTCCCCTGGTCCGGAGACCTACACTTCCCTGCTGACCGGCAAGCCCCTTTCCATCCCTACTCAGACCATGAAGAATAGTGTTTAATACCGTAGGGGAGCTATACTCATGACCTAAGTCAACAAGCTGTTGATTAAGCTGACGTAAATCAAGTTCAAGGGGACTTGCAAGATCTGCGTCTGGAGCCAGCTCCTCAAGGATTTTCAGAAAATCTTTTTCTAATTTACAAATTTTTTGAAGTTGTATAATGGCGTTTTTTGAAACCTTGTAACGAATGTAAGCCGTGAGGGTGGTCTCTTTTGATAAGATGCCTTGGTCCGCCATATCCTGTAAGGTGGTTAGTACTCGTTGGGTTTCAGTCAGATACTGATTGTCTTCTTCCGCTGTTGAAAAAGATGACAGACTGGCAAGTTCATCTGTGCTAAACCCGTCTTTTTCACCCTTTTCCATGAGAGCTTTGACTATTGCCAGCCAACGTTCCCGCTGCCGGGCAGACAGGTCCAGTTTACCAATTTTTTCGGCGGCCTCTTGTAAATCACGCACTAAGGGTTTTCCTTGAAACACCCTGGTATTATTTTCATTTCTTTCTAGAAATCCGGCACGCTCTAACCACGCTACTGCTGTCCTTATTTTTGTATCCGGGTCATAAAACTCTTCTGAATCAATTTCTACTCCATCTTGGTTAAGTAACTCTCCGGTTGTTAAAACAACTTCTTCACCACCTTTGGAGGCAGAACGAATACCTTTTAAAATCTGTGCAATATCTCTTTCACAAAGCCTTGAACTGCTGCTTAGCCTAAACTGCCCTTCAATGTCATGTTCATCAAAGATAAGTATACACTCAGCGTCAGCTCTATCCCGACCTGCTCTTCCAGCCTCTTGCAAATAATTTTCCAGGGATCCGGGTATATCTGCATGAATGACTAAACGAACATCATCCTTATCTATCCCCATACCAAAAGCATTGGTGGCACAAATAATTGGTAGACTGCCAGAAATGAAGTTTTCTTGAATTCTTTTCTTTAAAGATGCCTGTAAACCGGCGTGAAATGCGTCTGCATCATAGCCATTTTTTTGTAAAAATCCGGCTAAGTTTTCTGTATTCTTTTTTGTTGCACAATAGATAACAACAGAGCCGCCATTGTTAAACCTTGCCCTTAGAATTTCCAATATTACCTGAAATTTTTCATACTTAGCAACAGGATAAACTTCATAATGAAGATTGCTTCTTTCATGCCCACCTTCAAATTGATTAACCCTGAGGCCTAATTCACGCTGAACAGTATCTATTATCTCGGCTTTAACATCTTTTTTGGCGGTAGCTGTAAAACATTGCACCGGTGGAATTTGTGTTTTTTCTTTTTGAGCAAACTCACGAATAAATCGAATAGCATAAAAATAGTCTGGCCGAAAATCATGTCCCCATTTTGACAAGCAATGCGCTTCATCGAAAACCCAGGCACCGATTTCTCTCTGACTAATAGTTTTTACGAATGAATGGTTACGCAGTTGCTCAGGAGAAACATATAATACGCCAACATCTCCTAGTCGTATAGACTCATGCACCTCGCCCCGTTCAGGCAGAGTCAACATTCCATTTAATGCTGTGGCTAATTTTGTCCCTGTTTGTTTCGAAAAGTTATCTACCTGATCTTTCATCAACGCTTGCAAAGGTGAAATGACGATAGTGAGCATATTCCGCCGTAAATACCGCATTAACCCAGGTAACAGATAGCATAACGATTTTCCACCTCCTGTGGGTAACGTAGCAAAAACCGATCTGTTTTTTGCTGCTACTCTTACGACTTCACCTTGTAAGCTTAATCCTTCCTCCGTTGCAGGTTGGGATCTAAAATTCTCAAAGCCAAAATACTGCTGCAAAAAAACGTGCGGATTATGATTATTTTCACAGTATTCACATCTAGAATCACTACACTGGTTTTCCCTTAACCCATGAAGAATTGCAGATATTTGGGGGAAATGATGTCTCACCCACGGAGGAAGAACAGAATTTCCTCCAGCCACAGTTAACCATGCTGTAATGTATGCAAGAACTGGATGAGGGAATGATTCATCATATAATTTGTCGGCCAATTGATCTACAGCGGTCGAACAACAACATTTTTTAGCAAACCAGTTAAATGATTCATATAAATCATCTCCAGACAAAAGAGGAATACCCATTGCACCTAGGGCGTCTGCAGTACCTGTGAGTATGGGATCTTCTTGAAAAAAACTTCTATAAAGTACAGGTGCATCATTTTCTGCGTCTTTTTGAGCAACAAATGCACTCCATTGTTCTAAAAACACTTTCCCAGCAAGCAGAGCATCTTTTACCGGGTTATTTACGCTATCCCGAACAATTTGATAATCTTTTACAAGTCTGTGATAAGGGTTGGCTGGATAGGCTAAAGGGGAAAGAAGAAGAGTATCTATTGCTGGTTTACTAAAAACCTTAATCCTCTTATTAAGTTTTTGAAGATAAGGAAGGTCATGATTTATTATATTGTGGCCAAGAATGAAGTCCGCATCTTGGCCAAAATCATCAAGTTGCTCCAGGGTCTTTGTGTCTACAGGTTTCCCGAACTCTGACTGAAACGAATCATTTCCGAAAGCTGCTCCAAGAGAATATATCTCGTTTTTTTCATTTACTTCGATGTCAATTAATAAACACCGCTCTAAAAAGCACTGATTTACCGTCATGACCGAAAATCCACAGTAGAATTGACAACATACGCAAACACTTACAATTACCTATCCTATAAAATGAACGAAATCCACTTTTATCTTATTGGCAAGATGGAAGTATAACAGCTCGTCTGACAAAAAGGAGTAACTTTGTCCTCCTTTTTGTTACCCACTTTAAGAATTCTGCGACCCATATAAAAAATAAAGTAGTATTATGTCGTACTATTGCTCAATGAGATGATAGAGATTTTGACACCAAGAAAACAGAGACAAGGCTATGGCAAAACGCAGAAAAAAGAAATTCAAGAGTCAAACACAGAAGGCTGCCTCTTTGGACAGCCTTCCCCTCGAGGAGTTAATCAAGAGAGGAAATCTCTTGATCAAACAGGAAAAATTTCCAGATGCCATAGCTTATTATAAGGATCTATTAAAGCTTAATGAGCAAAGAGAAGAGTTGCTCCAGGGACTTGAACAAGCATATCAGGGAAGAATAATGGCCCTGGCCGCCAAATCTATGTTCAAAGAAGCTATCGCCCTGCTCGATGTCCTGATTCAACGTTTTCCGAATGCAAAAACCGACCTACTAAAGCTCAATCTCATGTTGCAAGCAGGGAACTACGCCGAGGCGGTCCGCCTCTACAGTCAATGTCATGATGAACTGGCCCCAAAAAGGCAGCAGCAGATAGAGGCACTATTCGGTGCTCTGCTACTTGCAGACAATAATGTGAAACTTGATTTTTTCGAGCCTGACTCAGCGATTGCCCAAATCTATCCGAACGCCCTGGCGGCAATCGACATCTCTTGCAGTACCCAGAAAGACAAGGTTGAGGAGGTTCTCAGGCAAATCCCCATTCGTTCGCCTTACCGCGACCTGCGCACCCTGTTGACCGGTGTGCATCATTTCCCCTTTGATAAGGCCAAAGGAATCCAAATTCTACGAAAAATCGACACTGAATCGCCTTATCATTACAGTGCTGCTGCCTTCTTGGCCGCCACAGATTCAGCCAAATCCCTACTAGCCAATCTTGTTGCCACCCCAAAAGCGGACCGATCCAAACTACCGGGGCTCAATGGTTTACCTGTCAGGCTCATCCGGATGCTGGAAAAGTTAGCTGATGCCGACGACAAACCCTTATTATTACATAAAATTGTCCTGGAAAATGAACGGTACTTTATCAAAGAAGATATATTTGAACTCTATCGAAATATCATCCCTTTTTGCCGTGCTCAGGCCATTCAGATATTGACACGCACAAAGACCATCGGCACCGCCGAAAAAATTCGTTTGTGTGCCCTCGCAGCCGAACAAGATGGTAGGCCCATATCCGCAGTAACCTACTGGAGCGACTACCTAAAAGCGATCGAGTCGAATGATTCAAAAAACAACAATGAATTTGCCTTGGTAATGCGTCATCAAGTGAAATTGATGAAACAAGACCGATATGAATACTCGCCTGAGGAAGTCCTTTCTACCATGTTAAAAAGTCTGGAGTACGACCCGGCCCATGCCCAGACATGGCTCGATGCTTCGAAATACTCCAAACGATATCAGAGCAAACAACAACATTATTAGATTACGCAGGATGCTGTGCAGAAGTTACCCAAAGAGGTGTCACTTCTCCTTGCAGCCATGCAAGCCTGCAGCAACAGGGGTGCCTACAAAAAAGGCGCCGGTTTTGCAGAAAGGGCACTGGCACTTGACCCCATCAATACTGCGGCTCTCGATTTTTTGGTTGCGTCTCGTCTAGAACATGGCCGTAGACTGGCATCCCAGAAAAAATGGCCCTTGGCAGAAAAGGAACTTCTGGCAGCCGATATCAGAGCCAGATCAGTCAGATATAAGGGCCGCAGCCAAATTTGTCTCGGCATGCTCCTTTTACTCCAGGACAACGATTCGGGATTACGGCACATTGATGAGGGCAGGCAAAATAACCCTTACCCCCTGTTTGGTCATATTCTCGTCGCCCTTGAAGCCAGACTTTACGATTTACCCAAAACACGACTGAAGGAATTTGACAAAATCCTCAAACAGCATGTCAATACAACTCAGGCCATTGTCCCAACAGAATTCCATCGATTGATTTCCTGGATCACCGATTTCGAAGACAAGCATTGGCCAATGTTGAAGCAGGTTTGCCAAATTCTGAAAGGCTATTTTTCAAAAGCAGTGTCCCTGAACTTTAGCATTGGAGAAGGTAAGTCTGTTTGCATGGCTTTGGAGCGGACAGACTTGCCCATCGCCCTCTTCAAATATTCGACATCGCTAAAAAAGCACTACCCTGACGTCTCAGAATTCAAAGTATGGAATCTGCTGGCATCTGCCTTAAAGACAAACATTCCAATATCATTTGCAACCTATGATGAGTTCGAGGATCTCTTCGACGATCTTTCCGACAAAAATCAGTTTGATTTTATCGACCTTATTGAAAATATCCTGGAGAAGGCAGGGTTGTATCCTGACTTCGATTCTGAAGATAGCGACGAAGAAGATTATCTCATCGACTTCGGGCCATTTGGACGGCCAAAGAATATACTGGACAAGCAAAAACCAAAAACATCTTCCGAGCCAAAAAAACCGGCCAGCAAACAACTCAATCTATTTGATGACTACTTATGAAAACTCCATATGAAATACTCGAGGTAAAAGAAGACGCTGATGATACGGCAATAAAAAAAGCCTACCTCGGGATGGTTCGACGTTATCCCCCGGAACGTTGCCCCGACGATTTCCAGCGGATATACAGGGCCTATGAACTTATTAAAACTGTAGAAGACCGGCTATCGTACCGGTTGTTTCACTGCACTCTACCTGAACCTGCCGACATTGCGGCCCTCTTACTACAAAAGAATACACAGCAAGTCCCAACCTCTCGTGAAGAATGGCAGAGCAGTCTTGGTCAAGACATGCAGCGATTCTGCCAGGAGTTGAAATTGTTATGAACGATACTCTGGACAACAAAGATGGCCAACAAAAGGAAGAATTGGTAACACGCTTCCGGGCCTATCTCGATAGTGATTCCGCCCTCGAATCAACAACGGATAAAATCGATCAGATAAGCCTATTCAGGGAGCTTACCGGGCTCAGAAATGAGGTCCGAATCGAGTCGCGGCAGTTCAAAGGAGCGCTTGACGATTTCCGTCAGGCCTTTACCTCTTTGGACGACAGTCAACAGGATATAGCTCTGATGATGCAGACCAAAGAGCAGCATGAACGTGAAGCAGCTCGTACCATTCTGGCACCGACCGTCTCCGGCCTAATCGAACTCTATGATCGGATAGCAGCGGGCCTTCAAGTTCTGCCGCCGTCACCATCGCTTGCCGAGCGAATGCTGCCAGGTGGAAGACGCAATCGCCAATGGCTGGAGAGTCACATGGAAGGCCAGGAAATCATTCTCGGCCGTATTCTCGATCTGATCGAGCAGTGCGGGGTCTTCGCCATAAAAACCGAAAGTGAGCAGTTCAATCCCAACATCATGAAAGCGGTCGGTTTTAAACTTGAACCACAGCAACCTAACAACACGGTACTCCAGGAAACTCGGAAAGGCTTCCAGCAGGACCAGAAAATCGTCCGATCACCCGAGGTGATCGTCAATAAACGTGAGGAATGACAGTATGGAGAGTATGGATGAGGTAATTCTTGGGATTGACCTGGGAACCACAAATTCCGAAGTAGCTGTCTATGAAGGTGGCTCGGTAACAATAATTGAAGGCCCGGACGGCAAGTTATTGCCTTCCTATGTCGGTTTGGATGATCACGACAATCTGTTAGTTGGAGGACCGGCAATGAACCAGTACGTACTCCATCCTGATCGTACTGTTAAATCCATCAAACGAAGGATGGGTCAAGCAGAGCAAGTAGAACTTGGCGACCACCACTACTCCCCTCAGGAAATTTCGGCTATGATTCTTAGGCAACTAAAACAAATTGCCGAAAAGCATCTGGGCCGATCAATTACCAAGACGGTCATCACCGTACCCGCATTCTTTTCCGACCACCAGCGGCAAGCTACTCGGGAGGCCGGAGCTATTGCTGGCCTTGAAGTTGCCAGAATCATCAATGAGCCCACCGCAGCCACTCTGGTTTATGAGAGTGACCACAAGGGTTCGAAAAAGTTACTTGTCTACGATTTGGGTGGTGGAACCTTCGATGTTTCGGTGGTCGATTTACAAGACGATGTCGTGGAGGTTATTGCCAGCCATGGAAACAATCAATTAGGAGGAGACGATTTTGACGACCTGATTGAGGACTATCTTCTGGACCTACTGAAACAAGATGGTGTAACCGATATACCCAGGCCTGCCCGTGCAAGAATAAAAAGGGCCGCGGAGAATGCCAAGAAGCAACTCTCATCCCAGCCATTTTCTCTGATTGAAGAGGAATATCTGCTCGACCGGGACGGTGTCCCCTACCACTTTCGTATTGAACTTGCCCGCAGTCAATACGAGGAGATGATCACCCCTCTTCTTGATGAGACTATGGATGGTGTCCATCAAGTATTAAAAGATGCTAATCTCATTGCCACCGCCATCGACGAAATTCTATTGGTAGGCGGTTCGACCCGCACCCCTCTTGTACAACAGCGCCTTGAGCAAGACTTCGGTATGGCCCCACGTTTTGAAATTGACCCTGATCTTTGTGTCGCCGCCGGTGCAGCGCTACAGGCTGCCATGATCAACGGTTCTGACATCCGATCAGTGCTTGTCGATGTGACACCATACACCTTCGGTGTAAGTGCCCTCGGCGAGCTAAATGAGGATTACTCGGAACACCTGTTTGTCCCGATTATTCGCAAAAACACCCCAATACCTGTGACTCGAAGCGAGGTCTTTTTTACTGCGTATGATGACCAGAGGGCTGTGGAGATAAAGGTTTTCCAGGGTGAGCACGAAGACGCAAGAGACAATCTCGAAGTTGGGCGATTTAGGATCGAGGGACTCGCCAAACGTCCTCAGGGCAGCGAAATAATAGCTGGATTCGCCCTCGATTCCGATGGCATTCTGCAGGTAAGCGCCACTGAAAAGGTAACCGGATTGGCAAAATCGATTACCATCCACAATGTTCTCACCGACAGTGCTGGTGATTCTCTCACCCATGCCCGGCAAAAGATTCTTCAATTGTTCGATGAAAATTCCAATGACTTGAACAAAGATTCTATCGATCTGCCAATTATTGAACAAACAGCAGCGCAAGCAGCGGTCGCTAACAACCGACATGTTCAGGCCAAAGCCTTGATAGATAAGGCACGTAGTCTGTTTGATGTAGCTGGCGGGGACGATCGAGAGGATATGACCGACCTGATCGAGGCAATTGACAATGGAATAACCGAAGACAACAACGAGTTGATCCAGAAACTGATGGATGAACTGTCCGAAATCATATTCTATCTTGATTTGTAGCTCATGATGCGTCGCAAAAAATCTTCATATTTTACGCGCCATGGATATCGATTTTTTCTTAGCCATTTTTTAAGGCCTTTTTACGAGATTATAAATAATGGAACGCTGTCCTTTATGTAACGCCCGTCTCAGGGCCAAAAATATCTGTAACCGCTGTGAAGCCGACCTAAGCCTGTTGCTGACTATAGAATCCGAAGCAGAACAGCTGGCCGCACGAGCAGTCCGCAACATGCTGGCAGGAGAAATGGATGCTGCGAGCAGTCAGGCGACCATCGCTTGTGACCTTCATGCCACGCCATTCCACCGTGCGCTCGCAGGATTTATCGAGACAATGGTGCTTGATTCAGAACCGGGTTCTTTTCCCGCTAACCATTAAACACAAAAATCCCCAACCAACATTTCTGTTGATTGGGGATTTGTGTAAAAATACGGCGATGACCTACTCTCCCACACAGTCGCCCGTGCAGTACCATCGGCGGTGTAGAGCGTAGGTAAGCGAGCTTGCGAGACTCCGTCATTCGTGTTCAAAATAGGAAGGGTGGATCCCCTTTGCTATGACCTTATTAGAAGAGGTCTTATAAGTGAATCAAACAAAAAAATCCCCAACCAACATTTCTGTTGATTGGGGATTTGATAAAAAATACGGCGATGACCTACTCTCCCACACAGTCGCCCGTGCAGTACCATCGGCGCTAAAGAGCTTAACTTCCGTGTTCGGA
>JBLHNU010000058.1:0-35472 GCA_047622095.1 Desulforhopalus sp.
GTTGGGGTCAGCAATAGCACTTCTTTTCGATGGCACCATCTCTTTTTGACATGGATCATAGATCACCCAACAGTGTTTCAAGGAATTATGGAAGCCGATGAAACCGTAGATTCTTTATAAAACAACAACCCCTATTTTGCTGTCGAATCTTTATTAAAATGCTGCATAGGAGCAGCTTCCACGCTTAACGCGAACATAGCCTAAAACAAACCTACAAACAAGCACACAAGCGCCTGTGACGACATATACGGCTGAAAGGAGCCAATGGTCCGGAGTGGGGATGAAAGTCAAACCAGAGGGCACTGTAGAGCAGGAGATCCCGAAAATATGTGGAAGAGGTTTAACTTACATATAGGCCTGAGGGCCACGGGGCCTACCCCCACTACCTCCTCTTCTCCAGCAATGCTTAAAACAAAGGCAAACAACGCATGAACATATAGATTACAAATACACCCAGCTCAGCAGATCACCAGCTCAATGGCTGGGATCAGGTGATCAGGACGACCCAAAGACGCCAGGACACCTAAAAAGTGGGGTATCAGCGTCGATGTCTTACCCAAAATCACCCTATCTGTAAGGAATACATACACTTAACCCATTTCAGGACACAAAGACGCAAAAAAGAGGCAAAGACCTTCATAATCCTGTGTATCTGTAGGAACCATTACTATTAACCATATATTTGAACTCTTTACATTTAGTCTGTCCTATTAGCAGTATATTATTAGATAAGTATATGATTTAACAGTTAATCCGAGCAAGACAAGCAGCTTAGATATCCCACTTATAGGGTGTCTTTCATCAATTCTGCAGGTGCAAACCCTGTCCTATTTAAGAAAATGCTTTAACAGTATTACAGCACACCTCCCAGCCTAAATCATAAATAAATCGTACACCAGCCAAAGCGATGTAATCACTCAATAAACGTCTACATGTTAAACAATAACTGGATTTGCTGTAAAAAGACTACAATCGACTCAATAATGGAACTGTATGTAACAACCGTCAACACGAACAAAGAAGGATGCTGTTACAGAGTTGGCGGATTATATAAGTACGAACCACTCGACCAAAGTGCTTAACGTAGCAGGAAGAAGCTACCAGGGATAAAATGAGCTATGATCCGTTATATGGGCACGACCGGATAAAGGAGTGTCACCTGCCTCTATATAATATTGGGTAGAGTTCCCAGCATTACTCCTCTTTTAGCACTAAGGAGATGGATCATCAGATGGCTCAGACCAGCATCATCTCTTTACAGGGAAATATGAGCGCAGAATCTTACCTGGTGTTGGTCACAACCCACCACAAGAAGCTCCGCACGACTTCGCGGATGCCGTATTGTCACTGGTATAGATGAGTAATGTTGCTGCCGAGGCGCTAGTCTCTTTTACCCCAACCACTGATAAACATGCGTCTCTGTCACGCGGATGTTAGGCCAGAAATCTTACACGTCTGCTTCGCCTCGCTGCCTCATCGAAGGTTTCGTTGCCTACAAATGCGAGCGTCCAGCTCACTGGGGGGCCTTGCAGCCTCTGGAGCCCTCTCCATACCAATTTGATCACCAGGAGTTATCAATCCTGCATCAGTAAAGTCAAAGTCGTCAGGCCATTGAGCGGTTCCGTCATCAATTGCCCCTTTAAAATGTGCGTCATTCAGACCCTTGACGTTCTTGAAGTCCACACCTGAAAGTAACGCCCCAGAAATAAAGACGACTCCAAACCTTTCATTTACCTTAGTCGGGCCGAAATGCGCAGAAGTGAAGTCAGCACCGGCTAGGGTTGCCGGATTATTGCCAACACCTCCGAGCACTACTGTAACTGTCTCATTTGGCTGGGCCTGAGGTTTAGGGGCAGACAGTATTGAACCCGAAAGATATGCTCCACTAAGATCGGCACGAGATAAGTCAGCGTCGATGAGTTTGGCTCCAAGCAGATCTGCCTGCTTTAGATCAGCAAGTTGAAGGTTTGCACCAGATAAGTCAGCGCCAGCCAAATTGGCTTCGCTAAGGTTGGCTCCAAATAGGTCTGCACCAGATAAGTCAGCACCAGCCAAGTTGGCTTTGCTAAGGTTGGTTCCCATTAGGTCTGCACCACTAAGATTTAATGACGACAAGTTTACATTGCTTATATCGATTCTTGTCAGGGAAGCATTCTCAAGAATGAAATTGGCAAGTTTAGTATCCCTAAGGAATTGGAGAAGGATTCCCAGGCGACTTGTGTCTAGCATTTTAAAGGTGGTTACTGTTCTGACTTGCGCAACATTTGCAATTGGTTCATTGTCGCCATCTTTTTTCTCAACCAATCCTTTTTCGAGTAGCAGTTCGCTCATTTTATCAAGGTAATTCTGCAATGCTTCTTCTCGCTGTTGGTCAGCAACCCTAATCTGCTCATTCTTACGTTGGGATCTGTTAAATAGAATAGCTCCGGCTGCCAATAAGACCGGAACAATCAGTAGATTCATCCAATCCCACAAAGTTTTTCCCCTGTGGTCCTTAGTTAGAGTGCCAGTATAGACGCCAAAACCTGTCCATTCTGGCCAAATACCATTCTCTATTCGCAAATAGGCAGTCCAGACAGCAATTGCAACAATACCCATCCCAATAACTATTAGGACGATCCAAGTTAGGCGTTGAATGTTCTCCTTCCCAGTCAATATATCCTCACAATAGTATTCTACAACAACAGTAGATCACGGAAAGACTTGAGCATGGTAAACTTGGTACCGACAAAGGTGATAAGTACCATGCTCAAGTCCACGTTTTAGCCTAAGGCGTGAGTTGACCAGTACTTTAACCATGATAACTTCACAATTCTGGTAAAACCGGGCAAATATCTCATAAAGAATAGCTTGTTGCATAGAGGATGGATAGAAGATTCACAGTGGGAGGAGGACAAAACCAGTCGCCTCCAGACAGAAATCCCTATATCTGTTTTGGTATGGCCGGAAATTGATGCCGCATGCTGACTCCATCAGTACACAAATAACAACCAACGACCGACACACAGTTGTGGTAGTAGATACGGTTATGAAAGAGGGGAAGGTTATCAGGGTGAAGCGTGAACATCATGCGAGGAGGCAATGTGGAGCAGGATGGTTCCCGAAAATGTGTAGATGGGTATTAACTAGTGTGTACGATGGGCCGTGTAGGGGGCGGAGGCCTATACCCTTCCTCCAACTTAAAGCAATGTAGAAGAAAGAATAATGAGACAGGTAACCGTTACCTGAAAAACCAAAAGGAAAAATGTATAGGACACGACACATTTCCCAAGAAGGTCAGATTCAGTAAAGAGATCATCAAACGGTGGGGAGCAACCTCTTCCGTTACAGACCTTAAAGTATTCATGGTGCAAGAATATCTTAAGGAAAGAACCAAAAAGTTCTCAGCAAACTCATTCAACACCTATCGTAAAGAAGGCGTTGCGATGTTCAACTGGGCCATAAAACAACAGCTTCTCCCACAAAACACGGTCAATGTCTTTGCTATGGTAGACAAACTCGCACATTCAACAGGTGGCCCTAAGCCAGCACCATTAGAAGATGTCACCAAAGTCCTCTCTATTGCCAATCAAGAGCAACATGATCTTATAATGACCTATGTGCATACAGGGGCACGAAAAAATGAAATTCTAGAGATGGTGTGGACAGATGTCGACATGATCAAAAAGACCTACAAGCTCAAAACCATGAAAACAGGTAACAAGCTAATGAAGGTTACTCTCCATAGCATGTCGGATGAATTATATGCTATTTTTCAACGTAGGCATGAGAATAAACATCCTGATATTGATTACGTTTTTTGGCATCGATATTGGTCACATTCACGACAGGATTATGTCGAAGATCGGTACATGAGCCTAAATAAATTTACTAAGCGACTATGCGAAAAAGCGGATGTTCCACTATTCACTCTTCATCAACTTCGCCATTTGGCTGCTTCTATCCTGAAAGACCAGGGTGCCAGCCTGTCTGAGATGCAATTGTTTCTCAGGCACGATGAACAGAAAACAACAGAGCTATACGCTGGTCATCTTGATAATTCTACTACTAAACAATCTGAGTGTTTAGGTGATTTTTGGCGTGAGCAGTTGAGTGGTGATGGTGTGTGAAAAGTATAGGGTCCTAGACATTTGCGGGAAGACCTTGACTCGATTTGATACAATAAGTCAGTGGCTCTCAGTGTTTACAATCGGGTTGCTGAAAAATGCACAGAAGAGTATCAACTTGAAGAGATATTGAAATATGCAAAGCTTTTGAGTGGCAATGTTACCATTTACCATAATCAATAGCAAAAACTGGCGGGACAAAAGGGCGCCGGTTTTCGCTGTCCGAGTTACGTGTTGTTTGCTGCTCAATAACCAAGCAAATATTTCAATTTAGGCTTTTCTAATACATTCAGCCAAGAACCATATATGGGATTGCTCAACATATACCACTTTAGCCCCCAATTGTCTTTGTTTTGAAGCACAAGTTCACCCCGATGAGTTGGTGTAATATCATTCTTTACGTTAGGCAAAAAATCACCAATATCATCACCAAACAGCATTATTACTCTATGTTTGGCAGCTATGAATTGCCGCCTGCTTTTTTTTTCCGATGACCAACCTGGCTGCTCATTCTTTAACAATATATTCTCTGGCCTCACATTATTGATACCAACCTTACCAAGATTCTCAATAGTGTCTTGCTCTTGTGGACATCTAGAAAGCCCTCCCTTTCTTGGCTTACATTCCCGATTTGTAATATAGATAACCTCAATGTTCTTTTCTTTTAAAAATTTAATAAAATCTACAGCACCAGGAACATCAGAAGCTATTTTTAGTGCAATCCACTCATCCCAGGTGTCAGCACTCCATTCAGCGCCATCTATAACTAGTCTTGCCTGATATTTTGAATTGCTTAGTACTGTCTCATCAATATCCATTACCACAGCAACCGGAAGCGACGAGAAATCCCCAACTTGTTCAAGAGCAGCAGTCCATCGACTATCATTAAGTGCTGAATCAATATTTTTTCCGGCGACATTGTATGTTTGCAGGGAGTGGGCCTTATATTCAGACGATGATTGAATCCACAATGTACTATTCAAATTATTGTTTCCTGAGGTAGTGCACCCACCTAGTAAGACTAAGCCTGCTACTAAAACTACTATTCTATTAGTGAGTTTCATATCGTTTATTTCCTCTTCCGAGTAGTGTGTTGTTTTCCATGTTACCCAGTTAACAACGCGTTATTCATGTACATCTCTGCGGGCTATCAGATTGGGTAGAGACTTGATCATCAAATACGTCAGTACAGTTCGGAACTTTCGCAGTTGAGGGAGTGTAGGCTCCTACACCTCAAAAGTCTTTTATACTCGACTTCCTCTGCTTCTCTTTCTGATTGTGGGATTGGACATCATAGTTCAATCCCTCCCTCGATATCACCGACAAAACACTATTACCACTCACCCAGGATACAGCTCCATCCCCTCTTATCCATACCCTAGTCGAAATGTTAAAGTTCCCCTGATACTTCTTTGAGTTAGTTAACTTCCTTCCTCTCTTGACCTTCATCCATTGATAGCCACCAGACTCTGCTTTCAAGATTGCCTGTATTTCATCATTCTGCAGGACAACATATGGTGTGCTTTGTCTTGCCAGTTTCATGTATGACATAATTACAGCTCGATCATTGAGATAAGCTGAACGGATACGCCAACCGTTATGGTGGTATCGTATCTCATTCGTTCCATTGAATAGAGGGAGCATTATAACGGATGGTTCTTTTACTGGTGCTCCGTAACGTGCTATGGCTTGGGAGGGGGATTCGAGAAGACGTGCGTGTGATGGTGTAGAATTCAATACAGTGATGGTCAACGCGATGATATAAATGAGATTCTTCAATGTCTACTCATCTTAATTTGATAATATTGGAACTTTAAAATCGGGTAAACAATCAATATAGTCAAATTGGATTTTTGGAATCATCCCGGCATTTCTTCCATCTTTTGCGAGGATTACCAAAAGCATTCCAACCATCAGTGAAACGCCATTAGACGCTTTTAATGCCTGAATTAGTAAAGGTTCAGGATAGCCTACACTATGCCTGTTTATCGCGTGTATTCCTCCGTGAACATAAGAACTAAGTGGCTTCCAAGAATATTGTTTGAATTCAAGCAACTGATCCAGTGCAATCTGTGGAGCCTTACCTTCAAGCTTTTTCAGCATTTCACTGAGCATGGGTAGTTTATTCGCTCTTTTAGCACTCTCATTTGTGAGGCTAGCCATGAGCTTTGAAACGGCAATATCTGACGCGGCGTAATACAACCACATAGCTCTAACTAATGTTTCATACTGCATACGAAGCAGGCCCAGTGCGGAAGTGAAATTCCTCGTAGCGAGCAGTATTTTTTGCACTCTCAGCATGTTCAAAAGATACACTGCACATTATATTGCCGGATTCAGCACGCGCGGAATTATCGAGATAGGTTATTTTGAGAAGGTCGGTGAGAACTTTTTCCAGTTCTGCTGACCGTTTTAGCATGTCGTTAATTGATCAACTCCTTATAAATATTTGCATTCGTACGCTTAAAACTTACAAAACGCTATACTTTCATACCCGCAGGATATTCATCCCACAATCTTCCTTTCAACAATCGTCCTGTTTTTTTCTTATTAACCCCACCCCACTGCTTAAAGAAGAATGGAGTTTTACTTTCTATGCATTGATCCCGAACTTCCACTATCCATTCTTCTTTCATAATTCGGGACCCTGGGCCCGACTCACCACCGACTATAACCCAGTCAATTCCATTGAGATCTACTACACCAACTTGATCTATCAAGGGTTCAATTGATAAAAACTTTTTCTTAGCTTTGCATGCTCTTAAATAATCAATTCGATCTTTGTATTGGCCAGACTCAACAGTAACACCCATCCAGATATGATCTTGCCATTTTATAATTTTATCGATTTCAGCTAACCGCTCAGGTCTTTTCGTTAACAGTTGATAAGTATGATGGGTAGATAATTTCATAGTATTGAATATCTCTTTTACAAAACTGTCGGGAACAGAGTCATGAAAAATATCTGACATGGAATTCACGAACACCATTCGTGGAGTTTTCCATGATAGAGGGGTGTCTAGAGCATGCGGGTGGCAAGTTACTTCGAAACCATTTTGGTAATTTTTCGAATGCATCGCTTTTAAGCGTGCTGACATTCTCTCAGCATAACAGTTCTTGCACCCTTCACTAATTTTACTGCAACCAGTAACAGGGTTCCACGTAGTTTCAGTCCATTCTATTTTTGACTTACTCAATGTCTCCGCCTAAAATTAACAATTTCTTTTTTCTTATACACTTGCTCACACCCTATTTTAGGATGAGAGAAATGCTCAATAATTTTATTATCTCGCATTTTTCTCAAAGTGACTGCAGCCTGTTTTGGTTCAAATCCTCTAGCCAGCGTGAACGCAAGTACATCTTGATTAGTTACCTCTCCTGTCTCAACGACAAAACAGCTCAAATCTTGATAAAACTGCTCGATCTTGGAAATCTTCTTTTCACCGAAAAGATTTAATTGCCTACATTTGTAATCATCATCAATATCGAAATTTGCTTCGCCATTCACTTTGTTTTTCTTCCAGCAAACCCCTAAGAATTTTTGAACACCTAGACAGTGCTTGGAACCAAAGATTAGCCCATAATACCCTCCACTCTTTTTAATCGTAAAGGGATAAAGCTTCAACTCACTCCCAGAAGGAAGCAAACTCCTGTAATAACCAAGTATTTCACGATGAATGTTGGCAGGCTTGTCTAGATTGATAGTCCTCTTCAAGTCTGGAAAATAAGTTTCAAAATCAAACCGCAGAAAATATGAGGATGATATGAAAAATAGAAAATCTGTCCTATTAAGTGAATCGAGTGACTTTAGCACTTTTTTTCGAACATGTTTTATCCCGTTTTGATCAATAAAGATCAGGTTAGGGCCCTTGCTGATAATTGGCGCAAGCTTATAAAAGACCTTCTCAAAATCTTCGTTGTAAAAGTCCACATGTACCACTGCTTGCAAATTGGGGTTATTTACAAGTTTATCATTCACTACTTCGGTCAAAGATTGATACTTTTCTTCTTCAAAGTCGTTGAAGATCAAATTAATCGACAAGCCTGCTTGAGATAGGGTACTTACATGCTTTTCTATCGTGTTTAAGATTAACAGTGGACTTCCAGGTGTACCTTCAACATCAGTCCCTGCCCCTGCAAAAAAATCTATAATATTAATTGATGATGAACCTGGGGAATGTATAAATACTGGAAGCCACTCTTCTAGATAATTTTGAAACAGTTCTAATTTAGCTAAAGTACCTTCATCGAACTTTGTTGCATGCAGATCTTTTACAGGCATTTCAAATCCTCCACTAGGTCATGCAAATCTCAGCTACTCGTTATACGTAGTCCTAACAGCACACTACACCCAGTGACAATTACACGCAACACTAGTAACTTAACCACAAAGTAGTACTTGAGTATGGAGATATTGTCAGTGACCATTAAATCAATAGTCAGAAGAATAAAAAAGAATCGTGTGCTGTTACTAAAGAGGTATTTTTTGACAACAAAACTAAACCGTCAAAGGATCGTCAAATGGAAGGTAGGGGGTCTAGAAACGCAAAAAGCCAATCACTAGGTAAGTGATGAGCTTAGACACTATGTTGCATCAATTTTGGCAGATAATCCAAGCATAAGCAAAAAGACTATTCAGGACATACTTGGTCATAAATCGCCTTCTACTACAGAGATTTACTTACACTCTGTCGATAAATCTCAGGAGCTAGCACTTAAATCATTAGATGGGAGATTTTCAAAATAAGAACTCTACTTTCTGGATGAGCAGGACAGCTTCAAAGATCAATTGTGTCAACAATCAGTTACTATCGAGCACGCTGCCTGGAAAAACTGATTTACAAATATAAAAAATAATGAGTTGGTTGGTTTTTTACGATGGTTAAAGATGTTGATGATGCTTGATTTTTTTTCACACTGGTTCAAAAAAAACGAGACAGGAAAAATTTAAGTCCTGTCTCGTTTTTGATCTTCCAATGTTATACTCACTAAATATTCCTTTTATTCAAAACGACTTCTAACTACAACTGCTGTACATCTTACTGCAGACTACAACTACTGTGCTTCTTACTGCGAACTACTGTGCTTCTTACTGCGAACTACTGTGCTTCTTACTGCGAACTACTGTAGTTCTTACTACAGACTACATCTGCTGTACTTCTTACTACGGACTACAACTACTGTACTTCTTACTGCGGACTACAGCTACTGTGCTTCTTACTGCGAACTACAACTGCTGTACTTCTTACTGCGGACTACAACTACTGTACTTCTTACTGCGGACTACAACTGCTGTACTTCTTGCTACGGACTACAACTGCTGTACTTCTTGCTACGGACTACAACTGCTGTACTTCTTGCTACGGACTACAACTGCTGTACTTCTTGCTACGGACTACAACTGCTGTACTTCTTGCTACGGACTACAACTGCTGTACTTCTTGCTACGAGCTGCAACTTCTGACGACAGACTACAACTGCTGTACTTCTTGCTACGAGCTGCAACTTCTGACTACAGACTACAACTGCTGTACTTCTTGCTACGAGCTGCAACTTCTGACTACAGACTACAACTTCTGTACTTCTTGCTACGAGCTGCAACTTCTGACTACAGACTACAACTTCTGTACTTCTTGCTACATGAAGGCTGATACAATGTTTCTCCCTCACTGTTTTTAATTATCATTCCTAAAAAGCACAAAGTCAAGTTTTTTCAAAAAACAAACAAGAGGTATCTACTTGTTATGATAACAAAAAACTGCACCGCTTTGTTGGGAGATGGCTGAAAACGCAAAAAGCCAATCACTAGGTAAATGATTGGCTTTTATCCGATTATATGGTCGGGGCAGTAGGATTCAAACCAAGTCCACAATAGGATGAAACTTTATAATCTTATATCTGGTCTTGCAAGGTGTCTAATTGCTTGAGGAGGTCAGCAATGTGGTTCTCTGTACTCATCAAAAGGAGCTGAGCACTATACTCTCCAGGGTTCTTCTCAACATTTTCACGAGACTCAGCCAGTATAGCCTCCGTCTTCGCTATCTGTTCCTTAATGGCATCTATTTCGCTCATAATCGATGATTCTTTACAGATTCACAGCTACGGTCAACCAATACCTTTAACTCATTGAACATCCAGTAAAACATACATGCAATGAGCGGACCTACTAAGGCTGAACTAGTCTATCCCTTCCCGCCTTGAGGACAAAGAAGAAAAGGAGAATATTGGAGGCGACAAGAATAAGAATTGGAATATCCCACGAGCCAGTTATCTCATACACTACTCCCAAAAGAATCGGTCCTATCGCTGCAAAAAGATAACCCGCCGATTGTGCCATACCGGAGAGTTCAGCTGCCAGTTGGGCATGAGGAGTACGCAGAGAGATAAAGGCAATGGCCAAACTAATACTCCCACCCTGGCCAATACTAAGAAGGATTATAGAACAGATAAGGACAGCCTTTGTGGTTGCATAAAAGAGGAGTAACATGCCAACAAGATAGATCGTGGCCTTAACTGTACCAATGAGCCTCTGATTTTTAAATTTATCAGCAATAATGGGAAGAACAAGGGTTGCCGGCAACCCCACCAATTGAAAGGTAAGGGCCATTGTTCCAGCAAAACTGTTATCCATGCCCCTTGACGTAATTATAGAGGGAAGCCAGGCAACCAGAGAGTAAAAAAGCAGGGATTGAATTCCCATAAAGAGGGTTACCCACCAAGCCATGGACGAAGTCCAAACAGATTTTCCATTAGAAGAAGTGCCAGCTCTATTCGGATGAGTGAGATCAGCATCTGCTTCTTTAAGCTGAGGAAGCCAGATAATAATGGTGAAAACAACTAAGATAGCCCAAAAGGCAAGACCATTTCGCCAACCGACACCATAGCCGGAAGCCATGGGCACACTTAGTCCGGCCCCCACTGCTGCAAATACACACATACTGGTTGTATAGATACTGGTTAGTCTGCCAACATGTCTGGAGAATTTTTTCTTTATTAGTGAGGGGATAAGGACATTGCCTATGGCAATAACCCTGAGCGTGCATGAGTCCTAATAAACACTGAGCGTTTGAATCCCCTTGCTCAGCAGCTTTCCTGTACCACATAACAGCTTTCATATAGTCCTGAGTTACCCCTTGGCCATCAGCGTACATGTCTCCTAAGCTATTCTGAGCGTTTGAATCCCCTTGCTCAGCAGCTTTCCTGTACCACATAACGGCTTTCATATAGTCCTGAGTTACCCCTTGGCCATTAGCGTACATGAGTCCTAAACTATACAGAGCTTCAGGATACCCTTGCTCAGCAGCTTTCCTGTACCACATAACGGCTTTCTTATAGTCCTGATTTATTTCCCACAGGCCACTAGTGTATATGCTTCCTACGGAACTCTGAGCCCCTGGATGGCCTAATACAGCCGCCTCATAGATCGCTTCAATACCTTTCTCCCACTGAGATTGTGTTAAGTATTTTCTACCCATCTCAAACAGTACCTCAGGATCAACAACAGCATCAAGCCGAGCATCAATGGACACAGTTGTTGAAGGAATTGTTTGCTCTGGGGTGCGTCTCTGCTCCTCATTTTGCATCTGTTTCTTTTTGATATCGCTGAGTCCCGCCCAACAATTATAAGTGAAGCATAGGTGCAACATTGTGATTAAAAGCACAAATAATCTCATTCTATCTCCGTAGAAGTTTTTATCATGACGTTTATAGGTCCCTTCAAGCAAATCAGTGGTGAGCACTGTTGTCATGGGTTTCTCCTATTAGAGGATAAAAGCAAAGTGGTACATCTTATTGTCGATGGATATTGATTTCGATTAGCCAGGAAAAAACAAGACTGGGAATTACCCGTCATCCTAACAATCGGGCACAACAAAGGAGCAGGAAGCTTTATGAGAACCATTCCCCTCCTAAAGCACTGAAATCATGTGTAATATACCACTCCACTGAGCCATTCGCAAGTTAGAATAACGACAGGACTAATGTAAAGAAGGAGACAGAGAGGAGGGATACATTTCCATCAGCCGCAATGCAGCGTTAGAGCTTACAGACACCACACATTCAGGGCTCACCAGAAGTGTTACGTTTTATCTTAATATGGGTACGCAGCAAAAAAGCCACAGCGATCAGCGCTTGTCGTAATTATAAGTGCAAGAACTGCTCTCAGGCGTTTGAGAACAGAGAAGTTGCTATGTCAGCAAGGTATTGCCCTGTGGGCAGTGTAGACCTTAAATGAACTGAGAGCGTAACTCCCCTTTATTTTGGTAACGTCTGGACAGAAATCAGTAATGGCAACTGGGACAGCGCTGACGAGATGTTTGTGAAAAACCGACCGCAACTACCAATAGGACCAGTAAATGGCTAACAGAGCAAGCACAGGTGATATAGTGCCACTTCGGGAGGCACTAAACATGGAGATTATTGTAAACCAGGCACTGATCGATATCCTGGTGGCAAAAGGTATCTTCACCCAGGAAGAACTCATGGCGAAAATAGAGGAGATCCGAAAAGAGATGCATGTTGTAACTACTTAGAGGGATAACCTAATGTTGAAGAAAATCATATCAGGTGGACAAACCGGGGCAGACGTTGCCGGGAGCAGGGAGAGCAAAGACCCTGAGATTTCTGGTAAGACTTTTCAGGTGGTAGAGGAAGCTATTTTGAGATCTGAATAGCCCTTAAAATGTAGAGGTTGACATTGGAACAGATCATCAAGCAGGCTGAAAAGCTTCCCGATGTGCTTGGAGTAAAACGGCATGATGACGGCCATGAGGTCTTTGTCGGCCTGCATCGATTTGCCGGCTCTTTTGTAATTCGACAAGTCGTCGTAAGGCACTCAAGACCCAGTCAACATACTGTCTACCTTTTCCATAGAATTCCGCAAAAACGAACATATAACCAGAAATGGCCAGAATATCGTACCCGAATGCAGTTCGCCAACTTTTCCACTGTTCTCCCTCCCTCCTTGATAGTCAGAGTAACTTCCTATAAATAAATCAATAATTATTCCAACACCACAATGTCGTAGTGCGTGGCATGGATATTGCGAAATGGATTCTCTGAGTTGGGTTGCTATGTTGATAGGCATACATGAGGGAGGCTATGAGTATCACTACCATCAAAAGACAAGGCCGTCGGAAAAAAGAAAAGAGATCATCCAAACAATCAAAGGTCTCTCGGAACAGATGATCAAAAATGGGGAACGCCTCAGAGCGGACCTCTACCAGGATCTCGATGACAAGGATACCCTCTATTTCATGGAGGAGTGGCAGGCTAGAGAGGATCTGGAAAAATTCAAGACCTCAAAATCCTTGGCCGTGGTGCTGGGCCTTGGTACCCTGCTGGTGGAGTCGGTGGAGATAAAACATGCCGTTAAGGTGTTGACTCGGCAGAGGGCTGGCCAGCAGAGATCTTTAAGCAAGCGAACTCCTGACGTACCAATCCCGCCTTTCAGGTGGCGATTCATATATATGAGCGATTCATCCGGTCACCCTTTTTAATGACGATCGGTCGCCGATTGTTTCCTCGTTGAATTTTATCGACCTTCTGGCAACAGACAGGCGTTTGTGCCTGTGGCTGTTCCTATAATCCGAAAACCCCAACCATGGTGAGGACGATTATGAAAAAAGTGTATAAGGGCTTTTTACCCAACAGACGACAGGTTCTTAAGGCCGGTATTGCAGCCGGAGTTGGCATGGCGATACCGTGGCGGTTTTTGCCAGCGAGGGTTTTTGCTGCATCTGCAATTCCCGGGTTGAGTGACCCGGCAAAGCAACCTAAGTTCGTGAATCCGGTGCCCGATGCTTTGGCGCCAGACTTTATCTATAGACCAGACAAGAAAGGGCGTTATGCGGTTAAAATCGGGTCTACAATGCAGCAGACCGGGTTGGTCGATAAAAAGGGAAATCCCTTGTCAACACGCATATGGGGATATGGTGACGATAAGTATGTTTCATGGCCTGGACGCACCTTTCAGATTCAGAGCAGTCCCTCAATAACAGAAGTGGATTGGTACAACGAACTTGGTACAGAGCATCTGTTGCAGGTCGATACCAATTTACACTGGTGTTACAGCTTACATGGATACACCGACTATCATATTGAAGATAATGGAGTGCCGATAATTACGCACCTGCATGGCGGACACTCCGACTACCAGTTTGATGGCAACCCAGAATTTTTCTATAGCCCTGGAGGTGCAGGCCAGGTGGTCGGCCCACAGTGGGCCGACGTACCGGCCGGATTTACTACCAGGTTCGAATACGATAATAATGTTCAGGCAGGCAATCTCTGGTATCACGACCATGCGCTGGGAATCACCCGGTTGAATGTCTATGCCGGTCTGGCTGGATTTTATTTTATCCGGGATAGCAGGGACACCGGAGAACCAGGTAATCCGTTAGGTTTGCCGGCCTGGCCTTATGAGAAGGCCTATGCAATTCAGGATCGGATGTTCTGGGATGATGGCGAACTGTTCTATCCAGCATACCCGGGTGATCCATATTATGATGACTTTATTACTGGTGAAGGAGCTATTCTGCCATCAGCCCTTTTCCCGGACGGGGGGCCTACCGCGCTGGCGGAGTTTTTCGGCGACCATATGGTGGTCAACGGCATGATCTGGCCGGTGGAGGAGGTGGAGCCTTGCAACTACCGTTTGAGGTTGTTGAACGGAACCGACAGTAGATTTATGGCGATTCGCTTTAGAGAGGTTAGGCCCAGGAAAACAGATCTTAAACAAGCCGGACCGCCCCTGCCATTTTATGTGATTGGCAGTGATCAGGGGTTGGCGGATAACGCGACTCTTATAGGACCTGACGGTTACCTGTTGTTTGAACCCGGTAGTCGATATGATGTCGTTTTCGACTTCACAGAGATGGAAGGAAAGCGAATTATTATGGAGAACATCGGAGGGGATGAGCCCTTCGGCGGAGATATTCCAGGTCCGCAGATATTTGGCGAAACCGACCGCGTCATGGCTTTTGATGTGAAACTGCCTAGAAATATCGGTGTTGAGGACAGTTTCAGCGCAGAGGGTTTTGATACAGCCCAGGCTTTACGTATCACTGTAAATACTGGAACTGTCTCCCGTGTACGAAAAGTCGCCCTGTTCGAGGGTAAGGATGAATACGGTCGTCTCCAGCCGTTACTGGGCACGGCCGAACCGGCCACCGATTTTAAAAAAGATCCTATCAATTGGCCACCTGAGCAAGTTTATCAACGAGCCATGCTGCCTGATGGGACGGAATCACCACTTGTAGGCCAGATGGAAGGGGCGATTGCCTGGCATAGTCCCACTACCGAGAATCCAAAGCAGGGCACCACCGAAGAGTGGGAGATCTGGAATATGACCGGTGATGCTCATCCGGTGCATTTGCATCTGGTGCACTTTGAGGTGCTTGAGCGGGAGGATATAGTGTGGGACACAGCTACCGGGGATGGTGAAGGCGAATATGGTCGTGTTGCTGATCCGAAGGGAGATGGTGTGACAGGTCCGCCGGTTCCTAACGATGATGGCACATACCTGTTAACCCAGCCTACAGTACAGCATAACTCGGTACCGGGAGATAAAACAACCTACGGCATGGGGTTCAAAGTAGGGACGCCCACCAAAGGAGAGCCGGTACCCATACCTGATGGCTATGTTGAAAATACGCCCAAAGACATGGTGACCGCCCTGCCGGGCCAGGTGACCAGGATCAGAATGAAATTTGACAAACAGGGGCGTTATGTCTGGCACTGCCATATCCTCTCCCATGAGGACCATGAGATGATGCGTGTGATGCATGTGGGGCCAGGGGCGTAAAAGTGTTCGGTCAAGGTAAGGATAGAAGAAAATGTGTACATTCTTAAAATCACTACAATTGCATCTGGTATTTTTGCTATTACTGCTGCTTATCTTGACCGTCTATCCCCCCATCTCGTCGAGGGGGATAGACCTGGTGCAGGCAAACAGCGCACTGATGGTCAAAAACAGCTCACAGCGGTTAATCGGCACCGCTGTGACTCGTGATCCTGCCGATAACTTTGCCATTATCGAGGATATCAAGAACAGGCAGCAGTGGATCTACCGTGAAGGAGACTTGGTCGGCTCGATGCTAATCAAGAAAATCGAGCCTGACCAGATTATTGTCGATAATGGCAGTGGCGAGGAGGTAGTGAAACTACGGCGGTCGCTTACAGGGCACAGTGCGGGGGGCACGGTGGCCGCATTGTCATCGGCAGCGGCAGTAAAACCACGATACGATCCAACCCAGAAAGGAGGCCCCAGGGATCTGTACTACCTGATCAACGGCGAGGTTTTCGCCGAAACATTTGCCAACCCCAATCAACTGCTTGATATTGTCGATATGCAGCCCGGAAAAGGCCTTGGCCAGCAAAAAGGGGTGAGGCTCGGGGCCTTTGCGCCGGAATCTCTTTTTGCTGCCTTCGGGCTGCGCAAGGGGGACCTGCTCCTTGCCGTTAACGGGCAGGAAATTGCTGTCCCCGGCGAGGCGGTGGTGATGCTGCAGACCATGCTGGACGATGGCCAGGCCGAGCTAAAAGTCAGGCGGCGGGCCCGCATCTATCGCTTTCATCTCCAGGCGGAGTGATTTTGTGTGGATGTCAATAAAAAAAAGCAGCTCCGTTCCAATACTGGAACAGGCGGCCTTGTATTCCTTTTTGAATGCGCCTAAATCCTCGGCGGCAAAGGCTTATACTTCACATATAAACATGGTGGCCATGGGGCCTATCCCCACTACCTCCTCTTCTCCAGCAATGCTTAAAACAAAGCACTGTGAATAATAAATGAGGAGGTCTGGCTGAGTTGAGGCCAGAAACCGGAGATGTTCTTAAAAGTGCCAAGGATAGCGCTGACGAGTCATTTGTAGAAGCAACCATGAATGTGTCCAACCCGATAGTACCAGTCCACAGATGACAAACCAGCAAACAACGCATGAACATAGAGATTACAAATACACCCAGCTCAGCAGATCCCCAGCTCAATAACTGCTGGGATGAGGTGAAAAGCTGCCAAAAGACGGCTCCAAGACATCAGGACGCCCAAAAAGCGATAGTACTGGCATCAATGTCTGGCCCAAAAGCACCCTATTTGTAAGGAATACGGTAACTTAGCCCATTTCAGGACACAAGGACGCAAAAAAGTGGCAAAGACCTCCACAATTCTGTGAGATACTACATATTCAGTGAGAACCATTACTATTAACCATATATTTGAACTCTTTACATTTAGTATGTCCTATTTATAGTATATTATTAGATAAGTGTATGATTTAACAGTTAATCCGACCAAGACATTAACCTCTGGTAGCAGACAAATAGCCTGACTTTCCTCAATTCTGTGGCTCCACACCCCCACCCTGTTTAAGCAAATGCTTTAATAGTGCTGCAGCACAACTCCCCACCTAAACTGTAAACAAATCGTACGGCAGGCAAATTGATGTAATCACTATGAAAAACGTCTAGATGTTAAATATTAACGAGATGTGGTGAAAAAAGGCTACAATCGGCTCAATAATAAGGCTGCATGTAGTCCACTCAACACTAACAAAGAAGGAAGCTGTTACAGAGTTGGCGGATTTTATAACCACTCGACCAAAGTGCTTAATGTAGCAGGAAGACGCTACCATGATAAAATGAGCTATGATCCGTTATATGGGCACGACATGATAAAGGAGTGTCACCTGCCTCTACATACTATTGGGTAGAGGTCCCAGCACTACTCCTCTTTTAGCATTAAGGAAATGGCTCAGACCAGCATCATCTCTTTACAAGGAAAGATGAGCGCAAAATCTTACCTGGCGTTGATCACAATCCACCACAAGAAGCTCCGCACGACTTCGCTGATGCTGTATTGTCACTGGTCTAGATGAATAATGTTGTTGCCGAGGCGCTGTTACTTATTTGCTGCACCAGTGAGGTTACGGTGTTTCAGTTAATTTGGAACATCGTCAGGAGAAACATTTGCATCTAAATTAGTCTGACGACAGTTATACACATAGCTATCAACAGTCTCCTCTTGCTCGTGAGACATCGCTAAAAATCTGACACCACATGTCCTAAGGTAAGGTCTCTTGGAGATTATTTCGGGTTCATGTGATTGCAAATTGTTTTCGGTTAACTCGGTGTCTGATACTAATACGACGGGTAGTTCCGTTAAGCCGATATGATCAGCGAATAACGTAATAGTGGTATGGTCCTCCACTTTAATTGTATCGGTGGAGCCGCAGTAACAGAATGCAAGTCCTGTCTTGCTGATATTGAGAACACGATATGAAATGACGTTAGGAGATGACATCATAACAGCACTGCCGTCATTGGTTGGAATCCGAGGGGAAGACCGTCGTTCAGTGAAATCGTCCGCATTTGGTATCATATCTCATCCTTGAGCGTTACGTTATAATGTTATCTTCAGTAAGCATGCAGGTTAAGCGTATGTAGCATATTGGCTTGGCCTTTGATGTAGGCTTGAAGCGCCTTTCTGGTCTCTCTTCCATCTCTAGAAAGGATCATGAGGGTACCTCTTCAGATTGTATCATAAAAACCCCAAGTGCAGAAATAATATTTAGTCTAAGTTATGCGGACATCTACGGATTTTCTAACAATTACTGTAGCTTTCCAGGGTGCAAATACTGGATTGATATCGGAGTGACTGTGTCGTTAGTAGTTCCAAAGAAGTATAGGAAATATTCTTGTTATAGTCTTTTTCTACAGGTTGTATTTGATGTTAGAACACTTCTTGTACAAACCTATATGGAGCGATCAACTTACCTTCCACATGAATACTGTTTTGATATGGCCGGAAATTGCGGGGACATGTGGCAGCAACAGCGACTATCCCCAAGGCGGCAAAACTAACCGAGGTGATACATGGAATAATGGTCGTGGCGCTGGACGCTGTGTGCTTGCCGTAAAAAATACTCCCCGCGATGAGAGAACATCCATGTCGGCTCCTGTTGGGCCATATCTTTATCATCCCAACTTTTATCTTTATAGCCGCCACATACTGACCTCCACCATAATACAGGCGGTAACCAACCATCCACAGTGGTGGTAGTGATACAGTTATGAAAGAGGGGAAGGTTATCAGGGGTGAGGCATGAACATCAAGCCAGGAGACAATGTGGGACAGGAGGCGGCTCCGAAAATGTGTAGATGGGTATTAACTAATGTATACGATGGGCCGTGTAGGGGTGTACCCCTATACCCCTTCTATAGTCTACTGGGGTGGAGAGACACGTGTACAGAACGGGGTGGAAGTGTCAGTCACCTCTCCACTTACAAAAGGACAGCCACAGTAGATATCCATGCACCCACTGCACCCAATCTGCACCCACACCAGAAAATAGCTAGAAACGCAAAAAGCCAATCACTAAGTAAGTGATTGGCTTTTATACGTATATGTGGTCGGGGCGGTAGGATTCGAACCTACGGCCTCCTGCTCCCAAGGCAGGCGCGCTAACCAGGCTGCGCTACGCCCCGACTATATAAAAAAGGTTCTACTAAAAAGTGAACCTGGATAAAACTGGCTCCCCGGGACGGATTCGAACCGCCGACAAGGTGGTTAACAGCCACCTGCTCTACCAGCTGAGCTACCGAGGAATGCTCGTTTTTTCTGCGATTAATTGCTGTGCAATTAAGTTGTTTGTCATCGCTGAATCAACGTAGGCGGGCAATATAAACTTATCGGCCAAAGCTGTCAATAGATTTTTATCACCTTTACACTATCTTTTTCATTTAAATGGATAGAAGAAACATATCCCACTGATTATCCATGTTTTTACAGTTTTATTTTCTTCTACTTTTTCACTGTTGGAAATGTTTTAAGAATGTTTTTCACCACTCTGTCTACATATAAAGCTGCATCACCCTTTTCCATCCCCTGCAATAGACGATCTGTTCCGCGACCTCTCCAGAGCATTGTATGGTTTATGGGATCGAGGACATCAAGAAGAATTGTCCCTTCTTCATATTCTCTTACCGTGTCACCTTTTTTTGCCTCTAAAGGCATACCAGCAGCGACGGGCCCATATCCATATGAGCTGTAGAAATGCTCAATTGAATCAACTTTAACCTTTTTCTCAATCGCACCAATCCAACTGACAAGAAAATCAGGCTGATTATTTGTGGCCTTTTTATACCCTTTACTCTGTAGCTGTTTTTCTACAGAAGCTTTAACCCACTTATCAACATCTGGATTACGTACCTCCACTCCATCCAGAGCGACATCACCCTTTTCAAGCCAACCAAATGACCCAAGTTTTGCAAAATCCGCACCAGCCCCGATCTCGGTCTGCACGTTCACACTTCCACAAGCTGATAGCATCAGCATGAATAGAATGCTGAGTATAAAAGATTTCATTTTCTTCTCTCCTAAGATTTTTCTATACATAAAGTCTACTGACCAAAAACATTCTGCATCCCTTTAAGTAGTTCTCCCGCCTGTTCTAACATCTCTTTATCTTCTTCAGTCATATTTTTCTGTGATGCGCCACCTTGCATGCCTGCTCCGGATCCTTTTTGGCCAGCCTCAGGATCTTTTAGTGTATCCATAATCTGTTGACCCATTGCTTGCGCCATGGCATCCGCTTCCGGGTTCACTTTTGCCTCTATCCCCTCTGGATGAATAAAGTGCTGCGAATCGACTTTTCCTGTATCAACCGATGTGGCTAAGGTAACCATCTTCATCCCCATCATGTTTATTTCAGTCTTCAGGGCAATGCTGGTTCCATGTATCAAATACGTTGCGCCACTGCCCATAATGTCAATTTTATCGCAATCGTAACCGAGGATTTTTGTCACATTTTCCTGTACAGCCCCACCCATACCTCCGGTAAATGCTCCTCCCATTTGGGCTGCATTTTTCTGAACCTGCTGTTGTTCTTCAGGAGTCAAACTCGAATATGCCTCAGCCATATATTTCTGTGGGTTAACACTTTTGCTCCCTTCTTGCGCCTGCAGATCGTAGGAATACACATAATCTGCATCCATGAATTCAACCGATTTTTCAGTTACAGCCATGCCCATGATTTTAGTCGTAGAGTCTAAATACGTTGCCTGTTCCTGACCGAAATTACGGATATATAATATCTCTTCTCCCTGCTCCACTCCGCTCACGGTGTAGTGAACGGTTGCATGTTCAAAAGGGAGTTTTTTCTCCCAGGGCAACTCCTCTGCCAAGAGATTTGTACATGGAAGAACCCCCATCACCGCGACCAAACATATTCCACAAAAATATTGACCTTTCATTCTGACCTCATTTATTTGAATCCATCTGACCGAAACAGATGCTACAGGTTTCTTATTTCCTGGCTGCTACATCCACAGGATCAAGCTTGTTGATAATTGTTTTTTTTAACACTCTCCGAATCACCTTCAACCACTCATCCATACCATACCGCACCAATAGATAAAGCTCAAATTCATAGTCTTAAAAAGACCGAAATAACATATAATTTGCGCAACGAGGTAGTTAAGACTTATAATATTTCAAAGAAACTTTTCACCACAAACACCTCCCTTCACTGTCAGGTTAGGCTTTTGACGGCGCCGTTCTTTAATTCTGGACCACAAGGGGCACAGTTATGACAAAAAGTTCAATCGATTACATTTCTCCGCAATCTTGTACGTCTCTTTCAGAACTCTTTCAGGAACGAATAATCCGTTCACCTCAAAGAGTTGCCTACCAATACTTTGCTAAAACGGAACAGCTATGGAAGCGAGTCACCTGGCGAGAAATGTTCGAGCTCCTCTGCCAATGGAGAGCCGCCCTGATACAAGAAAACCTCACCCAAGGAGACAGGGTTGCGGTCATGTTGCCAAACTCTATCTTCTGGGTGGTCTTTGAGCAGGCGGCACTATCGCTTGGACTTATTGTCGTTCCTCTCTACTCCAATGATCGACCTGAAAACATAGCCTATATTCTTCGAGATACGGAGTCTAAGATTCTCACATGCCCTGGAAACGCATATTTCGACCAGCTTGCACCCACCCTAAAAGACGTACCCAGCCTACAACGGATCATTACGATTGACGACTGCAGAATTCAGGAACCTGATCCTGTCCTTATTTGCGTAGACGACTGGCTGCCCGACAAAAACGAAAGCATTATGAAAGAATTCACACCTGTTACAACCGAAACTGCCACCATAGTATATACTTCAGGCACCACAGGAGCACCCAAAGGAGTTATGCTCAGCCACTCCAACATTCTCTCTAACAGTTACGCCGGACTCCTGGCCATGGACATTTACCTTGAGGATTCATTTCTTTCGTTTTTGCCGCTCTCTCATATGCTGGAAAGAACTGCGGGTTATTATCTGCCAATGATGGCCGGAGCCAGTATTAGTTTTGCACGTTCAATACCTGACCTTGCTGAAGATCTTGTTACAATCAAACCAACGGTCATGGTAGCTGTGCCTCGAATTTTTGAAAAAATGTATTCGGCCATAGGTTCTAAAGTAGCTACAGGCACCAAGCTAAAGGCTCAGCTTTTTGAAAAAGCAATCGACGTCGGCTGGAAGCATTTTCTCTACAAACAACATAGGCAACCCTGGGAGGTTGCACTACTTCTCCATCCTGTTTTAGATCGTCTTGTCGGCCAGAAAGTACGAGAAAAGCTTGGAGGTAAACTCAGGATTATCATTGCTGGCGGTGCTGCGCTTTCAACTGACATTTCTAAATTTTTCATTGGCCTCGGTCTCCCCATCTATCAAGGTTATGGCCTGACAGAAACAAGCCCTGTGGTGGCTGTCAATCGCTTAGAAGACAACCGCCCTGGAGGTGTTGGCAGGCCACTTGCCGACATAGAAATAAAAATTGGTGACCACGATGAGCTACTGGTGAAAGGCCCCTGTGTAATGCAGGGATACTGGAACAACCAGCAAGCTACAGATGAGATCATCGATAGTGATGGCTGGCTTCATACAGGAGACAAAGTCGTTATCGAGGATGGTCATATCCGAATTACTGGCCGCATCAAAGACATCATTGTCCTGAGCAATGGAGAAAAAGTTGCCCCAGCTGATATGGAGATGGCAATCAGCCTCGATCCACTTTTTGAGCATATTATGGTAATAGGTGAAGGCCGCCCATACTTGACGTTAATCTGTGTACTTAATCAATTCCCTTGGGAGGAGTTAGCCGAGCAGCTCGGTGTGACGTCCGCCTCCACATCTCTTATTCTCCCAAAAGTAAAACACGCTGTTCGGAGTAGAATTAACAAGCATCTAATTGGATTTCCTGGATTTGTTTTCATCAAAAAGGTCACCCTGAGCCTTGCTCCCTGGAGTGTTGAAGGCGGCTTAATGACCCCTACTCTAAAAATAAAAAGAAAGGCTATAGAGACACACATGTCAAAACAAATTAACACTATGTATAACGATAAGTTGTAGATAGATTTGTTAACATTTGCCCTTGGTAAACGGAAAGTAAGGCATTAAGGCGTTGTTTTTTTATCCACCTCAACAGGTCTGAAGGGTTGATACAGAGGATCTCCTACCAGCACCATCTGCCAGGACAAATATGGCAGGGAAACGAGATACGCCTCTCCCAGACTCATGTAGCCCTCTAGCAGTTGATTGAAAAACACATGGGGGACAGGAAACCCCTGAACATACGGCTCATGAACAGGTCCGATTGTGGCAGCAACTCCTTTTTCCAGCATTTTTACGCACCAGACCGTACTTTCTTTTTTCCGTAGTGTGCTGCACTCGCTGCTTGCAATATGATAGCCGACAGCACCCCTTTGCCACTCAAAACTATCTCTATATTTACCCAAAGAATACCAACCGCAATACACTGCTGCTTCAGGGCAAGCCTGTTCAGGAAACAATTCAGCAGCTTCATCGAGTACCACTTCCATTCGCTGTTTTGCTATGTCTGCTGCTCTATGAAGAGAGTAGTCATAGACGGCATATCCCCCAAGGCCCTCGGTTTCATATGGCTCAGGCCAGCGTGCATCAAAATAAGCTCGCCCGTCCAGACCGTTTTCTTCAGCCCATAGGCTATCATCAATTACACGGTATACCGTCTCTACATCCGGTCCATCCAGGCGGCAGACGAGGAGTACCTGGTTTGTAGAAATTGCTCCACCCTGTCCTTGAAAACCTACATAAAATGGATTTTTAATCCAACCATCAAGATCATACTTTTCCACTTTCACAAGAGATAGTTCTGAATCAACCGCGGCCCGCTGATTTGTATTTAGGAGTTCCTGGATTTTTTGCCTAAGGTCCTTTTTATTATCACTCGCATTAGGATCAGGAGTCTCACCATTGTCAATTATTGCATTCTGATTTTCTCGGTGTTTACTGATACGATCCAGAGCTTCAAAACCAGGTAGCGATGGTGCCACTTTTAACGGAACACCATACATAAGAACGATGGCATCAATACGATGTTTTTGCTTACGTTTTAATTTCTCCAACGTTTTCAAAACACTTTTAGCAAGAACGTCATCATACTCCTGCCTTGCCATGGTTTCACGATCGGTAAGAGACAGAGACAAAAGGTGTGACGTAGGAATACCCCGTTTTTCCATATAATATTTTGCAAGCTCTACACTACCTTCCATGTCCTTATTAGCAACAACCAGTACCTCATTAGGTTCAAGGCCAAAGCAGATACCACTCCAACAAAAAAACAGGCACAACAGTAAAGAAGAGATTTTTTTTGACATAATCAGCATCAATTTCGGATATCACGAGATATGTGCTTTGTCGTTTCAAACTGTGCAAGAGCATCCATCATCAGATTAAAATGTGGATTGGCGGGTTCTAGAACAGGGTCTCCTGGAGAACTATCAACAGCATAAACACCATCTGCCAAAACAACACAGGCGTGAACGACACCTGCTTTTTTTGGAACAACATAGGAGGAAAAGTTACCGTCCTCAAGAAACGATTTAAATTCTGCCAGCAGATCAGTTCGTACAACTCTATCAGCTTCCGACCATGCCGAAAAGACTCTTGTCCTAAACGCCTTTTCCTCTTTTATTTCTTGAAGCAGTTGTTTGTTTTCATCCATAAGATAAACCAATTCACGAGCACTTATAAGCGGAACCCTGCTATATCTGTACGGATTTTCTGCAACAAGAGAGTTATGGGTGGTACAGAAAGGAATACAAGGCGATTTCAAAATCCCCTCAACCAAGGGAGTGAAAAGATTGTGCTTTCCACCATACAGACCAAAGGCGGCTGAAAAGAGATAGAGTTCACCCTCAACCTGCCCGTCAGTTGCGGCAAAATGAAATGCAAGAGCTCCACCAGTTGACAGCCCACCAATCGAAACACGACGTCCTCCATGCAATGCAGAATCAATGGCAAAACGAACATTATCTTTCCAGGCTGCAAGTTTAACACCCCGCATTCCATTACCATTTTTCAGACCGTGGCTCTGCAACAGGGGCAGGTACACATCGTAGCCAAGCTCTCTGTAAAAATACTCTGCTATAGCGATCATCGAATATGGGGAGTCCGTCAATCCATGCACCAACACAATAGCCTTTTCGCTTCCATGAGGGTGAATGAGTTTTTTAGGATGACAAAGAGGACGCACATCCTCTGTCACAAGATAAGAAAAAGCGTCGTAATACTCCCCCCAGAAAAGATCCTCAGGTAACTCGTCCACTTATATTCCCCATATGAATTTTATACACATTTTTTGCGAAACAGTCCGCGGTGATAGTGGCTCACAATCTCTGAACAAACGAGACTATTTTCTCCACCACTTTCGACGAACTTTCACCATCAAGTAATACATGCTCATTTAAACTAAGCAGACAAAATTCTTTATCAGAAGAACCGACTCTGCCATATATTTTTCGTGATCCCTTAGGATCCACCACCGGATTACCATCTGCCTGAATAATGAACACAGGTTGACTGATATCCCGATACGTCTCTGTTATGAAGTCTAAATATTCACCCAACTCTCGCACGCCATCCACCGGATTTTCAACATAATTCACCAGGCTGTTACCATAGGAATAATCTAAGTATTTCTCCTGGGATTCGCCACGTTTCACTTTATTTAAAATCCTGTCCCATACATCACGCCCGGGCATGAAGTTTGTAGAGTAATTCTTCAGTGTAAATGGTGAACAAATAGCAAAAGCACCCTTCACATCTTTTACCCTTGCAGCAAGATCCAGACTAAGATTCCCCCCAACGCCTACACCACCAACAACAACATCTTTACAAAATGAGCTCATGAGTGCGTATCCATCCTCAACCGCCTCAATCCACTCTTGGTGATGCCTGTTAGATAAGTCTTCAGCTGAGGTACCATGCCCTGGCAGTCGAACCCCGTACACCCAAAACCCTTTTTTCCGCAGTGCAGTTGCAAGAGTTTTCACTTCTTTAGGAAGAGCGAGATAACTGTGTATTAAAACGACCCCAGTTCTCCTTACCCCTTGTAAGAGAAACGGTCTACCAATACAGTGTCGACCGCCTTCTCCCAGGCGACCATACTTTTTACAATCACGAGCATATAATTCCTTATCTTTTTTATAGAGGTACCGGCCAACCGAAAATCTCAAAAGGGTGTTAGGCTGCCAGGCAATCGACTTAATAAGGGATTGCAGGTGCTGCAGGGGTTCAATTTCATTAGCCATTACCTCAATCGGGTTATTAATTCGCCCTCGATGCAGACTAAGAGGTACAGAAAGTTCAGAACGGTCTCGAACCAAATATGCACCAGACTTTTTGACCACCCCTTTCTCCAGTGCAAGCTGCAGAAAGGCATCATACTTTTTGTATCGATCATCAGTGAGGAGATGTGCCTGGTTTTTTCTTAAAGAATTATGCAGCGAGATGTTCAATCCATTGCATTTATCCTTAATGAGCATGGCGGCATAAAACACCCGGCGTTTAAATTCTATTTCCAGTACCTGCTTAAAGGGATACAACCGGAGAAAAGTGGCGAAGAGATGTTCAATATTCACCGTTGCCATACTGTAAATACCATCCATATAACGCTGCATCACGCTATAAGCAGTCGTTTTCATCTCGCTTTTAATACTTTCAGACACGGAATAACCGGTAAACTCACTGCCCATCCATGCATCACTGAGATACTCACTCACCTGAACAGGTTTACCAAAACGAATATCGATATCAACACCAGAAAGAAGCATGGTACCCTCAGTCATTATCTCCTCTATCATTCGTTCCGACATTTCTTTAACAAGCTTTGAGGCGATATCGAGGGCAATATTTTCAGCTGCCCGAATTGGATAATAGGTGAGATTTACTGGCACAATAGAGACTTGATCCTGAGCCACTTCTGCAAAGCTTTTAACACCAAGAAGATCGAGCATCCTGTTTGACTGTCCTGGGTTACTTGCTTCTTTTTGTTCCAGTTGACTTCGGAACAACTCAGCTCTTAAAGCAAGGGATGCGGCACCCGTATGTGGTTCATGCATCCCCTCAGGATCGGCAATCATATATTTGCCCCCATCCACAATCTTCTTGGTCTTCACCATACTTCCCTCTGGAAATATGATCCAGTTGGCATTGCCAGCCAATAGACTCTGTAGGATGAGTTCATCCCGCTGAGGGTCAGCAGTAGACACAACACCCACCAGATCGAAAATCTTCTCGACACCTCCTTTAAAAAGGCTCGAAGCCGCGAGAGAATACGCAGGTTTTCCGGTGAGTTCGTATATATAATTGGGTAGAATGATGGTCTCAAGCCGTGTGAAGTGGTTCATCACAAAGATTGTCGGCCCAGGAGGGATATTCTCTTTACCGTGAACAACGATATCTGCCTTGGTAAGATGAGATAATGCCTTGATTGCAAGGCCAGTCGTCAAAAAAGCGGATCTGTTCATAGTTACCTTGATCTAAATTAATCAAAACTCTTGAGGTATCGATATAATTACATTTTATATCCATTCACGGTGGTGGTCAAGCTCATTGACTGGCAAAGAACAGACATTGCATTTTCCCTAACACTCCATATAATACATTGAAAATTGTATACAATATACTAACCCGAACATTGAGGTCCCTCCCATGAGCCTGACTGTTACCTACACAGCACCCGATTTTAAGCAAGACATCCTACAAAAAAGCCCACTTGCGACACTGGCAGCTGCCCCCAGAGACGGAATCGCTCCTGACAATTACCATGCCACCTCTAACCATCCTGAGTACATCAAGGTAAAAGAGGATAAATGGGCGCTTGCACCTGAAAGCCGTATGGATGCCGTTTTTGTCGTAAAAGACTTTGAGGTCGATGTGATTGAAGCAAGAAACCTCAAAGCAGGGGACATGGTAGTAACAGGCCGCACCGAAAACGGTGAGGAAGGTATTCTTGTTCATAACACCGGTTTTGAGCAGGCTGTAGAAAATGAAGACAAATTCTCCTTCCGCTCCCGTGGCACAAGAGAAACCCCATTTTCCTATTCCTATGACGCTCTTTATGAAATCTTAAAACATGACCGGGACCATGGTCACATCGTCTGGGTTCTTGGGCCTGCGGTAGCTTTTGACAAAGATTCCCGAGCCGCCATGCAGGGCCTTATCGAAAATGGATTCTGTCACGGCCTTATGGCAGGTAACGCACTGGCGACCCATGATATCGAAGCAGCAATCTACAACACAGGCCTTGGGCAAAATATTTACACACAGACTCTCCAGCCCATGGGGCACTACAACCATCTTGATATCCTCAACCAAGTACGAAAAGCTGGTTCCATCAAAAATGCCATAGGCACGATGGGGATTGATAACGGCATCATGTATGCCTGTGAGAACCATAATGTCCCCTACGTTTTAGCAGGTTCCATCCGCGACGATGGCCCACTTCCAGAAACTGTAGGTAATGTTTACACCTCTCAGGATCTTATGAGGGAGCATGCCAGAAAAGCCACTACAGTTATAACCATGGCAACCCAGCTTCACTCCATCGCATTTGGCAATATGACTCCCGGCTATAAGGTCCAGGAGGACGGTACAGTGCGGCCTGTGTATTTTTATGTTGTGGACATGTCAGAATTCAGTGCTGACAAGCTCGCAAACAGGGGCTCAGCACAAGCCCAGGCCATTCTCACTAACGTACAGGATTTCATCGTTAATCTGTGGAACCATCTCAAGTAGGAAGCACACAATGAAAACAAAGACCCGTATCATAGGCATGCCGATGGACCTTGGCCAAAACCACAGAGGTGTTGACATGGGTCCCAGTGCTGTTCGCTATGCAAATCTTTCCCAAACCCTTGAGGCTTTAGGCTACTCATGCCTGGACAGTGGGGACATTACCATTCCAGGACATTACGCACTGTCCGACACATCCATAGAAAAACGACTGCCACTTATTGAAAAGGCGTGTGAACAGGCCTATGAACTTGGCCGGCAAGCAATTGATGCGGGTGAAATCCCCATTTTTCTCGGAGGTGACCACTCCGCCTCCATCGGGACAGTCGGTGGTGTCACCCACAACGGCGATGTCGGATTACTCTGGATAGATGCCCACGGTGATTTTAATACACCTGAGAGTTCTTACAGTCAGAATATACATGGCATGGCACTCGCCACACTATTGGGATTAGGGGCGAAAGAACTGGTTAATGTAGGCCGACCAGGACCTAAGGTTAAACCCGAAAATACGGTGATGATAGGTATCCGGGATCTTGATCCTGAAGAAAAAATTCTGATAAAACAGTCTGGCTGTACCGTCTTTACTATGCGGGATGTTGACGAAATGGGCATACGAGCTGTCCTTACCCAAACATTAGAAATCCTTGGGAAAGTCGAAAAAATCCATATCAGTCTTGACCTTGATGTCATGGACCCACTTGATGCGCCCGGCGTAGGAACTCCTTCACAGGGTGGCCTTACCTACCGGGAAGGACAGCTTATAATGGAGATACTCAGCGACACACAAAAACTTCATTCTGTTGATATTATGGAAATAAATCCCATCTTAGACATCCAGAATAGGACCGCACAGATGGCAGTCAATCTCCTCTCATCACTGTTTGGAAAAAAAATAATATAAAATTAGGCAAAGAACACAAAAAGCAAAATTTTTCAACCCCACAGGCCTCTAGCGCTTTATGGTATTGATATAATACCCTCGACGTATTACATATATGCAATCTCAGTAATCGATTTACACCTAAATTTTGCAATCGCCAAATTTACCGGAGATGAAAGGCAACAGACACGTAGACGTACATGTGTACCTCAAGTGGCTGTTAACGCAGCAGCTTCGGTGAAGTTGGTGATCCCGAAGGGTGGAAAACATGGGCAAAACACACTCTTTGAGTTCATTAATAAATGAAGATATTCCTTTTCTAAATGAACATTAACGTATTGAGTTGATGTGGTAAAAGTGTTTTTTGTCATGTTTGACATGCAATATTTAGGTTACATACTGTAGATTTGTCCACAAAGCATAGTTTACGCAAACCGCCCCCACTATCGGGGAAGACATTTACTTAAAATATGGAGGGAAATATGAAACGTGTTGGGAAAATAGCCCTGGCGATTGCCGCTATCACAATGATAGCTACACCCGCAATGGCAGCAAAAAAAATCCGCTGGAAAATGGCCATGACCTGGTCGAGCACCCTAACCCCCCTTGCCTCACCAGGACCTAAGCTTGCCAAAATGGTTGAAGAAATGACCGGTGGAAATTTTGTTATCCGTGTTGAAGGTTCTGAAAAGCACAAGGCTCCTCTGGGTATTCTTGACATGGTTAAAGGTGGTCAGTACGAAATGGGTCACTCAGCCGCCTACTATTGGAAAGGAAAAGATATCACCTCCGTATTTTTTACAACCACACCTTTTGGTATGACCTCAGCAGAGCAAGCTGCGTGGCTCTATTATGATGAAGGAATGGCTCTGCAGCAAAAGACTTTTGATAAGTTCAACGTCTACTCTTTTCCGGGCGGCAACACTGGCGTTCAGATGGGTGGTTGGTTCCGCAAAGAAATCAACTCTCTTGAAGACCTTAAGGGTCTTAAAATGCGTATCCCAGGATTAGCTGGAGAAGTTTTCGCTAAACTCGGTGTAAACGTAACCAATATCGCACCAGGTGAGTTGTACACTGCTCTTGATCGTGGAACCATTGATGCACTTGAATGGGTTGGACCGGGTATGGATATCAAAATGGGCTTTCATAAGGTTGCCCCATACTACTATGCAGGTTGGCATGAGCCAGCGTCAGACATGCAGTTTATGATCAATAAAAAAGAATTCGACAAACTTCCTGCTGAATATCAGACTGTTTTAAAAACTGCAATGCTGGCTGTTTCAGCCGACATGTACAGTGACAACTTCAACATGAGTGCTGTTGCATGGAGCAAAATGAAGGAAGAGTTCCCTAACATTAAAGTTAAAATCTTCCCTAAAGAAGTCCTCCAGGCAATGAAAAAAGCTACCGATGAAGTTATGGAAGGTTATGCTGCTGAAAATGCTGACTTCAAAGAAGTTTATGAGTCGCAAAAAGCATACATGAAAATAGCTCGAGAATGGACCAAAATGTCCACGCAATATTACCTGCAAACCTCCGAAATGGTTGCAGAGTAAGACTTACTGCTGCGATGAAAGTACATCAACCGCCCATTCGCGTATAACGTGGATGGGCGGTATTTTTTTATCATATATGTGTCTCCTAAATCTTGCAACTGGCAAGTTTACCGGATATGCGAGGCACCGGAGCTACAGACGTACAAATATACTTCAAGGCTCCGGTAACAAAGCAGATTCGGTGAAATTGCAAGTCCCGCAGGGTAGCAAATATAAGAAAACAATACTCATAGAATGTGATTTTTAAAACAAGTATCATGAGAGCAACATACTGTTTTACAAAAAAATTATTTTCTTATTTTGCGTATGCAAGATTTAGGTGCCACCCGTGTTTCCGCTACTTCACAGATGTGAAGTAGGCATTACCACTGAAAATGATGTAGGAGTTAGAAGTATGTTGATTAAGGTAGAACAGATTTTCATGCGGATTAACCGCATACTCGGCAAAATTCTCTCAGGCGTGTTACTGCTCATGGCACTCAATGTGTTTTTTGATGTTGTTATGCGCTATTTTTTCCGTAACAGTTCAGTAGGGATGCAGGAGATGGAATGGCATCTCTTTTCCATTGTTATTCTTTTTGGTGTTTCAGTCGCCCTCCTTGATGAAGGCCATGTCCGAGTGGACTTTCTCTACGACCGCTACACGGAGAAGAGTAAAGCCATAATCAATATCACCGGGACTATACTATTTTTGCTCCCTCTTGCACTTCTGATTTTGTTTGGTTCATTCGATTTTGTAAAAGATGCCTATGACATCAACGAAATATCTGAGGACCCGGGAGGCCTCCCATTCAGATGGGTTATTAAGGGGATGATTCCACTCTCCTTTTTAGTCCTCGTTTATAGTTCTATTGGTTACACGATTAAAAATATTAACATCTTCAGGCGTGAAAGCAACAAACAGCTCACCCCACATCAGGAGGCGAGCAAATGATTGGTATTGTCATGTTTTTCGCAGCGTTAGCCATGTTGTCCATTGGCTATCCGGTAGCCTTTACCTTTGGCTCTGTTTCTATCTTGTTTGGCATCTTTGCAGCGATTATTGAGCTCGCCCCAGACCTTGGCCTCGTGATGGTCTCAGAAGAATTCTTTCAGATGTTTTCCATGATGCCGTTTCGTATCTACGCCATCATGAACAATACGATCTTAATGGCAATTCCACTTTTCATCTTCATGGGAATTGTTTTGCAAAAGTCAGAACTTGCAGAACGCCTACTTGAAGCCATGGGCACCTTATTTGGTAAGGTCCGCGGTGGCGTTGCTGTCAGTACTGTAATCGTTGGAGCATTACTTGCTGCATCTACCGGAGTTGTCGGTGCATCGGTGGTCGCTATGGGTGTAATCTCACTTCCGGTCATGCTCAAGTACGGATACTCCAAGCAACTCGCTACCGGGACTATCTGTGCCGCCGGTACCCTGGGGCAAATCATTCCTCCATCGATTGTACTCATCATTTTAGGCGATGTGTTTCAACAACCCGTTGGTGACCTCTTTCAGGCAGCAATAGGCCCTGGACTACTGCTTGTTGCTTTATACATAGCCTACATACTCATCTGGGCATTCATCAATAAAGACGTAGCACCCCCACTTCCCGTACAGGAAGGAAGCCGATCCGGAAATATAAAAAGAGCTCTCTTTGCAATCTTCCCGCCGCTCACTCTTATCATTCTCGTACTCGGTTCCATCTTTGTTGGTATTGCAACTCCGACAGAATCCGCTTCTGTCGGTAGCGTAGGAGCCGTTGTACTTGCTGGAATGTACAGAAAACTCAGCTGGAGAATAATTGATGAGGCTGCAATTGAAACTGTAAAAATCACAGCCATGGTCTTTGCAATTCTGATTGGAGCCACCGCCTTTTCCATGGTCTTTGTGTACAGTGGAGCTGACTATATCGTAGAAGATGCCCTTACCAATCTTCCGGGTCAGAAATGGACGTTCATCCTGCTCTCAATGCTGACAATCATGGTGCTTGGTTTCTTCATTGACTTCATTGAAATCTCTTACATCGTTGTTCCTATTCTCTTACCGATTGCTGAAGCTATTGGAATTAACCCACTCTGGTTTGCAATCCTGATTGCCATGAATCTCCAGACATCATTTCTCACACCGCCATTTGGTTTTTCTCTTTTTTACCTCAAAGGAGTCTGTCCGCCTGAGGTGAGGACGGTAGATCTTTACCGTGGTGTCGTCCCATTTATTTTAATTCAGGTGTTCGTGCTCTTTACCATAGTCGCCTTTCCAGGATTTTATGGGTTCGAGTAGTTTATAGCATCCTAAAAACACAAAAGCCCCGTTTGTGCTTACGCACAAACGGGACTTTTGTTAACTTGAACTCGACAGAATTTGTAATTTTTCGTCCAGACACTAACTACATACAACATCAGAAGTATTTCGACTCATTCCCAGCTTCAACCATTTCTGTTCCGAAAGTAAGCCTGAACATAATTAATATGCTTCTGCATTGCATCGAAGGCATCTTGCGGCGCTCTATGCTCAATTGCAGCAAATATTTCTTTATGATGGACGATAACATCTTCTAGTGCCTCGCGATCCATATACATATGAGTCAGATTCTTTTTAATCCCTATAAAAAGAAAATCGTAGAAGTTTCTCATGAGATGAATCAGAACCGGATTCTTCGTTGAAAATGTTACAGCCATATGAAAAGCCGCATCTGGACCGGTGCCAATCTTATCGGTCGTAACCAGATCTTCCTCCATTTCAACAAGACTCTTTTTTATCGCAATGATGTCCGTTTCTGTAGCTCTTTGTGCCGCCAGCTTTGCAGCGTTGCACTCAAGTCCCATACGTACTTCCAGTAAATCATCTAGAGTCGCTTCATCTGTTGCCATAACTGCAGCTAGTGGGTTACCCTCTCGTCGCTCTGGAGAACTGACAAATGTACCCTGCCCCTGTCTATGTTCCAACAAGCCCATTGTCACAAGCTTATTGATAGCATTTCTTACAGAAGTCCTGCTTACCGCCATTGACTGGGCAAGCTCACGCTCAGGTAAGATTTGCTGTGCCGGTTTAAACTCACCCTTATAGATCAACTCCCGAATCTGCTCAAATACTTGATCCGAGATACGCTTTGGTTTTATCGGTTTAAGATTCATCATTTTCAAATATTCTAAGATTGATAATAGTTGTACACAAATCGAAATACAGGAAAAGGTTCAACTATCATACATTGTGCATCTCATAAGTTTCTGCACTGATTTTTCATCACTATCAATCGACAACTCAACCCCTCAGGCTAGGCAAAAGACCAATTAAAGTCAATTCAAATTAAACCCACACATAGATTTTCCTTTGCAATATAGGCTCAGAAGCACATACAACTGATTATTTAACCGTTGATTTGTTTGGTTTTTAAGCAACCCACAGCTAAAATCAATAAAACTACGAAACATTTCCCTTCACCAGTCCAAACAGATTTTTCGTTGAAAAAAATAATCTAAACAGTTGGTGATCGCATTGGTACGACCATTCATTGCAGAAACCCTAAGGATTGTACTAACGCTACTCACCAAGAACAATCCCCCTGAACCTCATATCTATCAGAGTTAGGGGATGCGAGCAAGTTTTTTTCTTGACAGTCTTCTCGAACAGACTGAAGAAATTGGTCCTACCAATTTACCTATTAGCCATTCGTTTTCTCAATTCGACTCACAAAGCAGGTTATGGCATTATCAAATGCCACTACTGATATGGTTAACACTGTCAATAACAAACAGTTGCCCATTGCCCCCTTTTTTACCGGATTTCACGGTGTTTGCAGTGAGGTTAAATAAACATCTTTCAATTCATTGTCAGAGGCGGGGTCATCG
>JBLHNU010000059.1:0-34415 GCA_047622095.1 Desulforhopalus sp.
TATACCATGGGCGATGTCTACAAAGGAATACTGCCTTTCGTCGCTATACAAGTGTTTGGACTGGCAATGCTCGTTATTTTCCCACAGATCATTACCTTTTTGCCTGATCTATTCTTTGGGAGATAGCGCCCGTTCCTGTTCGGCTTTCTTGGGGAAATTACCTGCTCCTTTAATGCGCGCTGCCCAGGCGAGAAAACATCGTTGGGTGGTGTGGCACGGGGAATGGATATTCTCATGTCACAGGTGATTGTTGCTGTGTAAGTTTAGCAAAAACAGTGAAAATGAAAAGCCGTAAAAAATATCGCTACAGTCGGTAAAAGGAGAGGCGGTGCTTTTGTCCGAATGTATAATGCCCGGCGTTAGGGCATTTCCTGTTCCGCTTCCCTGTGGAAATCACCAGTAGGTTTACCACTGTCTAGTTTTTCAAACATCGTAGGGTAATGACGGTGGTAGGCGGTAAATATCTCTTCAAATGGTAAATCGTTAAAACTGCCATGATCATGCAGATATTCCATATGTTTTTGATTTTCTTCGTTGAACTCATGGAAAATTGAATCATGAAGACCATCGAAATCAAGAGGCTTAACCTTAAAGCGCTGGCATAACGCAAGATTGAATGCCGGAGTCGCTTTGACCCACAGACCGTCTAATAAAAATTCGGTATAACCATGGTAGTAGAATGTATCACTGCCCATAACTTCTCGTAAGCGGCGTGTTGACAAGTGATTTCGCACATCGGCAAAACCTAACCGTGAAGGGATTCCCTGCTGACGACCAAGTGCTGCTAGAACGACAGCCTTGGCGACGCAGTAGCCAGATCCTTTTGTAAGAACAGTACTGGCCTTGAATGTTGCGCGAGACGGGCTCAAGTCATAGGGGTCGTATCGGATTTCATCTCGCACAGCGTAGTAGAGTCGGATAGCTCGTTCTGTGTGGCTATTTGCACCTTTACAAATCCGCTCAGCAAATTCTTCCACGATGGGACTGGTGAAATCAAGAAAGTACGTAGGCGTAAGGTACACTGCATTATTGTCATTTTTCATAAGATCACTCTTGCAGATATTGGGGAGGAACCTAACCCGGATTTCTCACCAGTTTAGACTGACCTTTGGTGAGCGTTTTGTCGAAATGTATCTCAATCAGAATAATTAACATGTATTTGAAATCATTCAGTCATTCGTCAATAAGACAAAATGCTCATGAGAAATGCGGGCTAAGTGTTACCTAAATCGTGCAACTGGCAAGATTTAGGTGTTACAAGTTATGGTAGTAGCTTGGAAAAATAATCGCCAACCGAGACCGTTGCTGGCCCTATAATTTGTTCGTGAAATTTTGACGAAGCTTTGCTTGTTTCAAGGTTAATTTCTACAGTGTGGGAACAGGTGTTCATGGCAAGCTCTACAAAACCGGCTGCCGGATAGACGTGGCCTGAAGTTCCAATGGCCACAAAGAGGTCACACTGTTCTATTGCCCTGAAAATTCGCTCCATTTCAAGGGGCATTTCTCCAAACCAGACGATGTGAGGCCGCCAGTCTGTATCTGCTAAATCTTCCCGGCATTCTCTTATCTTGCCACTTGTCGTACATCTGGACTTTAACAGTTCACCATGCATATGGATGAGGTTACTACTTCCGGCCCTGTCATGTAGGTCATCGACATTTTGGGTGACGAGGAGAAACTCACCACCGTTTGTCGCGTGTTTTTCTTCAAAATCGGCAAGAAATTCATGAGCTTTATTGGGCTGAGCTTCTTCGATAAGCTGCCTGCGTCTGGCGTTGTAAAATTTTTGAACAAGATCGGGATCTCTTTCAAACGCCTGTGGAGTGGCGACATCTTCAACACGGTGTCCTTCCCATAATCCACCTGCACCACGAAAGGTCCCAAGGCCACTTTCTGCGCTGATGCCAGCACCTGTAAGAATGACTATTTTTTCGTACATAGTTCTTTTCACTGTTATTTTTTCTGTTCACCTAGCTATTCTGGATGGCATTCCAGATAGGCGAGAGCAAGCTTGATCTCACCATAACTATACTCTCTGCCAAGGGCTGCTTTAATGTCATTGATTTTTTTACTCTTCTTCTCTTTGAGTGTTGCAATGATTGTATTAAGTTTTTCTTTAGCGACAAGGCTATCGATATCCACCTCTCCACAGGCCACGTAGTGAGCAAGATGTCCTTCGATGGTGGCAAGAGATAAGCCGCGATTTTGGGCAATCTCCTTTGTCTTCATGCCACTTTCAAACAATTCAAGGCTTTGCCGTTTGGTATCTTTGATCTGCTTTCCTTCTTTTTCCGAGTAGGAGAGAAGGTCCTGAACCACTGGTAACTGGACATTTTCTATGTTGTTTTTTGTCCTGTACTCCCGGACCATTTCGATAACTTCTTCTCCATATCTCTTCGCCAATTGCTCCCCAATACCCTTGGTCTTTTTAAGTTCTGCTATTGAGTCAGGAAGGCTAACAGCAATCTGAATGATGGTTTTGAGGTGCATGACCTGAAAAGGAGTGAGGTTTTCCCCTTTAGCTTTTTTGTCTCTCCAGTCTTTCAGTGTTTTATACAGCTTTGGATGATCAACGTCTGTCTCAGTGTAGGTAATAGTCGGTGCTTTGATCGCTTTCGCTTTGGTTTTGATCTCAGCCTTTGAGATGGCTCTTAGATATTTACCGGTATCAAAGCCTTCTGCACAAGATGCTACAGCTGCTTGTTTTACAGCGGATTCTTCTTGGAGATTCTTGAAAGTATTACTGCTTTTTTTTCGTATTTCCTTGTTGTCTGTTTCAAGGCTTAGCTTACTGAGGTGATCGGCGACGTGTAGCTTGAGTTTGTCTTTAAAATAACCTGACGCCTTAGTGAGTCTTTCAGCAATGACAGGGTCTTCGGAAGGAAGAAGATCGTCTCGATACAATCCTCGAAGCTGGGCTCCAAAATTTGCACCAACAGTACTGATCTCTGTAGAGATGTTTTTTTGAATGTTCCCTATATCATCTGCTCCCTTTAATTGAAGGATTTCCTGATTTCGCTGTACGAGGGAGATAAGGCGAGAGAAGAGATTACCAAGACGGCCGAAGTCAAAGCAGTCGAGTAACAGGTTTTGTTGGTAACGGATTTTAGCAAGAGCAAGCTTTTCTTCTGTGGGAATGTTGTGTCCTGCCTGTTCAGTGAAATTGAGAACAGTCCTGTCGGTTTTAATGGAGTTAAATGCCAGAGGTGTGCTCAGTACCATCCCTTCCAGAGTACGGCAACGACTGAGTGCAACGTAAACCTGGCCATGGGCAAATGATGAATGGGCATCGATTATGGCGTTATCAAAGGTGAGACCCTGGCTTTTATGGATAGTAATGGCCCAGGCTAGTTTTAAAGGATACTGGACATAGGCACCGATCTTATTTTCACTGACTTCCATGGTCTCCTGGTCAAGGGAATAGTCAATATTCTCCCAGGTTGCAGGTTCCACCATGATCTCGTCGTTGTCATCTCGACATTTAATCCAGATACTGTCGCCTGAGATTCGGGTTATTTTGCCAATTTTTCCATTGAAAAAACGCTTTTCTTTGGAAACATCGTTACGCATAAACATAACCTGGGCATCGATCTTGAGCTCCAGGGTAGAAGGGGTTGGATAGGCGTGCTCAGGGAATTCACCTTCGACTTCGGCTTTAAAGCGGTGGGTTTTCTGGCTGAGCTGGCTCAGTCTGGTTGTGTTGATACGATCCGCACTATTGTTGTGGGTACAAAGAGTAATGTAGCCCTCATCAACACCTTGTTTGGTCTCAAAACCTTTAATGTGACGGGCGTTAAGAGCTGCAAGACTCTCCTGGTCGAGGTTATTATCCCGAACCTTATTAAGTAGAGATATAAATGTATCATCAGCCTGTCGATAAATATGCTGTAATTCAACGGAAATCAATTCCGTTTTTGCAAGAGCCTGACTGGAGAAAAAATAGGGAGAATCGTAGTATGGTTGGAGGACACGCCAGTCTTCATTTTTAACAACAGGTGCGAGCTGATGCAGATCACCGATGAGGAGAAGCTGTACTCCTCCAAATGCGAGATTTGATCTGCGATAACGCCGGAGGACGGCGTCGATTCCATCCAGTAAATCAGCTCTGACCATACTGATTTCGTCTATGACCAGCAGATCGAGGCTTTTGATGATGTTAATTTTTTCCCGGTTGAACTTATGTTGTCTGGTGTGCTCACTGCCGGGAATAAAAGGACCAAAAGGCATCTGGAAAAAAGAGTGCAGGGTGACACCGCCCGCATTAATGGCGGCAACACCTGTTGGAGCGGTGACAACCATCCTTTTTTCGCAATCTTCTTTGAGGTTGTGAAGAAAGGTCGTTTTACCTGTACCGGCTTTACCTGTTAAGAAAACATTACAGCCTGTGTCTCGTACAAAGGAGTCACCAAGTTGTAATTCAGGATTTGTGTGATTCATTTTTTCTGTCCAAAGTCCACATTAATTATATTTGCTTTGTGTGTTCCTGTGGTCTCACGCTTTTTTGTTGATTTCTTTTTTATACTACCTTTAGAGGGAATATTTTCAATTCTTCTCGCATGGATTTGTAGTGTTTCAACCGCAAGAGGGAGTGAGGCGAGGAGAAACATCTGTACCTGCATCTCTCTGTTTTCAGGGGATTCATCTCTGTTGGGAAATACTTCCTGAAATGCTTCTTTGGGCATGTTTTCAAAAAAGTCCATCACCTCTGCAGGATCAACCAGGCCCTGAATGGTCATGAGACTGTGATAGAGTTGTTCCACAAGCTGTTCTGGGATGTTGTCATTTTCTTCCGGGTCCCACAGCTCTTCTTTAAGAGTAATAGCTTCTTCAAATCCGGAAACCCAAGCGTAGAGATCTTCTATTTTCTCAGAATCCAGTTCCTCCAAATTGAAAGGAAACGGCAGCTGGTTATTTTGAAATCGTGCCGCTAATTTACTGTACACCTGTATGAGACATTTGTGCATCTCTTCTACTTGGTCCAAGGTATCAAATGGGGGTGTTTCATCTGCAAAAATAACAGGTACCCATTCACTTGGAAGGAGTAATCCAGGAGTCATCGCAAGGCCAAAGAGATATCCCTCTAGCTCTTCGAAGGTAAAGGTTCCTTCAGGGTTTGGGGCGAGGGCGAGGTAGCTTTTAAGCGATGTCGATTCTTCTTTAGTAAGCATTGATTATGAAATCCTGTTATTATTGATACCTAAATCTTGCCAGTCTCGAAGGGTAGCAAATATGAGAAAATAATTTAGTGAAGGTACTTGTCTCGACTTGTTTCCCGTTTATCGGGGTCAGGTGATAGTAGGTTGTCTTATGAACAGCAATAGTCAAAAATAAGTTCAAAAGAAAGGGAAATATGCTCCTGGCTATAAACTCATCTTCTTCAGAAATGGGTTCCAGAGATTATCTCTCTAAAGGCTGTTTTATAACATCCAGGTAAACCGGACGGAAAACCAATGAGAACTGCTGTGTTATCCGACATACACGCAAATCTCGAAGCTCTTGAGGCGGTATTATACCATGCCCAAAAGCAGGAGGTGGATAGTTATGTGTGCCTTGGTGATGTCGTTGGCTATGGGGCAAACCCCAATGAATGTATAGAAATTCTTGATTCTCTTTCTTGCCCCAGTGTACTCGGCAATCATGATGCTGCTGTTTTAGATATCCCAATCAACATGGGCCAGGATGGCCGTAAGGTCATTAATTGGACCAGAGAGAATCTTTCGCCAGCCTCGTTTGCCTTTCTCAGGCGGATGGAAGATCTTATTCATGATGGTGTGGTGTCCTACTGCCACTCCAATCCGTACAAACCAAGAAACTGGTATTATATTGCTGAAAAGACCTATATCTCAAGTTCTTTTGCTCGATCGAAGGCAAAAATCCTGTTTTTTGGGCACACCCATGTTCCTGTGGCCATAACCCGGAAAAACTTTTTTTGCGTTTATATGCGCTCTCCAGAGCATTCAGCGGTTGTACCTGTGGCGGAGATTAATCGGCAAATTTTTAATGGTGGCAGCATTGGTCAGCCAAGGGATGGTGATTCCAGGGCGGCGTACCTCATTTACGATCACGAAAAGAGTCAGATAGAGTTTTACCGGATCAGCTATAATATTGGTCGTGCGGCGGAAAAAATTCTGCTAGCAGGCTTACCCGAGATTTTTGCCAAAAGACTTTTTAGCGGATTATAGGTGTTGGAGGACAATAAAGTCTGACCAGTTCTATTACAGTTTGACTAAAGTTTTGAAAAGACCATTTGATTTTCGTTTTCAGTTGATTAATATCAGCGTAGATTCTTCCTTTCGGCTTGCAGGAAATGGAGCAACTTCTAGGGAGAGTTTTTATTTGATTTGAAGATGTTCCCGTTTGAGGATTTACAGGAATTATGTTGCGAGTTTAGTTATGTTGCGTGTTTCAGTGGTCTTCATTTTTTATTTTAAAAAAATATTGCAAATATTGCTTATTCTTCCTCCTTATTCTTTATATTTTATTCTTTTACTTTTTTTGTATTTACAAACTCAAAAATTCTTGTAACTGTTTACAGTGTAACGGTGCGAACCACCAATCAGGTTAAACTATTGCGAGTGATATGAGCGATATAACGATTAGACTTCTTTCCTTATTTAATTATTTCTCACTTAGGTAGCCCTTCAATGCCTATAGAAATTTTATCGTAGAAGTTTAATCGGAGTAAGATTGTTATGTTGCGAGCTTTTTAGTAGCAACTCCCAAACTCCCCGCAATCCCTCGATATTACAGCAAATATCGAATTCTTTGAAAATGTCAAAAAATTCCTTTAATTCAAGCTAGATAGGTCAACACGCAACATAACAGGAATAGTCCTAAATTGCAGGTTTGCTTAAATGGTTAACCTTGCCAATTCTAGTCTCTTAGACCGTGATGTCGTGTAATCCTGTAACCTCTCATGGACAATATTTGATCTCAGATTGCTTGTTTGATGTTAGGTTTCCATGGCCGTATTTTTCTCTATATGTTGAGTAACCAGAGGCTTGTTTCGGTGACGAATACATTCTATCTGGAGGTGTTGACGAAACGAGTCTCTGGTGAAACCGAATGGGTGGTTTAACTGAGATTAGTGTTGATGTGAGATTGCTCCCTCTGCCTGTGCGGTGGAAGGATTTTTCTTTGTGATTTTAGTTAGTTTGTCTAAAATGCTTTTTTAAGTGCTCATACAGTTAGGATAGAATATTAAAAAGTACATTCTCAACACCTTAGACTATAAAAAATTCCCCCTGCACCGCAGATGGTGTAGGGGGAATTTTAAACTACCTGTTCACACTGAGTCTGTTATTTGGAATAGGAGGTCTTATCAGACATTCCTTTTCTTGCCTCAGGATCCAGTTTGCCATTCTTAACAGCGGAGGCGGCCCACTCTGTCAGCAGCGTATTCTTAAACTCCACCTTATCCGCCACCAGCTTTTTGAGGTCTACACCTGCCAATGCCTGAGCTTTCTCTTTTGTAGAGAAATCTGGAGCAACGAAGTCAGCAGCGCCATGCTTCGCCAATACCTTTACGATCTTAAAGCGAGCTTCCTGGGCAGTTTCATTAGCTAAAGCCAGAAGACGCAGGGTCTCTTCAGGAGCATGAAAATAGGAGCCATGGCTAGCAATAGAGTAGTCCCAACGCCATTGAGCGTGGCGAATATCAGTGAGAATCTCTTCCATTTCCTCTTCAGTTGCACCAGCTTCCCATGCTTTTCCAGCTTCCAGATGCGCTTTTGCAAGCGAATTCATGGCGATTTCCATCAACTGCTCTTTACGTTCAAGCTTTCTTTCAACTACCGCTTTGAGATCTTCAGCATCCTGATCGTGACAGCCGATACAGATATTGTCTATGTCATCAAGCGGGCTCACCAGGTGGTGGCTGGAATAGGTCACATCACCCTCGGTGATTTCGGGCATATGACAATCTGCACAGGTCACGTCACTCTTTGCGTGGATACCGGATTGGAATATCTCATAACCAGGATGCTGAGCTTTGAGCATGGGCGCTTTACTGATCTTATGGGTCCAGTCTTTAAACCCAATTTCGTCGTAGTATTCTTCCATATTCTCAGCAGTCAAACCTTTACCCCATGGGAAGGTGACGACCTTAGCAACCTTCTTGTTACCATCCTTATCGGTCCATTCAGTTGCCTTGAAATAGTACTCAGAATGGCACTGGGCACAACCAAGATTTCGCATATCTTCACCAGTAAAGTCCTTGGACTTTAAGCCAGCGGACTCGAGTCCACGAACAAGATAGGCAGAAGAGATAGCCGGATCTCCTGTTTCTGAATCGTGGCAATTGGCACAACCGATAGGATTGACCATTTCATCACCGTATTTTGCCCATTTTCCGGTGAAGTATTCCAGTTCACTTTCCTCAGCAACGATACGTGATACATCTGGGGATTTACACGACCAGCAAGCTGTTGGCATGGGCCCTGTCACCGGGCTTACCGGTGCACCTGTGCGCAGAGAGTTGATATTGGACTGAAGGCCGTAAAAATGCCCCCGAGGAGCGTTGTAATCTTTGGCAAAACCATAGCCGGCCCAAAGAATAGCCAGTTGAGGTTTCTTCTTAATCAGGTCCTCAATTTCATCATTTTCAGAGGTCATCCTCCAGCTCTTGTACTGGTGTGGATACTTCTCCGCCCACTGTTCGTTGCGGCTTATGACCTTGTCACCACTAAGAGAAGTAGCCGCACTTCCCAGAACCATGGCAAAACTAACTGTCACAAGTAGCCCCATACCAATGAAATTCTTCTTCATGATATCTCCATTTATAAAAACTGTATTTTAGAGAACCCACAAAATATGATCCCCCGCCCCAACAATAATTCTTCCAATCTTATCATGGTTTAAAAGCAACATCAAGCCACTGCAGTGTCACGCTGTGACACATTCACCATAGTTGAAAAGCCATCGCTTTGAAGAAAAACTGCTCATAAGGTGTTTTATTGCCAGACCGATACAAACTTTGCACTGGCATTGTATCTTTTAACAAGATTCAAGAAGGTCATGTATACTTCTTGATACGGTAGAAACTTGGAACACACCGTTGTTGTAAAGAAGTGGAGCAACGACAACCTATAGATAACCAAAGACAGTGTAAATTTGGTAACTGAGCGTTCGGCTTGACATTACCAGGTCGAAGGTAACGAAGCTGGTCAATAGCTCCAGCTTGAGGTGCTTCCTGTATCTATGAACCAGAGGGGAAACCGAACTTTGACACCGGTTCGTTGTTCCTGGTTAAGAATATGTTGTCAGGCACGATGCAAGATTACACGGCAGTGTCAACAGTCTTAAAGAAGAAATCTGGCCAAACTTTATTGTCCGCCGACAATAGGAAACTGAGAGAGGGTTAATCCTTTACCAAACTGGGGAAGTATCTGATTAAATTGGGTAAGAAGATCAGTAGCGTTCTTGTAGCGCTTTGAAAGATCTTTCTCTAAACACCGCATTATAATTGCTTCAAGCTGAGGACTAAAGTCAGGATTACTTTTTCGGGGGCTTCGGCTGGAAAGTGTTGTTTCAATATCCACAGGATAGCCGTTATTTTGCTGATCGTATGGTGTGCTGTTTGTTGCAAAAATGTAGAGAATGACGCCAAGTGCCCAGACGTCACTAGCAAGACATGATTGTCCTTCAAACTGTTCTGGAGGCATATAGTTTACCGTACCTTCAGAACCACCTTGTGCTGATTGCCAGGAGAGATCCCGAGCGATACCAAAATCGAGAAGTTTGAGCTGGCCCTCTTTGTTGATAAGGATGTTCTCCGGTTTGATGTCCCGGTGAATAATTTTTTGTTTATGGGCATAGGAAATGACTGACAGAAGCTGAAGGAAATAGCTTTCTCTTGCAAGAGGTGTGATGCCTCTCCCTAGGAGATCCTGTAACGTAGGGCCTTCCACATATTCCTGAATAAGAATGAACTTTCCGTGTTCTTTCACAATTTCAATAAGATGAACGATATTGGGGTGGTGGACCAGCCTTTTAAGGATTGCAGCTGAACGCAGAACCCTGATGTTCATTTGAGAGGAATGAGGGATTTTGGCAACGGCGAGTTGTTTGGTTCCAATCTCTTTCACCAGCCAGACAACTCCAAAGCCACCAAGGCCTATCCGTTTCACCCGCTGCCATCTGTTAAAAATATGTTCTGTCTCTTCTTTTTTAATTAGAGATTTTGGAGAAAAGTAACTGAGCCCAGCCTGAATATATTGAATGGCCCTATGCCATGCTGGTTGTAATGGCTGTTCTTTCGGACTTTTCAGTTCCGCGCGTCTGCGTTGCTGACCAATGGTTTGGCCAATTTCAAAAAGAATCAGAAAACAGATGGAGAACTGATTTTTCTTGAGAGGGAGATTGATAAAGTCGTCGGCTCCTGCCTGCAGATACTTTTTAGTTTCATTATGCCTTTCACGGGGAATGAGTAATAATATTGGTATAAGTGGACCGGTAAAGTCGCGGACTAGGCGAATGACCCGGTCTTCCTTATCCTTATCTTGCACATGAATAACAACAAGAGTCAGCTTACTTTTAGGGAAATCACGAAGAAAATGTCTCGTAGTCTGAATTGTGAGCGAAACTCTGTCAACCTCAAATGAGGAGGTGAGGCTTTTGATAAGTTGCGACTCTGTGTCAGTTAAGCCGAACAGGAGTATGGTTTCCGGTGGCGACATAAGACTCTGTTTGTTTTATATCATTTTTTTGAAGTGAGTCTGAGTAGACGGCCACCCTGCTTATCTTCTAGTAGCCAGAGAGCACCGTCTGGGCCTTGCTCCACCTCACGGATACGTTTTCCCATGGCAAAGCGTTCGACCTCCTGGGCCGTATCACCAGATATTTTTACCCGAATAAGTGATTTAGAGGCGAGACCACCAATAATAGCGTTTCCCTGCCACTCAACAAACATGGTACCACTATAAATAATCAAACCGGAGGGTGCAATTGTCGGAACCCAATACGCTTCCGGTGCGTGAAATTCAGGTCGCGTGTCATGGTCAGGGATAGCAAGTCCTGAGTAATGATTTCCCCAGGAAACAATTGGCCATCCGTAGTTATCACCGCCCACAGTCAAGTTGAGTTCATCACCGTGTCTTGGCCCCATCTCATGGGTCCATAATCGCCCCTCTTTATCAAAGGCAATGCCCAGAAGATTGCGATGGCCAAGAGACCAAAAGGTTTTGGCTAATTTCCCTTTATTCTGGAAAGGATTGTCCACAGGTACTGAGCCGTCAGGGTTAAGTCGGATTACTTTTCCAAGATTCTGTGACCAATCCTGCGCCGGTTTTTGTTTTTGTCGCTCACCGGAAGTGATGAAAAGTTTACCATCAGGACTAAAAGCAAGGCGATGGGAATAGTGTCCACTTCCCTTTACCTTTGGTATTTGCCGCCAGATTATCTCTACGTCGTCTAATTGTGGATTATCTCCCTCAGAGTTGTATTTTCCTCGTGCGACAACACCGCCTTTTTTGCCAAATCGGCCCGCTTCAGCATAGGAAAAATAGGCCATTTTATTACTTGTGAAATCAGGGTGTAAAATGACATCTCCTAGTCCTCCCTGTCCACCGTAAGCAACTTTTGGTATGCCTTTAACTGGTGTTTTTGAACTGCCGTCAGCACTAACGAGTAGCAAAGTACCTGATTTTTCTGTTACCAACATGTCACCATCTGGTAGGAACGTCATTGCCCATGGCTCATTAAATGCAGCATATTTCTCCGACCATAACGTTGACCCCTTTGAACCGATTATCTCCTCAGCAGCGGAAGCGGCGCAGATGCAACTTATAGATAAGGTTACGAACAGAAATAAGAGGATGGAACAATACTTATACCTCAATATTCTTGTAGTGTTTCCCTGTTTGTCCAATGGGGAAATCGTAACTGATGAGGATAGTGGAGAGGGGGAAAGATATGTCATAATGGGCCTCTTGAAAAGTGTCATTGAATGGCCAGAGCGTTATAGCTCATCTCTAAATTACCTTTTCAATGTTAATCTCGCAACAAGGTCGCTGTATTTACCTAACATCAGAATATAAGGTTACCCCAGTGTAATACAAGTATCCTGACCGGTTCAGCGTATGGTTGGCTAACTCTTGCTAAAAGCACAAAGAACCAATAGTATAGAATAGAGAGTAAGCTGGATACGAAGAGTGCAGTTTCATTCCGAATGGGGAGTATGATTATGCGCGAGTCAGGGTATTGGGCAGATAACTACCAGAGAAATAGGTTGTCGGTGGACGATGCTATTGCAAAAATTAAATCCGGTCAGCGGATTTTTATCGGATCTTCCTGTGGTGAGCCCCAGCATCTTGTAAAAGGCTTAGCCGATGCCAGCAGGAACTTTACTGATCTTGAAATTGTTAGAATGTTCAGCGGAGAGTCCAGCTCTCTTTCCAGAATTGCCGAAAAATCCAAATCCCAAAATCTCAATATACGTTCTTTTTATCTAGGCTCTGCGAACTCCAAGAGTTTTAAAGGCGATTTGCGTTTTATCACTCCTATTAATCTCTCTGATGTACACAAACTCATTAAGTCAAGACTATTACCTATTCAAGTAGCCCTCATTCAGGTGAGCCCTCCGGATGATTTTGGTTGGATGAGCCTTGGAATCTCTGTTGATGTGACAGCATCTGCGGCTGAAGCAGCTGATCTTGTGATAGCCCAGGTTAACACAAAGATGCCAAGGGTCTTCGGTAGAAGTTCAATCCATGTCAATGATGTTGATTTTTTTGTGGAGCATGATGAAACCTTAATTGAAATAGGAACATACCCCGATGTTGAGTCTGCCGGGATGATCGCACGTTACGTGTCACGTCTGGTGGATGACGGTTCTACCATGCAGATGTCTCTTGGTGCCACATCGACTGCTAACATTCAGGCCTTGCTCGAAAAAAATGACTTGGGTATTCACACCCAATACGTGACTAATACCATTATGAAACTCATGGCCATGGGTGTGGTGACCAACAAGTTAAAAGGTTTTAACGATGGCAAGATTATCTGTAGCAATGCTATAGGTAATCAAGATTTGTATGATCTGCTCGACTATAATTCCGCAGTGGAATTCCACCCTTCCCACTATGTTAATGATCCGCGTCAGATTGCAAAAAATAATAAAATGGTTGCAATGAATACTGGTCGACAAATTGATCTTACAGGCCAGGTGACGGCCGATGCCCTACCCTTTAATAATTTTGCCGGGGTTACAGGTATTCAGGACTTTTTTCGCGGCGCATCCATGTCAAATGAAGGCAAGTCTATACTGATGTTGACTTCTACCATGGATAACAAGAAGGGGAGTAGGATTGTTCCCATACTCACAAATAGTGCGGTGGTGGTGCCTCGCAGTGAGGTGCAGTATGTTGTCACTGAATTCGGTTCGGTAAATCTCTTTGGTAAATCCATTCAGGAACGAGCTACTGCACTTATCTCAATTTCTCATCCTGATTTTAGAGACTGGCTCTTTGAGGAAGCGAAAGAGCTCGGCTTACTGGGGCCAGAGCGAACTCTACGGGAAGAAATACACTCAATTTATCCCTTAGGGTTAGAAGAAAGCAGGGTGATTGATGGTAGAAAGATCACGTGTCGCCCGGTGAAACCTACAGATGAACGACCTATTCAGGAACACTATTATGGCCTCGATAAAACTGATGTTATATCGAGGTTTTTTCATGAGAAAACGAGCTTTGTAAGTAAGCAGATAGAGCGCACTTTCATTATCGATTACCATAACGATTTGACCCTTGTTATAGTGGAGGGGCAACAGGGTTTCGAGAAGATTCTTGCTATGGGAGAATACTATCTCAACCCTGAGTCCAATCTTGCTGAAATATCTTTTTCTGTTAATAAAGAGTGGCAGGGGAAGGGGCTTTCTTCCCTCATTATTAAAAAGCTGGCGGAAGCGGCAAAAATTAACGGTATTAAAGGACTCACCGCGTATACCTCAAAAGAGAATGAACGGATGGTGAAACTATTTAATAGTCTTGATTATGAGGTCAAAAATAAGTTTGAAAATAATATGATTTATCTGGAGGCTCTTTTTGAAAAAAAGCCCCCAGTTCAGTAAAATTATAGTGCTGCTACGAGAATCTCTTTTGAGGTTTCAAGGGTAACATCCCCGGTTTCGGAAAGAGCGGTCATACCGTGTTTCTCAAGGGACTTAAGGATCTTGTCAATTCCTGCAGCGTCAATGTCGTGGTCAGCAAGACGGGTCTTCATTCCAAGCTCTTGGAAAAACTCTTCTGTTTTGGCGATGGCGGCATCAATACGCTGATCTTCATCACCTTCTGTGATGTTCCATACTCTTTCAGCATACTGAAGTAATTTAGCCCTTTTCTGCTTTTTGCGTACTTTCCATACTGCGGGTTGGATGATAGCCAGACTCTTTGCGTGGTCAAGACCAAAGAGAGCGGTCATCTCATGACCAATCATATGAGTCGTCCAGTCCTGCGGAACACCTGCACCAATGAGCCCGTTAAGAGCCATCGTTGCACACCAGACCAGGTTGGCCCTGGCGTCATAATCATTAGGATCATTAATGGTTTGTTTGCCAATTTCGATAAGTGTCTGGAGGATACCTTCAGCAGTCCTATCTTGGAATCTCGCTTCAGCTGGGTAGGTGATATACTGTTCAACAGTGTGAATAAAGCTGTCGACTACACCGTTTGTTATCTGGGTTGCTGGAAGGGTATAGGTGAGTTCTGGGTCCAGGATTGAGAACTTGGGAAATGTTTTCGTACTGAAAACAGGGAGTTTGTCTTCACCGTCACTGATCACCGCTCCATTGTTCATCTCAGATCCGGTTGCGGGAAGTGTGAGTACAGTTGCAAGGGGAACAACGTTTTCAACAGGAACTGGAGTAAAACCGAACTTTAGTAGTTCGCGCTCTTTACCGACAAACTCGTCAGCATGGGCTGCGATGGCAATAAACTTAGTTCCATCCATTACAGAACCACCACCAACGGCGAGAAGGAAATCAACTTTTTCTTTTCGTACGATCTCAACAGCCTGCATCAGTACTGAGAATTGAGGATTAGCTCCAATACCACCAAACTCGAGGACCTCTCTGTTTGATTTTGCTAACTCTGTTTGTACCTTAGCCAGTAACCCTGTTTGTTTAGCAGAGCCACCACCATAGGTGATGAGGATCTTGGCGTCTTTAGGGACGAGGGCGTCCAGCTGTTTGAGTTCGCCTTTGCCAAAAACTATTTGGGTGGGGTTATAAAAATTAAAATTTAACATGATACACTCCTTAGATTTTATAAGATATTTTTCTCGATCGTAAATGTTTGTGTCGAATACGAGTGACAAATTAAGACGGAATAATATATTGAAAAGACATAATCCTACTAAATGTTTGCCTAATCCTACTTTCTGTGTTTGTTTTGTTATTTATGATTTATCTTGTCAGGATACGAAGGTTATTAATAATTTTATCGAGTGAAACAATGGACAAGATCCCGCAACTTATGGCGAGTTTGGCTGAAAATGAAGGTTTGAACAGTACAGCACTCTCTGGTGCCCAGGTTTATAAAGCCACAGAATACAAGGGAAGAGAACCTCTCTGCTACAATCAAGGTGTAATTATTGTAGGTCAGGGAGAAAAGCGGGTCTTTGTGGGTGACACAGTATATGAGTACAATTCAGATAACTATCTTGTTCTCTCTGTTCCTATTCCTGCTGAATGTGAGACCTTTGCTACACAGGACAAACCACTACTTGCACTTCTCGTTGATATTGAAATAGGAATGCTCAATCAAATTATCAATCAAATGGATGAGCATATTGACCATAACATGTTGGTCGGGGGAGAAAAGCATCAAGGCATATATACAGCGCAGACAACCCCTATTATTAAGGATGTCGTTGGACGATTGTTGCTCTGTCTTCAGTCGCCGATGGAGACGAGTGTCCTGGGTAAGGGGCTCATTTCAGAACTCCTTTTCAGGATTATGTGTAGTGAGAATGCGGCGTCTTTATATGCGTTAGCAATGAAGAACACAAATATAGCTCGAATTGATAAGGCGCTAAAGCGGATACACTCGAATTATAAAGAGCCCTTGCCAGTTGATAGTCTCGCGACCCTTGTAAATATGAGCCCATCTGCATTTCATAGGTCGTTTCAGGATGTTACTTCTTCGTCACCCGTTCAGTACATAAAAAAAATACGCCTTAATAAGGCAAGAGAACTTCTGCTGGATCAAAGTATTCGGGTTGGTGAGGCTGCAACTGTGGTAGGCTATGAGAGTGCTGCGCAATTTAGTCGTGAGTTTAAAAGATATTTCGGCAGCAGCCCGAGTGAATACCTCAAAAGAATCTAACCTCGGGAAACGGGAAAATAAGCCAGGACAAGTGCCTTGTAGGTGGCTTTGAGTTATCGATTTTACGAACAAAATCTCTTGTTTTTAGGTCAGGTTTTTCGGAATAAGGCCCTAATAACCGGATGTGCACAGTGATTCTGTAGTGTCGCAGAAAAAATAGTTTCACATTGAGTAAAAGGTTTGAGGCAAAAACAATTATTGATTATTGGCAACAGCTCGTGTAAAAAATCTAGCGACTGGCGGACGAGTGGCATCCCGCGATATAAATTATCCCTCACTTAAATGAAATGTACTGGTGCACATTTTTTACATTGTGTAAAAAATGCAATTCAGTACCTATCCCCTGCAAATAGGGGTTGGTGGTTATATGATTTCCATTTCCAAGGAATTCACCTTTGATGCGGCCCATAGGCTTTATCTCGGTGATCGTACCCTAGAAGAAAACCAAGAAATTTTCGGCAAATGCTGCAAAATTCATGGTCATACCTACTTGCTTCGTATCACTGTCACAGGTCCTCTTGATGACACTGGTATGATAATCCATTTTTCTCGATTGAAAAATATTGTTCGTGAACTTGTGATCGATCGATACGATCACTCTATGCTCAATGAAATTGATGAGTTTACGGATGTTCCTCCCACTGCGGAAGTAATGGCATCCTATATCTTCACCTGTCTTGTAGGAAGATTCAAAGCTCAAGGAATTATCCTAAGCTCCGTTGTTTTATACGAGACTCCCACATCCTGGGCTACGGTAACCGGAGATGCTTGAGGTAACAGAACTTTTCTCATCTTTACAGGGAGAAGGACCCTTTGCCGGCAGACCTGCTGTATTTGTTCGCTTAAGTCGCTGCATACCGCCACTCTGTCCCTGGTGTGATTCTGCCTTTGCCTGGCAAGCTGGCGAGAGGATTGCGGTGGATCTTCTTGTACAACAGGTCCTGGCTTATAATTGTAGTTTTGTGGTGGTGACGGGGGGAGAGCCCTTTTTACAGTGGACCTCAGGTTTGCAGGAGCTTGCAGAAAAACTCATTCATCTTGGTTGTTCCATTCAATATGAGACCAGCGGGAAAGTAATTATCCCAGAGGTGAACGGCGGATTTGTGGTCTGTTCGCCAAAGTACCTGGAAAATACCTGGTGCTTTAAGGAGCAAAACTGCGAGGAAATTGATGCCTTTAAATTTGTGGTAGATGATGAATTTGAACCAGTGGATGACTTTATAGAGCATTGGCAGATTCCAGCATCAAAAGTTTGGATAATGGCGCGGGGAACTACCCGTACGGTCCAACTGCAACATATGCAAAAAATATGGAACTATTGTGTGGAGAGGGGATTTAATTTTTCCCCACGACTGCATACTCTGGCATTTGACAACAGAAAAGGAGTTTGAAAATGTATGATTGTCTTGTGGTTCTTTCCGGGGGGATGGATTCCACTGTATTACTCTCCGATTGTGTACAGAAATATGATAAAGTTGCGGCAGTAAGTTTTGACTACGGCTCAAAACATAACGGGCGTGAGTTGCCGCTTGCTAAAGCCGTTTGTGGAAAGCTTCAGGTGAGTCACAGGGTTATCTCTCTACCTTTTGTAGGTGAACTGTTTTCCTCAAGCCTTCTCATTTCTGGTGATGAGGTTCCAGATGGAGCCTATGATGAACCAACCATGAAGAGTACTGTGGTACCCTTTAGAAATGGAATTATGCTTTCAATAGCAGCCGGTTACGCAGAGTCTATTGGTGCCGAAACAATTGTTCTTGGTTCCCATGCGGGAGATCATTTTATCTATCCCGATTGCAGGCCGGAATTTAATGAAACCTTTGCAAGAGCGGTAGACCTTGGAACGGATGGCAAAGTGAGTATCGAATTTCCCTATGCTCAGATGGATAAAAGAGATATCGGCGATCTGGGAAGAGAGTTAGATGTAGATTTTTGTGAAACATGGACCTGCTATAGAGGGGAGGATATTCATTGTGGAACCTGTGGTGCCTGTGAAGAACGAAAATATGCCCTCAGAAAAAATGAAGGGCTGGATCCTACCAAGTATAGGGTGTAATTATGGATAGTAACATACCCTTGGGGAAAGAAGTGTCGTACATCTCTACGTATAAACCTGAACTGCTCTTTCCCGTACCAAGGGCTCTTGGTCGTCAGGCGATAAGTATTCAAGGTGAACTCCCTTTTTCCGGTGTGGATATATGGAATGCTTACGAAATTTCATGGCTGGATCCAGGTGGAAAGCCGAGAGTTGCCATTGCTGAAATTGTATTTTCGGTGCAGTCGGTAAATATAATCGAATCAAAATCCCTCAAACTCTATCTCAATTCCTTTAATCAGACATGCTTCCACTCCTCTGAAGAAGTGTCACAGGTCATACAGGAAGATCTTGAGAAAGTGTCCTTGGGCGAGGTTCGGATTACCCTGAAATTACCTGGTTCATTTGAAGGGTATAGGTTGAACGAGCCTGAAGGTGTTTGTATAGACGGATTGGAGATAGAGACAGACTGTTACAGTCACAACACAGCTTTTCTCGAATGTGGAGAAAAAAAATCTCAGGAATGTGTCTATTCCAATTTGTTACGATCAAACTGTCCTGTGACTGGCCAGCCGGATTGGGGAACAGTGATTATACACTACTCTGGACAGGCTATCAGCCACAGCGGGCTTTTACGTTATATTATATCATTCAGGGAGCATACCGGTTTTCATGAGAACTGTGTAGAACAGATCTTTGTTGATCTGATGACCCATTGTGGCCCAAGAAAACTCTCAGTTTATGCACGATTTACCAGACGGGGCGGCATAGATATTAATCCATTTCGTTGCACGGAAAATAATTGTACTGTTCCTGTTAATAACAGAACAGCACGACAATAGCAGGATATAGTTTTTTCTGTTTTAATTTGCGATTGAAGTGGATTGTAATAAAGTTTTGGGGCTATGAAGTTCACTGCTGTTCCATGGTGATGGTGTAACAACTTAATTTGTATGCAAAAAGGGTTGTGATTGTTGCCACTTCTAGCCTGGATTTTTCACTCACCTGGTAGGAGGGGAAATGTGTCGATTTGCAGCGTATCTTGGGCCTGAGATCTTTATTTCTTCACTGGTTACAGAACCTCGTCATTCTATAATTCATCAAAGTTACCACGCCAAAGAAAGGATAGAACCGCTTAATGGAGATGGTTTTGGCATTGGCTGGTACGCGCCTCCTTTTTGTGACGCTCCTGCTGTTTTTAAGGATGTGGCCCCCGCCTGGAGTAATCAGAACCTGCGAAATGTTGCGCGGGTGACAAAGAGTACATGTATTTTTGCACATGTTCGTGCCGCGACCGTTGGAGGGCAGGTTTCTCAGTCTAATTGCCATCCTTTCTCTTGGAAAAATTACCTCTTCATGCACAATGGAACGGTGTTTGGATTTGATAAGATCCGAAGAGTGTTGCGCCAGGGTTTGTCCGATGAGGTCGAAGAGTTCATACAGGGTAATACGGATACTGAACATGTTTTTGCCCTTTTTCTCGATGAAATTAAAGATAACAGTGCCCCGGATTTGGAACAACTCTCGCTTGCGCTACTCATGGCTATATCAAGACTGGAACAAATGAAGCGTGAAGCGGGTGTGGTTAAACCTTCAACGCTCAACCTCGTTCTTTCAGACGGAAAAAGAATGCTCGCCACCAGATATGTGAGTAAAGGTTACGCATCAAACAGTCTCTACCTGCTGATTGGTGGACAGTTTCACTGTAGAGAGGGATTGTGTTCGATGGATGGCGGTCAAGAGGCTGTACTCATCGCCTCTGAACCGTTAAACCGTTCTAAAAAGTGGCAAAAGGTGGAGAATAACCATCTTGTTGCGGTAGACTACGATCGTACTACATCAATCGTACCAATTGAAACAAGGCTACCTTGAAAAATTGTGAATTGACTCAACTTCTTCGTTGTATCTCAAATTTTATCCTCGGAATATCAAACATATACCTGCGGTAAAATTTTGTATACGCCTCGACTTTGAGTAAGTCACCTAATTTTTCAAAGCACCCTTAATACTAATCCATCAACGAAGGAGCAAAAATGCAACAAGGGTTTATGATCTGTTCAGGAGTAAGTGTTGTGTTCGTTTACATTCTTAGTCTTATCTGGCACCCGTTTTTATGGCTCCTCATTCCTGTTCTTTTCCTTGTCGGCATAGGGTCTTACGATATGTGGCAGGTGAAACATACAATCTGGAGAAATTTTCCAGTGATCGGGAGGGGACGAATGTTGATTGAGATATTGCGACCACCGGTCCAGCAATATTTTGTTGAATCAGAAACCGATGGCAGGCCGGTGAGTCGGATGTTTCGGAGTCTCGTGTACCAGAGAGCTAAAAGCGCTCTTGATACCAATCCTTTTGGAACAAAGGTGGATGTGTATCGAATAGGCTACGAATGGATGGATCACTCCCTTGCAGCGATCTCCCATGGTTCTGAATCACCAAATTTACGGACCAAGGTTGGTGGACCAGATTGTACAAAGCCGTACAAGGCAAGTCTATTAAACATATCAGCCATGAGTTTTGGAGCTCTGAGTAAAAATGCAATTATGGCCTTAAATGGTGGAGCTAAATCTGGTGGATTTGCACATAATACGGGCGAAGGCGGTCTGAGTCCCTATCATCTCGAAAAGGGCGGGGACATTATCTGGCAGATTGGAACCGGTTATTTTGGCTGTCGTAATCAGGATGGTTCATTTTCAGAAGAGTTATTTGCTGAAAGATCGTGTCTTGATGCAGTGAAGATGATTGAGATTAAATTGTCCCAGGGAGCAAAGCCTGGGCATGGCGGGATTTTACCAGCGACCAAGAACACGGAAGAGATTGCAAAAATAAGAGGTGTTGAGCCGGGAACTCAAGTCGACTCCCCACCCAGCCATACAGCTTTTTCAAATCCCATCGAACTCATGGAATTTATACGTACATTGCGGAATTTGTCTGGTGGTAAACCTGTAGGCTTTAAGCTCTGTGTCGGTCGAAAGAGTGAGGTGGTTTCCCTGTGTAAGGCGATGATTTCAACGGGAATCAAACCTGATTTCATAACCGTTGATGGTGGGGAGGGTGGGACAGGTGCTGCACCGCTAGAGTATTCAAATTCTGTAGGTATGCCGCTGAGGGATGCCCTTGCCTTTGTCATTGATTGTCTTATGGGTTTTGATCTGAAAAAAGATATCAAAGTGGCTGCAAGTGGGATGATGTTTTCGGGCTTTCAGTTGGTGAAGAATCTCGCCCTGGGGGCAGATATGTGTTATTCGGCCAGGGGAATGATGCTTGCCCTGGGTTGCATCCAGGCGCTTGAATGCAATAATAATAAGTGCCCTACGGGAATTACTACCCAAAATCCCAAGTTTGTTAAAGGATTGGTGGTGGAAGATAAGATTCCCCGCGTGGCCAATTATCATAAACAGTCGATCAAAAGCGTCAGCGAACTTCTTGCGGCAGCAGGTTTTGAAAGGGCAGGGCAGCTTAATCGCTCCCATATAAACCGAAGAGTAAATGCCACTACCACCCAACGCTACGACGAGATCTTTCCTTATTTACCGACTGGTAGTTTGTTGAAAGAGCCATATCCAGAAAGATTTGCCTCTTTCATGGAAGAAGCAACAGAGAGATGCTTTTCCCCTGATCATTGCGTTGTCAGTTTTGGGGATTCGATGGGAACGGTTGAAAACTAACCAGCGTATCTCTACAAGAGGTGAATAAGCGGTTTGTGCAAGGTGATGAATTTTAAGGGATTGCAAGCAGCACACTTGAAGCTTTAATGATGGCAGAAACCTTTGTTCCGACTTTTAAATCAAGGCTGCGCACACTTTCACTGGTAAGTATGGAGGTGACAGTGTTGCTGCCTGCAATGTCAATTGTGACTTCATCGTTTACGGCTCCTGGTTCAATTCGATTCACTGTGCCTTGAAGGACATTTCGCGCAGAAATCTTTTTAGGATCGACATCGCAACTGAGCATGACAGACGGCGCTTTTACTATGGCGTATATTTCTTTCCCCAGTTCCAGGCCAAGCCTACGGACTGAGTTATCGGTGATGATAGAAACAATGGTATCTTTGCCTTTAAGGGAAAGAGTCACGACGCTATTGACGACTCCTGTTTCAATCTTGGTAACATTGCCAAGCCAGACATTGCGGGCACTGATTTTCATTTCCATCCCTCTGAGGGTTCTGAGCATGGCATATGCTTCTTTTGGTGTGTCGTGGAAAAAACTGACAAGTTTTTGAAGTTCTGAGCGAAAAAGAGATGCCCTTTCCAAAAAAGCCTCGCCGTCTTTGGTGAGGACCGTTCCTCCACCACCACTGCCACCTGTTTTCCTCGTAATGAGTGGGGTTGCGGATAGATTATTTATGGTCTCTATTCTTTCCCATGTCGCCTTATAGCTGAAACCAATTATTTTTGCGGCCTTATTAATAGAGCCGGTTTCAGCTACTGCCTGTAAAAGAGATATTATCGGGTCCTTTTCTTGTGTCGACTCGTCGCTCATTTGGCAGAGTAGCGCCGCTGCAGAGATATCATGGGTGAATTTTTTCAATGGATAGTACTCTTTTATTTCATGCTGTTGGTCTTATTGGAATCATCTTCTTTTGGAAGCGTTTTGTAGAGGATCACGGTACCCAATGCGCCAGATATCAGGGAACCGAAAACAATACCAAAACGTTCATCAAAAACCAGTTGTTCGACTGTTTGATTAAAGGCTAGAGAGCCGATAAAAAGACTCATGGTAAAGCCAATTCCACAAAGAGCGGCCATGCCATAGAGCGAGCCCCAATTCATTCCTTCTGGCATTTTTGAAATACCGGTCTTTATGCCAAGCCAGATAAAACCAAAAACGCCGATCTGTTTACCTAAGAAGAGACCAAGAGTAATTCCTACGGGTACTCCGTGGAAGAAAAAATCGCTATTGGCTCCAGCCATACTGATACCGCTGTTGCAGAAGGCGAAAATGGGAAGGATAAAGAAGGCTATCGCGGAGTGAAGGTCATGCTCAAGCCCCATAACGGGGGAGTATTCTGGATTCTTTTTTGAGTACATGGGGATAAACATGGCTAGAATGACTCCCGCAAGAGTTGCGTGAATACCTGATTTTAGAAGGGCCACCCACATGATGGATCCAATAAAAAAGTACATACTTATTTTTTCCTGTCCCCGTCTGTTCATTACAAATAATATAGCTATACATAGTCCCGCCACCACGAGTGAGGTTACCGAGAGGGAGTCCGTATAAAACAAGGCAATTATAAGTATTGCCCCAATATCATCAAATATTGCAAGAGAGGTGAGAAGGATCTTTAAACTGATCGGGACGCGTGAACCAAGCAGTGAGAGTATTCCCAAAGCAAAAGCAATGTCAGTTGCTGCTGGGATGGCCCAGCCTTTCATGGCGGTGGGGTCGTCTTTATTAACGAGTATGTAGATAAGCGCTGGAACAAGCATTCCACCAATGGCACCTAAGGCAGGAAGAGTGATTTTGCTTTTGTCCGACAGTTCTCCGACGAGAAGTTCTCTTTTGAGTTCAAGGCCAATTAGAAAGAAGAATCCAGCCATAAGACCATCATTTACCCAAAGGAGGAGTGGTTTTGCTATTTCAAGAGGACCGACCTTAATGTGTACTGGTGTAGTGATAAACAGGTCATAAAATACATGTAATGGCGTGTTAGCAATCACCATGGCAATAGCCGCTGTTGCCATTAGTAAAATACCGCCTGATGATTCTGACTGCATGAATTCGTATATCCGAAGTTTGGTGCGTCTCATGGGGGTCTCTTTTTTTTGTATGAGCAAGGTGCGTGTTCTGGGTATGCTACAGTTGTTGAATACCCCGTAAGTTTGCTTTCGTATATCTATTATTAACGCGAGCTTGCACATTATGCAAGGGAACCTACTATGTGAAGGATGTAGCACCTACATCTTGCAACTGGCTAGTGCGGAGTCTGCGCTACCTATCGGATATGCAATATTTAGGTAGTAACAGTCCTGATGAAATGCAGTTAGTGCCTGAACGAAAAGCTGCAAATTCTGTCGAGTTCAAGGCGGACGATAATTTTAACCGGAGGAATACATTGAGTATTTTGAGGATTGAAATTTGAGTCCAACGAAGAAATCGGCATAATTGGTGGTTTTCGGTCGAGCACTAGTTACGATAAAAGGTGGGAGGGTATGACTCTGTTCTGGTACTGTTTTGTATGGATAGTTTGGTGTGCGATGCATTCGATATTGATAGATCCTCTGGTTGTAGAATACGTTAAAAATCGAATGGGCTATAAAGCGGTCTACTACCGATTAGCGTATAATCTGTTGTCGATGCTAACACTGTTTCCCCTTCTTGCTATTACATGGATTGATAGAGGTGATGTTGTCTTCTCATGGTCAGGATGGACAGTGTTGATACGTCTGCTCTTATTCTTAGGTGCCATGGTCTGTTTTCTGGGAGGTGCCAAAGGGTATGATTTACAAAATTTCTTAGGCCTAAAACAAATTCGTGAAGGAAGAGAGAGCTTACTGTTGGGCGATCATCAATCGTTTTCGGAGGCTGGTGTTTTTGGTTTTGTGAGGCATCCATGGTATGTGGGGACATTTTTGTTTGTCTGGTCGATTTTTAGCACCTTTTACGAGAGAAATTTTGCATGTGTACTCATTCTGAGTTGTTATCTGGTGATCGGAACCTATCTTGAGGAGCGAAAGATTCTGGCAGAGCATGGTGATATGTATCGAGCATATCAGGCGCGCGTTTCTATGTTTTTCCCAGTGAAATGGTTGTTGCGTAGATATTTCTGATTTGTTGAGGACTACGTTTATCTCTACCACCACAATGGAGAAGATCATTTCTAAGGTGCAGGTATTAAATAATTTTCTTTGCGTGGAACAATACCTTCCGTTACAATCGTTAGTTCGTAGTTTGATCAGCAGGTGAAAAAGTGTCAGGCAGAGCCGTGGTCCTGTTTCTATGGTCCATATTTTTTGTGTAACCTTCAAGTCAGATGATGGTTTAAAAGTAATGGGTCATATTCTTATCCTCGTGTCTTCAGACAGTGCAAAGCCTCTGCGTCAAGAGCATTTGAGCAAAGTTGGTGCTTTGCTTAAAGTCCACAGTCTTCAATGGAATTGGTTGAAGCTGGGAAAAGCTGCTGAAATTGTCCTCGAAATTCCTCCGGAAAAATGGTCGCAATCTTCTCTAGAAGAGTTGCTGGAAAACGATCGGATCGACTCTTTTTTAATACCTGATGATGGTCATAGGAAAAAAAAGCTTCTCATCTCTGATATGGATAGCACAATGGTCGTCGGTGAAACCCTTGATGATCTTGCCGCCACCTGTGGATTGAAAAGTGAGGTCGCAGCTATTACAGAAAAAGCCATGTCAGGGCAGCTCAATTTTCCAGACGCTCTACGAACACGGGTTCTGATGCTCAAAGGACTCACAGAGGTGGCTCTTAGTGATACTACAAAAGAAATTGAATTTATGCCTGGGGCAGAGGTATTGGTTCGTATTATGAAGGAACATGGTGCGTTTTGCGTATTGGTCTCCGGTGGCTTTACTTGTTTCACCGGACCTGTTGCTGAGCAACTAGGCTTTCATACCCATCATGGTAATGTGTTGGAGTTTAGCGACAAGAAGCTCACGGGTGGTGTGGTAGGTCCGATTCTGGATTACCATGCAAAGCTCGCTTATTTACAGCAGTATGCCAGCGATCATCAACTCTCTGAAGTAGATTGTTTAGCAGTAGGCGACGGAGCAAATGATCTGTCAATGATTGCTGCAGCTGGTCTAGGTGTGGGGTATCATCCTAAGCCATACCTAAAAGAGAGGGCAGATAATTCGATCCTTTATGGTGATCTCTCTGCTCTTCTCTACGTTCAAGGGTATACCGAATTTTAGTGGTTTACTTCCCCTTTACCGGGGTTAAGCTTATGTCGCACAGATCAATGTACAGATTCCTTCTGTGCGTGAGAGTGCATTTTTATTATCCACCCGCCTCTTTTCGTCCAACGTTTACCTGAATATTTTCATTTTAAAATATTTATATCATTTTTATTTCAAGATATGATATATACCACAATGTGATACTTCGGGACTATTCGATGTTCTTTCTTACACCATGTTGAACACTGTGTCTTCGTGTGTCCTAGTACTTTTTTGTTATTATGTAATTCATTGATAATGTATGTAGTATTGACATAGCATGTGTGTAGTGAGTTAAAAATTTTATGCTTAAATGAGTAAATGTTTATTGTCGACCACAATGAATGTTGCACTGTTTATGGGATAGGTTGTGGCGGGTGCCAATTATTCTGTTTTGTATGTTGAATTTGTAGAGGAGTTAGGTTGATGAGTCGTATTTTTAATGATGATATTTCCGCACCTGATAATTTTGTGGTTACCCTTGAACTGGTACCAGGGCGAGAGTCTTGTGGTCGGACAACGGATAGTATCAAAGAAATTTCAAACCAGGCTTTTAAAGATGGAAGAATTAGTGCGGTTTCAATCACAGACAACCCCGGTGGTAATCCGGCTTTAAGTCCTGACGTCCTTGGACGGGATATTCTGGGCCGTGGCATGGATGTTATCGTCCATTTCACATGCCGGGATGCCAATAGAATGGGTCTTGAGAGTAGAGCCTTGCAACTGGCCCATATGGGACTAAAGAATATTCTGGCACTTACAGGCGATTATTCGGGAGAAGGTTTCGGCGGTCGTGGAACCCCTGTGTTTGATTTTGATTCTGTTATTCTTACTTCAATGTTGAGTGCTTTGAATAGACGTATCATCGAATCTGGTCATGGATCTTCGTTTATTACCGGATGTGCGGTTTCACCATTTAAATACACAGAAGCAGAGAGTTGGGTTCAGTACAAGAAGCTTGAACGAAAGATTGAAGAGGGTGCCTCTTTTACCATCACTCAATTAGGGTATGATATTGATAAGTATGAAGAACTCTTACTTTTCATGAGAGACAAAGAAATGGAAATTCCAGCTTTGGCTTCTCTGTATCATTTGGGTAAAGGGGCTGCACGGGTTATGAATGCTGGTAAGGTTCCGGGCGTTCATGTTTCTGACAACCTTTTCCAAAAGATTGCGGGTCAGTGGGATATACCAGATGAAGGTCGAAAGGAAGCTATAGAAAGAACAGCCCGACTGGGAGTTGTGTTAAAAGGCATTGGCTATAAGGGGATACATATTGGTGGGATTCACGGAAGTTTTGCGGTCGTAGAGAGAGTTCTCGATCGGATGGAGGCCATTGAACATAACTGGGAAGAGTACCGGAATGAGTTTACAGAGAAGAAGGCAGATCGTTTTTACCTCTATCAGAAAGATATTGATCTTGAACAAGAGATTCCTGCAACCAACCCTATAAAACTCGATCTGACAGAAAGTTGTCACTACCTCTTTTTGCGAACCGCCCACGATCTCTTTTTTGATAAAAAAGCAAGTCTTGCCCCTGTCTATAAGAAATTGTCAAATGGTCTTGATAAGGCGAAAAGATCATGGATTCTGAAGCGATTTTTTGAAGATCCATTTAAAAAAATTATGCTCTCCTGTGAGGGGTGTGGTGATTGTGGCATTCAGCACGTGGGATTTCTCTGTCCAGAGTCAGGGTGTCCAAAGCACACAAGAAATGGTGCCTGTGGAGGAAGCAAGAGTGGCTATTGCGAAGTGAACACGGATAAATTCTGTGTCTGGGTGCGTGCTTATAAGCGGATGAAAAAGTACGGGGAAACAGAGAAGTTGAATGCAGAATTTGTCCCCCCACGTCTGTGGGAATTAAAGGATACCTCTTCCTGGGTGAATTTTCATCTCGATCGGGATCACCAAAAGGAGTCGAAGCAAACTACGTAGATAATTCCATCAAAAACTGGCACAAATAAAAATTCAAAACCTGCCCTACGGCAGGTTTTGAATTTTTTTCATCTGTTCATTGATCAGTTCTAGATCTTCGGGGCGATCGATTCCGAAGCCCTCATAGTCAGTCAATACAACATATACTCCCATACCGGCTTCAAGAAGACGTAGCTGTTCAAGTTTTTCGATTTTCTCCAGAGGACTTGGAGGCAGAGAGGTGAACGTCTTTAATGCAGAGAGTCTGTAGGCATAAAGGCCTATGTGGAGCAGGTAATCGGTATCTTTTTCCTCAATGTCTCTGATGTGTGGAATCTTGGATCTCGAGAAATAGAGAGCAAATCCTCGCTCAGAACGTACCACTTTTACACGGTCTGGATTTTCAGCCTGTTTTGAGCCTATGATTCGGGCAAGGGTTGTGACTTGAATATCAGGATTAGTAAAGGGCTCAACCAGTTTTCGTGGCATGTCTAGGTCGAGTGCTGGTTCATCCCCTTGTATGTTGACGACGATTGCCTCATCTTCAAGACCTAAGATATCGGCTGCCTCCTTAATTCTATCAGATCCACTAGGGTGGTCCGGGTCAGTCATAACAACAGGAACATCAAGTTTTTTTGCGGCATCAAATATTCTTGCGTCATCTGTGGCAAGACATACCTTTTGCATAAGTTTACACTGAGATGCACGTTCGTAAACCCAATAAAACATAGGTTTACCGAGGATGTCTGCAAGCGGTTTACCAGGGAAACGTGCGGACTTATATCTAGCTGGAATAATTGCGTAGCAAGGAGGTAGGCTGCTCATGTTATAAATTTTCTATAGCGTGAAGCTTTTGAGTTATTTTCTGACACACAAATTGTGTGCCGCCTTTTTTCGGTTCGAAAAAGTGTTGAACCTGATCGAGAGTTACTTCTTTGTCCACCTGTTGGTCGAGTTGATCCAGCAGTACGGTGGCTAGGACGTTTTCATTATCGACTTCTGTAACCAGACCAGAGCTTACAATGTCTTGTCCAACCCAACCGAAATTTCTCCAGTAAGGTCCGATGATGGGCCTGAGGCCGAATACTAACGGTTCAAGAAAATTCTGGCCACCCAAATTTACAAGAGAGCCACCAACGAAAGCAGTTTGTGCGAGATTGTAAGCGTCGGCAAGTTCTCCGAATACATCCCAGATAATGACACTTGCAGGAGGAGTATCTGCTGATATTTCAGAGCGTTTGGTGCTTACAATGTTTTCTTTTTTAAGAAGATCCTGCCAGAGTTTTGCCCGGGTAATATGTTTTGGGAAGATACCAATAGTAATATCACTGCGAGCAAAAAGGAGTTCTTTGATGGTTATAACTACTTTTTCTTCTTCTTCTCTACGTATAGAGCCCAATAAAACAAATGGTTTACCTTCAGGGAGGAGGGCGAGCAATTTGGGGTTAGGCGGTTTGTTATGTACAGGAGTAATGCGGTCAAACTTAATGTTGTCCATTATTCCCACAGTATTGGTTCCCATAACTTCAGTAAAGCGTCCCTGGTCAAGTTCTGATATTGCCCAGATCTTTTCTGGACCATAGGAACTGAAAAAACGGGCAAAGCGTTTGTAGGTTCCAGCACTTTTGTCTGACATTCGAGCATTTACAAGAAATACCGGGACGTTGTTCTTTTTTGCAGTGATGAGAAAAGCTGGCCAAAGCTCGGTTTCCAGAATAACAGCAAGGGTGGGAGAAAAGCGAGCGAAGGCCTTTTTCATTAGAAAAGGAGCATCAAAAGGAAAATAGGCGATGTGCAGGTCAAAGTGGTCACTTGTTAGCTTATCCTTACCCTTTTTAAGGCTGTCCACCCCTTCTTTGGTCCCTGAAGTGACGAGTATCCTACATGTTTTTTTGGAATGTAGGGTTCCTGCTAGTTCTTCGAGGATCATATTTGTCAACATGGATTCACCACCCGATGCTGCTTGTATCCAAATATCAAAGGGGCCTGAGGGCGATGTCTCGACAATTCTTTCATCCCAGCCAAAAGAAGTACGACGAGCCCGCTTTAAAAGAGGAAGTGCGATTCTCCAGGCAAGGCTATAGATGTTGAGAAAGATGTTAATCAAGAGAAAGTAACTTATGTTGAGGATGAGAAGTGATCCCTGCTGTTCAGGGGTTTGCGAAAGGTCAATCCTATCTTGTTTTGCTTCGCTTTTCAATGGTATTTCCACAGAGATAAAGTGGTAAAATAAGTTGGAATGTATCCAATCGTGTAACGTGCCGGCAACTACAGAGACAATGTATTGAAAGCAATAATTATCGAAATTCCATGTTGGATGGTTTTGCACAGGTCATCGACGTTGCTGAAGACATAAGTCTTTAGGAAACAGTTGAGTTAGCATTATCGATTCACCCCGTATTTGCCAAGTACTAAAAATGAAACGGCAATTATTGGCGGGGATAAAGTCTGACCATTATCGTGGCCGATTTTATGCTTCCTTCTTGGTTGATCCCAGCGTACTATCAACTTTTGGAATTTTTGGAAATCGAGTAACAGTGAAGTTCCTGGTTAGTAATCTTGTAATTTAAAAACCAAATGTGGGGTTGTTCTATTTTTGATCGTTGAAGGATATTCTTCCACATACATACAACCCATTTTTTCATAGAATCCTATTGCGTTTGGATCAGAAAGTATTCCGACTTTGGCAATGTTTTTTGCTCTTATATATTCCATTGGTTCATGCTGTTAGGTTTTTCGATATTGTGTTGAAAACTCAAATTTTGCTTGTTATCGCGATTGAGACTACTTTTTTGGTTGATGATCTGAAATTATCTTTGCCCTCAATAGTAAAAAATAGGCTATGTTCGCGTTAAACGTTGAAAAACACCCATCTGTCCTTATCTTATTGATATACCATCAAAAAATGAGGACTACATGGAGACTAATAAGTTTGTCGAAATGCTCGCTCAAGTCAACCAGATGGATCATCGTCAACGAAATACTCTACTAACAACTCTTTCTCATCTTCCTGATGAACCTCAGGTTGTTGAAATTATCGAGTCTCGTTTCGATGTCGATGGTGCCTGCCCTTTTTGCGGCCATGATCAATACTACAGGCATGGTGTCGCAAACAAACTTCAGCGTTACCGTTGCAGGGATTGTAAGAAAACATTCAATGCCCTGTGCCAAGGCACCAATTCGAAGCGAATTTATTAAAACGAATGTTGAATTAGTCCCATGCGCAGAAAATAAGGACAAGTTGTGGTGGGAAAAGCCAGGATTCAATTGGCACAATTACAAAAAAATAATACTCGATCCGATCTCCATAGTGGGAGATGCTTCCGTAGATGAAACCTTGAAAAACTATGAAGAGCTGTCGTCACTGATAACCTATTATCATGATACTATGGTAAAAAAATTAGGCCCTGAATATCAGGTTGTAAGTAATCCGGGACCTGATGTTCTCCGAATAAGGGTTGCTATCGCCGATATCGACACCTCGAACCCAATTTTGAATGCAGTAACCACTGCAGCCATTTTCGTTCCTTTGGATATGGGTGGTGCCTCTATTGAGGTTCAATTCCTTGAGTCGTCTACAGGGGAACTTTTGGCGGCCATGGCCCAGAGAAAAACGGGTACACCTTTACAACTCATGAGTTCATTCAGCGAATTTGGACATGTAAGAAATGCCATTGACCAGTGGGCCGAGGAGTTAAAGCTGGCAATGGTAAATAATCCATAACTGTCTAAAAAATATTTCCAATAGTGCTATGGAAGGTGTTTTCAATACTATTTAATTACAAAAAACTGGAGTTAAAATTATGAGATACACACGTCGGCGTCTCTTGAAGAATATGCTGCTTACAGGCATTGTTCTGGGAGGCAGCACCTTAGGTGTCGGCTGCACTTCCGTAAAGCGTAAAGATCTGCAAGGTGCTACACAAGAGATAGGTTCAGCTGTCTTGACTCTTGATGATAAGACCAATGCCATTCTCTATCATGCTAGTCTTGCCCCTAGTACACATAACTGTCAACCTTGGCGGGTATGCCTGAAAAGTCAAAACCAATGGATCATTGAAGCAGATCCGGGGCGAAAGCTTCCGAAAGTCGATCCCGAAAATCGAGAACTTATCCTCTCACTGGGTACCTTTGTTGAAAATCTATCCATCGCTTCAGGAACATTGGGAATGTGGGCAGACATTAATATCATCGCTCGAACTCGCAATGACAAAGAAGTGCTGAGCGTTCAACTGCATGAGGACACGAAAGTCGATTATCCTCTGCAGAGATTGAATAAGCGGAGGACAGTCAGAAATGGACAGCTTTCACGAAATATTTTTCTTGATGACCTGAAAGCCCTGTCAAAAGCGGCTGATGGATACCTACAATACTTTCCGAGTGAATCTCAACACGCCTCGTGTCTTCGAGAGGCAGCTGTGGAAGCCTTCCGAATGCAGAGTCAAAGGGACGAAGCCCAGAAGGAATTCGTCAGTTGGTTGCGTCTTGACAATAGAGCGGCACGTCAGCTTCGGGATGGAATCACCACAGAAAGCATGGAGATTAGTGACTTCAAGGGATGGGTGGTCAGGACATTTTTTACCCCTGATGACTTTTTGAAACCTAATTTCCGCCAACAGGGAATCGATGCCACGGCTGAACAGGTTCAGCAAGGAGGAGGTTGGCTCATTCTTACTAGCCCTGGCAAAGGAATACCTGATCTGATTGAATCCGGCAGGCGTTTTGAGCGCTTAGCCTTAACCGCCCATGAATGTGGTATCGGGCTACATCCGATGACGCAGATACTTGAGGAGAAAAGTGGTCAATCGCTTATTTTTGCGAATCACGAAAAGAATGTAAACCCGCAGTTTATCTTACGGGCTGGTTATCTGAAAAAAATGCCGGTTGCTACCAGCCTACGACGACCTGTAGAAAGGTTTGTTTATGCATGATTCAAAGATGAATTGCTATTTCACACCTACCAGACAAAAATTGGGAGACCCTTATACTTTTGCGCATTGTTAATAAAAGCAGTCCTCGGATACCTGGACCTAAAATACATGTATCCTTGGGCGCATTGGATCAATAGAATCTTATTCATTGCGGGGAAGATATCCTTTGCCAACCTTATTGATTAAAGCAAAACCGCAACATAATTCCTGATCATGTATTGTCAGCGAATTATCATTGAACTTAACATTGCCACAACGAAGGTAATCAATGTAGTATAATACTCCAACGAAAGGTATTTCCTGTACATCTGATTTCTAACCAATTGACAGCAGGTTAACTGTCTAGTGCTAGGTGTACAGGAATAAGGTCATGGTTGCAACTTTGCTTAAATGGTTAACATTGCCAATACTAGCTTCTGCCATTGCGACAACATGTCTCTCTGCAGACCAGCAGGAATTAGGTCAACTTGCCAAAACCGAAAACGATACTGGACTTATCAGGAATAGTCCCAAGTTGCGGGTTTACTTAAATGACTGAGATTTAAAAAGCCTATCTTTCCTTAACTACTGAATTTTAGACTTGCCACAATTCTCTGTCTGTTGGTTTTTAAACACTGCTAAGATTGTCTGGGAACATCCATATTCCTAAACTCCTTGACTAAATCAAATTAAGAAAATCGACCCTACCGGGTGGAACCGTAATTTCCTGTTGGTTTAATTAAACAATCACCAGCCGTAAGGCATCTTTGCACAGCTTAATATTTTTATCATTATGAAAATACCCGTGCTACTTTTCCTTCCAAGCTACCGCTTGATGACGACACATCGCGGCCCCAGACGGTCTCATCCGAGTTCTGGCTCGATGGAGTCGCGTACCTAAAAAACTTGTTTCTACAGGGCGAACAATGTAGAATTCAACATATATGAGTCGGGGCTATTAGTCAGGAATATTGTTATCAGAGTAACCTGTTAAGCCACTCCTTCCCACTTAGCAGCGGGAGTCCATTTATGTATCTATCGTTTTACAACTTATCGAAAAAGCCATTCACTATCAGTGCTGACCCACGGTTTCTATGGCAGGGGGAAAACCACAAAGAGGCTTTTGCTACTCTCAAGTATGGTTTGTTGGACCCCAATGGTTTTGTGGTACTGACCGGGGACGTCGGAACAGGCAAAACCACCCTATTGAATGCCCTCATTGAGACGCTGGATGATAGTGTGCACGTAGCGAACATCAACCACCCAACCCTAGAACCCCTCGATTTTTTCAGAATAATAGCAAAAGCCTACGATCCGTCTGCTGAAATCACCAACAAAGCAGAA
>JBLHNU010000060.1:0-34390 GCA_047622095.1 Desulforhopalus sp.
TTAAAGAGTATATACGAATGAATTTATACAAAAGCCATTGCACAAATCTTGAAGACAATATTTTATTAATTCTAGATTCCATAACCTCAGTATCTGCCTGGATAATATTTTCTTGGGTCCTCTTTGTAACACATTTACTATATTATAAAAGTATACAACTGAGATTCTTCCAGAACATTTTCACCCCAGAACTCACATGCTCTCATCCTACTGGCTCTGTATTAGGATGAAAAGAGATCTATTGGTAACCTTGTCCATTTAAGTAGTGCCTAGTTAAAGGCTATTCCTGGGACGGTCTGGTTCTCATGAACCCGAAAGCCTAACGTATTTCCACTTGTCGTTCGTCAAAGATAATTCCAGTCGTGCCGAGATAAATCCACAACCTCGGAAGTCCCGTTCACCGGGATGAAATTGGTTATTACTAGCCAGTGAGTGTAAGTCTCACCTGACCAAAGCTGAGCCAGCAGGTCAGTAGTGAAATCTGCGGGTAAGCCCGGTAACGGGAGTCCGAAGCCAGATGGATCAAGGATACAGGCTCTGTATTGAGCCCCGAAAAATCAATTCTCGTGGTCTTATGATAACTTTCGGCTTTATCGGAGGTGAAAGCCGACAGTCTCTGGAAACTGGAAGGCAGTAGAACTGTATGCGCTATGGCAGGTACCCATTATGGAATTAGCCAAGAAGATGTAAGAGGTATCGCGAGTGAGGTGAGAAGTATACTTCAGAATACTGAAAACTATTGCACACATTAATGCCAGGTAGTTTCAGTTATAAAGGTAATAACAATGAAACTAGGTGTTCTTATGGCAGGCATTACTCCGAAGGAACTGCTGAGTTAGGATGCCTACTGTATCTAGGCAATTGCTCTATTTCATAAACCTATCAACAAATCAGCAAATTGAGATTCAAGATTATCCATGAGAGGTTACAAAGACGCACGATATCAGGATGCCAGAGGCTAGTATTGGCAATGTTAACCATTTAAGCAAACCCGCAACTTAGGACTATTCCTGTATCTATGAGCCTGAGGCTCTCCAATATTATGGTACAGGTGTACAGTTTAAATCACCTTGAATGTTGTTAGGTTTTCTGTAACACCACAGTCGAAGCATTCATCGCAAAGCGGGAAGTTTACTCCATTTCTGAAAAACCAGATGACAGACTATAATTTCGAAATTCACATCTGGATTAAGGCAAAAAATGGACAAACTTTATTGTCGGACGACAGCGGGATCGCATTAAATATCTACAAAAAATAAAATCCAAGGGTTGTGTCAGGTGAATCAGTGTTTTGGAATTGACAACTCACATTATTCTTTCTGACAGATTTTATCATTGCCGATTTCTTTATCAGTGATGTATTCGAGTTGTCAAGGTTAAATCTGAGCTGGATATTGTCATCGACCTGTAATAATTGTGTCATGGGCGCCTTAAAATTCAACCCGATTTTAGAGATATTAGTAACCTCCATTGAAATCCATTTCCTGGGGTCTTCTAATCTACTCAGGTTATCTGAAGCATGGGTAAATGAACCTGATAGCTGGACTTCCTTTCTGTAAGCTTTACGCATTTCACGAATTATTCGGAAGGAACAACTACAGGGGCAGGTAACTTTTAAAAGCCAACCACTTGTTTTGAAATAATTTGCTGAAACTAACTCACTTCGTTCACATTTTGGGCATTGAAGTGCATACGCACCATCATCTGATGCAAAAACGGGGTGAGCATTATCTGGATTACCCTTTTTAATAGGCTCAATCACCATCTTTTCATCAATGTCCGCGGTTGTTTCAATAACCTCATGTTCATCTATTATTATCTCGATTTCTTCTAAATCATTGATTTCCTCTGATTGTAATGGAATGTCTTTTAAGTTCTTTTTTGGTACCGAGACATTTGAACGTTGAAGTATTGAGTTACCTGATAAACTTTTGGGCAATGTTTCAGAGATCAATTGGGCTGAAAGCTTCAAAAGCATTATTGTGTCTCGTGGCCATGTCCCTTTCTTAGTTCGAATTAAACCTATAATTCCGACTGGTTTATAATCTCGACAAATGAGTTCACAAGCTATGGAACCCGGAGAATAGAAACCTGGATGCCATCTTTTCCAGAGATGGTTTTCTGGAGGGTTTAACAGACTGAAATCTTCAGCAATATACGTTATACCCTTCTGTAGTTTTTCAAAAACAGGATGAAGGGTATCGAGAGGTAGAGTAATTGTGGAATTAGATGTCTTTGGAATATCTGTTTCTTGCCATTTAAACTCTGTAAAGAGTAGATTACTTACCGGATCGATTCTTGAGACAAATGTATATTGTGCAAGTGATACCAGGCCAATTTGTTCGAGAACACCGTTGATAGTCTTTTGCCGAGTTTTCCTTTTGGCGGGATGGAATATTTCTGTTAGTGAGCCTATTATTTCAAGAAGTTTTTCTTTTTCTTCCAGTTGTTGCAGAGTTCGGCGACGATCAGTTATGTCTTCTATTTCAATTTGAATTGAAATCCACTGTTCTGCCTGATTTAGCCAGAGGCTTGAGGGTAAGATGGGAGGTAATGGTCCTATCTTTTTCTGGTTTGAGTTCCACCTCCAGGTCTTGTTGTTTTGAAGAGCTAAATACAACATTCCAGCAAGAGAAAAAGAAAGTACGGTCGGTTATATTAACGAAAATCGAAAAAGGTTTGCCGAAGAGACTGTCACCTTTAATTTGTAAAATTGAATGTGCAGTTTTATCCACCTCTACAATCAAACCAGCTCGATCAACTATCAGAGAGCCCAGGATACGAAGGTCTTTTCCGCATTGACTACAAAATTTATATGTGGGTGGGTTAGCTGAATCACAGCCTGTGCAGACGCTATTGAGCTTTTGGCCACAATCACCGCAGAATTGTTGTCCTTCTTTTGGAATAATTCCGCACTGGGAGCATTTCAATTTTTGATTATCCGTAATTCGTTTCAGAAAAGAGGAAGTTGGAGATCTATCATGTGAGTTTTTTTTTGCTTTAAACCTAAATGATAAATGGAGGGAATTTCTTTTTATCAATATATATGGATAGCGATATTATGGAAGTTAAGATAATTGCATTAGGTTATTTCAACAATTGAGCCTTGAACGTAACATTGCCAAATCCAAAGTGAACCGTTCTTGCTTTCCTTTTAGCCCTATGTTTTTTCGTAGAGGTTTTCTTCAGGTATACCAAGCTCCTGGGCTTGAATGGTGATGATGTGTTTACGGTGTGGGTGAAGGACCCTATCTGTGCTTGCCTTTTTTGGTCCTCAAATCTCCTCGATTCTATTGGGTTGACTGTAAATCTTGAGTGGACAATCGATTTGCAAAGTAAGTGTGATGTGCACTCTGCACAAGCTTGCTAGTTACCCAAAATAGGTTTGCCGGTGGGGAGTAGCTCCTCAAAAATGCCTTCCTCTGCGATTTATGTGGCAGAGTGGATTTTGGTTGAAAGCACCACTGGACGAGTGTAGAGTCAAACGGCGGTCACTGGCCAATCGTTCAGCCAGTTGAGTTGCTGTTTAATTTTACCTTTGACATTATTATGAATAGTACAACATTAGCAACACTGGGTACGCTGTTCGTCGCGTTTATATGGGGTGTTGAATTTGTGTTGGTCCACAATGCAATTGAAATATTAGAGCCTCACAGCTTTAACTTTATCCGCTTCGGCGTTGCCACTCTGTCTATAGGGCTTTTCTTATACCCCAAAAAAAAGGAGCGATGGTTAACACCACTTATCCTAAAGCATGGGTGTATACTAGGATTGTTACTTTATCTCGGTTTTACATTTCAGACTTTTGGTCTTCTCAATACAACCGTATCGAATTGTGCCTTCATTACGAGTTTGTGTGTTGTGCTTGTCCCCATATTTGCTTTAATCGTACTAGGAGAAAGACTCCGGATAAAAACCATCATTGGAGTCATTTTGGCAGGGGGAGGGTTATACCTTCTCACTGCGACAGGTAGTGTACCTTTCAGCTTAGGGGATTTCTTGTCCCTTGTTGGTGCTGCAATGTTCGCCCTGCATATTGTTTTTACAGGTAAATATAGCTCCAGGCATGAGGTGATGTTTCTAACCTTGATTCAGCTTGGCACCGTTACTCTTCTTAGTTTTTGCTCGGCATTGTTCACTGAAGATTTGAGAATGTTGGTGGATATACAGATTATTGGTAATTCCAGTGTTCTTTTAGGTATATTTGTTGCGGCTCTATTAGGTACCAGTCTTGCTGTTTTGGTCCAAACATATGCACAAAGTCACATAAGTTCTACACGTGTAGCGCTCATTTTCTCATTGGAACCATTTTTTGCGTCTATAACTGCATATTTTGTATTGAATGAGCAGTTATCGTCAGCAGCAGGCGTCGGTATTGTTTTGATTCTTTCAGGAATTCTTCTTTCTGAAATACGAATGACCAAAAAAAACAAGGCAGTGGTGTTGGTCGGCTGAAATTGATCTTTGTATCTGTATGATTGAGTAGGGACAAGCCTATCTGATAGATGTGTCGCGCTTGTGAAATGCAAAATATAAAAATAGAGTGCGTTGTACAATGCACCGAGAAATTTTATCAAAACAGAATGGTGTTGATGCACAAAAAACAATTGAAATAGTAAAAAAAGGGTCCTATGGCGTATTGTCAACTATAGGGACGGATGGGTATCCATATGGGGTGCCCTTGAATTACACTTATTGGAATGACTGTATCTGCTTTCATTGCGCTCAACAAGGACATAAGCTTGAGAATATTGATTTCACAAATAGAGTATCTTTTTGTGTAGTGACCAAGTCCGTTGTATTGGCAAATAAATTTGACACAGACTATGAAAGTGCAATTGCATTTGGAACAGCGGTGGAAGTGGCAGATAGTTCTGAGAAAGAAGAAATCCTAATGTCTATAATAAATAAGTATTCTCCAGACTATATTGATGCAGGACAACATTACATGAAAAAATATTGGGATTCGACCACAGTGGTAAAAGTGGTCATTGAACATTGTACTGGAAAGGTGCATGTGTAACCCTAACATCCTGTACTACCGCGTCTGGACGGTGAGTAATAAGGGCGATTTGGAAATTATTGAAGAACAATTGACATATTCAAATAAAAGAGTACATTCTCCCATCTTTTTAAGGGTAGGGAGCGGTTCTCGTTTTTGTTAAAAAATAAGCGGTATACTTGGCTTATTTTATCATATGAATAATAAAGGACTTATTGCTGATAGCTTTAAGTCCTTTATTATTTTTACACATTTGAAAATGGTTAATTCGCAACACATGCACATGTATCAATTTTTTACAGCTATGGTCTTTGTAGTACTCGTTAGTATCACTCCTGAATGCGTTAAGGCGGAGCCATACACATTCCATAAATCCATAACCAAAAGGGGTTCAATTTATTACACTTTTATGGGTCAATCTAAACCCAGGTTGCAGGTGGAAAAAGGTAAAACATGTGATGCTTTGTCGGTAAATAAAGCGCTTGAAGTGCTGAATCTTCCTATTGTTTCACAAGGGGGAAATGTTCGGTCGCTTTTGACAGGCCAGCGATCCCACCAAAAAAAATATGTTTGGGATAATCTTTCCTCTGGAGCTCTAACGGTTGTCAGCACTCAGTGTGAAGATCAATCTGAACCTTATGAATGTATTTGGCAAGTAAGAATGTAAAACGAGCCCAAAATGAAAAACACCTCCTATTTTACGAGTGTGAGGTAGGAGTCACTGATTGGTGTGTATAGGTTTTCTCTCGACGTTTACTTTATTGATAATGAAAGCGTTTAACTCTTCTTCAAATCCAATCACAGCAGCAGAGTTTGTAAACACCTGAAGTCCTTCCATTCGGGTTACTTGTTGCTTTGGCTTCACGAACGAATCTATTCATTACTTCTTGGGAGTATATAAGTTCGCACTTCTCAGCTTCATCAGCATAAGGCTCGACTAATGCCGTAGTATGTGCTTTTTACGCTCCATCAACACAAATATGCCTGATCCATATTTTTTAAAACATACTATGTAGCCTGCATAAAGCATCTTCCTTTTCAGGAATGTAACGAGGTGAGAATATTTCGATTCAAACAAGTAAAATCAAGTTATCTGTAGTCCATGAAATACCACGGAATCACCCTCCCCTAGATGGAAGTACTGTGGCAATCATAATGGGTTGTGGAGGTCTAAAATTTTGCCTCCTTCTTGTATCTATGAAGCAGGGAAGAACTTGAACTTTGGTTCCAGGCCGTCAGTTCTAGTGAAGAATATTTTGTGAGGCATGATGCAAGACAGCACGACATAATAGACCATCAGAGAAAAAGCGAAATGTGAAAATGATCAAACTTTAACCAAATATCATGTTGAAAAACATTGAAAATGGCCCAGTTTTGGTCAAACTTTATTGTCTGCCGACAATTGGTTGGTAAAATTCCAGAAGAAAATTCAGAGGCGGGTGAATAGTTATAATGTTCAATTGTAAGTATGGAACTGAACTGTATTGGATGAAATATTATTAACTAGTCGTTCAATTAAAAATTTAAGGGATACACCTGTAATAACGGTAACTAACTAACTTATAGGTTAAATGCAATTATTGAATGGTCAGTGAAAAATGTTGACAAAGAGATTTTTTACGGTTTAGTTATTGAACCTATGATTAAGTCGTAACCGTTATAAACCTTGTAAGAGGATCTTTATGGCTGGAAGGAAAAATCAAAATGCTGAATTAAGAAAACCTGAAATTCTTGAAGGGTACTATAATGTGCTCATCCAGGAAGGATTAGAAGGGGCCTCAATCAGTAAGATTGCAAAACGCCTCGAGATTCATCCAAGCCTCATCCTGCACTACTTCAAAAACAAGGATAATCTTAAACTCGCTCTGGTCGAGTTGATGATTTCCAAATTCAAATCGCGTCACCTTCTAAAATTTGAAGAAATCGATGAAGACGCAGAGCGTTTCTCTGCACTCATGGATCTAATTTTTAGTTACGAGTGGTCAAGGACAGTTGACCCCGGTGTTCATTTTGGTTTTTACTACCAGAGCTTTCGAGACAAGAATGTAGCAATTTTATTCCGTGATATGTTTCGCTGGCTTCGCGATTATCTCTATAAAGAATTTGTAGTATTCAACGCAAAAGAAGTTATCCAGGTTAATGATGCAATGAAAGCAGCTGACTTCATCGTTACCTTGATGGAAGGCCTAGAGTTCCATGCTCAGTTTCTGGGGGAGGATAAACCCTTCGAAGAGTTTGCTGACTCAGCAAAGAAATCTGCAATAGTTTCTCTTAAAACCGGCGTTTTCTAACAATACGTAAAGTAACGCGGTTTAAGTAAGTGAAACTATCGAAGGTCTTGTACTCAGGAAACTAGCATTAGTACTGACTGAACGTTCAGTTAGTGATTGCGAGAAACAAAAAACAATAGCTATCAGTATGATTTTACTTAGTGAGAGAGTGCTCAATTATTAACCGGACAGTCAGTTAATATATAAGAGCATACATCTAAAGACGCAAAAGAAGTGCGTAAATCACCGTGGAGGAAACTCAAAATGACCAAAGCTCTAAATGAAAATGCACCATGTACCCGTGATAAAGTTCAGGCTCTGAATGAAGCAAAAAAGATGGTCAAACTTATAGAAACATCTGAAGCAGAGATTACAGATGCTGAACGTCATTGGATTGCAGAATCTACGTATCAGAATTTTGCTGATCATATCAATAAAGGCTTTCTAGAGTATCGTAAATCTGTAACTGAAACTGAAGATTTCGCTCTGACTGATTGGGAAGGTCAAGGTTCAATCCTGAAAGATGTTATGGGCCGAGAGTATATAGATATGCTCGGAGGTTTCGGACTCTATGCGCCAGGAATTCGCCATCCTAAAATTGTTGCAGCGGCCAAGGCACAGCTTGATCGTAGTCCTCAGTACAGTCAGGAAATGCTTGATCCTCTTCGTGCGCATCTTGCCAAAGTAATCGCTAAATTAACCCCAGGAGATATCCAATACGGTTTTTTTGCAAACAGTGGTACCGAGGCAGTTGATGGTGCTATGAAGCTTGCAAAGCTGTACACCGGAAAGAGTGGTTTTATCTCCACACTGAAAGGATTTCACGGAAAGTCACTTGGTGCTCTCTCGCTTCTTGGTAAGGCAGTATATCGTAAACCATTATTACCACTACTTGAAGGTGTGCGTCAGGTGCCATTTGGTGATGCCGATGCTATTGAACAGGTGTTGGCAAATGCGAAAGAGGTTGGAGACGATATAGCAGGTGTTGTCGTAGAACCTATTCAGGGTGAAGCTGGAGCCATCGAGCCTCCTGATGATTACTGGCCGAGACTCCGTGAGATCTGTGACAGATATGAAGTACTACTGATTGCTGATGAAGTACAGACTGGTTTTGGTCGTACTGGTGAAATCTTTGGTGTTGATCATTGGGGTGTTACCCCTGATATCATGTGTTTTGGTAAAGCGTTGGGCGGTGGTGTAATTGCCATGTCTGGTTTCTTTTCTACTGCAAAAATTTGGAAGTGCATGGAGCCTAATCCATTTATGCACACAACGACCACAGGCGGCAATCCAGTTGCTTGCGCCGCGGCACTTGCACAGATTACAGTTCTTCTTGAAGAAGACCTTGCTGGGCAGGCAAAAGCAAAAGGCATCTACATCAAAGAAAAAGTTAATGCACTTCAGAAAGTATATCCTAAAATCCTTAAAGGTATCCGTGGACGCGGTCTGCTCTTAGGTATGGAATTTCCTAACGATGAGATTGGTTACAAAGTCGCATCAGGACTCTTTAGTAGAGGCGTATTGACTGCTGGTACACTCACAAATGCAGAGACCATTCGTATAGAGCCTGCGCTGAACATACCGTATGAACTCATTGATACCATGCTTGAGAGACTTGAAGATACATTTAAAAGCATGAGCTAAGTATTGTCCCACCTCAATCTTGCAACTGGCAAGTTCGCAGTCTGCGCTACCTGCCGGATATGCAAGATTTAGGTCCCATTATTAATGGGAAATATGGCAGGACTCAATTGAGTGGTCCCTGTGAGCGCTACGTATCGTAAAAATATCTTTACGTCATTTTTTACGAATTGAGTCCTCTGCCTATTTGATTTCACAATTTTTTCTGAAGTACTGTTCTAACAAAGATGGAGAGTAATATGAAATTGATACGGGTAGATATGACCACTCAATCGGTACGATTTGAGGATGTTCCAGAAGCTTATACAACCTTGGGTGGCCGCGCACTCACCTCTATTTTGGTCAACGACGAAGTTCCCGCTACTGTAGATGCTCTCGGAAAAGAAAATAAATTAGTTTTTGCTCCGGGATATTTTAGTGGGACCTCTTTGGTTAATACCAGCCGACTATCTGTTGGGGCGAAAAGCCCGCTTACTGGTGGGATCAAAGAGAGTAATGTCGGCGGCACAGTTGCTTACTCTCTTGCCAAGCTCGGTATCGTTGCGGTTATTGTTGAGGGACAAGCAGAGGCTGGGAAGTATTTTCTGCTGAACATAGAAGATAATAAGAATGTTACTTTACTTAGTGCTGATCATCTTAAGGGTGTGAGGACGTACAAAGTAGTAGAACAATTACACAATGCTTATGGAGCTAAAAAATCCATAACCTGTATTGGTCCTGCCGGTGATTTACAACTTCTTTCATCCTCAATTCAATCAACAGATCTTGACGGTCGTCCTTGTAGAGCAGCTGGTCGTGGAGGACTTGGTGCGGTTATGGGCTCAAAAGGGCTCAAGGCTATCATTGTAGATAGGAAAGGAAAATTTCCTGCTGCGATCATTGATGCTGAGAAGTTTAAAAAAGCGTCCAAAGCTTATGCTAAAGCTGTAAAGGAAGATGAGTTTAGTGGAGAAATTCTACCGGAGTTCGGAACTGCTACTTTAGTCGAGCCTATTAACGCTGCAGGTGGATTTCCAACAAATAATGCAAGGTTCGGTCAGTTTGAGGGTGTTGATAAGATCAGTGGCGAGACAATAGCCAAGGTAATCAAAGAGCGCGGCGGTAAAAACAAACATAAGGGTTGTGCTCAATGTATTATTGATTGCTCCAACGAATATGTAACTCCAGAAGGTGAATATGTTACCTCCTCACTTGAGTATGAAACAATCTGGTCCATGGGTGGCATGATAGGTAATGATAATCTTGATGCTATAGCTCAACTTGATTTTCTCTGTGATGATATTGGACTTGATACCATGAATACAGGTGCTGCTCTGGCTGTTGCCTTTGATGCTGGATATGCTGAATTTGGTGATGAAAAAACAGCAATTCGTCTTGTTGAAGAAGTTGCCAAAGGCACAGAAATGGGCAAGTTGATTGGGAATGGTCCTGACGCCGTAGGAAAACATTTTAATCATGACCGCGTTCCAACTGTAAAAGGGCAGTCGATTGCAGCATATGATCCCCGTGCTATTCAGGGGATGTCTGTAACCTATGCAACAACACCTATGGGAGCGGATCACACCGCTGGTTGGGTGGTCGATCAGAATCTTGAAGCATTTGGAGGAACGGTTGATGCTCAGGGTGCTGAAGGGCAGGTTGAAATTTCTAGAGATACACAGATTCATATGGCAGCTGTTGATACTGCAGGAATCTGTGACTTTGCCCAGTCAGGGATGGCAACTGAGGAAGGTATTGGAAATGTTTTTGCTATGATGAGTGCAAAATCCGGTCAGGTCTTCGGGGAGCAAGAGTGGACTGAACTCGGAAAACGAGTGATTAGAACCGAACTTGATTTTAATCGTAGGGCAGGGCTAACCAATCTGGATGATCGTTTACCTCGAATGTTCTATGAGGAACCTTTACCACCATATAATTGTGTTGTGAAGGTTGGTAATGAGGCCATGGATTCGACATTTAAGGATCTATGAGTCTGTTGATTTACTAGGATTTTGGTTCGAGATCTAGGCATACGAAAAAAACAACCACAGGCATATAATTGATATTCCGAGGATTGTTATTTTCGTATAACGAAGATATCGGGACAAAAGGCAGTAAATCAACGGGCTCATCTATAAGGAGCTCTCTGTGAAAGCATGTGTCAGATTGTTCGGAACACTACCGGATTATTACCCCGGCACCTATCCTGAGAAAGGGTTGGTGGTTGATATCTGGGAAAACATTTCTGTGGCAGAACTGGTCAAACTTGTAAACATGTCACCGGATCAGGTTGCAATTGTTGCAATCAATGGGATGCTATCAAAATCTCATGATATTGTGCCGGATGGAGCAGAAGTGAAATTCTTTCAGCCTTTTAATGGAGGCTGAGGGAAATCAGATAAACAAACGTAGAGTCAATCTATAACTGTTTTTCCTAGTAACAGTAAAAAATAATTAGAGAAAAGGACAGACGGTATATGAGGGAATAAGTTGGAATGTAATCACTATTTATAAATAACGTCATACTCGGAAGATAACTGTATGCCACGTTTATGAGTGCATGTTTACACCTGCTGCCAACTACACACTAACATAGTTCCCGTACAATTTTCAGGTATACGGGAGGAGGAGATATGATGAGTGAGACCGACGGTGCAAAAAACTTGGAGTTGATAGGCGACGTTGACAAGAAAGAAGTCAAAAAAAGTTTAATTGAATATACATTTATGGCCATATTCTTTTTGGCTGTAACTATCCTCGTTCCTGATGATGAAAAATCATTTGGTCTAGTATCCGCTTTACCCGCAGTTTTTCTACTATCTTTTATATTTTATACCAAGCGAATTCTCGAAGGGCTTACACTGGCCTCATTACTTGCCTTTTTCATGGCATACAAACTAGATTTTTTTGTACCATTGAGTGAAACCCTCTCTGAGGTATTAACTGATGGCGATACTCAGTGGTTAATTATAGTCTGTGGGCTTATGGGTAGTATCATTGCTCTCATTGAAAGAGGAGGTGGTGCAGCTGCCTTTGGTGAGTGGGTTTCCACGCGTGCAAAAACCAGAAAAAGTACCCTTTTGTGGACTTGGATGCTGGGCTTGGTCATTTTTATAGACGATTATCTGAATTCTTTGACCGTTGGATCATGCATGGCCCCGATAACTGATAAGCACAAGGTGTCTAGAGAACAACTCGCGTATATCGTCGACTCTACTGCTGCTCCTGTCTGTGTCCTCATTCCGATTTCTACCTGGGCTGTTTATATTGCAAGTTTACTAGAGCAAGCCGGTGTAGCAGCAGAGGGTGAAGGGGTTAAATATTTTATCCAGACAATCCCTTATAACGTTTATGCCTGGGTAGCTGTACTTATAGTTCCTCTGGTAATTATTGGTATCATTCCAATTTTTGGTCCAATGAAAGCGGCTGAAAAACGTGCATCGGAAGAAGGCATTTTGGCTCCTCCAGGTTCCGAAAAGATCGATATTCATAGTGGTGTACCGATCAAAAAACCGTCTAAACCTAAGGTCTTGAATTTCTTTTTGCCTATCTTATTCTTGGTTGGATCGACTATTTATTTCGATATCGACATGCAACTTGGTGTCCTCTCAACGGTAGCATTTATATTTGTTTTGTATATTCCACAAGGATTGATGGGGCCAGAGGAATTCTTTGATACCTGTATCGTTGGTATTAAACAGATGCTCTTTCCATTGCTGATGGTTATTCTTGCTCTTACTTTTGCCAATATCAACGAGAAGATAGGATTCCTTACCTACGTTATTGAGACTGCTAAAGTCTACATGACCCCAGAGTTATTGCCACTGGTCTTGTTTATCGTTCTTGGTATTACTGAATTCATTATGGGTTTAAGTTGGGGAATGTACGCTATTGCTATTCCAATAGTTATCCCTCTCGCAATTGCTGTAGGTGCGAATCCGGTAGTTGCTATTGGTGCCGTATGTTCTGCAGGGGTATGGGGTAGTCATATTTGCTTTTATTCCGATGCTACAATTCTTAGTTCTGCTGCTACCGGCTGTGATAACTATCGCCATGCGGTAACACAGATGCCATATGGTTTCCTTGGAGCAATTATTACTTCCATAGCTTTCGTTATTATCGGTTACATGGGATTCTAAGCAGGAGTAATCCTTGCTGTATGGCAGGTAAGAAAATGTTTTTTAACATTTTCTTATCTGTTTTCATGTTTCTACTACAATCTTTTCTTCTCAGAGGCAAAAACGTTCATAATCCCTCTCTTTGAACTCTGTTCAGAAATCAAAAAACATACAGAAAATATCCCTGTTGTTTGACTGTTCCATCAGGAATCGATGAGCTATTACTCGACCATTTTGAACTGTGTGTGAACCGAAAAAATGAAGTTGCTTTGCCCTGTAGCCAATTGCTCGGACTAACCCGAAATTAACTGATCGTTCAATTAATATAAATATTGCATATCAATTAACAACCTCATGGATGTAGCTTTAAATACGAAAGCTAGAAGGAGATCATAAAAATGTGCAGAGATATTCATATACGTAACATTTTGAAATTGCTTGCTAACAACGTAATCGAAAGTGTTCATCCTAACTTGGTTGATTCAGTACGTATCGCAGATGAACTTAATTTAACAATCCCGGAAACCCAGCAGATACTTAAAACAATGCACCATAAGGGGATTATACAAAGCAATATAGAGACAAAATATTCCCTTATAACCAGAGCTGGCCTAGATAGCTTGTCCGAGAATGGCCTTTTTCCCAAACTCTTCGGAGTTTTTAAAAAATAATGCTCGCAATATCAGACATATGGCTGTGCTTATTTTACAAAAACTTCTCGATTTTGACCAAATTTCCTATTCTCGGACAAGCTCCAAGATAGCTATGTCTTCATAGGATAGGAACAATATTGGCTACGCGACTCATTAAACTCTCTTTCGAATAAAGCAAAAGGGTCCGGTCTTCTACAAAAAACTGGCCAGACAGTAGAATCTTTCACAGTTAAACTCTCCTAGGAGAAATACATTATGGATAATGGTACAGAATTTAAAGACGTTTCTTCAATGAGCTTCTCCCAGTCAACCAATGGGGCCCATATCATTAGAATGGCCGAAATTGCCTGCCTTGATTCACGCCTTTTGTACGAGGCGGTGATCGACCTGGCCTCTGATGGTATGCTTACAGCCAATTGTATAAATTTTGCAGCCGGCATCTTAATCAAAGATCTCGGGCTACCAAGTTATTTTTTCAATAATATTAAAAAACCTGAGTTGGTACAACTCTTACAGTCCATAGCTTTAAACGTCCGGGTACAAGAAGGAAAAGCCGCTCTTTTCGGGCAAGTAGCCCATATCGACTTTCATTCGAAAGAAGACCAGGGAGGCCAGCGGGTTCGCATCGCAACGGAAGAGACCAGGGACAACATGGAGAGTGTCCTGGAACGTCAAATTATGGGCCACAGGAGAGATTATTACTTCAGCCCTGAGAAGAATTATTACACATATATTATCCGTACGGGAACGGTGGCGGATTTTCCACAAGAGTCCTATAAGACTTCACCTTTTTTATACCGCCAGGTGGGTGATTACACAGATATGCCAGAGCCTACCCGTAATCGTTATGATAACTTTCTCAATTTAGCAGAAAAATCTTCTATTCCATTAATTCAGATATTTAATTTACCGGAAAATGGCGAAGTACGCCTAATGTTTGTTAGTGACTTCGAGTCTTCCCAGTTGCCGATGTACAGAAAAATAATGGGTGCCCATGGTTTTCCTCTGGTTCGAGCTTACTGGGAACCCTATTACTCTGAGAACAAAGTGAATTCATCTGTCTGTTCTCTTTATCTTCGTGGTGAACTGACCAGAACTAATGAAAAGGCAATTGTAGACGATCTTCAGGATTTTCTTTCCTCAGCTCAAACACCGATACAAAAACTCTACTTGAGCGATGATCTGAACTTTAAAGAAATGCTGTTTGCCGGCAACGCCATCGATTTCACCCATCTCTTTATATACAAGGAGAGTGTGAACCAAACTGATAGGGAAATCTTGGCAAGTCTCGTCACAAAGGATCATCAAGATGCTTTCGCCAAACGTATTCAGGATTCTAACAAGTCTACTTACAGTGCGCAGATTATTGAACAGACAGTGAGACAAAATGCAGATCTCATAAAAGATTTATATGCTTTGTTTGATGCAAGATTTGACCCGGGCGTGAAGTTCAAACCAACCGAAGATCAAGTTGAGGAGCAACGTCTCGAATTTGAAAAGAAGATCAGCAGCAGGTTTATCGATTTTCAGATAGGCTACGATATCTTCAATTTCATGTTCAAGTTTGTGTCATGTACCCTGAAAACGAATTTTTATATCGATGAAAAACGTTCCTTCTCCTTCAGGTACGATAACCGAATCCTCGATCCTCTGGTCTTCAGTAATTTCGTGTACGGAATCTTCTTTGTAAACGGACATTATTGCTGTGGTACGCATATGCGGGCAAATGATATTGCAAGAGGTGGACTTCGCCTCATCCGGGTCACCCCATCAAACCATGAATCAGAGCTCGATGAGGCGGTTCTTCTCAATTATGCACTAGGTCCAAAGGCACAAAGAATCAAACACAAAGATATTTGCGAGAGTGGTTCTAAAGGGGTTGTCATTCCTCATCCGGCTTATGCACAATGCAGCCTTGACGCTTTGCTTGATTATACTGAAGGAATAATGGATCTGATTCAATTCAGTGACCGGGAGGTTATTGATTATTACAAGCAGCCAGAAATGATCTTTTTTGGCCCAGATGAGGGCACTGCACAACTCATGGATGCAATTGCGCTTAGATCCAAAGAGTTGGGCTATAAACATTGGCGCACCCTTACCACCGGTAAAAGCTTTGGAATTCCACACGACACCTTTGGTTTACTGCAGTCCGGTGAGTGTTTTGGCCTTTTTGATCGTGGCAATGAAGGTGTTGAACTTGAAATCGAAGGTGAGTCCCGTTTACTGACCGACGATATGGAAACAATCTATGATGCAATCGGAGAAAATGTTGATATCAGTGGGATGACAACCGGTTCAATAATGTCTTCTTTTCGTGCCCTGATTAACCACTTTGACGAAAAAGAAGATAATCTTAACCTGATGATTACCGGTGGACCTGATGGGGATCTTGGTGCTAACCAAATTCAGTGTTACAAAGGCAAGATATGTCTCATTATCGATGGTGGATCAATTCTTTATGATCCACAGGGTCTTGATAAAAAAGAGCTACGTAAGCTAGCCTTTTGCAGGAATTCATTACCTCGAAAAAACTCTCTTGCTTATCCACCGAAAAAGCTGAGCAAAGACGGTTTTATGGTCCCAGTGGGAGCAAAAGACATTACCCTGCCGGACGGTACAGTTATTGACGATGGAACATTGTTTCACCGTACTTTTCTTACCGGTACAAAAACCCGTAAATACCTTGAGAAATCAAACATCCAGGCTTTTATACCGTGTGGCGGTTTTAAGGACACAATCAACCAGTCCAATGTGAAGCAGTTTCTTACCAACTTCGAGGATTTAAAATTCATTGTAGAAGGCGCCAACGTCTTTTTTGATGACAGTGCCAGAAGGTATATTGCTACTGAGACGAACATCAAACAGATAAAAGACAGTAGTGCCAATAAAGGAGGAGTTTTCAGTAGTTCAATTGCGGAAGTACTCACTGCTTTTCTGTTAGGTGATCGTTACGAGGTAGAACTGAATGGAGATATAAATACCAAATGGGGGTTAATACGTGATGTCATGGTTCTTGTGAAACGCTATGCAAAACAAGAAACCCAAATGCTTCTTAAACTCCATGAAATCTCTCCCGAGATCCCCCTATTCGATCTCTCGGAGAGATCAAGTGAGGCAATTTTTGATTTACAAGATAAATTAGAGAAAAATATAGGTCTACTTACAGATGATAAGGAGATGATGTATCATGTACTTAACGAATACATTCCACCTGTTCTCATTGACAAGCTTGGGTTAGAGACAATTGCAAAAATACTTGGACAGCAGGAGTTGGTCGCTTATCGTAATGCAATTCTCACGAAGAAACTCGCTTCAATTGCCTATTATAGATATGGGGAAAAATGGGATGCCTTTCTTGAAAAAGTCGATACAAATCTACAAAAAGCTTTAGATACTGTGATTAAGAAGTAAACTGAGATCACAGCTATGTGTCTGTTGATTTACTAGGATTTTGATTCGAGATCAGGTAAGCGAAGACTCCGAGGCATACGAAAAAAACAACCACAGGCATATAATTGATATCGGAGTCTGCGTTTATCTCCGAGGATTGTTATTTTCGTATAACGAAGATATCGGGACAGATAGCGTAGACTTCGAAAGGCTGTAAATCAACGGGCTCAGCTATAAAGACGAAGGTAGGGATGGGATGGTCAAATTTGCTTTTATTCCGATGCTACAATTCTTACTTCGATAGCTTTCGTTATTATAGGTTACATGGGATTATAAGCAGGAATAATCCTTGTTGTATGGGAGATAAGAAAATGTTTTTAACATTTTCTTATCTGGTTTCATTTTTCTACCACAATCTTTTCTTCTCAGAGGGAAAAACTTTCATATCCTCTCTCGTTGAATTCTGTTCAGAAATCAAAAAACATACAGAAAATATTCCTTTTTATTTTACTTTTTAATCAGGAGGTGACGAGCTATTACTCGACCATTTTCGGTGATGTGTAAACCGAAAAAATAAGTTGTTTTGCTTTGATGCGTATTTGCATCAAAATGTAGGTATGTAAATGATAAGATTCAACTAAATAAAGTAGGAAATTTCGATTTTTGGGGTCATTCTGAGTTAGATTAAGGGATTCTTGAAGTAAAAAAAAGGGATACTGCCATTGAAGTAATGAGTGGTGTAATAATTGGGTCTATAAGTGATATGAAAAGGGCATCACTGCTAACCTAAATCCTGAGGAATCTCTATTGAAGAAAATAAATTTATCAATCAATGGTTGCAAACGCAGCATTGTCGTCGATGAAAATTTAGTCTTGCTTGATCTCCTGCGTGAGCATTTTCAACTCACAGGTGCCAAGCAATCATGCGACCGCAAAGGGCAATGTGGTGCCTGTACTGTGATCGTTAACAAAAAAGCAGTACTTTCCTGTTTAACCAAGGTGCAGAATTTAGAGGGTGCAGAGGTTATATCTCTGGAAGGGTTGGGAACACCGGAGAATCCACACTATCTTCAGGAAGCTTTTGTGCTCGCCGGAGCTATTCAGTGTGGCTACTGCACTTCTGGTATGATCCTGGCCGCGAAAGTTCTTCTTGATGTTAATCAAGATCCAACTTCTGAAGAAATCAAACACGCTCTTCGTCGCAATCTATGCAGGTGTACGGGGTATATCAAGATAATAGAGGCAGTAAAGCTTGCTGGGCGATTCATTCGTGGAGAAGTCACGCCAAGTGATATCAGTCCAAAGCCAACCGATCCCAAAATAGGTGTTTCTCATCCACGCCCAAGTGGTATGGATAAGGCGTGTGGTACTGCACATTTTGCCGCGGATATTCACATGCCTGATGCTGCTGAAATTGTAGTAGTCAGAAGCCCACATATGCATGCTGAAATTCTTAGTATTGATTGCTCAAAAGCAGAAACCATGCCGGGTGTTCTCGGTACACTTACAGCTAAAGATATAAAAGGCACTAATCGTCTGAAATATGTTGTGGGAGATCGCCCAGTCTTATGTGAAGACAAAGTTCGCACCTTAGGTGATGCTGTTGCCGTCGTTGTTGCCAAAACAAGAGAACAGGCAGCGGCTGCAGCTGAAGTTGTTGAGGTTGAATATAAACTGTTACCAGTAATTGCGAGTCCCGCGGAGGCAATAGCAGAAGGTGCCCCCCAGATACATAATGATTGGAAAAATCTCTGTTTTAGCCAACCTATAATAAAAGGTGACGCAGAAGGGGCTTTTAAAGATGCGGCTGCAATAGTTGAAAGTAGTTTCTCTACACAGATCAACCATCAGGCCCCGATGGAACCTGAAAACAGTATTGCGTACATTGAAAAAGGAGACGCGGACGAAGAAGATATTCTGGTTGTGATGGGCCGCAGTATTAATATTCACCTGCATATGTCCGTTCTTCAAACGGCTCTTGGATACGAGAATATTCGATACGAAGAACCATATTCCGGGGGACAGTTTGGTATTAAACTCGAAATTTTCACTGAGGCAATTGCAGGAGCCGCAGCGCTCAAATTTCAGTGCCCCGTTCGTTATATTCCAAGCCTTGCTGAATCCATGCTGATCACCTGTAAGCGACATCCTTTTGATATGAAAATTAAACTTGGTGCCGATGGTTCCGGTAAGATCACCGCAATGGATATGAATATAACTGTCGACAACGGTGCGTATAACTCCATTGGAAACGTTATTGTTAGTCGTGCACTGCACATGTTGTCCAGTTCGTATTACATCCCAAATATTCACGTAGAATCAAGACTTATGTACACCAATAACCCATGGGGTAGTGCAGCTCGTGGTGCTGGTCCCCCTCAGGCACATTATGCCCTGGAATGCAGTATGGACATGTTGGCGCAAAAGCTTGGAATGGATCCACTTGCATTAAGAAAATTGAACAGTTTACAACCAGGTCAGACCAAGGCCACAGGTCACCCTGTAGAACAATGGGCTTTTGAAGGGCTCTGTGATGCGATGAAGCCCCATTACGATCGAGCAAAAGAAGACTCTTTAGCTGCACCATCCACTACTGTAAAAAGAGGTATAGGACTTGGTGCAGCGGCTTTTGGTATAGGCTTTCCAGGTGATAAAGCTATGGCTGCGGTCGAACTTGAAGAAGATGACAAGATTACAGTTTATGCAGCGGCGGCTGATCCTGGTGAAGGAAATGACTCTATGTTGACTCAGTTGGCTGCAGAAGTTCTGGATATGCCATTTGATCAGGTGAGGGCTGTTAGCCGTACAACTGCGAAAACTCCAGCAGCTGGACCGGCTTCTGGCAGCAGGGTAACCTATATGATTGGCGGGGCGACTGTAGAGGCCCTTAAAAAACTAAAACAAGCGATGGATCAAGTTGGTTCCAAATCGTATCAGTCATTTAAAGATGCGGATTGTCCTACTCGTTACATGGGTAATAAATCAGCAATTGAGACAGCGCCCCTTGACCCAGAAACCGGTCAGGGCCCTTCAGCGGATTCAGATGTACATTCGATTCAAATGGCTGAGGTTGAGGTTAACACTGAAACCGGTGAAGTTAAGGTAGTTAAAATGACCACTGCTGTGGATGCAGGTCCTGTGATTAATCCAAATAACTTTGAAGGCCAGCTTCATGGTGGAATGGATATGGGCGTTGGTTATGCTCTGCGTGAAAAATATGTCGCAGGGGAGACCAAAGACTGGCGCACTTTTAAATTTCCGACAATGAAAACTTCGTTTGATATGGAAGTTATCATTCGGGAAACACCACGAATCAGGGGAACCTTAGGGGCCACAGGTGTTGGTGAGATGTCTATGGTTGCCACTGCTCCTGCGGTAATTAACGCCATTGAAAATGCTTGTGGAATTTTAATTACTGACCTACCTGCAACTCCTGAAAAAGTACTTGCAGCTCTAAAGAACAAAAGCAATTGACAGGTAATAAACTAGATAACGGGAATGCACCCATTCGTGACCGGCGCCTGCGTACAGTTGCCGGTTGCGATATCTATTTTGATTGGGAAGAATTTTTCTGGGATCCACAGGATTGGAACGAGGCTATAGCAATTGAGCTTGCTATAGAGATGGGTATCCCAGTTCTTTCTCGTAAACAGTGGCAGGTGATCAATTTTATGCGTGAGTACTATTTTTACCATGGTCGCTCGCCAATGAACAAAGATTTGAAAAAAGGGACCGGCATGTCCCTCATAGAACTTGAAAGATTATTTCCTCATGGGATTAGGCTTGGAGCAAGACGACTGGCAGGTTTGCCTAATCCAAAGGCCTGTCTCTAATGTTACTTGTTAAACCACCCTCCTATTATGATCTACCTGGATAACGCGGCAACAACCTGGCCTAAGCATAGAAAATTGTTTGAGGAAATGGTTGATAAGTATATGGAGATAGGTGTGTCTCCTGGAAGAGGTAGCTATGACCAGGCAATGTTGGCTGACGATTGTATACGTGAAGCCAGAAATAACATTGCTCGATTTTTCAAAGCACCAGATTCTGACCAGGTCATCTTCACCGCTAATGCGACCGATGGTTTGAACCAGTTCTTGTTAGGACTGTTGCAAGAGGGGAGCAGGGTTCTCTCCACTCGACTGGAACACAATTCGGTTCTACGGCCTTTGTATCATCTACAACAAAAAAAAGGTGTTGAGACCAGTTTGGTCTCTTTTGACAAACAAGGGTTTGTTAACCCGGAAGATATGAGAGAGGCGTTGGATAAAGCGCTCGTTAAAAAAGAAGCAGTGGATCTTGTGGTTTGTAACCACGTATCAAATGTCTTGGGAACTGTTCAGCAGGTGGCAGAGATTGGCTCTATTTGTGAAGAGTACGGAGTTGCCTTTCTTGTAGATTGTTCTCAAAGTGCTGGACATGTTCCAGTTGATATGGAGAGAATGAAAGCCTCCGCCATTGTGTTTACTGGTCACAAATCTCTTTATGGCCCGACAGGAATCGGTGGCCTGATACTTAATCCAAACCTTGAAATAGCCTCAACCAGATTCGGTGGGACTGGCGTTGAGTCTAAAAGCTTACGCCACACCCAATCCTTCCCATATAAACATGAAGCGGGGACCCATAATCTTATGGGGATCATAGGGCTTTCCCTTGCAATTGACAATCTCATACAAAAAGATGTGGTGAGATTACATAAAGAGGAATGTGCACTGGCGCAACGCCTCTACCAGGGATTGCAAAAGATACCTGGAATAAGACTGTACGGAGGAACCGCATTTCAAAACAACGATAATGTAGAAGATGACAGGCAAATAGGGCTCTTCTCAGCGACTTTTGACACCATCTCGTCAGAAGATCTTAGTGCTATTCTTGATGGTGACTTTGATATTGCTGTTCGGTCAGGATTGCATTGCGCTCCTCTTGTACATGAGACACTTGGCACAGCAGAATTAGGTTCAATTCGTTTTAGTCTCGGTCAATTCAATACAGAACTTGAGATTGATCAGACCATAGAAGCAATGATTCAGATTACTTCACTCAGTAACACATAACGTTAGCTGACATATACCATTGATTTTAAACTAACTTATCCATAGCGAAAGAGAGTATTTTATCATGATTAAAAAGAATCTTATCGTGAATGGCATCTTGGAGGAGAAGGTGGTGAGATCTTGTCTTTGTGTTTTGCACTGGCTCAGGCGACTGTCTCTCATGCCAATATAAAGTCTATAGATACATCTGCTGCAGAAGCGATGCCTGGGGTATTTAAAATACTCACCGAGGTACACCGAATGTCTATTTTACCTGCGACATTGAAAAAGGCGAAGAGACTGGGCCTACCTTTGAAAATGCTGCATATGTTGTTCAGGTTGGTCAGAAAGGCGGGAAAACAGGGCCAGACCGAAATCTGAATTACTAATAGACCTCTGGGGCGAGAAATCAGAAGCTATCGAAGCGTATGAAACAATACTTGTTGTTTTGGCACAGGATATTGATAGTAAACTCGAAGAGCGTCGCATTATTATTTCCGATATTCAGCAGGTTATCCATAATTCTGTCCTGAGTGGAGACCGCTTTATCCAACCGGACACAGGATATTACAAAGCATCCTACAGACCGTATCATGCGACCTTCTGGATAGAGTACAGTGTAACAGAAGATGGCTATACGATACATAATGCCTATACACATAGGATGGCCGTGATCCTTGAAGGTGGCCAATAATGAAGTATTTTGATGAGTCGGAAAATACGAAATGGAACTGCGATAAGTGTAATCAACCACTGGTTGTGGGTCCAGTTGGGGTCGAATACCTGGGAAATCGTTTTTCTATTGAGTTACCTAAATGCAGCTCTTGCGGTCTGATTCTTGTTCCAGAGGATCTTGCTCTTGGGAAAATGTTTGAAGTCGAACAAATCCTAGAGGATAAGTAGGCGGTTGAAATCGTAAAGTATTATTGTATTTTCTCTGGTGTTTCTTACACGGCTGGATCTCACAGCAGTTGGATGGGATTCAGCTCCAGATCGGCATACGGGATAGATTGCAGGCGACTGAAGCTGGATGGCACTGTTCTTCTTACTGTCAAAAGAGACAAGTGGGTCATGGTTTAACTATACGTTATCCAAAGGTGGTGGAATTAAAACGAATTTACCCACATGTTTCTTCTCAGTAAAAGAGCGCTGCGCTTCAGCGATTTGGTCGAGTGGAAACGTTTTGGCAAGAAGCGGCTGAATTTCCCCTTTCTCGATATAAGAGATTACGTTTGGGAAAACAGGTTCATCCCATGCCGTACAACCTACCATCGTCAGATCTTTCAGGTAGAAATCACGCATATCGAGTGTCACTAATGGACCACCGATGGCACCTGATGAGACATATCGCCCACCTCTCTTCAGCACTTTCAGCATCTCACCAAACGTCTCTCCGGCAACGTTGTCAACAACGACGTCTACAGATTTTTCACCAAGGCTGGCAATGAGGTCGTCGCCACGAGCTATGACACGATCAGCTCCAATTGATAACACCTGTGCAAGCTTTTCTTGCCCTGCAATTGCAGTCACTATAGCTCCCCGGCGCTTTGCCAATTGTACTGCAGCCGAACCGACACCGCCAGATGCTCCAGCAATTAACACATGCTCGCCTTTCTCAACTTTTGCCCTGTAGACCATGTTTTCTGCCGTACCGTAAGCACATGGAATAGTGCCAAGTTCGGCATCGCTCCAATCACAGTCCACGGGGAAAACCTCACTAGCTCCTATTTTAACGAATTGTGCGAATGCTCCATCGAAGTCTGAAGCTATCCAGATATTCTCTAATGATTTCCAGCCAGATTTTCGAATGCATGATCGTACCAATACGCGCAAGCCAATACTACTTTCGTCTCCACCTGGGGCAACTGCGACAATACGTCCGCAACAATCAGTCCCCTGAATAAAAGGAAAAGGTGTCGCCTCGTTCCAACCTCCATCTGCTTTTTTTTCGGCCGCTTCCTTTTCGATGTCAGTCAGGGCTTCTGTACCCGCTTTGACAGCGGAAGAGTACCATCCAAGACGGGTATTGATTTCAGTATTGTTTACGCCGGCTGCAAGGACCTGCAGAAGTACTTCACCTGGACCAATGGTTGGGACCGGAACATCCCGATATTCAAGTTTATCGTATCCACCATTGCCGGTCGTAACAACTGCTTTCATTATTGCATTGCACCCTTTGAGATCAAAACGATCTTTTTGGGGAATTATCTCAGCTTTATTAAGCATGGTTTCCATTTTGTTTTCTGTAAATAATGTTGAGAATATTGAATACGCACTTTGAGATTCAAAATAAAGAGGGAAGCTTAGCATACAACACTACTTCCAATGCAAAGAGATTGCATCATTTCAAAGAACAGAGCATCTGGTGCTTATATGTAAAATCCTAATCGGAATCGAGTGATTGTAAATGTGAGAACGATACACTGCTTTTTGAGTGCCCTGGAAAAAGGGGGGGGGGAAGGTGATGCCTTCCCCCCTTGGAAAAATCTTATTTGATCAGATCTTTACTCTTGAGCCAATTCATAGCCACATCGTGAACCTGTTTGTGGTCAACGTCCACGGCCATATTGAGCTGCTGCATTTCTTCGGTGTTCAGGTTATCCGCAAGTGGTTTCAATATACTTGGGATCTCTGGATACATATCAAGGATTTCCTGCCTGACAACTGGTACTGGATTGTAAACGGGGAAGAAAGACTTGTCGTCTTCAAGGTTTACAAAGCCGAAGGCCGCGATTCTACCATCTGTGGAAAAACCCATTGCAGAATTGACCAGCCCTTCTTTCAATGCCTGGTAGGTAAGACCAACAGTCATTTTTTTAACCTGCTTTGGAGGAAGCTTGAAATCATACATTTTCATGATGCCTTTAAATCCGTCAGGGCGTTCCCAGAATTCGGAATCCAGAGCGAATATCAGTTTGTCCTGATTTTTAGAGACGTAGACTCCCAGATCGGAGATACTCTTGATTCCGAGTTTATCCGCTTCTGCCTTATTCATCATCAGGGTATAGGTATTGTTGAACTGGACAGGATCGAGCCAGACAAGACCCTTCTCAGAGTCGGCATTTTTGACCCAGTTGTACACCTTCTCAGGAACGGTCATTACTTCTGTATCTTTCTGCTCGTAATACAGAGTGTATGCCGTGCCTGTATACTCGTAATAGAGGTCGAACTGGGCATTCTCCAGTGATTTTCTGGCGATCACCGATCCAACCCCTGTCTTTAGCTTAACATCGAACCCTGCCTGCTTAAGAAGGATGCTGGCGAGTTCCGGAAGAAGGAGCTGCTCCGTATAGTCTTTGCCGCCCACTATCAGACTTTTATCCCCCGCAAGGACACTGCCGGGCAAAAGTAACGTCAAAACAAGTAATGCCGGAAGAACACGTTTAAATATCGTTTTCATGTCATACCTCCTAATGGTCTCTTGACTGAAAGCCAGAGAATTCTAGTTTATAAGGATTTAAATAAACAACACGTAGCATTGTTTTACTTAACCCCCAGAATAATACATTATTACTGTGCTGAAAAAACAGAATCCACACCTTTCCTAATCGGAAAGACGCAGACCTTTTGAGATCAGGGCTAGTCCTAATAGTTCAGACAGAAAATCTGCAAAAAGCGCAAGTAGTGTTACCGGAATAGCACCGGCCAGCAGCTTGTCCGTCTGCATAAGATTTATTCCTGTGAAGATGAGGTCTCCCAGACCTCCTGCCCCAATGACATATGCGAGCGCGGCTGTTCCGATATTGATTACCAGGGCTACCCTAAATCCCGTGAGAATCACCTGCATGGCATTTGGCAGTTCCACCTCCATGAGAATCCTCACAGGGGGCATGCCCATGCCTTTCCCGGCATCTATTAGTTCAGGGGGTACCGCGGTAATCCCGGCAAGAGTATTTCTTGCGATGGGAAGTATGGAATAGATGGTCAGCGCGAATATCGCCGGCTTCATACCGATACCCATGAAACTCATGGCAATCGCTAGAACGGCAAGGGAGGGGATGGTTTGCCCCAGTCCTATAATATACATGCAGATCCCGGCATACTTTCGAAATCGTTGCCTGGTAAGCACAATACCCGCTGTTACTCCTATGATCGTGGCAAAGATCATACTTATGCTCACCATGTACAGATGCTGGGTGAACAATGCTATGATAACGGGATATTCATATGGATCAGAGAGTAATTCTATAAGACCCGTTCGTTCAAATGTCACACCCGCAATCAGTATGATAAGCGCAATGATAATCCTGTATAATTTTGTAAATAGTCTATTCATCGTGAAAGCTTCCTTTGTACCCTGATGCCTTCTGGCGTCGCAATCTTTTCCAGCAGAGCCATCCCACCGTCTACGATTATTGCCAGAAGAGAAACAAGTATGGCGCCGCTCAGTATCATCTCCGGATATACGCGGGCGATACCCTGCTGGATGTACACTCCCAGTCCTCCTGCTCCGATGTAGGTGGCAATAGCTGCAACTCCAATATTCATAACGGCAGCCGTCCTCAAGCCCGCAATTATTAATGGTATGGCAAGCGGGATTTCCAGCTCTCGCAAAAGTCTCCACTTACTCATGCCCATCCCCCTGCCTGCGTCCACCAGATCAGGAGGAACATTTTTAATAGCGGTATAGGTATTTCTAATGATAGGGAGCTGACTGTAGAGAACCAGGGCTATAATAGCAGGAACTTTTCCGAGACCCATATTAACAATCGCAAGGATGGGGAGCATCAATCCAAACAGGGCAAGAGAGGGAATGGTCATAAGTATGTTAGCACCGTTTAGGACCCTGGAAGCAAACTGCTCGTGCTTTGTAATGACGATACCCAGAACTACGCCGATTGGTGTGGCTATAAGAAGTGCTATCCCCACAATCCATATATGCTCCCAGGTGAGATACATAACCTGGCTAAAGTTATCCAGTATGAATCGGAGTGTACTCATTATGACACCTCGTTTTCAATATGTTCTGTCTCATCGGCGTAACTTGCTTTTACTGCTTTCTGTATGTCGTTGTAAGTTACCGTCCCTGCAAAATTTTTATCTCCGTCCACAACACAGATGGTTGCGGTATCATACATAAGCATAGAGGAGAGAACGTCTCGGAGTGGGGTTTTTTCCCTCAGGAGAAGTGAATTTGGTTCCACCACGTCCCGAACCGGCCCTTGTTCATACTTTAGACCTTTCTGCGTTACGAAACCTATCGGTTTGTTTTCTTCGAGCACGATGCCGTAGCGAGCCCCCTTTGTGTCCAGAAAATGTAATGCATCAGGGGAACGGTCGGCTCCCTGGATTATGTTCTTTGGCTTTCGGTTAATAATATCACTTACCCGCATGAGTCCAAGGACTTTCAATGCCCTGTCACCACCCACGAAGTCGGAGACAAATTTGTTTTTGGGCTGGGTCAGAATGATCTCGGGTGTGTCGTACTGCACCAAACGTCCCTTGTCGAAGATGGCAATGCGATCGCCCATCTTTATCGCTTCGTGTATATCATGGGAGACAAAGGCCACAGTCTTTTTCAGCTTTGTCTGAAGCTTGAGGAACTCATCTTGAATCTCTTCTCTGTTTATGGGGTCTATCGCGCCGAAGGGCTCATCCATGAGAAGTATCTTGGGGTCTGCGGCAAGTCCCCGTGCAACCCCTACTCGCTGTTGCTGCCCCCCGGAGAGTTCGGCAGGGTAACGGTCTCTATATTGGTCAGGATCCAGGTTCGTCATTTCAAGTAGCTCATCAATGCGCTTGCTGATACGTTCCTCATCCCATCGCAGAAGCTTAGGCACAACGGCGATGTTTTCGGCTATGGTTTTGTTTGGGAAGAGCCCGATGGCCTGAATAACATATCCCAGGCGTTGCCTGAGTTGGACGACATCGAGGTCCATGATATTCTGATTTTCTATGGTTATGTTTCCTCGTGTGAGTGTCTCTAGCCTGTTGGTAAGGCGCAGGGTAGTCGTTTTGCCGCATCCAGAGGGGCCGAGAAACACAACTATTTCACCCTTGGGAATGGTGAAGCTAATATTGTCAAGTGCGGTAACGGCATCGTTTCCTTTGCCGAATATTTTCGTTATAGATTCATACGTTATCATTGGAGTCCTTTTTGCTGTCTTTACTACTCATTTTTGCGTCAAGGTATTGCTGGGACTATAATCGCGATTCTGCAGTTTCAAACAATTGTTCAACGATGGAACTTCTTGGTTTTCAGTTAAAACCAGGAAGGATTGACACGACCTAACGGATAGATATCTTTAATATTATCCAAACAATCAGGTAAATTGTGCGGTTGGTTTTATGTCTATACGCTCAGAGAATTATATCTTGAACTGACATTGAAAAAAGTAACCTTTTTGGAGAGCCTTTTGAATATTCTGAGACACATTGTGCGTATAACATTCTAAGTTTAAGCAATGAGCATTATTGCAAAGTCTCAAAAAAGTATGAAGGCAATATAATATTTAGCATATACCATATATGGAGTATTATTACAAGGTGTTGGCTCGGTTGATAGCAATGCTGGAGCCATAGATCCTATCCGCTACCTCTTCTTTTAGTTAGTGCTCCACCGAGAACCACCAATTATATCGATTTCTTCGTTGGCCTCAAATTTTAATCCTCAAAAGGCTTGTATTCGTCATATAGGACTATTTTTTGATAGGCCGTAAATAGAGACTTCTCCCTGTTTTGAAACAACATTTTTGCGAGAAAAAGATTTGTACAAGGAGAGGTTTAAGTTTAGACTGTTTAGGTTTGTGGTATCCTCATTACTTTCACATCATCATTTCTTTAAAAGAAGGAGAACGTTTTGAAAAAGTTACTCATGTGTTTTGCTCTCTCTGCTGCAATGACAGTTTCTGCTGCCGTGGCCGGAACTCTCGAAGATATTCAGAAAAAAGACATCCTGACCTGCGGGATCAGTGAAGGTGTGCCGGGGTTTTCAATTCCCGACTCCACTGGGCATTGGGTTGGTTTCGATGTCGATATGGCAAGAGCAGTCGCTGCAGCAGTACTGTCAGACCCTCAAAAAGTTGCTTTTGTTCCTTTAGCATCCAAACAAAAAATTATTGCAGTGTCTTCCGGACAGGTTGATCTGACATCCAGAACCACCACCTGGACAATGAAAAGAGATGCGAAACAAGGCGTTGACTTCACAACTATCGTTTTTTATGACGGCCAGGGGTTTATGATCTCTAAAAAGTTGGGTGTTGATTCTGCGACAAAGATCGACGGCGCTACAGTGTGCGTTACAGCTGGGACCACTTCTGAGCTTAACCTTGCTGATTTTGGAAGAAGTCATAACCTGGAGCTGGAAGCTTTAGTTTTTGATGGTAAAAAAGAAGCACTCAGTGCTTACTCAACCGGCCGATGTGATGCCTTTACCACAGACATAAGCCAACTGGCCTCTCTTCGTACTACCCTTGCTCACCCGAATGATCATATGATTATGCCGGAAGTTATTTCCAAAGAACCTCTGTCGCCTCTGGTAAAACATGGTGACAACCAATGGAAGGATATTGTTACCTGGGTTATTAATGGACTGGTCGCCGCTGAAGAAAATGGTATAACAGAAGCTAATGTCTTGGAAATGAAAGAAAATTCGACAAACCCTGTGGTGCAACGTATGCTAGGGAAATCTGGCGATACTGGCAGTTACCTGGGACTAGATCAAGATTGGTTGGTTCGGGCTATTTCTGCGGTTGGTAACTATGGAGAAATATATAATCGACATTTTGGTCCTGAGACAAAGCTGAACATTCCACGGGGTGTTAACGAGCTATGGACTAAAGGTGGACTGCATTACGCTCTACCAATTAGATAAGGAAACCCACCAACCCTACGCAGCATATGGAGCGAATTTGCTCCATATGCTGCGTAATTTTTTTGAGCAATGGAGATATCTTGAAGCGACCTGCGTTAACCCTTTCAAAAGACACCGTTACCACTTTGGTGTTACAAGCGTTCGTTATTGGAATAATTTTTTACGCAGCGCACGGATTATTGAGTAACACTCAGGCTAATCTGGAAGCGAGGAATATTGCCTCTGGTTTCGGATTTCTATCTCTTGAATCCGGAATGCCCATCAGCAATTCTCTGTTGCCATATTCTCCTGTAGATTCGTACGGATATGCTTTTTTTATAGGCACGATTAATACCCTTTATGTAGCTTTTTTTGGAATTATTCTATCCACATTATTAGGGGTGGTGGTAGGCGTTGCCAGAGTTTCCGATAACTGGCTGATATCAAAACTTGCAGAAATCTATGTAGAAGTTTTACGAAATATACCGTTACTGCTTACACTTTTTTTTACCTATTCAATTGCCTTGGCAGCACTACCAATACCTAAAAAAAGCCTGATCCCTTTAGAGGGATTCTTTTTAAATAATAGAGGACTGTACTTTCCGAGACCCATTCCAGAATCCGGTTTTCTTTATGTGTGCTTTGCTGCACTAGCAGGTATTGTAGCTGCCGTCCTCATTCAGCGTTATGCAACCAGACTGCACAGAGAAACAGGCCGGATCATCCCTTCTTTCAAGCTGGGGATTTTTGCAGTTGTTGCTTTGCCTGCGTTTACCTGGTGGTTGACTGGAGGTCCATTGGCTTGGGAGCATGCAATATTAAAAGGCTTCAATTTTAAAGGTGGGCTTGTCATTCGTCCGGAATTTTCTGCTCTGATGACAGGGCTGGTGCTCTATACAGCAGCCTTTATTGGTGAAAATGTGAGAAGCGGTATTCAATCGGTTGCCACTGGTCAGATTAATTCGTCCAAAGCCTTAGGTTTACCTCCTAGCCTCACGATGAGAAAAGTCGTTTTGCCACAGGCTTTAAGAGTTATTATTCCGGCCACCACCAACGACTACACTAGTCTCGTCAAAAACAGTTCTCTTGCCGTTGCCATTGGCTATCCGGATATGGTTTCCGTAGGTGGAACAATTATAGGGCAGAACGATCAAGCTATTGAAGTGATAGCCATTTGGATGGCAGTGTATATGACAATCAATCTGGTGATTTCAATGTGTATGAACTGGTTGAACGCTAAGGTTCAATTGATTGGGAGATAGGCATGAAGACACTGGAAAAAACAGAACAGGAAACACTCGTTTTTCAGCCCATGCCAGACTTGCCAGCCCCTCTGGTGTCTGTTGGTATCATCGGTTGGCTGAAAGACAATCTATTCAATAGTAAGATTAACTCACTGCTCACAGTTATAGCTCTTCTCTTTTTATGGAAATCATTACCTCCATTGATCTCATGGGCCATAATTGACGCAACATGGTCTCTGGTTCCAGATTCGGGCAGTCCTGAAAAGACTGGTGCCTGCTGGACGTTTATTTTTGTTAAATTCAGAGTACTGATGCTAGGTCTCTATCCGGAACAATTTTTATGGCGTCCTGTTCTGGCTTTTACAATCTTTGCCGTTGTCACCCTTATAACTGTTTTCAGACTTCTTCGAACCAGATTATTGATTGGGCTTTGGTTCTTTTGTCCAATACCAATGTTTTGGCTCATAAATGGTGGCTTTACCCTCGAAATTGTTGGCCAAAACCTCTGGGGTGGGTTGATGCTCAGCAGCGGTCTTGCCGGCATAGGGATCATACTATCTATTCCTCTCGGGATTGCTCTGGCACTTGGCAGGAGATCGAAGCTGGTCATAATAAAATCTCTATGTGTGGCCACTATTGAGTGCATCAGAGGAGTGCCACTTATTACAATACTTTTTATGGCATCAGTTATGCTTCCGATATTTTTGCCACAGGGGATGAATATTAACAACCTGCTCCGAGTGCAGATCGGTATCATCTTGTTTTCGTCCGCTTATATTGCGGAAGTAGTGCGCGGAGGCCTGCAGGCAGTGCCGTCAGGGCAGATCGAAGCAGCTAGCTCCCTTGGTCTTAAGGGCTGGTCAATTACCTGTTTTGTGGTTTTACCCCAGGCTCTACGGCATGTTATCCCGTCTCTGATTGGCCGATGTGTTGCACTGTTTAAAGATACATCTTTAGTCATCATTGTCGGATTACTTGATTTCTTAGGGATGATTAAAGCGTCTGCTCAAGATCCTGAGTGGCTAGGCTATGATGCGGAAGCATATGTCTTTTGTGGATTGATGTACTGGATAATTTGTTTTTCTATGAGCCAGTACGGCAAATCTATTGAGCGTCGAAATCAATGGTGATGAACCTCAAAATACCTTGGATAGTAGAATGAACCAGATAAACAACCCCATTATTGAAATCAGGGACCTCAATAAATGGTTTGGTAATTTTCATGTACTGAAAAACATAAATATGACGGTGGAAAAGGGCGAGATTATCGTTATCTGCGGTCCTTCAGGGTCAGGGAAATCGACACTTATTCGTTGTATTAACAGGATCGAAGAACATCAGAAAGGCAAAGTCATTGTTGCAGGAGCTGAGCTAACCGGAAAGATGAAAAATATTGCTCATGTGCGTAGAGAAGTGGGGATGGTCTTTCAGAGTTTCGATCTTTTTCCACATCTCACCGTACTTGATAATCTTACATTAGCTCCCACCTGGCTCTTGCAAATGCCTAAGAAAAAGGCAGAAGAAATGGCTATGGCACTCTTGGAACGAGTACAAATTCATGACCAGGCACTCAAAATGCCAGGGCAGTTGTCTGGTGGTCAACAGCAGCGGGTGGCAATTGCGAGAGCCCTATGTATGAATCCCAAAGTTATGCTGTTTGATGAGCCAACGTCTGCACTTGACCCGGAAATGGTCAAAGAAGTTCTTGATGTCATCAAACAACTTGCTCTTGATGGTATGACCATGATCTGTGTAACTCATGAAATGGGCTTTGCCAAACAAGTGGCTAATCGAATTATTTTCATGGATCAAGGTGAAATAGTGGAAGAAAATAATCCCAATGCTTTTTTCGCCAACCCAAGATGGGACAGGACCCAAAAGTTTTTGTGCCAAATTCTTTAGTTAAGGAACCTAAAACAGCGATAATGACGTGTATAGACTGTGTAAGGGGGGGAAGAGTCATCAGGTTAGTGGCGTACAGTTGGCAATGGCATCTATAAGGTAACAAAAAAATACTGATTTAGCATTCAAGGGGAACTGGCCTTAATTGTCGGCGGACAATAAAGTTTAACCAGTTACATTAAAGTGTAGTGGTTCATATCCGATTTCATACTTCCCTCCTGGTTGATTGCAGCGGATTGTCTTGCATCTGTTTCGTTAAAAATGGAGTAACTTTTCAATAGGGATTTTGCCTGAAATGACTGAAATCTCATTTTCAGGGTTTACAGGAACAAGGTCAAGTAGCTCGCATCGCCCGTGAGTTATTGTTGGCAGCATGAATCATTATCCGAAAAAATTAAAGTCCAATTTCAACAGCTCTTAGAGACCACATTTAAGTGATCCAAGTACGAAATTTAACTAGGGTAACACTCGTCATTTTTTGACACCTTGAAAAAATAGAGTATTTGCTCTAATTTGTGGGGGTTCATGTTAACTAACAATAATTCTATACAGTCGGAGAATGTAATGCGAATTTTACTCATCCAGCCGCCGAGCAGCATCGGATTCATAGATGGTGTTTTTATGCATGAACCATTGGCTTTAGAATATCTTGGGGCAGGGCTGAAATTAGACGGTCATGAAATCCTGATGCTTGATGCTCGTATCGACTCAGATGTAGTGACATTGGCCAAAGACTTCGGACCCCAAATCATCGCACTCACCGGATATACTAGCCAGGTTAATATCATTAAAGAACTTGCAGTAAAACTTAAGACCCTTTATCCCATCCCGTTCATTGTCGTCGGAGGGCACCATGCAACCGTACGTCCCATCGATTTCAACGTCATAGATATTGACTTAATAGTCATTGGTGAGGGAGTTACAGCAATTAGAGAAATTGCCTCTGAGCTGGAGACAGAACAGAATTTCAACTCCATTGATGGTTTAGCTATTCCTGGAGAAAAGTTGTGGTATACCGCATCTCGGCCCCACTGTCAGTTGGACGATTTACCTCTACCTGACCGCACCCTTTCGGTTCGTTATCGCAACCACTATTTCAGCGAGTGGTTGCGTCCTCTAGCTTCAATTCGAACTTCTCTCGGCTGTGTTGGCCGTTGTAATTTTTGTGCCTTATGGTCTCTCACAGGAGGAAAGTACTTAAAACGAAAAAATGTAAAAGTAGTTGAGGAACTTAAAGGGATTCAGGAGGAAAACGTATTTTTCTGTGACGATGAGTCAATGTGCGATGTAAAACGAATGGATTTATTGGCAGACCTTATTGCTAAAAACGAAATCCATAAAAACTATTTTCTCTATGCTCGGG
>JBLHNU010000061.1:0-33343 GCA_047622095.1 Desulforhopalus sp.
CCTCGATTTTTGCCTTTGCCTGTGCTATGGCAGCCAATCGATCTTGACGACGAGAGAGTTCCTCTGGAATATCCATCTCAGTTGGTATTTCTTCCGAATCAGTTTTTTCGGCAAGTTCCATAAGTTCCGCAACTTCGGCCTGCAATTGTTTCTCAATTTTACAAGCATGACCCCAACTCAAGGCGTGGTGTTTGGATGCATTGGCATTTATCTTGGTCCCATCAAGGCTCACTTTGCCCAATTTCAAAAGCCCCATTTCACGGGCATACATCAAGATTTGGACAAAAAACGGTGTCAATTGCTCAAGAAATCGCTTACGGAAATTGGCGATGGTGTCGTGATCTGGATGGGTGTTAGCCGAGATAAAACGAAAAGCAATAGAATCATACGTTGCTTTTTCAATTTTTCGACTTGAGAACACTCCGGTGGCATAACCGTAAAACAGTAAAGCTAACATAATCTCAGGATGATATGCTTTACAGCCTTTTCCACTATAAGTTTCAGTAAGAGGCCGTAAATTAAGCTGTGAAATGATTTCGACAACAAATCGAGCCAGATGTTTTTCAGGGAGCCAATCTTGAATAGATGGCGGAAAAAGGTATTGTTGATCTCTATTTGTAGGAATGAACTTTTGAGTCATATTTTATATCACTATATAATGGATTAGAATTGTATAAATAACCATAAAGCTCAAAATATTTCAATCTATACATAGTAATATCAGTAAGATATCTTGCACCGTGTGTGGTTTTCGCTTTCACTGATGAAGCTTAAGTCCGACAGACTGCTAGTTCATCTGACCCTCCTGTTTAAAAACAATTCTACAAACTGGCTCTTAAATAGTCTGGTTTTGGATGTTGGCCTCGGGCTCTTTCAACTTCTCAGGGTCTGGCGTGCAAAAGATGTATACTGCGATTGGTGGCCATGAATCATTTAAAACCCACCCCATTGACGATATTATGCTTGGAAAAGTTATTAAGAGGAGTGGTGGTGCTCAAGAGTGTTTACTGGGGCATGAGATGGTCACTTTGCCTTGGTACGCGTCTGTGGGCGATATGGTAAATGGTTTGATGAAAAATTGTCTTGGGGTTATTAATTTTCGATTTCTGTTCCTTGTACCACTTATCCTAACCATGATAATCCTTAATATAGTGCCACTCTGGGCCTTTTTTCTCTTTGATGGTGTAACCCGTGTAATTTTCGGTATGGTTCTTATCGCAAAGCTCCTGCCAGACTTACTGGGGGCTCGCCTGTTGGGACTCACCAGCTGGTGCAGTCTTGGTACGTTGATTTCTCCTTATATCCTTGTCTACATAATGCTGAGGGCTGCCTGGAGAATTTGGCGTGATGGTGGTATTTACTGGCGATCGACCTTCTACCCACTCAGCTATCTAAAAAATAACGAATCCATTCTCTTTTTAAGAAGATGATGCTTTCCCTTTAGTGGCTTACTCCAGAAAAACTGTCATAAATTGCAAGAAAGCTGGAGACTCTATTGAAATGAGGAACTTAAAAAAACTTAATGACACTTATCCCCCCCGGAGTTTAACGTTTACCTGAGGGGTGCAGGTCTATTTAAGGGCACTGGAATTTTTCTAATAGGAGTTTTGTATGACATCAAGTTTTCCCAAACAAGACAGAAAAGAACTTCAGGTTGCAAAAACGCTTTTAGAAAATCCTGGAATCGCTTCTAAAGTAACGAGTTTTATAGGTACTCCAATTGAAAAAGGTTTGGGCTTATTACCAGACAACTGGAATAAGAGTATAGGTGACATCACGCAGACAGCCCTACTTAAGGCATCGGATGCCGCAATTTTCACCATGAAAGATATTCCTGGTGAAGCTTCGTCTAACATTTGGCATAAGCTAGGTGTCGCTGTTAGCGGTGGAGTTGGTGGCTTTTTTGGGCTTTCTGCAATAGCCATAGAGCTACCTATATCTACCTCAATAATGCTGCGCTCAATAGCGGATGTTGCAAGGAGCGAAGGCGAATCCATCTCAACTATAGAGACCAAGTTGGCCTGCCTGGAGGTTTTCGCCCTTGGTGGCAACAGTCAGTCGGATGACGAAACCGAAAGTGGTTATTATGCGGTTCGTGCAATGCTCTCAAAATCACTAGCTGATGCTTCAGAATTTCTTGTAAGTAAAGCCTTAACGGACGAAGGTGCGCCGGTATTAATTAGGTTAATATCTATGATTGCCAAACGGTTTAGTATACAAGTCACAGAAAAGGCTGCCGCTCAAGCTATACCGGCAATCGGTGCTGCTGGAGGAGCGATAATTAACACTATATTTATGGATCATTTTCAAGATATGGCAAGAGGACACTTCATAGTGCGAAAGCTTGAAAGAAAGCATGGCAGGGAAGTAGTAGAAAGATTGTATACTGAGCTGTAGTAGTCGATCTTTAAGCTGACAAATTCAGCTCACCAGTCAAAATTGATAGGAGGTATCGTGACTTTTAATGCCTCGATAACGGGCCGGAAAAATGCGTAGCGTTTGGGAGGTTCGAGTTAGCTTAGAGGCTCTGTCTCTTGTGTTAGGTTTCGTGTGGGCATTGGCAGCTCAAGCAATTCAAAAAAGTATTTTCAAATTGCTTGAGCCCTTCTTGAGGAGCAAGGCCTTTTACCATCTTCAATTATCAAGATGAAAGCAGGTCGCTATCACTCAATGTTTTTTATGACCGCTGAAAAATCTTCATCGCTGCATCCATCTTTTTTAGCCTTGATGTAAGCATTGTTTGCGGCGCTGCTTGTATGAAGTGCTTGGTTGCATGAATCGCCGAGTAATAATGCTAGTCGCATGTCTTTTTGCATGTGTTTGAGGGGAAATGCAGGGGTAAAATTACCTTCTGCCATGAGTGAACCTTTGAGCTGGAACATCGGATTATTGGTAGCGCCCTGGGTTAGTACTTCAAGAATATCATTTTTTTCAAGCCCCACCTTATCGCCAAGGGAAAGTCCTTCGGCGAATGCAGTCATCATTGTGCCCATGACCATATTAATGACCAGTTTCATTTGAGCACCTTGACCGATTTTAGGGAAGTAAAATGATCGTTTCCCCATTACGTTTAATGCTTCTTCAGCATCGTTATAAAGAGATTCATCACCAGAGCAGAGAAAGACCAGAGCTCCGTCTTCTGCAGGTTTTTTACTCCCGGATACAGGTGCTTCGAGAAATCTGCCACCTTTTTCCTTTATTGCATTATGGATACTGCAAGATGTTTCTACATCGACGGTTGAAACGTCAATGTAAGATTTTCCAGCAGAAATGCCCTCAAGAACCCCGCCTTCGCTAAAGCAAAGAGCGTTAGCAGCTGCCGGATCTGACACCATGCCAAAAGTGATATCACATTGGGCGACAACTTCAGCTGCTGTTTTTCCTTGTTTAGCGCCAAGCTTAACGAGAGGGTTACAGCGCTCCGCTGTTCTATTCCAGACTGTTACTTCATAGCCTGCTTTGAGTAGATTTGTTACCATCGCTTGACCCATAATACCAATGCCAAGAAAACCATATTTGCTCATGATTATATCCTCTCCAAAAAGTGTGTTTAACTATCCTATGGATAGTCTGATAATTTAAGGTGTCGTGAAAAGAAAATATATATTTCAAACGGACCAAATTCAATGCAATCTTTCATAAAAGGTACATTCGGAAAAAATTGTATTGGGCGATGATAATCATCTTTTTGGAGTGACACCATTGCAAATAAAGCATGTCAGGTTCATGTTCCTGTCAAAATAGCTGCGTTTGCTTAAGAGGCGCGTAACAAATGAATGGACCCGATAAACTGGTGACCACCATATTAATGATAAGAAGAAACAAAAAAACCACACTGAAATGTAAATGGGTCAGAGATTGTAACGGCTCGCTAACTACTGGAAATACAGGGAGCAGCCGGTGCTAAGGGAAGGCGCGATCCGGAATATATGCAGTGTCGGCAAATGAAAGGTGGAATGTGCTGAATCGATGATTACTACATTAAAAATGATATGAGCTGTTGGACACTGTAAATCCTTAGGCTCATTACATGAGGCGTCTGGCTGAAACGTTGCAATTAAAATACACTGCTATGGTTTATAAAATAGAAGAGTGATAACCAAGATTAAGGAGCTGATCGTGACTAACCTTTTACCAATTGTTGACAATTTATGTACCAATCCTGCAAACCATAAAACACATCTGTGTGAGCTTAAATCTTTAAAAAAGGTGGATCAGGTAGAAAAATTATCTGTGAATCCTGAATATATCTGTGGAAATTGCGCAGGCTTATCAAACATAGAAGGCGCACTGTGTGCTCCAGGCCCCTTCCATGATTAATAGCAATTGCAATACATTCATTTCGATGACAGAATCTGGGGCCGCAGTGGTCTCAGATTCTGGAAGTTCAGGGAAATTTTATTTCGTTGTAGAAAGTCGAGCCCTTAGGGCGTGGTCAGAGTTTAATGGCTTTGCCAGATGAACATCCATAACTCATTATAAGCTCCGTGATGAGCGCACCGAAGAGTGGAGGTGCACAGATGTGGTGTTGACGGAATTCCGTTGAAGACGAAATCCAGTTACTTTGTCCAACGTTATTTCGTGTTTTGTCCACCACGACACTTGCAGGGAAACAACCTCATGAGACTGATTTATTTTAAGCTCTCAGCGAGATATGGCTACTTGTAAACAACTACCTATTCAGAGCGGCATGCCTTTTGCTTTAGTGTTTACTCAATTACAAAATAGCGATCATGGTTAAGTAAACCATGTTCAATAAATATATTTTTGAGGTGAATATTATGAGTAAAAACATCAATTGGAATGTTGTAGATGAAGTCACAGGAATTAAATTTGTTCCTATTCAAGGAGGCGATTTCATGATGGGAGGTCCCGTAGGAGAAAAAGGTCGAGAGGCTACTGAGGGACCGCAACATAATGTTCATGTAGCTGATTTCCACATGGCTTGTTTCGAAGTTACTCAGGAGCAGTACCTGGAAATAATGGGAGAAAACCCAAGTGATGTAATTGGCGAGAATTGCCCTGTAGATGGTGTGACTTGGGAAGATGCTCAAGCATTTATCAAAAAATTGAATAGTATCAATGATACCAGATATCGCCTTCCAACCGAGGCGGAATGGGAATATGCCTGTCGTGCCAATACCAAAACCCGCTTTTCTTTTGGCGACAACATTACCATCGAACAAGTGAATTTTGGTTCGAAGATCTCATGCCAAAATTCTCAGGTAGGTGTCCATCCCGCAAACGGATTCGGCCTTTACGATATGCATGGCAATGTTTTTGAATGGTGTGAAGATACATGGCATGACAATTACGAGGGAGCGCCAATTAACGGATCTGCATGGGTAGATAATAGCAGCGAGCATAAGGTCTATCGTGGCGGTGCATGGAATGCAAGCGCCCATTTTGTTCGGTCCGCGTTTCGTTATCACAGACCAAAAACAGTGTCGTATTACAACATCGGCTTTCGCCTTGCCTTCTAATAGAAGAACAAACTCAGATAGAAGTTCGGCCGCAGCCAGGGCCTCTATCTGAGGGTGTGAGGTATCTTATAGGTCTTGGTCTTCATCGATCAACTCATTTTCAAAATACCCTGTTATATGTGACTGGGTTAAGGACGCTTCAAACACATTTTTTTTATTCTGGTTGATAGGGTCGTCGGCTTGATACCGAGAAGTGCTGCGGCTCCATCAATACCATAAATCTTCCAGTTACAATGCGTTAGCGCTGCTCTGGTATTTTCTTTTTGCAATTCAACTATTTGTTCTTCAGTGAGGATTTCTTGACAGGCATGAGACGTTAATGGATGGCGATAGACTTTAGTCTCGTTTGTGTTAGCTATGTCATCTGTTGTTTCCGGTAATTGCAGGCGTAAGGGCCCAGAATGAGCATAAATCGCGGCTTGTTCAATAATGTTACGCAGCTCCCGAACATTTCCTGGCCAGTTGTAACCATGTAACCTCTGGATCTGCTGCTCAGTGAATTGTTGCTCCGGTCGGTTCATATCCCGTAATGCCAGCTTTAGATAATGTTTTGCCAGTGGTTCGATATCCTCTTTTCTTTCTCGTAAAGGCGGCACCTTGATAGGGAAAACATTGAGTCGAAAGTAAAGATCTTCCCGAAACTGTCTGTTCTTAACTTCTTCCAGCAGACTTTTGTTTGTTGCCGCTATGATGCGGACGTCTGTTTTACGCGTACGATTTTCTCCGACTCGCTCATATTCGCCTTCTTGCAATACCCGCAGTAATTTACTTTGATGCTCCAGTGGGATCTCACCGAGTTCATCCAAAAAAAGCGTCCCGCCATCTGCTGCACTAAACCTCCCGATTCGGTCGCTCGATGCACCGGTAAATGCCCCTTTGGCATGGCCGAAGAACTCACTTTCGAATAAGTCTCTGGGAATAGAGGCGCAGTTAACCTTAATCATTGGCTTATCTTTGCGCGAACTGCGATGATGAATCTCACGTGCTACAAGTTCCTTGCCGGTTCCCGACTCTCCCAGAATGAGTACACTTGCATTGGTGGGAGAAACGACATCGATCTGGTTGAGAACCTGCTGCAACAGAGCACTTTGTCCCACAAAACCACCCATAGAGGCAACATCAAAAAGCTCTTCCAGAAGGTAGGTGTTTTCCAACTCAAGTTTTTCTCTCAATTGCTCGATTTCCTCAAAAGCCAGGGCATTTGCAAGCGCTGCAGCAGCATGGTCTGCAACAACTCTGAGCGTATCAAGCACGTCATCTGTGAGGCAGCGTTTTGTGAAAACAGCCAAAACACCAAGGACCTTGCCACGAAAAACCAAAGGTTGACCGGCAAATCCCAGAATTTGCTCTCGATTGGCCCATTCAACATCAGCAATCCACTTTGAGTTCTCAGTAATGTGCTCAACAACAACCGGCTTACCCGTAGCGGCGATATGTCCAACCTTTCTGGAACCTAAGGGGAATCTGCTATGCTGCCCATGCAGATTTGTCCATTGTAGCGTAGGGTCGACTACTGATTGTCCGGCGCTGGCAACCAAATGCAAGCAATTGCTGTGGTCATGACATTGTGATTTCATCGGACAGTCATCACATATATCTCCCGCTTGCAGTACCCACATTCTGACCAAGGCAACATTGGGGAAGTCGGCAAGACGTGAGACAACAACATCAAAAATGTTGTTGGTTGTTCGCTCTTGGGCCATGTCAAGCAAAAGCTGATGCACTGCTTCACTACTGAAAACAAAGGGACTCTGGGCAATCATTCTTTTGGTGATCCTAATTGTGACTGAGTGTTTTATGTGAAAGTGAATGTAAGTCAATAACGTCCATTTCCAAGATAGACGATATTCCGTTGGAGGGCAACACGACATTCCGACGTCAACGTAATTACGTTACAGTGCCCCCTTTAATAGATATTAAGCGTTATAATATCAATTATGTATCGACCATTGCCTTGTTGGGTTAAGAGCCAGTCCATTCTCTTACTACGCTTTCGTATCTCGGTTACACATTCACCAGCAATACCCCAATTATCAGTATTGACTTCATCGATAACAACAATGGTTGTTCAAGGATTCTTGTTTGTGATTTTGATGTAAACGTATGGCATGATATACTCCTATTTTTGTTCTCAACTACAACTATATATGAGCTCGTTGATTTACTGCCTTTTGCCCCGATATCTTCGTTATACGAAAATAACAATCCTCGGAGGTAAGCGTAGACTCCGATATCAATTATATGCCTGTGGTTGTTTTTTTCGTATGCCTAGATCTCGAACCAAAATCCTAGTAAATCAACAGACTCATATATTCAGAGCTATAAATAAATGTTTGCACAATGCTAAAAAGAAGCTAATTCTTCTCGTAACCTGACAAAAGCTTCCAGCTTATTCTTCGGGAGTGTAAAGATGGACCCAATTAAGGAGCTGATACTTACGATGAAAAAAACGATTTTGCTCAATGTTATTATTCTGTTTATTGCTGCTGGTGTTGCCCAGGCCCAAGTGTCTATGATCTATTCAGCCCGGGGGAAACAACATTTTACGATGACCATTCCAGATGATTGGCAAGTAAATGTTGGCTCTGAAACTGATGCCTCTGGATTGCCCGAAGGTGAGAAAAAACCACCTCGTATTATTAGTGCTATGCCCAATAGTGGAGTGCCTTTGTGGTTTGGTATGTGGGTTCCTGAAGCTTTGGAGAAAATCGAAGGAGCAGAGGAGTATATGACCTCCCTCGGACTAGATCTGCTTGCCGATCTGGTTATCACCGGACGTAAGCATGATACCTTGAACTCCATGGAGGTTAATTACATCAGCGGCACAGGAAAAAAAGATAGCGAGGTTATGGATTTTCGGACAGGTTTTTTCCAGCTCTCACCCGAGCACGTGGCGATCGCAATCTATATTGGCCCCCGTGATACAACCATCAGTTACGGTGACGATCTCAGCCAGATGATTGAGTCATTGAAATCGTTAATCCAGTAAACAACTTGAGGCTGATATGAGTAAAATGATACCGATTTTATATATGCTGTTCGCCGCACTTCTCATGATCGTAATAACAGGGTGCAGTTCAACGGGATACAGCGGGGGAGCCAGTTACAACCATCGTAATACCTGGGAGTATGATAACTACTATCGATCCGGAGCGAATCGACATTATAATCGGTCAGAGGCGAGAGAAAATGTTCGTTCAGAGGTAGGTAGCCGCACAGGGGGAGCTGCTCGCTCAGGTGGCGGACGTGTAGGCGGAGGAGGACGGAGATAGATTGTAAGAGTAACAACGTTGATCCGGATACTCGGTGGCAGTTGAGGTGCTGTGTTCTTTACAAAGGCCTTCGCATAGCATTCAATGGTCCAGTAGCAATAGGGATTCGGATATTGGCTCACGAAGCGGTTTGTTAAGACAAAAGCGCCATTATCTCTGATAAATTTTTCCCTAACTTAAAAAATTTGAATGAACTCTCTTAATCCTGCAATGAAGGTGGTCGCAATGGCTTCTCTGGAAAAAAGGCTGAAATCACTAGCAATGAGTCTCGGTGCTGATGTAGTCGGTATAACAACCACTGAAATCCTTGCGAATAGTCCTCCCTCTGCAGACCCACGCTATCTTCTGCCATCTGCAAATTCAGTTATTTCATTTGCAGTCTCTTTAGACGAGGAACTCACACAAGATTTCATAAGTAAAAGGAGCTGGTGGCCCCATTGTGAAAATCGAAAAGCAATTGGTAGAACACTGTACAGGATAGGGGATACGCTCACTGAACAACTAAGGTCCGAGGGATATGAAGCCATTAACGTAGACCTCAACAATAACTATCGGCCAGAAGAAGCTGCTGCAGACGTTACTGAGATGACAGAGTTTATTCCAGAATTTTCTCATCGTTATGCTGCTGTGGCATCAGGGGTAGGGCGTTTGGGGTGGAGCGGTAATTTGGTAACCCCAAAATACGGTGCGCTCGTGGAGCTCGGAAGCGTAATAACCACAGCTAATTTGGTGTCCGACACACCAATTCCTGATGACGAGCATCCTTGCGACAAATGCAAGATATGTAGCCAGGTCTGTCCTGTGGAAATGATCCACCCAAAGGCTGCTACCCAGGTTACAGTAGCCGGTATTACAGAAACGATATCTACAAAACGACCCAACACCTGCTGTTGGATTGGTTGTACTGGGTACGAAGGACTCTCTACTTCTGCTACCTGGTCGAATTGGAGCCCCTACCGACTCGGACAATCTTTGCCTGAAAACAAAAAAGAGCTCGATGCATTGTGCATCAGTTTACAGAAGTCAGATCCTCAAATGCAGGATGTCAATAACAGTTTTGCCAACTATCGAGAAGCGATCTTTGATCCTGACTGGTTCTATTCTACGGTATGTGGATTTTGCCGAAGTGTCTGCTCACCTAACCGAAAAGACCGTATAGCTAACCGTAGCCTGATTACTCATTCCGGTACGGCCGCCCTGAAAATAGATGGTTCACATGTCGTGACCCCCAAGAGTGCAGTTGAGGTAAAGACACCTTTTGGTGTAAATGTGGTTGTTGAGTATGAGGGGCAAGGAGAAGGGCAAAGTAATGATAAGTGTTCGGGGCAGTTTTCTTTGGACCGGGCTGTGATTAAATATCTACTTCAACGCACTCATTCGGTGGACACCAAGTGATGTTTTCCAATCAAAGCATTGAGGTTTTTAGGGTGTATAGGTAATTAAAGTGAGGCTGGATACAGTTTGATTTTTTGAAGCTAGAGCGCAATTCCATTTACGAATATTGCCGTGCAGCCTGATCAGGCCTCAAGCTCTTCTTTCACAGCAAAACCGATACTCATCAGAGTATATGGTTTTTTTACGTATCTACCTGCTCCGAGTTGCTGCAACTCTATAACACGACTTGTCCTTGAATAACCACTGGCAATAATCACTTTCTGGAGAGGGTTGATTTCAAGAACGCGTTTATACGTGTCAAGACCGTCCAACCCTGGCTCCATTATCATATCTAAGATAAGAAGGGCAGGTGAGTTGGTTTTCAGGTACTCAAGCGCATTCTCTCCGCTTGAAACAGCAAAAACTGAATATCCAAGTTTTTCCAGCATAGCGCTTGCAACTTCCCGCTGTTCTTCCACATCATCAATAATGAGAATCGATTCCCCATTTCCTCTGTATTCATCCAGAGAAGTTGCTGCTGCTTTTTCTTTCAACCCCTCCCGTGTGATTGGAATGTAGATGGTTATAGTTGTACCTGCTCCTTCAGTGCTTTTAATATCAATATAGCCGTTGTGATCTTTTACTGTCCCCCAAACGACTGCCATTCCAAGACCAGTTCCACTTCTTGCCATCGATTTTTTGGTATAAAATGGCTCAAATATCTTTTCAATATCTTTCGGGGCGATGCCCATTCCATCATCAGAAACGGTGAGCTTCACGTAATCACCTTCTGCTATTTCCTCATAGCCCTTGATCGCTTTGTCAAGGTACACATTGGCTGTGGATATTTTAATTATTCCTTTTGTCGACATTGCTTCTGCAGCGTTCGACAAAAGATTCATGATACTTTTAGACAAATGTGTTGGGGAGCCTTTAACATTCAGAAGCGCATCATCAAGCTTGTGTATGACCTGTATACATGGGTGAAAAGAAGTAAGTTCTTCCATCTCAGGACTTTCCAGCTGGTCAGAAATAACCTGGTTAAGATTTACAACCTCAGTGACCGAAACGCCCCGTCTTGCCATGGTCAATAGATCCTGTACAATGCGTGCGGCTTTTTGGCCTGAATTTTGTATCGTCAAAAGAGGCTTTCGCAGGTGGCTGTCTTCAGGGATGCCTGTTAAGAGCAACTCGGGATAACTCACAATGCCGGATAGAATATTATTGAGGTCGTGGGCAACCCCACCTGCCAGGGTACCGATAACCTCCATTTTTTGAGATTGGCGTAACTGCTCTTCCAACAACCTTTTTTCTGAAATATCTAAAATTATTGCTACAAAAACTTCCATTCCAGGAAAGGTCATGAGTTGCAAATGCACCTCAACATCATACGTTGATGCGTCCTTTCTTTTATGGGTGGTTTCAATGATCAGCATTTCTTCTTCTCTTCGGTGAAGAGGTGAAATTTTGTCCTCAAAGGTACTTGTCGAAAATTCGGGTAGTATGTCTGGAACAGTAAGACTTTTCAGCTCATTAAAAGAGTATCCAAGGTTTTTTCTTGCTTCTTTGTTAACCGTGAGAAATTCAAGGTTTTTTGAATTGAAAACGTAAATTTCGTTTAACGAATTTTCTAGAATCCGACCATACTGACTCGCTTTATCCTCTGCTTCTTTTCTCTCTTTAATTTGAGCTGTGAGATCTCTGTTTGTTTCCTGCAGTTCTTGCGTGCGGGTATCTACCTGTAATTGGAGATTATTTTTAAATAAATCCAATTCTGAATACAGATCTTTTTGCTTTTTAACTCCCTGAATAAGATTGTTTATCATTGTATTAAAAGCATCTTGTAAAACTGTAACTTCATTTCGTGTTTTACCAGGGACATTGATATGTATAGGCTGCAGATTATCCATCGTAACCTCGGATGCTTTTACAGCAAGTCCGGAGAGAGGGCGGGTGAGTTGTCTCTTCCCATACCAAAGAAACACCAGCCAGAGGATACAGGCTTTAATGCACTCGGTTACTATAATGTAAAAAAATTGGTATTTAATTTTGTTCAGTATTATCAGCTTACTTGTAAAGAGTGCGACATGGCCGAGGATTTTAGGGGGACCTATTTCAGAGTGGCTGATAGGATATTGGTAGCCAAAGAGATAGTCCTGATTGTTAATACTCTCCAGACGAACTCCAAGCCCATCTTCAAATTTTTGTCCTTTTACAGGGGAGACAACATTACCAACCTGTTGAACAAGAATCCCTTTTGCTTCGGTAACTGATACTCCATAAATTAATTTACTGGCCACGAGCCCTTCTAACAACGATGCTATCTGTTCTCGGTCCGCGTCCCAGACAGCGATGGCCAGGGGTTTTCGAAAAGTTAAATAGACAGTATTGAGTTCCACAATTACATCTTCTTTCACACGTCTGTATTCCATAAACATGTGTATGGCAGTAATGGTCAGTGCAAAAAGGATATACACAAGGAAGGCCTTTTTAATAAGTCCGGTTGCGATGGATCCGCGTGTACTGATGACTGGTGATGGGGGTATTACGGTCATAAATGTTTTTTTCTGCTTTGGAGAAAAGAATCTAAATCAAAATTATATTTTTTAACTTCAGGATTCAAGTGTTTTGAGAGGCGCCCAAAGTCCAGAGTGTCGAGTAGAGGTGTTGAGAGTACAGTAAAAATATCGTTATTATTTACAAAATTATCCTTTGTTTGTGAGGTCATTTGTGTAGTAAAAGATGTGGTCTCCTGAGTGCCAAAATCAATACCATGCAGGTAATCATGAATAAGCACAAGTGCCCAAGCCGCTTCGAAATAGTGGCCGCCGACACTCGCAGTCATTTCACCTGTCTCAATATATTTTTTATTTTCTGGAAGAAGGTCAAAACCTCCTGTGAATACGTCTTTTCCAGGGAGCAGATCTTGTTCTTTTGCTGCCTCAATAACACCTATCGACATAGTCTCACTGGCTGCCCAGAAAATGGTAGTTTTGGGGTAGCGACGACGTGTTGCCTGGAATGCCTCTTTAGCGAGTTCTTTTTTCCATTTTGAATGGAAAAATTGATTATTTATAACCTCTGGGTGTTCTGCCAAAGCTCTTTTTAGTCCGGCGACTCTTTTGATTGAGGCACTGGACGTTCTATTACCCTCCAGAGCAACCATCTGTAGAGGTACTAATTTATCTTTTTCAAGGCTTGCAGCCTTTAAAAAGAGTTCCTTCGCTAGGAGATAGCCTCCGTATTCGTCATCGGGAACCATTTGACCAATCCAATGAGGATATTTTTCTCTTGGGTTCCCTACCTGAGAGTCAGCAGTGAAACCGGCATTAAACAAAAAAACTGGAACTTCAAATCGCTCTCCGAGCTGTAGTATTTTCTCACCCCTGTTTTTGAAATTATGGATGAGGATACAGTCAGGTCGAATATCTGGATCAGCGAGGACCTCTTTTACCAAAGTCTCCATGTAAAAAGGATCATTGTTATATTCATAAATATTTAGATCTAGCTGAAGATCTTTTGCCGCAGTCACCATGATTTGTTCTACAATGGGCCAAAATTTAGAATTCGCACCACTCTTGAACCACGCAACTTTTTCTTTCGCAAATGATTTCTCGGTAAATCCCAGTAGGATCAAGAGACACAAACTGATAACTAAGGTGCTTTTTTTCATGGTATCCCAAAAAGTGTAGAATGTTTCCTTCGAACGTTATGCCTCATAACTTGAGATCAAAAGCATTAACATTTTGATCGAAAAAAACGAGGATATGATTATTAACAATATCGTATCATTTTGTATTGATACGGTCAAAGGTGATTGTGGTTTTTCATTTAAAACCCGTGATGCTGTGCTCGTTCCGTCTTTTTGTCTTCTTGGGAAGTTATGGTACTATTATGCTAATCGTAATTTTATTTAAAACTGATTTAAGATTATAGTATCAGTAAATTACATATGAAATAAGCTATTGGAACAAAGGTAAGTCTATTATGATATAGAGTATGTTGCATGGTGCAAAAAACAGAGCAGATTGCAGAAAAATTAGGTGGGGATGTGTTTGAATGATCCTATGCAAAAGAAAAAGGTGGATGCGGTAAATCAGTACACTGTAAAATTTGCGGCTGTTCAAGTATGAATGTCGTGTTTTTTTATAGAGGCTGAATATCGGTACATTTTATCCACTGCTAGTAGTCCTAAGGCAGCCACAATTAATATGTAGGTTAGTAGCTCGGATTTCAATACAGACTCTCCAAGAAAACAAATAGCCACCAAAAATATTAAAACCGGCTCTAAGTATCCGAGAAGCCCAAAAAGTGAAATAGGTAGTTGACGACTGGCGGTTAGTAAGCATATCATTCCTGCTGAGCCTAGAAGAGCTAAACCCAGAAATGCTAATAGCATTTGACCAGAGTAGTCGAAAGGCTGTATGCCGTGACTGAAATAAATACAACCCCCAATTGCTAATGGAACCAACAATAAGTTTTCGATAAAAAAGGCACTTATTGGGGGTAAGGCTTGAAACCGGCGTAGTAGAAAATAAGCAGGATAACCTAGTGCCACTAGTAGCGTTACCCAGGAAAAACCTCCGCTTGAATAAAAGGTGTAGATGATTCCTACACTTGCTAACAATACTGCTCCCCACTGCATTGTGTACAGCTTTTCGCTTAAAAATATCCTACCTACAAAGACCATTACAATAGGGGCAAGAAAGTAGCCCAGAGATAGATCCAGAGTTTTCCCGTTAACGGGTGCCCACACGAACAGACCCCACTGTAGACCGATGAGCAGGCTGCCTAATATCAATCCGGGCAGGGCTGCCGGATTAGTCAAAGGGCGAACTGTTTTTTTGAACTGTCCAACGATAAGCAGGCATACAATCATGGCCAATGAAGTCCATATAATACGCTGACCGGCAATAACAAATCCAGACAATGGCTTTAGGATCTGCACATAGAGAGTGGCTAATGCAAACAGGGCTGATGCGCTTATTGATGAGAGAAACCCAAGCTTTTCATTATAATTTGTTTTCATTATATCGGTATTTCTGTTTGAGGATCCGTAAACTCATAACTCCTAAAAGTGGTCCCGGCAACAGACACCATGCTAACCATTTTACTGCAATTGCCCCCATCATTGCTGCAATCAGCTCAACCCCCAGGGCGGTTGTGGCATAACCAAAGGCATTGATCAAGGTCAGTACAGAACCAACTACCTCAGGAGGAGCGGCTCTCGCAGATAGTGCAGAGAATTGTGCTGAGTCAGCCACAACTGAGAAGCCCCAGAGGAGCCAAAACGGCAACACCAACCATACAGGTGCCGACATCATTAAGGGTGAGAGAAGGCAACATCCTCCCGAAATAAGTAACATTTTTTCCGCCACAGCTCTACTTCCAAAACGTAGTGACCAGTCCCCCGCCAATACACAACCAAGTGCTCCACTGGCGATTATTACAGAGGTCCAAAAAGCAGGATTCAGTGTAGCTTCATGCAACTGATTCCAAGTCATCAACCAAAGTGGGGCGATTGCCCAGACGGCATAAAGCTCCCAGCAGTGCCCTAAGTAGCCACCAACGGCCGCCCGTAGTGGGGGGCAGGTGAAAATCTCCGTCAATGCCCTCAACTTAAATCGTGTACCTTTAAATAAGACTGGTCCGTCTGGTACCCAGATCAGAATCATGAGGCCACCAAGCAACGCAGCGGTACCGACCATCGCCATTACCTGGCGCCAGGATACATCGGGCAAGCTGGATAACAGATGCGGAGTTGCGGCTCCAAGGACTAATGCTCCGATAAGATAGCCAAGAGCACGCCCTAACCCTTGGGGATACCAGCCAGCGGCCATCTTCATTCCAACCGGATAGATTCCGGCAAGCATCATACCGCTAAAAAATCGCAGCCACAGCACCTGGTCCAAACTTTGTGCAGAGATTGCGATAAACAGGCTGCTTAGGCCACATAGTGTGGAACAGACAAAGAACAATATGCGTGGTGAGAATCGATCCGACACTGCCAAACCAGCAAACAAGAGAGCGCCTACTATAAAACCCCATTGTATGGAATTGGTCAAAGGGGCTAACGCCTGGTTACCGATCTCCCATTGCTGTTGCAATGCCGGTAAAATGGCATTGCCTGCAAACCAAGTAGAAGTACCAAGAAACTGAGAAAAAATAATGAGTGGCAAAATATGCCTGGGCCGTGAAAGCACTTTCAATTGATATCCTTTCTTAAGACCGAATGTTGACTTTAAATGGAAAGCAGAGGAGCCCTTTCAGGTTACTCTCTAAAACAGTTAATTATTATTTATCAAAGAGTTAGAAATATATCTATTGGCAATCTCAATTACCATATTAGATGTTCAAAATGAAGAAGTTTCCTGTATCTAGGAAATGGAGAAGAACTTGAACATTGGCTCCGAGTCGTCTCTTTTGTTTGGTCAAAGTATACCATCCCCAATATGAGGTAATTCACTGTTTAAGAAGTGCCCACTTCATAATCTCCTCATATGCGGGTGCTTTGTGAAGTGAGAGTTTGTTGCGATGAAGAGTTGTCCGTAAGAGTTCACCTATTTGTTGATCGCTACGAAATTATTTCTTGGTTTTTGAGGATGTTGGTTGAATTATAAACACCTAGGTGTCTGGTTTGTTATGTGGTGTTTTTTCTCTCATGTAAGAAAAGATATAAATATCAATATTTTGAGGATATTTTCTGCTTTTGTCGTCATGTGTTCTGGACAGTGAATCTTTATTGGTGTTTAAAATATAAAACGTTGTCTGGGGTTCATGTTTTGCGTATAGTTGTATTTTGAAATGATCGTTTGTGTTTTTATAAATGCAAACCTGATCTGAACGGTTGCCTTGGTTTGGTGTTTTAGACAAGGCACAAGAGAATCTTAATAGGAGAAGGGTAGATGGAGTTCAATGCAGGGACGCGATTGCGCGGTATTCGGGAAATGTATGGTCTGTCACAGCGGGCGCTTGCCAAAAAAGCTGGAGTCACCAACGGGATAATCTCGATGATAGAGCAGAACCGCAATAGTCCCTCCCTGGCGACACTAAAAAAAATCCTCGATGCAATCCCCATTTCGTTCTCGGATTTTTTCTCTATCAACACCAATGGGCAAAAGAAGATAGTTTTCAAAGCAGATGAGCTGGTTGAAATAGGTAGCTCTGGTTTTTCTTTCAAACAGGTAGGCAAGGACCTTAAGGAGAAAGCAATGCAGATTCTCCACGAGAGGATCGAGCCCGGGGCGGACAGTGGTGACGAGATGCTACACCACGAATCAGAGGAGGGGGGAGTGGTGGTCCATGGTTCACTGGAATTAACAGTTGGAGGGGAGGTTTTCATTCTTGGTCCAGGAGATGCCTACTATTTTGATAGCCGAATTCCACATCGATTCCGAAATCTTGGTGAGATAGAGGTGGAAATGATCAGTGCCTGTTCGCCTCCGACCCTCTAAGGTTTTCTGGAGGCGGCAGGTAGTCACCGCTCCCATACTGTTCAACAAATTTTCTTTTCTTTTTTTTGCATCTGATTTGTTGGCGAAAGTAATTCTCTCCCTATTGGACTTTCAGGTGATCGTTATTAGAAATAATTATCGAGAAACATCCTGTTTCAAAGAGAGTGTCTCTTGGTTTGAGTGTTTAATATTTCCACACTATATTCTGTTTTTATGTGATGAAAAAAGGTTGTTGTCTCTAATAGTAGGTGTTTGTGGATTTTGGCGTTGTGTAATTTATTAAACAGTGCTAGGGTTTAAAATAAATAAGCATCAGATTAATAAAAGCGAAATGCGTTTGCATTTTTCAACTAAAAAAACACATGGCCCACTCGTTTTTTTGTGTGTCAGTTTGCAGCCCCGTGGAGGAAAAAATGACAAAAATAGTTGAGCATTTAATCAATGGTCAAAATGTATCTGGTGTTGAGGATCGTCATCAGGATGTCTTCAACCCGGCAACAGGAGAAGTGACCAAGCGAGTGGCCTTAGCATCTAAGGCGACCATGGAAGAAGCAATTAGTACTGCTGAAGCAGCATTTCCTGCTTGGAGAAACACCTCTCCCGCCAAACGAGCCCAGGTGATGTTCAAGTTGAAAGTGCTGTTGGAAGAGCATAGCGAAACCATCTGCAACATGATTACCGACGAGCATGGCAAGGTCCATGACGATGCCATGGGCGAGTTGACCCGTGCAATTGAGAACGTAGAGTTTGCATGCGGCGCACCTCAACTACTCAAAGGCGAACATTCCAAGAACGTTGGAACCGGAGTTGACTCCTGGAGTGAATTCCAGTCCCTGGGTGTAGTCGCAGGAATCACCCCATTCAATTTCCCTGCAATGGTGCCTTTCTGGATGTGGCCCTTAGCTGTAGTTTGCGGCAACACTTTTATACTCAAACCTTCTGAGAAGACTCCATCGGCATCACTTTTTATGGGCCAACTCGCTCTTGAAGCAGGGCTACCTGCAGGAGTTCTCAATGTGGTTATGGGGGATAAGGAGGCTGTAGACACCATACTCAACGATCCGCGAGTCCAGGCGGTTAGTTTTGTCGGATCCACCCCGATTGCTGAATATATTTACACAACCGCCACTGCCAACGGTAAAAGGGTACAGGCACTTGGCGGAGCTAAAAATCATGGCATTCTCATGCCGGATGCGGATATTGATAATGCGGTAAGTGCAATAATGGGCGCCGCCTATGGTTCCTGCGGAGAACGATGCATGGCGCTACCTGTCATTGTAGCCGTAGGAGATGAAACTGGTGATGCCGTCGTCGAAAAAATCAAAACTGAGTTGGCTGTTATGAAGGTCGGGTCAGGTCGCGATGCCAAAAACGATATGGGCCCTCTTGTTAGCAAGGAGCATTTTGAGAAAGTTAAAGGGTACGTCGATCTAGGCGTCGAAGAAGGTGCCACTCTGGTAGTAGACGGCCGTAACATCGTCATTGAGGGATACGAGAACGGTTTCTTCCTTGGTGGGTGCCTGTTTGACAATGTCACTCCAGAAATGAAAATCTATAAAGATGAAATATTTGGCCCTGTTCTCTGTATAGTTCGAGTGAAGACTCAGCAGGAAGCCATGAACCTGATTGACAGTCATGAGTACGGCAATGGCACCTGTATCTTTACTCGGGACGGAGAATCGGCTCGTTATTTCACCGATAATATCAAAGTGGGAATGGTGGGTGTAAACGTGCCGCTCCCTGTACCTGTATCCTATCACAGTTTCGGCGGCTGGAAACGCTCACTCTTCGGCGATCTATCTATGTATGGTCCAGATGGTGTTCGTTTTTGGACTCGACGCAAGACGGTTACCCAACGCTGGCCATCAGCCAGTATGCGGGAAGGTTCATCGTTTTCCTTTCCAAGTAACAAGTAATCCCGAATAAATATAAGCGACACTTGTACTCCGGGTGTCGCTTATATAAAAATCTCAGGTGATTGCAACGAAATTGACACAATGATACCCATGACCACTGCGGAGCTTGTGCCTGCAATCCTGAAGTTCGAACCTATCTGAGAACAATGGGTAATCCTAAGAGGTGAATCCTCAAGGAAAACACCCTATATGCAAAACCCTCCGAGTTTGGTCTCCAGATATTCATCAATACCTTCCCTTGCACCTTCGCGGCCCAATCCGCTTTCTTTCATTCCACCAAACGGTGCCGCTGCTGATGTCGGGTTGATATCATTGATACCGACAATACCGAAATGAAGCCCTTCGAACAGCTTAAAGGCCTTCTTCAGGTCATTGGTATAAACGTATGATGCCAGGCCATAATTGGTGTCATTAGCCATGGCAAGAAGATCATCTTCGTTGTTATATGGGATAATGGGAGCAACTGGACCGAAGGTTTCTTCCCGATAGATCGACATCTGGGAATTCACATCGGTTAGAATCGTCGGCGCATAAAAATGACCTCTATCAAGGCCCGAATCAGACAAACGGCATCCTCCAGCCACGAGACGTGCACCTTTACTAAGAGCATCCCGAACCTGGCGATCGACTTTCTCCAGAGCTTCATCATTTATAAGCGGGCCGATTCGTACACCTGCGTCAAATCCTGAACCAACCTTCAAGCTTGAGACCCTATTCAAGACTTCTTTTAGAAATGGTTTAATGATGTCAGTATGGACAAAAACGCGATTCGGACTAATGCAGGCTTGGCCGGCATTGAGGAATTTGACCAGAGCAAGCCCCTTGGCAGCATGTACAGGATCGGCGTCGCGACATACGATAAAGGGGGCATGACCACCAAGTTCTAAAGACACACGCTTTAGTTGAGATGCCGCTCCACGAGCCAACATCTTGCCGACGTGGGTCGATCCGGTAAATGTTAGCTTGCGGACTCTAGAGTCGTTAAGAAACGCATCTCCAATCGGTTTGGGGTCAAGGGCTGTCACGAGGTTGACAACCCCGGCAGGAAAGTTTGCTTTTTCAAACACCTCAAAAACCGCCTTGGCACACAAAGGTGTTGCTTCTGCAGGTTTAAGCACAAGAGTACAACCAGCAGCAAGTGCCGGAGCTACTTTTCGGGTGATCATGGAGATGGGGTAGTTCCAAGGCGTGATCGCCCCCACGACGCCAACAGGCTGGCGGAGGACCAAAAATCGCTGGTCTGCTCTGGAGGAAGGAATCGTTTGGCCGTAAATGCGTTTGGCTTCTTCTGCATACCACAATAAAAAATCAGCACCGTACTTAACTTCGTTGCGAGCGGCTTGGATAGGCTTGCCCTGCTCTTCGGTCATGATGGCTGCCAACCGCTCCAACCCCTCCATCATCAAGGCATGAGCTTCATACAAGAAATGAGATCGCTGATATGCGGTTTGTGTGGACCATTGTTCAAAAGCAGCGGCCGCTGCATCGATTGCTTTTATCGCATCAACACCGCCACCAGCAGGGACTTGCCCGATGGCTTCACCGGTCGCGGGATTATAAGATTGGAAATTGCAGTCGCTTTCGGCTTTCAGCCATTGACCATTGATAAACATGTCTTCACCTCAATGTTGGTTTACGGTTTCTCTCCCCTGGCAAGACATTTATTTACATTGTCTACAACAGCTGGAAGTTGATCCATTGTATCTATGACATAATGCGCACCTGCTTTAAACAGGCTTGACCGAGCTTTTTCAAGACGTCGTCTGTATTCATCCGGGCCAAGATTTTGAAGTTCTTTGTCTGTGAATCCCATCTGATTTCCCGTTGCAGCGACTCCAACGGACCAAACCCCTGCATTCAGCCCTGATTCAATATCTACTGGAGTATCACCAACATTGACGACGGCTTCAGGCGGCCAGACGTTGAGGGTCTCCATTGTTCTGAAGATTAACCAAGGAGCAGGACGGCCAGCGGGGACATCAGAAGAGCAGATGGAAAAGTCAGGTATGTAGCCACTTTTGGCTGCGCATTGAATTACAATCTCTGCAGCCTCTGTGAAATAGCCGGTACTCGCTCCGATTTTCACATCATTTTTTCTTAGAGTCTCAACCGTATTAAGCACCCCTGGCAAAAGTTCACTCTTGGATTCAATACTTCTTAAGAGCAGAGATGTGAAATTGTCATACATGCTATCTATATCCCTATCAGTCACCACGCGCCCATGAACTTTTTTCCATGCTTCTGCGACCTCAGGAAAATCAAGGACCGTTTTGATATGGCTTCGCTTTTCCATTCCCATAGGAATGCGAGCAGTTTCCATACTAACCTCAACCCCCATGGCCCTGAATCCTGTAACAAATGCATCGATTGGTGCCTGGCAACCAAAATCAACCATGGTCCCAGCCCAGTCAAAGATAACAAGCTTGATTTTTTCTTGATATGTTCTTGTAACTTGAGTTTTCATGGGAATTTTTACCGGGTAAAAAAGAGGAGTAAAAATGCTGTAGCTGGTCTTGATTATATTGTTGATTTCAATAGGATATAATACAATATCGTCATCATTAACTCGTAATGACAATGAATGAATCGGGTGGGTCGAATTCCCAGTGTATGTCTCTCCAGTAGTCCGCCGTATCAATTGCTTTTCCTTTTTGGATCAGCTTTACGAACTCCCTGTGCTCTTGCAAATTCGTGCTATTCCACTGTTTCCCAAAGTTCCTTCTTGGAAAGTCGTAAAGTTGCATCTTAAGATTTTTTACATATTTGAGAAGACGATGATTTTCGGAGAGGTCTAGAAAGACATTGTGGAACGCAATATTGGCCTGATTGTGCCTGATGATATCTTCTTTGACTAACCAGCCCTCAATCTGTGAATTGAGTTGATTCATCTGTTGAATCTCATTTTCCCCTATCTTATGAAAAACTGAAAGTACTACTCGAGATTCAATTCCCCCCAAAATTTCATAAATATCTTTTACATCATCCAGGCTGAGGGCATTAATCTTCACTCCTCGCTGGGGAAGAATTGACACAAATCCCTGCTCCTGAAGTAAGAGTAGTGCTTCGCGTAAAGGGGTTCGGCTGATGCCCAACTCTTTTATCATGGTATTTACGCTAATCGAAGCCCCTGGTTCTAACGCACCGATACGCATCTGTTTTTGCAGGTAGTCATAGACTTGAACCCTGAGAAGATGATTGCCCGGCTGGTTGTCGAGTGGCATTGAAATATCCTTGGTGGGACTGTGATTCTTCTGTAAACTTCTATAGTTTCTTAATAATATTAATACGTCTTCAGTGCAAGAAATGAAATAATAGTCTGATTATATTAATATTTTAGGACATGGGGATTGCATGGAAAATCCAGGAGGCTCTGTCGTGGGCCTCCTGGGAACAATAGTCAGTTTTTTGTTGAGGCACTCGTTATTGCTTCACTAAGATTTCGCCAATATAACCAACCCTGGCTGACCCTTCGATCGCCTCGAAAATTGATTTGGCATCATCTGCCTTAAAACCACTACAAAGCTCTATCAAGGTAACACCTTTTGTCACCAACTGCTTTGCTGCTTCACAGGCCTCGTCTAAAGAACCGACACCAATGATATTCGACTTAAACGCTTCTGACTCCAAAGCCACATCTTTTTCCCCAAGCTTGTAACCGGGAGCTTTCACGATAAAACCATACTGAAATTGAGCCATTTTTACTTCCTCAAAATTTGAAATAGTTGATCAACAGGAGTTCTCTTATTTCTGACTCCGCAAATTTTGGAATTTGTTTGCAGAGTCAGGATAGAATTCAGATATGAGTCTGTTGATTTACTAGGACTTTTGTTCGAGATCAAGGCATACTAAAAAAATAACCACAGGCATATAATTGATATCGGAGTCTGCGCTTACCTCCGAGGATTATTTTTTTTCGTATAACGAAGATATCGGGCCAAAAGACAGTAAATCAACGGGCTCAGATATTACGAGGCAACACAACTTCTAACTGAAGGATCGCCATCAATTTTCTTGCCGCTCTCATCCACCCCTTCTGGCGGAGCGATGCGGATGGTGGCAACCTTATTCTGGGTAAAGAAATCGATACCATCTTTCCCTTGTACCTTGTCCGTACCAAGATGAGAATCCTTGATGCCGCCAAAAGGAAGATAAGGATGTGGTGCACATACCCCAACGTTTACACCTATCATGCCGGTATCCGCCTCTTGGATGAATTTCTCGGCATAATACTGGTTCTGGGTGAAGATACAGGCGCCATTGCCAAATTCCTGCTCGCGAATCAAGTTAAGAGCATCATCGAGACCGCCGATCTTCATTACAGCAACAACAGGTCCAAAGATTTCTTCTTGAGCAATTCGACGGCAAGGGGTAACATCAGCAAAGATGGTTGGTCCAACAAAGTACCCGTCTTTGTTTGCCTCTGGCAGCTTAGGGTTACGGCCATCAAGGACAAGTCTGGAACCTTGCTCAATGCCGATTTCGATATAGTTCTCAATGCTGGCCTTGGCCTTTGCAGAAATGACGGGCCCCATGTAGATATCTGGGTCCATGGCATCACCAATGGTAACGGCCTTGGAGGCCTCCGTGATACGCTCGATTAATTCGTCATATATTTCAGGTACTGCTGCAATGACAGACCCAGCAAGGCAACGTTGTCCGGCAGAGCCATAACAGGAGTGGAGAAAGTTCTGGATGAATACGTCCCAATTGACATCTTCCATCGCTACTAAATAGTTCTTCGCACCACCCAGGAGCATGGATCGCTTACCACCACGACCGCAAGCTTCCCCCATTTTCTTGGCAGTAGGAGTTGAGCCAACCAGGCAGACACCTGTCATTTTAGGGTTCTCATACCAGGTTCCAGGAACAGAACGATTGCCATGGACAATGTTGATCACGCCTTTTGGCAATCCAATTTCGTTAAAAATATCACCCATCAATTGCATGAAAAGGGGAGATTGAGTGGAGGGCTTGTAAATAAAGGTATTACCAACGCCAATAGCATAGGGAATAAACCAGCCAAAAACCAGAGCAGGGAAATTAAAAGGCGCAACTCCACCAAAAACCCCGAGAGACTGCTTTATTACTCGCCCATTGATATTGGCAGCAATGCCATCCAAATACTCTCCCTGCATAAGGATAGGAATGGAACAGGCAGTTTCCAGAATCTGGATAACCCTTTGAACCTCACCCCTTGCTTCACTTATGTGTTTCGCCTGATCCACTGCAATAGAAACGGCGAGTGCCTCTGTATGGTTTATCATGGCCTGACGCATATCAAAGAGATAGCTCATGCGCTTATTTACAGACAATCTTTTCCATGAATCGTAGGCTGCGTAAGAAGAGTCTACGGCCTCAAGGGAAGTTTTTTCAGACGAGAGTGGAACCTCACCTATCTGTTTGCCGGTGGATGGGTTGTAAAGAGGGACATATTCAACATCGGTTTCTTCTACCCACTCGCCATTAATGAAATTTTTAACCCTGGTAAAATTTTGATCACTCATGATAATTAAGTCCTTTTAATGGTTAATTCTTTACCCGTACCGGGCTGTTCAGTTAATCCTAGATGAGTTTGGGGCTATCGAACACCCAATGTACATCCCTCTACGTTAAAGTAAATTTGGCCTGATTGACACTTGTATACTAATATATAAGCTCAGTGTTTTATGTCAAGTTCTTTTAATTTATTGTATAGCTTGAGTTACTATTCCGCCCCTTGGGACACTCAATTGTTGTATCAATGATTGGCTTAGCTTTTTTGAAAGCGTCTGACTCTTCCGTCCGCTAGCGGTGGGGATTATTTATGAAATTGTAGGTGATTTTAAAGGAAGGTTAATTAAAATTATAGCCGGTGAGAATTGGTTTTCTACCTGTTGTCTGGTCTGTGAAAAATTCATAGTAAGAGATGCCCAAAAAACCGCCAGCGATATTGTAGACATCAACAAATCCCAGCTGCTGCAGCATAAGAACTACATTGTAACTGTCGAGCCCGGTTCTGCAGTGTATAAATAGGGGCCTTTTTTTTGGGAGCTCAGAAATGCGCGTTCTGATCTGTTCGAAGGGGATGTTTTTTGCCGTGAATATATGACTGAGCTCGTACTGTTCTTTTCCCCTGACATCGATAATGAGAGATCCGGCTTCAACCAGCTCCCGGATCTGGTAATCGTGAACCTGCTTAAAGGTGTCTTTTCTTCTGTTCGAAGCGACATATCCCGCAAAATTGACCACATCTTTGGCAGTTCCAAAGGGTGGGGCATAGCATAGTTCAAGGTCTTTTAGATCATCAATGGTGCCATTCATCTTTATAAGGGTGGCGATTACGTCAATCCTTTTATCGACGTTACCGTTACCTATTGCCTGAGCACCAAGGACTTTTCCAGTTGATTTTTCATAGAGTAATTTGAAGTGGATAACGTTACTGTCTGGCATCAAACTGACCATGTCACTGGGGATTACCTTGACGGTGTCATATTCGACATCAATTCTTCTCGATTTTATGAATGCCTCAGATAAACCGGTAGCTGCAGCATTCTTTCCACAGACTTTGATAATTGACGACCCGATATATCCTCTATTAACGACAGGAAGTCCATGAATGTGGTCTGCTGCCTGACGTGCTTGTTTTTGTGCAGGGCCTGCAAGTGGCAGGGTAAAGGTATCTTTGAATAAAGAGCCATAAAGTTCTATTGCATCGCCAATAGCATAGATATCTTTATCGGTGGTAAGGTTGTTAGAATCTACTTTTATCGCGCCAGTGAAACCAATTTCCAGCTGAGCCTCTTCAGCTAGAACTGTCTCCGGCCTGATACCCGTGGCAAAAACAACAGCCTGGACGTGCAATTTTTTACCGGATTGCAATACCACCGTATCTTTTTCAAAAAATTGGATCCCATCACCCAGTAGCAGAGGAATCCCATGGTCATAGAGTTCTTTGTGGAGGATTTGCACCATATCAAAGTCAAACTGTCTAAGAATCTGTGGAGCTGCCTCAATGACGGTTACCTTATGACCGGCCATGTTTATATTTTCGGCAGTTTCTATGCCGATAAATCCGCCGCCAACAACAATGACATTGGCGGGTTTTCTGCTCTTGAGGAATTGGTGAAGCGTTTCAATATCGACAACATTTCTAAGAGTGAAATGGTTTATAAGATCAAGCCCCTTGATGGCTGGAGTTATTGGTTGAGCCCCAGGTGACAAAATTAATTTGTCATAGCTCTCTATGTAGGTATCTCCGCTCAAGTGGTTTTTCACCAAGACTTCCTTGGCAGCTCTGTCAATAGATAGGACCTCATTTCGAACCCGTACATCGATATTGTATTGTGAAGCAAAATCAGAAGGCTCTAACAAAACTAATGCTTCAGGGCTGCTAACCACATCACTGAGACGGTATGGGAGGCTACAGTTAGAAAATGAGACATGAACTCCTCTTTCAAAGATAATGATCTGGTCTTTTTCATTGAGTCTTCTCAATCTTGCTGCAGCGGAAGCTCCACCAGCAACGCCGCCCACTACGAGTATCTTTTTGGACATCGATCATTCTCTCCTGTTTAAACTTGAAATGCTTGCCACCCAGTTAACAATGTTATAAAAATTATCTGGGCTGTGCGGGGAATTCTCTAGAGTAAATGTAGCTCGTCTTCGCCTAGCGAAAAGATTCTATCCCGCTTGGGTCAGGGCGGATATGATGAAAAGGATTGCTACTGTCATGATCACCCACGTCTCACAGTATGCAGATGGGCTGAAGGAACGATCGAAAATTGATCGTTATATAAAAAAAGTAAGGCGTATCAGCCCCCACAATAAGTGGAGCGGATACGCCTTAAATGTACAGCAAATGAATGATCCAGGTGGCTAACTATAACTCACCAATATCTTGCAAGAACTCTTTCCACAGCGCAACACCTTTAGCAGAGCGGTCAGATTTTTCTGCAACCTTGGGCCATACATCTGATATTGCTTTTGCCCGCATTCTTTTTACTTCAGCTTCGGACATATGTATAACTTTACCGCCAGACTTCTCAAGAATCTCTAATGCCTCGTTTACACCTTGGGCATGCATTCGGCTGGTTTCAAAGTAGGTGGACATAAAAATTTCGTTGATACGATCTCTCTGCCACTGATTCAGACCCTTCCATTGATCTAAATTAACATAGATCTCCTGATGTTGGGCAGGACACCAACCAGGCATACTTGCATACTGTATGACTTCCTGGAAAGCCATGTCATCAATTCCGCCAGTATCCCAGTAGGTACCGTCAATGGTGCCCAATTTGAGTCCTGTATATATATCTCCACCACCCATCGCAACCGGTGCGCCACCCATGGCAGCGTGAAAGAGGGCATGGGGTCCGCCAGCTCTCATTTTTTTACCAGCTAAGTCTTCCATTTTGTTTACTGGAAATTTGGTGAACATGGCATTGGGTCCCTGACTCGTCCAGCCAACCCACTGAAGATTTCGGTCATTAGCCGCTGCTTGGACTAAGTCACCAATTCGATATTTTGGATCACCAAACATTGCTGCCCAGGCATCACGGTAGTTGTTTGCGCCCATTGCCATCCCAAATGCCAACATACCTTCAGGCATGTCTCCACCATAGACAGTTGCCCAGCCGGCATATCCGTCAAGCATACCGGCAGCAGTAGCACCAAATGCCTCTGACCCACTTGTTATCGCACCAGATGGTTCGAGCTTTATTTTAATGGAGCCTTCGGTAGCCTTTTCTACAGCCTTTATCCAGGGAACAAGTCCATTTGCCCAGCCTGCATCTGATGAGTCAAAGCATGGTTGAAATACCCACTTTGTCACCTTGTCAGGTTTACCATACTTCTCGGCTGCAAGTACTGAACCCTGCAGCGCAAAAATGCTGGTAACGGCCAGTACGGCAATCATTTTTAATGAATGCTTTTTCATTGCGTCTCCCTCCGGTTTTTACAGTTTATGTTGAGTGGCTTTGGTCTATTTTTGTTTTACGAAAAAAAGACTAAGTCACTTATCCCGATTATCGGGGTTAAAAACTAAGATGGTACAACACTTCTAACAACTCTCAATGTACTAAATAATTACGAGGATTCCGTAAGTTCTACTTAAATTCTGGATAACAACTGCTTTCGGATTAGTCGTTGTCTTTCGATACTATCGTCCTAATATCATTTACGATTTTCTTAATTACGACAAGCGACATGAAAACAGCAGCAATTGGTATAAATATCTTTAGAGGATAAATTGGTATAGGAATACTTGTTGGGGTTACCTGGTTCATTTTAAGAGAGAGCATAGCTGCTGTAGTTCCCTTCCAAATTAAAACACCCAAAAACATACTTGTATAAACAACAGTAAAAAGATCGCAGATTGCTTTTTTCTTAGGTGAAAAATTAGCATAAAAAAGATCTAACTTGACGAAGGCGTTATCGTTTAAGGCGTATACCCCACCCACGCACGCCAATAAAACCATTGCTACCTGAAGTGTTGCGGATATCCATAAGGAGGGGGAGTTTAGTACGTATCTTAAAAATACGTCGCTTACCCCAAAGGTCATCAAGTAAAGAATCAGAACCCAGCCAATTCGGCCCATCGATTCGGCAATAAAATCAATAACTTTTTCTATAATACTCCATAGTTTCATTTTTACCTCTCACCTATTATTTCTTGTATCTGTTTCTGTAAGTCGCCGGTCTTACTTTGGTGAAAATCTTCACCAGTATTCATAGAAACCAGCGTATCTCTCATCGCCTCGTGGATGTTACTTATTTTAGTAAGTTAGGAAGCCACAAAGCTATTTGAGGGAAAATGAAAATTAAGGCTAAACCAAGCAATTGAAGGAGGATAAATGGTCCAACTGACTTGTAGACATCTCCCATGCTTACATCAGGTGGTAAGACACTTTTTAGCCAAAAAAGAACAAACCCAAAGGGTGGGGTAAGGTAAGCAATTTGGATATTAACAATGAAAAGGACACCAAACCACAGCTTGTCTATACCTAACTCATTGATTATCGGAATATAGAGAGGAGTACAGAGCATAATAATTGCCCAGTCATCCATAACCATACCGAGCATTAAAATAATAAACATCATCATTAAAAGGATACCATTTTCACCACCTGGCATTCCCAGAACCATTGTCGTAACCAACTCCTGGCACCCCAACGAATTGAAGATGTTGAGGTAAATATTGGCACCGATCAAGATCCATAATCCCATTCCAGTGAGTTTGACTGTGGTCTCCAGAGAGTCACGTAAAACCTTCCAGGTCAATTTGCGATATATGATATTAATGACAAAAGCACCAGTAGCACCAAAGGCGGCAGCTTCAGATGGCGTAGCCACGCCTCCCCAGATTGCCCCGAGCACAAGAACAATGAGGAGCATGAACGGCCATATGTTTACCAATGCGTGGAGTTTTTCACGGGTGGAGAATTTTTCGTCGGGAGGAATTGGTGGTCCCATGTGCGGTTGTATTTTGCATCTTATACCAATATATATGATATAAAATGAGGCAAGCATCAGTCCGGGCAAAAGCCCTCCTAAGAACAAACCACCAATCGACACCTTGGCGAGGAGGCCATAAAAAATGAACGGAACACTTGGGGGAATGAGAGCGCCTAAGGCGCCACCTGCCCCAATTGAACCAATTGCAATTGCCTTGTTATACTTATACTTAATCATCGATGGATATGCTATTTGCCCCATGGTGATGGTGGCAGGTGGGGTGATGCCGGTAATAGCAGCAAATATGGTACAAACCTTAACAGTTCCCATTGCAAGCCCGCCGGGAATGTGACCAATCAACTTATATACAGCATCATAAGCCGCCTCTGCGATACCAGAAAAGCGGATAAGACTGCCCATAAAAAGAAACAGTGGGACAGTTACTAACACCCCGTTCCACGGAGTATAATAGAAGGCACTGGGGATGGCCAAAAGAGACCTGGGCTCGAAGATGGCGGCAAAAAGAACAGCAGTACCTCCCAAACCAAGTGCGACAGGTAGCCCTAAAAATAAGCCTAAAAACAGGCAGGCAAAATATAAAAAAGTAATAACCTCAATACTCATCGTTTCTCCTTTAGTTATTTAATCTATTTCTTCAAAGAGCTCAAACGTTGAACTTTATTAGGCGTGTTCCACTGCTTGCATACTATACTGCAAGTCAGCATGTAACTTGTCAATCATTTTATTTTAAACGAAGATGAGAGGTTTTTTACAGATTGAGCCTTAAAATTGCATATTCGCCAACGCGGATTTTGCGTGAACACTTTATGAGTACGTAGCACTTAATATAGTCATAAAGAGTTCACCTTTTTTAAAGCAACTGATCAAAAGGTCTTCTCAATTCCTTTTTTCACTGCTGCCACAATCTGGTCAATCTGGTCCCGGGTAATAATGAGACAGGGTGCAAAGTTTAAAATTGTATTCATCCCAGGCAAACTGTTGTTGGTTCGGCCAACAATCACACCTTCTCCTAGTATGTTGCCCATGAGAGTGGCCATCTCTTGTTCTGTGACTGGGGTGCAACTCTGTTGATCAGTAACTAATTCAACTCCGCAAAAGAGACCAACACCTCTCACATCACCTACATTAGGTAACTGTTTTAAGGTCATAAGTTGGTCGAGGAGGTAAACGCCCATTTCGCGGCTGTTTTCCACCAGGTTTTCATCCTCTATGATTCTGGTACTCTCAAGAGCTGCAGTCATTGGCGCGGTACATCCACCGTAGGTGCTGATATCTCTGAAGAAATTTAATCTCTGATCAGGTTTAGTTAAGTCGTTGAGGAAAATGTCATAGATTTCTTGTTTTACTGCGGTGGCGGAAAGTGCTTCGTAGGAGCTGGCAAGGCCTTTGGCCATAGTGACCATATCAGGGTCGACATCATAGTGTTCATGGCCCCAAAATTTTCCTGTTCTGCCAAAACCACAGACAACTTCATCCATGATTAACCAGACACCATGTCTTTTGCAAATTTCCTGGACTGTAGGGAAATACTCTTTTGCAGGAAGTAAAACGCCCCCTCCTGCGGTGATCGGTTCAAATATGATTCCGCCAACTGTTTCTGCACCTTCTCTAAGGATTATATCTTCAACAGCCGTTGCGCATTCCATGTTACAGCCGGGGTATGTTTTGTTGAAGTCGCACCGATAACAGAGGCACTGCGGTACTTCCACAAAGCCTTCAACAAAGGGCCCGAAATGATCTTTTCTTTCCGCTTGCCCTGAGGCACTCAATGCTCCAATAGTGGTGCCATGATAGTCCCGATCCCTGTAGAGGATTTTATATTTTCCTTTTCGGGCAGGATCGAGTTTGGCAGCCTGGCGAACAATTTTAAAGGCCTTTTCGTTAGCTTCAGAACCGGAATTGGAAAAATATACCTTTTGGAGACGAGGGAGTTTTTCGAGAAGCTTGTTTGCGAATTTAATTGCGGGGATATTGCCATACACTCCGGCAAAATAGGGCATCTTTTTCATTTGCTCACAGACTGCGTCGGCAATGGAATCTCTGCCGTAACCCACCATGACGCTCCATACCCCGCCAGAGGTAGCATCTAAATATTCTCGACCTCGAATATCTGTGACTGTAAGTCCTTTGCCTTCTGTAATAATCATTTGCTCTTGATTCGCAAAAGCACTATGGGGCTTCATGTGGTGCCACAGACTGTTTTTATCTCCCGAAAGCATCTCTTCAACATCGTAACTTAGCCAATCAGATTTTGTTTCCATGATATCATTTCCTTATGTTTAATTGCACACCGCAGGTTGTTGGATAACTTTTTCTAAAAAAAACCGCCCAGAGAGGATGGTGAGTATTCATTTTTAAACCTTTGTCCGGTACACGAAAACACACCTCACGACGCTGAACAAGCGGGTAAGAGAGGATTGAGTTTGAGATCCCTCTGAGATGTTGAATTATGATTTTAGAAAACTGGAAAGGTTTGTTGGTAAAGCGCGAACAAATAAAGAAGGGGAGGAGATACGACAAATGGCAACGAAGGTGGCTGGGAACAATCAAAAATTGCACAAAATCTCTGGGAGTAGATCTCAAAGCTCACCTCTATATCAGAACCTTTACGTTTTAGTTGGCATCACAGCCTTATATACTAGCATATAAGGCTGGCGTTTCTCTGTCAATAACTAATATTTAATGCAGTCAAATTAGATTTTGGCACGAAATTATCTTTGCCTACCAGAGCCCAAATTGGTCCTGTCGGAAAATGCAAGATAGTTGATTTGCCACATGTTGGAGGATTACATCATCAATGCGAGTAGAAGAAAGCGGCTTGAAAAATTATACCGTTCTGATAGTAAAAGCATCGATACCGGAAAATCGCTTGAAAGGACGTCTCAATGAGACGCCTAATTTGACAATTAATGCTGAATGGGAAAGGAAAAGTGTCGAGAACACTCAGAGTTTATTGATTATTTAAAACAGGGTCGAGGAGATGATACGGCCAAACTACTGACTGAGGTGCGTTGGTGTTTCAAGCACCAGAGAAAACACCTCGTTGCCTCTTATGGGCTGCAAAGGAGTATCTGAACTGCAAGGCACCATATTGGCCAACGGGTTTTGGAATCAATTATGGTTCTTCAGGATTGCGCGTACTTATCTGTATGGTCCAGTAGTAATAGGTTGTGCACGAGATGAAGGAGCAAAACGATCTATTTTTTAAGATTTTGTTGCTTCGTATATTTTCTGCCTTCCCCTTCCCTCCCTTTGAAAAAGGGAAGGGAGAAGAAAACGCTATTTGAAAAATTATTTTTCTCACCAAATTTGTTGAGACTGGAGAAAACTCTGTTTCAAACCTCAACAATTCTGGGAGTTATAGGCAAAAGTACGCTTGAGTCGGAAGAACC